>JAVBQP010000011.1:0-107277 GCA_031548905.1 Desulfovibrio sp. | reverse complement strand
CGCTGTGGGTATGACAAATCGGGCGCGAGTTCAAGACCCCCCGTCCGCCGCCGCCGGGGGGAGCGCGGCGGCGGCGAACGGGGAGCAAGCCGGGGAAGGGAGGGTAAACGATGCTCAGGCGGGTTGCAGCGGAATGTGGATTTCCGTCAGGAGGTCTTCCGGCGCGACCGAGTCGGGGCAATTCAGGTAGGCCTCGAAGCCCGGCCCGGCGCCCGGCTCGCGCCCGCTGCGCGGCAGCCACTCGCCGTAAAGGGAACGGTAGGCCGGGTGCAACAACTCATAGGGCCCCTTGATGCGCGCGACGGCATACTCGCCTTCGCCGCCGAGCGAGCGGATGTACACTTCGGTTTCACCGGTCAGTTTCCGCACTTCCGGCGATTCGGCGCTCAGGCCGTCCGGCAGGCCGACGCACAGTTCCATGCGGCACTTGTGCGGCGGGGTCACATCCGGGTCGTCATGGCAGACGCTGTAAGCCCCGGCGAGTCGGGCCGGGTCGATGCCGTGGGCGGCCAGGGCGCTGCAAAAGCGCTCCCAGGATGAGCCGCACTCCATATAAGGGCCGGTGTGGCGCATGGCCGCCACGGTGATGGGGGGGAATTGTCTGATTTCAACGTTCACGGGTTCAACCTCCGGTTTGCGATGGTAAAAGACTTCGCCGCTGCTGCGTAAGCGAGCCTGGGACACGGAACCGCCGGCCTTCCGGTACGGGGAGGGCGCCGCCCCGAAGCAGGCCCGGAAGGCCCGGGCAAAGGCGTCCAGGCTGTCGTACCCGGCGTCCAGGGCGATCTCCGTCACCGACAACCGCGTGTACGAGAGCCGTTGGGCGGCCTGTTCCAGCCGCAGGCGCCTGACGTAGGCGGCGACGCTTTCACCCGTCATCGCCTTGAAGATGCGGTGGAAGTGGAACGGAGAAAAACAGGCGATTCGGGCCAGTTCTTCCAGGCCGGGGGGATCGTCCTGCCTGCTTTCGATGTGGCGCAAGACCCGGGTGATGCGTTCCTGATAGGACGGCGTGTTCATGGGGGCAGCCTGCCGGTTTCCGGCGGGATAAGCTCGACTTTTTTTGCTCGATGCGCGTCCGGGGTAAAAAAACAGTCGGGATACCGGCTGTCCGGTATCCCGACTGTGGGTTGTGGCGTGGAGGCGTTTAGCCGCGATCTCGTCTGCCGCGCCCGCGATCGCCGCCCCGGTCGCCGCCGCGATCTCCGCGATCCCGGCGGGGCGGGCGGGCGGTGTCTTCGGGATTCCAGGTAATGCCTTCGGCTTCCTGGAGCACTACCTTGCGCGAAGCCCGCACACGGTCGCCGTTGATCTCGATGACTTTGACGGTCATCTTGTCGCCGAGCTTGCAGAAGTCGGCCACGTTCTCAACCCGGCTGGTGTCGAGCTGCGAGACGTGGACCAGGGCTTCCAAGTTCTGGGCCAGTTCGACGATGCAGCCGATTTCCAGCACTTTGACTACCTTGGCGTCTTCGTAGTTCTTGCCCAGTTCGGCGTGCTGATCATAGGCCAGCACCATTGCCTTGGCTTTCTCCATGGCTTCCAGGGTGGGGGCAAAGATGGCCACCTTGCCGGAATCGTCGATATCGACGGAAGCGCCGGTTTCGGCCGTGATGGCTTTGATGTTCTTGCCGCCGGGGCCGATGATCAGGCGGATCACGTCCGGGTTCACTTCAACTTCGGTGTGCTGCGGGGCGTACTGCGAAAGCTCGGCGCGCGGCGCGGGCAGGGCCTTGGCCATTTCGCCGAGAATGTGCAGCCGGGCTTCCCTGGCCTGGGCCAGAGCGCGGGACATGATTTCCGTGGAAATGCCCGCCACCTTGATGTCCATCTGGACGGCGGTCAGGCCCTCGGCCGTGCCGGCAATTTTAAAGTCCATGTCGCCCAGGGCGTCCTCGTCGCCGAGGATGTCCGTGAGCACGATGAAGTCGTCGCCTTCCTTAATCAGGCCCATAGCGATGCCGGCCACCGGGGCGGAAATCGGCACACCCGCGTCCATCAGGGAGAGGCAGCCGCCGCAGACCGCGGCCATGCTTGAGGAGCCGTTGGATTCCAGCGTTTCGGAAACCACCCGGATGGTGAAGGGGAAGGAATCGCCGCTCGGCAGGACCGGGCGCAGGGCTTTCTCGGCCAGGGCGCCGTGGCCGACTTCGCGCCGGGACACCCGGACCATCTTGACCTCGCCCACCGAGAACGGGGCGAAGTTGTAATGCAGCATGAATTTCTTGGTCACGTCGCCGAGCAGGGAGTCCATGCGCTGCTCGTCCGTGGAACTGCCGAGCGTGGTCACCACCAGAGACTTGGTCTCGCCCCGGGCGAACAGGGTCGAGCCGTGGGCGCGCGGCAACATGCCGGGCTCAATGGTGATCGGGCGCACCGTTGTGGTGTTGCGGCCGTCGATGCGCAGACCTTCTTCTTTGATACGCCGGCGCACAATGGTCTTTTCCATGCCGCCCAGCACGTCGCCGACCATGCCCAGGGCGGCGGGATCCTCGGCGAAGGGCGAGCCTTCGGCGGTCACGGCTTCCACGGCCTTGGCCTTGACGGCTTTCTTGGCGTCTTTGCGGAGCATCTTTTCCGGCACGCGCAGGGCCTCGGCGAGTTCCTTGCCCACGGCCTTCGTCAGGAAGTCGGCCAGGGGCGCGGTGTCGGGCAGTTCCTTCAAGGGCAGTTTGGTTTTGCCGACCATGCCCGCCAGTTTTTCCTGGATGTCGATGAGCGGCTGGATTTCCTTATGCGCCCAGGCCAGAGCGTCGGCGACCACGGCTTCGGGCACGAAGCGGGCTTCGCCTTCCACCATGACCACAGCCTCGCGGGAGGCGGCGATAACGAAGTTCAGGTCGCTGTTCTTCAGTTCGGCCACTGTGGGGTTGAGCACGAACGCGCCGTCGATGCGGCCGATGCGCGCTCCGGCCACCGGGCCGAGGAAGGGGATGGACGACAGGCACAGGGCGGCGGAAGCGCCGGTCACGGCCAGGACGTCCGAGTCGTTTTCCTGGTCGGAGGAAATGACCGAGGCCAGAATCTGGACTTCATCGCGGAAGCCTTTGGGGAACAGCGGGCGCATGGGTCGGTCGATCAGGCGGGAGACCAGGGTCTCACGCTCGGAGGGCCGGCCGATCTCACGCCGGAAGAAGCTGCCGGGAATACGGCCGGCGGCGTACATTTTTTCGGAATACTCGACCGTCAGCGGGAAAAAGCCCAGATCCCGCTCGATGGGCTGGGTGCAGGCCGTGACCAGGGCCACGGTGCCGCCGCACTGGATCCAGATGGAACCGTCGGCCTGGTTGGCCATGCGGCCGGTTTCCAGAATGATTTCCTTGCCGCCGACGGTGGCGGTAAGGCGGGTGCAGGGGAAAACTCCCATAATGAATCTCCTTGTGTTTGAAGGGGATTCCGGGGAAACGAAGCACAATGCGCCTCTTTTGCCCGGACCCCCCTTGCTTGGTTGAGATGACGCTCGGCCCGCCTTCCTGGCGGGCACTCGCTGTCGCGTCGGGTGGTTGTGCCGTTTTGTGGCCGCCGGGGGGTGCGACCCCCGGCGCTTCGGCCGGCGTTGGTTGGTGGTTGGCCCCCGCCGCTCCGCTGCGCGGCTCCCTCACGTCCTGTGAGGGAATGCGCCCTGCGGCGTTTAAGGAAGTGACTCTCTCTTAACGAAGCGACGTATCAACGCCGGGAAAGGGCGTATTTTTTCTTTTGGCAAGGCGGCGTAGGTTTTCGCGATGGGGGCTGGGCTCTTCGCCCTGCCCCCGGAGCAAAAATCTACGCCAACGCGGCCAAAAGGAAAAAGACACCCTTTCCTACTTGCGAAGGCCGAGGCGCTCGATGATGGCGCGGTAGCGCTGCACGTCGGTTTTACGCAGGTAGTTCAACAGGTTGCGGCGACGGCCCACAAGCTTCAGCAGACCCTGACGGGAGTGGAAGTCTTTCTTGTGGTCTTTGAAGTGGCCGGTCAGTTGGTTGATCCGGGTCGTCAGAAGGGCGATCTGCACTTCCGGGGAGCCGGTGTCACCTTCGTGTTTGGCATACTCATCGATAACCGTCTTTTTGTCTTGCGCCGTCATTACCACAGCTGCATCCTCCGATGGGTTTGGAGTCTCATGGCTCCGTGTGCCACAGTCCCCGCAAAACGGTCCAGGCCGGCCCCTGAGGCGAGAGGGCGCTTTGGGCCAGGGCCAGGGGTTTGCCGTCTTCCTCCAGAAGCAGGGCTCGTTCGCCTTCCGAAAAAAGCGGCCCGGCTTCCGGGTTGAAAGGAACGGGAGTGCCGTTGCGCACCCCGGCGGCCGCGGCGGCGGTTACCCGCAACCTGGGCCAGTGGGGCAGGGCGTCGGCAATACCCATTACCTTCTCGGCAAACCGCTCCGGCTCGGTCAAAACAGCCTCAAGCTCGTGGGCGTGTTCCAGGCCGAATGGGCGGCTGTGCTCCCGGGTCAGTTCTTCAAGACAAGCTCCGCACCCTAAGCGGCTCCCCAAGCTGTGGGCCAGGGACCGTATATAGGTGCCGGACGAGCATGTCACCCGGAAGAAAACACGCGCCGGGCCGACCAATTCGGCCAGGCCGCGTGAAATCGTGACAAATTTCTTCTTCACCGGGGTTTCCAGGCCTTTGCGCGCCAACGCGTACAATGGCTTGCCCAGGTGTTTGGCGGCGGAATACGCAGGCACTTCCTGTTCGTAGGTGCCCACGAGTTCGCTCATGGCCTCGGCCACGGCCGCCGGGTTGATATGCGAGGCGTCGCGCTCCTCGAGCGTTTCGCCTTCGGCATCCCAGGTGTCGGTAATTCTGCCGAGCCTGATAACCCCGGAATAAATTTTTTCTCCGTCTTCCAGCAAATAGTTGGAAAGCTTGGTGCCTTCACCCAGAAGCACGGGCAAAACGCCTTGGGCCATGGGGTCGAGCGTGCCCGCGTGCCCGATTTTCTTTTGGCCCAGGATGCGCTTGATCCGGGCGATACAGGCGGTGGAGGTCGGCCCCTTGGGCTTGTAAACCACCAGAACCCCGTGCTGCTGAGGCAGGGAATGCCGCGTCTCGCGGGGCGTTTCGGGGCCGGAAGGCCGTGCGTCTTTCTTTGCCGTCATAACGAAGAGAGTTCAAATACCTGAAAAAGCGGTGCGCGTCCAGTGACCGGGAGGCAAGAAATAATGAATCAAAGGAAGCTGTAAGGAAAAACCATGAAAAAATCGGATGATGCAACCGAACGCTTTCTCTTCCGACTTCGCCAAGACTGGAAAAATTGAAAACCATGAGAAAAGGCGGGCAGCGTCATGTGGAGCAAAGTGATTCTTCTCGGGATGGTTGTTTACTTGGCACTCGCCGCGTTGATTTTGGCGCAGAGTGTAGCCTGAGACTCCATTCCGGGGCGCCGGGAGGGGCTTGGCGCTCCTTCGGCGGCCTTTGTTTTCCACCCGGTTCGAGTTATGTTCGCGGAGAAGGAGGACGCTGATGGAACGCATGTGCATCATTGTGGCGGACATCACCAAAGAGCGGGTGGACGCCGTGGTCAACGCGGCCAACAGCAGCCTGCTCGGCGGCGGCGGAGTGGACGGGGCGATCCACCGGGCCGCCGGGCCGGAGTTGGTTCAGGCTTGCCGCCTGCTCGGCGGCTGCCCCACAGGACAGGCCAAGACCACGCCGGGTTTTAAACTGCCCGCACGTTTCATCATCCATACCGTCGGGCCGGTCTGGCGCGACGGGGCGCACGGCGAGCCGGAACTGCTGGCCGCATCCTACCGCAACTCGCTGGCCGAGGCCGTGCGCGTGGGGGCCCGAAGCGTGGCCTTCCCGGCGATATCCACAGGAGTCTACGGGTACCCCAAAGCCGAGGCGGCCCTTGTCGCTGTCCGCACGGTGCGAAAATTTCTGGAGGAGCACCCGGAAGTCGAAGAGGTGCGCTTGGTGTGCTTTTCTGAAGAATCGGCCGAAGCTCACCGTCAGGCTCTCTGCGCGGAGGGATAGGGCGAGGCGGGCGGCTCAGCGCGGGAACCAGGCCAGGGTCCGCCGTTCGGGCGCGGCAAAGCCGTGGCGTTCATACAACTGCCGGGCTTTGTCGTTGCCGTCGAGGACTTCCAGGGTCAGGCCCCGGCAGCCGCGATCCATGGCCCAGAGCTTGAGTCGCTCCAGCGCTTCACCGCCGATGCCGCGCCCGCGCGAGCCGGATGTAATGAAGAACTCGTCGAGCATGGCCAGATACCCATTGTACTCGTTGGAGTAGTAAAACACGATCACCGCGTAGCCGACGATGCGCTCCGCATCGCACACGAACATGGGGCACACCGGATCGGGCGAGAGCGCGATAAGTTTCGCGGCCCTGCGTTCGGCTTCTTCCCGATCGAAGTCGGGCAGAACGGGATCTTCGTCGTAAAAGGACTTGATGAGATCGGCGAGGGTTTCCAGGTCGTCGGTGGTGACGTCGGCAAAGTGCATACAGCCTCCGAATTCTGAGCCGGCTGGGAAAAAACGGCCGGTGAAGCGCCGCCGGCCGCATATTTCCATTTGGCGCGAGGGCGGGAATCGAACCCACGGCCGTTCGCTTGGAAGATCGATGTCTCCGAACAGAGCCTTCAGGCTGGTGTTATCGGCCCGGTACTCTTATATATCAAAGTCTTTTGAACTGTTGAAGAAACTTTTTCTATCCCTGAGCCGCAAGCTTCCGGGGTGTGATGAAGGTCATGTCGCATGTAATTTTGCCGCCTTTTCAGGAAAAAGGACTCCCCCTTCATGGCTCGGGGCGGGTCATGAAGGGGGACATTCTGTTTTTTTCCAACAACCCAATCCCAACTCTTTTGAAGAAGATCACTTCGGACGGGAAGGGTATGGCGAGGAGACGAATCGAGGCGTTTTTGTATATTCTAAGGAGTAGTTCGGGAATGTTTCATTGTGGCTGTTACGGAGCCGGTTTCCATGTTTCTTCGACGATGCGCCAGGTCTCTCCGATTTTTTTGAAAACAAGAATTTTGACGCCCTTGTCGCCCCCTCCCAGCGCATCTTTATACGTTTGATGCATGACGGCTTTGACGGTTTCTCCTCGACGGGAGATCTCGATGTCGCTAAGGGACACTTCCGCAGGCGCGTTACGGAGCCAGAGTTTCTGCTTGTACCGTTTGATGGCTTCAAGTCCTTTGCGGGGGGGCTGCATAGCGGAAGGGGCATATGCGGCAAGGTATCCTTCCAGGTCGCCTTCCTCCCACGTTTTACGCCATTGTTCAATGACTACAGAAAGTTCCTTCAATATCTCCATATCGGAGGCCGCGGCAGTGACGACAGGGGGAGTCGGCGTTACGGGTTCGTTATTTGTCTCAGGGGCAGCATTTGTACGTGTTGCCGCGGGGGGAGCCGCCGTTGCTGTTTCTCCGGTAGAAGATACGGCATCAGCGCTGTCGGGCTGTTTTTTTTGTTCCGCACGAGCTTCTTCGGCCGCTAGCTCTCGTTGCGCAGCTTCTTCAATGGCTCTTGTCCGTTCCGGGCTGTTCAGGCGTTCAAAAACATGAGACGCGTCGTCATAATTCTTTTTTGCGGCGGCGGAATCGGCCAAAGTCGAAAGGATGGTCAAAGGTAGAATCAGTGCGCACGAAAGGAGGTACATAAAAGAACGGCGTCGGCACAAGACTATTGCAGGGTAAGTAGGGATGCATTGTATTGTCGTTATCATATAGGATATATTCCTGTGATTTGGTCAGACTCATTTCTTCAGGGCGAGTAAATTTTACTTTTCTTGGATTCATAATCTATACATGATGTGGCAAACATATAAAAATATAATTGTATATTTATAATATTATATATGACATAAATAACAACCTTGCAAACAATCCCTCCTTTTCTCTTGTCGGTTTACCTCGTAGGCGATGAATAGATATATGAGGACATTTAAAGATGACTCTTTGTATTTTTGACTTGTCAGCATTTGTATTTTTTAGCGATAGTACGTCTGAATAGGTTTGCTTACGCTTGATTGTGCCACGAATAGATATATTTCCGAACTTGAATTGCTTGGAATATTACAATCTTTAATATGCAAATAAATTTTGGCTTGATAATTTTAGAAAATTACTTAAAATGAGTTGCCATAGGTATTGCGGTATAAAATAATTTATTGTCGGAGATCATTAACCGTCTCAAGCCCGCCGACTGGGGGTTTTCCAGAAAACAATGAACGGAATTGGGAAACCAATTACTACTAATTCAATAAATTTGTATTAGTATTTGTCGGTAAACCACATTGTTGATTCGGAATAACAGATCCGTTCTGTCCAAGCTTGTTATGTAATGATTCGATGATATATCCGAGATAGAATAATCAAATGCATTAGAAACAGCAATAAATTTTTTGTATCATGTAGTGGCAGAGCTATCAGGAATTTTTACTAAATAAATATTCTGTGGCGACTGGTTCGCTAAATTATATTTTAGCTCATATTAAGTGTAAAAGTTTTCTCGCTCTCCATAATATTGGATTTTCGCAACCAAAAAATTACGTTTTATCCACTTATAATCAAGTTATTTAACTATTTGACAATGCTGATTTCGACTTTTATTTCATCCATTCATGAAATTATCACCGATATTAATGTAGCCAAACATTTTATAAAGATAGTATCATTTGATTTAAAATTAACCGGCTGCCGGATTAAAGAAAATAAGCAGCTTGCCAATGGGGTGGCGGGGCACCGCCATCTCGTTTCAGGCAATTTTTTATATCAGAATTGATTTCGTGCGATTATCGCAGGAGCCCTCCAACGTGTCCTTTTGACGGCGCTTGGGGGGATGAAAAAAGGACTTGGATGTGACTCCAAGTCCTCGAATCTTTGGCGCGCCAGGGAAGGATCGAACTCCCGACAACGTGCTTAGAAGGCACGGGCTCTATCCATCTGAGCTACTGGCGCGTGGGCATAGGGATACCCGCCCCGGGCCGGGCTGGTCAAGAAGATTTTCGCGTCCTGAAGCGGTGCCGGCCGCTGGCGTTTCAGAAGTGGGCGGAGTACAAAGCCGTATGGACGCCAACGCACTTTCCTCCGATTCGCCCTGTTTCCCCGACTTCCAGGCCTTTCAGCGGCACCTCGACGCGCGCGGCATGTTCCGGATCAACCCGGGCCTGGAGCGCGTCGCCGGAATACTGGAACGCCTGAATCTCTCCCGGCCGCCGTTCGTTGTCGTTCAGGTGGTGGGCACCAACGGCAAGGGCTCCACCTCGGCCATGCTGGCGGCTCTGGCTCGGACCCACGGGCTCACCGTCGGGCTGTACGCCTCGCCGCATCTTGTTTCGGTGCGCGAGCGGATCCGCGTGAGCGGAGTCCAGGCTTCGGAAAGCCTTCTGCTGCGGGCTTTGGAGCCGATCATGGCGGCGGGCGGGGCGGAACTCACCTATTTTGAGTTGCTCACGGTCTTGGGCGTGCGGGTTTTTGCCGATGCCGGCGTGGATCTCGCCGTACTGGAATCCGGCCTGGGCGGCACCTGGGACGCGGTCACGGCCCTAGATGCCGACTTGACCCTGTTCACGCCCGTGGACATGGACCACACCCACCTCCTTGGCCCGACCCCGGCCCTTATCGCCCGGGACAAGGCCGGGGCCATACGCCCGGGCGTTCCGGTTCTTTCCGCGCCGCAGCTCTCTGAGGTCGCGCGAGAAATCGCTGAAGTGGCGCAACGCCTGAACGCGCCTCTGCGCTTTACGGCAGAGGAGCCTTGGCCGGCCGACTTCGCGCCGGAGGAACTCGGCTTGGCCGGGCCGCATCAGGCGGACAACGCCCGCCTGGCCCTGGCGGCTTGGCGGGAGCTTGCGGGGAGGGGCGACATCCATAAGAAGCTCGTCGGAAGCTTGCCGAACCCTGAAGCGGAAGGCCGCGCCCTGCGAGAGATTCGTGTTCCCGGTCGCTTGCAACGGGTCACCCCATTGCCGGCCGAAACCGCCGGGCCGAGCCTGTTCATGCCCTGCGCTGCGGGCCGCCCGGCCCTGATTCTGGACGGCGCGCACAACCCGCATGGGCTGTCCGCCCTGGGCCGAGCCCTGGCCTTGCGGGGTGTCGCCCCGGCGGCCACGGTGTTCGCCTGCATGGCCGACAAGGATGTGGAACGGATGATCGCCCATGTGCGGGTGGCGGCCGTGGGCGGGCCGATTATCGTGCCACGTCTCGCGGACAACGAGCGGGCCATGCCGGCCGAGGAATTGGCCGGCATGATCGGCCTGAACGCGGAGGCCGCGCCCTCGGTTCGCGAGGCCTTGCGCCGCGCGGCCGAAATCACGGCCGAACGACTACCGGAAGCCTTCACCGACCCGGAGGCCCGGAATCCGGTGCTGATCTGCGGCTCTCTCTATTTATTGGGGGAAGTGTTCGCCCTGTGGCCGGATCTGCTGCCCGAGCTCACTGGGTGAAGGTCAGGGCCACCCGCCGCGACTTCATGAAATAGGCGATCCACAGAACGTTGAGCAACATCTGGAGGGCGACGGCAAACTTGATGATGGAGGTTTCCGTGTCGTTCAGGTGCGCGCCCATGGCACTGAACATCAGGAATACGGCGATGGCGGCAAAGGCGGTCTGCGCGACCAGCAGGCCGATGCTGAACCGAATGGCGAGTTTCTTACGTCCGCTGATGAGAAAAAGAGAAAAGATAATGCCCAGAACCGACACAACACCGAGCATGGTCGATATGCCGGTGAAGCGCTCCAACTCGGCCGCGGCCAGGGGGTCGTACCGGGCGAAGTCATCCATGCCGTCGTCCCCCCCGAAGCTTGTGATGAATGAGAGAACGTTGAGCACCTGATAGGCGATGTAGGTGATCAGCCAGCCGCCGACACCGGTCAGGCGCTGTTCTTCCGCTCTGCGCGTCGCCTCGGCCATGATCTCCGGGGTGATGGGCTCGTGCCCCTTGGGGGATTCCGGTTCGTTGTTCCGTTCATCGTTCGAGTGCTGGCTCATCGGGGGCTCCATGGAGTGTTCGTCGCGGCGGGCGCGAGGTGCGCGGGTTCCGTCGTGTTCTCTGTAGCCGATGGCGCCGGGTGGGTCAACGCCCGGCACGGGCGCCGCCGGAAAGATGGTCCGCCCCTTCCCCCGCGCGGTCTTCTGGTGTAGCATAGCGGTGACGTTTTTTCTCACCCCAACCCGTTACGAGGAAATTCCATGAAAAAGCTTCTGCCCGCCCTGTGCCTGCTGTCGCTGCTCGCCTCTCCGGCTTTTGCCGCCCAGAAAATCGTGGTCGGCGTCACGCCCTTCCCGCACAAAGATATCATGATGGTGGCCAAGCCGTTGCTGGAAAAAGAGGGCTATGTCCTGGAAATCAAGGAATTCTCCGACTACGTGCAGCCCAACATGGCCTTGGAGGAAAAGCACCTGGACGCCAACTTCTTCCAGCATATTCCCTATCTTGAGAACATGAACAAGGAAAAGGGCCTGAACCTGGCCTGGATCGCCAAAATCCACATCGAGCCGCTGGGCCTGTATTCCAAGAAGATTACCAAGCTGGACGAATTGAAGGAGGGCGACACCGTGGCCGTGCCCAACGACCCGACCAACGGTGCCCGCGCCCTGCGCCTGCTTGAAGCCCACGGCCTGATCAGGCTGAAGCCGGGTGAACTGGTCACGGCCCGCGACGTGGTGGAAAACCCCAGAAAGCTGAAGATCATGGAGCTTGAGGCGGCCCAACTGCCGCGCACCCTGCAGGACGTGGCGGCCTCTGTGATCAACACGAACTTCGCCTCCGAGGCCGGGCTGATTCCCTCCAAGGACGCGATCATCATGGAAGGCAAGGACTCCCCCTACGCCAACGTGCTGGTCGTGCGCGGCGCGGACAAGGATTCCCCCATGGCCAAGGCCCTGATCAAGGCGGTGAACTCTCCGGAAGTAAAAGAGTATATCGTCAAGGAACTTGAGCCCAAGGGCATCGTTCCGGCCTTCTGAAGAGCGCCGTCATAGAAAGTGCCCGGCTGCTGTAAGTAAGAATGGTTTGATATATTGCACCCCCGCCGAGGCGGGGAAACCGGGCGGGGGCGACGGCGTCGCCCCCGCGCCGCTTGAAAGGTTTGGAAATGGGCGACGCCCCCCGTAATCCCGACGAGAAACCCGGTGCCTTGAGCGAAAAACAGCGCCGTGAGTTGTGGCTCTACCTGGCCGTTTCCATTTGCGCCGTGGAGTTGCTGCTCACTGTGGCCGCCCTGCTGTTCGGGTTCATGGGCGGCGACGGCAAGCCCGCGTTTCCCTGGCTCGCCTGGGGAGTGGGGGTCGTGCTCGCGCCCGCGCTGTTGTTGCTGGCCGTGCATTTCGCCGACGTGGGCCTGTTCAGGGCCGCGCCGGACGACGCCGAGTGGCAGCAGCATCTGCCGGAACGCCTGCAACGTTTCTACCGCATCGTGAAAGGGGCGCCCACAATGGCGGTGCTGCTCGGTATCGTGATTCTGGGCGCGGCCCTGCTCACCCTGGATGAAGTCCTGAATGCCCTGGCCCGTTTCGGGTCGGTGCTCGTGCCGTATATTCCGCATCTTGTCGTGGGCGTGGCGGTGGTGATTCTGGCCGTCGTCGGAGCCGGGGTCTGGCTGGCCTACCGCACCCGCAGGCTGCGCGAGGAATACGATTTTCGCCGCGAAGTGCTCGAGCGTACCGGGGTGATCATTGTGGACAAAGGCTCCACGGTCCTGCCCGGCCCGGGAACTCCGGACGGCGGGCTGCCGAAGACTCTGGAGGCCGGCGACGTGTTTGAAGCCAAAGCCCTGCCGCCGTCGTCGGATGTCGCCGATTCGGCCGCCCCCAAAGGATAGCTCCTCCTTCAATCTTCCGGAGACCGGGAACGGTTGCGCGGCCATGAGCGCGGTGTGGTGGAAAACCGCCGCCGGCTGTGTGTTTGCGCGTCGTCGTGCCGTTCAGGCGGGTACGGCCGCCCTCTCATGGAGTCGGCGGATTATAACCAGTTTTTACGGCGAAAATACAGCACGGTCGCGGCGCACAGCACCGCGCACAGCCCGGCGATCCCGGCAAAGGCCAGGGGGGCTTCCGAAAAAGGCAGGGGCACGTTCATGCCGTACATACCAGTCAGAATGGCGGGGATCATCAGAACAATGGTCATGCCGGTCAGGAATTTCATGGCCACGTTCAGGTTGTTGGAAACCACGGCCCCCATGGCGTCGCCCAGGCCGGCCAGGGTTTGCCGGTAAATTTCGGCCATATCCGCGGCCTGGCGGGTTTCGATCAGGGCGTCCTCCCACAGGGCGGCATCCTCGGGATAGGGGAGCGGGCTTGGGGCGCGGCCCAGGCGTTCCAGCACGGCGAGGTTTCCTTTCAGGGCCATGATGAAATAGATCAGCGTCTTTTCCAGGCGCAACAGCCCGAATAATTCCTCATTTCGCATGGAATTGCGCAGGTTCCGCTCCATCTCTTCAATGCGCTGGTCCAGGTGCTCCAGGCGCAGGATGAAGTCCGCGCCGATCCGCAGCATCAGGGTCAGGGCGGCGGCCGTGGGGATGCCGCCCGCCGGGCGGAGCTTACGGCCGAAATGTTGGCCGACAAAGCCCTCGCGATCGGAGCAGGTGATCAGCGCCTTCGGGGTCAGGATCACGGCCAGGGGGCGGGTGACGAAGATCAGGGCCCGTTTGCCGGTATCACTGTGGGGAGCGCGCAGCAGGACCAACAGGGCGCCGTCCTCGGCCTCGATGCGCGGCCGCTCGTGCACGTCGAGAGGGGCACGGGCGAAGTCGGCCGGAACCCCGAAACGCCGCTCGAGCAAGGTGATTTCCTCCTCTGTCGGTGACACCACATCGAGCCATTCGGCCGCGCCGATGTCGTCCACAGGATGCGGCAATCCGCCGGTAAAGGCGTAGGGGGTGATCATGGCTGATCCTCTTCAGAGTGGAGAACGCCGCCGGAGAGCCGCAGCACGCGCGTGCAGACCTGCCGGAGAAAGACGGCGTCGTGGGAAACAACGACAAACGGCAGACTCAGCCCGAGGAGGGTCTCCCGCAACAGGCGGGCGCCGGCGGGGTCCAGGTCGTTGGTCGGCTCGTCCAGAAGCAGCAGGCTCGGCCGCATGGACAAAATCGAGGCCAAAGCGGCCAGTTTCTGCTCCCCGCCCGAGAGGGTACAGCCGGTGCGTCCGGCCAGGCGCTCGATGCCGAGGGCGCGAAGGGTTTCCAGGGCGCGCTTCCCGGCCGCTTTGGGTGACAGGCCCTGGTTGAGCGGCCCGAAAGCGACGTCTTCCAGCACCGTGGGGCAGAAAAGCTGATCTTCCGTGCGTTGCAGCAGGTAGCCCATGCGCGGCCGGGTCGCGGCGAAATCTTTTTCCGTCTCCAGGGCGCGGCCTGCAAAGAGAATGCTTCCGGACGACGGCCTGAGCAGGCCGGTAATCAGGTGCAGCAGGGTGCTTTTGCCGGAGCCGATGTCGCCGCGCAGGCCGACGCGGTCGCCGGACTCCAGGCGCAGGTCGACGCCCAGCAACGGCTCGGACATGCCGGAACCGTGGGAGAAGCGCAGGTCGCGGATTTCCAGCAGGGTACTCATGCCCGCCCAAAGTACAGGCCGAGGGCGAGGATGGCAAGGGCGGCGGCCAGGCCGGCCCCGGTCAGGAGCAGGGCGGCCGGTTCGGCCGGGGTATTTTCCGCATACAAGGTGAAGCGGCCGGTGAAGCCGCGCAGGCGCATGGCTTCATCCATACGTTTGCTTTTGTCGTAGGCCCGGATGAACAGCATGGCCGCGAGGTTGGCCGTGGCGCGTAGGCCGTGGAGCGACGGGCGCGGTCTGAAACCGCGCAGCTTGGCCGCGCGGCGCAACGATTCCAGCTCCCGCAGGAACAGGCCGATGTGGCTTTCCATAAGCAGGAGCAGGGTCACGAGTTTGTCGGGAACGCCCAGGCCGCGCAGAGCCCGGCAGTTTTCCGCCGCGCCGCGCCGCCCCGGCAGGGTCAGGAAAAACAGGGCCGCGGCGTTGGCCTTGATCAGCATGAGCAGGGCGATCGTAGCCCCCTGGAGAGTGAAATGCACAGGGCCGAGGACGATGGCCGGCCCGCCCGGCGGGCCGAAGCCCAGGGGCAGGGTGCAGAACAGAAGCAGGAAAAAGGTGTTCAGGCGCAGCAGGGTCCGAAGCAGGGGGCGCAGCGGCGGGCGCTCCAGAACGAGCAGGAGCAGCCCCAACCCGAGGGCCGGGAGGGCGGCGGCGAAGCTGCGCGCGGCGGCCGTGGCCACGGCCAGGGCCAGGGCCAAGAGAATCCGGTGCCTGGCGGGCAGCAGGGGCGGGGCGGCCGCGCCTCCGGGTATTTCGCGTTCGGCTTCATCCATTTCGGTCAGGGGTGGGCGGCCTGCGGCGGTGTGATGTTCAGGAATTCCGGGCGGACGCGTTCCACAAAGCCGACAATGAACAGGGTGATCAGGCCTTCGATCAGAGCCACGGGCAAATGGGCCGTGAGCAGGGCCAGGGCGGCCGCCTGAAAGTTGGCGCCCTCGTATCCGTTGCCGGAGAGGGAGAGGGATGCGGCCGCAAACAGCCCGGAGAGGAGCACGGCGGCCGCGCCGCAGAGAAAGGCCCCCGTTCGGCGCGCCCAAGGGGAGGGCAGGCGGAGCAGCGGCAGGAAGGCGTAACGGCAGAGCACCGGCGGCAGGGCCATGATGCAGGTGTTCACTCCAAGCACCGTTATTCCCCCGAAGTGGAAGAAAAACGCCTGCAACAGCAGGGCCGCGAAAATGGCCGGGAAGGCGGCCCAACCGAGGACCAGACCCATGAGGCCGTTCAGGATTAAGTGGACGCTGGCCGGCGGAAGAGGGATGTGGATCAGTGAGGCGACGAAGAAGACCGAGGCGAAGAGCGCCGTCTTGGGCATGTCTTCGGCTCGGATGCTCCGCAGGCCGGCCGCCAGACCGGCGGCGGCGAGGAGCGCGCCCGCGCTCAGCACGGGGATCGAAAGGACGCCTTCGGAGATATGCATAGAGGAGAGCCTCCGGCACGGAGGATAGATCGGGGGGAAGGCGAGGTCAACGTGTTACGAATGAAAAATTTGTGTTATGGGGGATTGGTTGGGGGGAGGGGAGGTTGTGGAACCGCCGGTCGTAGTGGGCGAAGATTGTTGTGCCCTGAAGCTTCGCTGCACCCTCCGGGGGCAAGCGGGGCCGCATAGGTTGCCCCTCAACAGCGTCTTGTGGCGCAAAGCCGTTCTGCTTTGGTGGGCCGGGCGGCACTGGGCCCGGCTTCCCGTCTTGGCGTGAGCGGCCGAGGGCGATGAGGCGCTTTTTCTTTCGCCGGCTGACGCTCCCGCGCCATAAACACAGCGTTTTCAGGTTCAGGTGGATTGTGGGGAAATATGCCCGGCTCGGTGGAGGGAGAGTGACTATTCCAGATAGATTAACGGGTCTGGGCCGGTGAGGCAGCGGGAGGCTTCGGGGGTGACTTCCCAGGTATTTTCGGTGCCGACCATGCCGAAGCCGGGAATGCCGATTTTCGGTTCTATGGCGATGGTCATACCCGCCTTGATCGGGGAGGTGAAGCCCCTGGCCAGGACGGGGCGCTCGTCCACGTTCAGGCCGATGGCATGGCCCAGGAAAGGAACCTTGTTGCCCCCCAGGCCCATGAAACCGTCGGAGAAGCCGGCTTTGGCCGCTGTTTTCAGGGCGCGTTCGTACAGCTCGGAAGGAATGGCGCCGGGGCGCAGGGCTTCGGCGGTGCGGGCCTCGATTTCCTCGCACAGGGTCTGGGCGCGAGCGGCCTCGGGAGGAAGAGCGCCGGGCTTGCCGGCGAAGTAGAGTTGGGTTTTGTCGGTGTTCATTCCCTCAAGGCAGAAGCCGAGGTCTAGGGCCAGGGGCGTTCCGGGGCGCCAGACGGCGCCGGCGTTGCCCATGAAGGGGGTGGACGGGTGTCCGCCCATGAGGCCGAGGGGGCCGTTGTAGTAGCTGGGGTAGTTGCCGTTTTCTCCGGCGGAGACATGGCCGAGAAAGGCTTCTTCCCCAAAGGCGGCCATGCGCATGGGGCCGCAGTGCCCCAGGGAAAAGAACACCTCCCAGGCCAGGTGGGCGATGTGCAGTTCGCTCATGCCGGGGCGGATGCGTTCGGGCAGGATTTCGCAGATCGCCCGGCGGTGGGCGGCCCCGGCCCGGCGCATGAGATCCAGTTCGTGGGCCGATTTGACGCTCCTGGCCTCCTGAAGGATATGGTCCCCGGCGATGAGGCGGGTCGCGGCAAGATTCTTGGTCAGGGATGCCCCCATGAGCCAGCTCAGGGCTCCCATTTCCACGGCCACGGTTGGCGGCAGGGGAGTGCCGGCGGCGGATGCGAGATTCGGAAAATCGCCATAGGAGCGGAAGGCCGCGGAGGGAATATCCGGACTTTCCAGGCGGGCGCGATCCAGGCCCTTGCGCACGAGCAGCAGGGGCGGGCCTTCCAGGGGGAGCCAGAACAGGCCGGGCGCGGGAGTTCCGGCCAGGTAGTAAATGCTCAGGCGCGAACAGGCCAGCAGGCCGCCGGCTTCCGGGCAGATTTCGGATAAAAGGGCACGGCAGCGTTTGTGACGGCCGGCGAGTTCGCCGGCGGGCAGGGAGGCGGAGGCGGCGAACATGGCTACGGCTGTTGCTGGGGGGATTGGGGAGGTTGCGGCGTCCGGCCGGGGGTTCCGCCCCGCTTGGGCATCCACCAGTAAGTGTAGCCCAGCCCGGATATGATGTAGGCGAACAGGATCAGGAAGGCGAACACCCGGAAGTTCACAAGAACCAGGGCAAAGAGCAGAACCACGCTGACCATGCTGCTGAACGGGTGGGCCTTGAAAAAGCCCAATTCCTTGAAGGAGGCGTAGCGGACCCGGCTGACCATGAGCAGGCCGATGCCGGCCGTGAGCACCAGGGCTATGCCGTTGAAAGCGTCCTGCAACAGGTCCGGCAGGTGGGGGGCGATCAACACCAGCCCGGCCAGGGTACAGCCGGCCGCCGGGGTGGGCAGGCCGGTGAAGAAGCGCTTGTTCAGGGCCGAGCCGGCCGTGACGTTGAAGCGGGCCAGGCGCAGGACGGAGCAGGCCGTGAACAGGAAGCAGGCCGCCAAGCCCAGCTTGTTGTGGGCCGACAGGGACATCTGGTAGATCATGAACGACGGCGTGACCCCAAAGGCCACGGCGTCGGCCAGGGAGTCGTACTGCACGCCGAACTCGCTGGAAGAGTTGGTCAATCGAGCCACCTTGCCGTCCAGGCCGTCCAGAAGGGCGCTGACGAAGACGGCCAGGGCGCAGTCTTCCCAGCGTCCGGACGCGGCCCAGATGATGCCGAGAAAGCCCGCGAGCAGGCTGGCCGTGGTAAACAGGTTGGGCAGGATATACACGGTTTTGTGCTTGGGCAGCGGATGGTCTTGCATGAGGTCTCCCGGCCGGGCGCTTCCCCGTCGGGCGGGGCGGGCGGGGGGAAGATACCCTCCCGCCCGGCGCGGTCGATGGTCTGAAATTACGCTTCCGGCGCGTCGGCCAGAACGGTCTGGCCGGCCAGCACCTCTTCGCCCACATGGACGGCCGGGCGCATCCCCTCCGGCAGATACACGTCCACCCGCGAACCGAACTTGATCATTCCAAAACGCTCGCCGCGTTGCAGGGAGTCGCCCTCATCCACCCGGCAGACGATGCGCCGGGCGACAAAGCCCGCGATCTGCACCATGCTCCAGGTGTTGCCGGATTCGTCGCGCAGCTGATAGGCGCAACGCTCGTTGTCTTCCGAGGCTTTATCGAACGAGGCGTTCAGGAACAGGCCCGGATGGTGGTGAATGGCCTCCACGGTGCCGGTCACCGGGCTTCTGTTCACATGCACGTTGAACACGTTCATGAAGATGCAGACGCACTGGCGCATTTCGCCGCTGAAGGGCTCCGGGGCGCGGTGGATTTTGATCACCTTGCCGTCCGCCGGGCTTACGGCGATGTTGGGGCGCGAGGGCACGACCCGCTCCGGATCGCGGAAGAAATTCAGGCAGAACATGGTTGCGACCAGGAACAGAACGGCCGGGAACCAAAGTTTCAAACAAGCAAACACCAGGGCGGCCAGGGCGCACAGCCCGATAGACGGAACGCCCTCGGGAGTGATGCCGACGGAAGCCTTGCGCATGAACTCACCTTTGGGTTAGGAGTTGAGGCCGGCAGCGGCCTTTCAGAACCAATACCCTATTCCGCCGGCAAACAAAAGTCCGTTGTGCGGCCTTTTCATAAGCGAGCAACATGGATTCCCTCACGCATCTCGTGGCCGGGGCCCTGACCCCCCTGGCTTTTCGGCATATGCCCCGGCGGGGCGCGATCGTGGCCTTCGGCATTCTCGCGGGCGAGCTGCCCGACATCGACGTGCTTCTCGGCGGCACGGCCTCGGCCGAAGCCCTGTTCACCATCCACCGGGGCATCACCCACGCCCTGGTCCTCCAACCCGTTCTAGCCCTGGCCCTGGTGCTGCCCATGTACCTGTATATGAGTTCCCGGGGGTCGCGGGGCGCGCCTTCTCTCGGGAGCATGTTCGGCGCGGCTTTGCTCGGACTGTACCTGCACCTGTACCTGGACTGCATGACCACCTTCGGCACCCAAATTTTTCTGCCGTTCAGCGACTACCGGGTGGCCCTGCCGGCCATGTTCATCGTGGACCTGCTCTGCACCCTGCCGGCGGCCGCTTTGCTCTGCCTCGCCCTCACCTCCCCGCCCGAGGCCGGAATGCGCGGCCCGGAATACGGGGCGCGTGCCCGGCGCTATGCCCGCCTGGGTCTGGGTTGGCTGGTGGTGTATCCGTTGCTCGCTTTGGGAACGCAAGGGGTGGTGGGTTTGAAAACGCAGGCCGGTCTCGCGCCGGGCGAAGAGGCGCGTATTCTCACCGAGCCTTTCTCGCCGTTCGCCTGGAAAAGGATAGTGGATGACGGCGCCACAGTGCGCATCGCCACCGACTACTTGTGGAAGCCGGATGCTGAAGAGCCGGATGCGGTCTACACCAAAGCGGCGTTGTTGCCGGAGGTGGCGGCGCACAACCCGCTGGTGGCCCGGTTTGCCGCCTTCGCCGGGCCGGTCGTGCAGGTGGAACACCCGGCCGGGGCGGACGGCATCCGGCAGGTGGATTTTATGGGAGAGCGCTATGTGTTCTCCCCGGAGAGCCCGGCCCGCTTTTTCGGGCGGAGCGATCCGAACTTCGTCATGCAGGTACGGCTGTCATCCGAAGGGAAACTTCTGGAATACCGCTTCCTGAGGCGTGGGCGGAACACGGAGCCCTGGATTCCCGCCGGCCGGCGGTAGAAATGGGAGGGTCGCCAGGCGCGGCCATCCGCTTGCGGGCTCGTTTGGGAGTATTCAGGCATTGAACAATTTCAAGGTGAAATTGCCCTATTTGGCCGGCGCTTCCGAACCAAACAGATCCCCCACGCCCTTGGCCGCCCGGCCGGGCAACTCCAGCACACCCATAAAGAGGTCGAACACCGCCGTTCCGGCGGCCTTGGCGGTATGCACCACCATGTGCCCGCCACGCAGGCTCATGGACGGCGCGGCGAAAGGCCCCTGGAAGCGCACCGGCACCGTGGGCACGCGGGCCAGGGTGACATAGATGGTGAAATCCATGACGCGCCCGCCCATATCCACCATGCCGTCGCCGTTCATATCGACCATGGTGCCGGTCAGTTTGAAGTTCTCCCAGCGCATAACGCCCTTGTCCAGGGGGCCGGAGGCCGAAGCCAGGGAAAAGGTGTTGCGCAGGCCGGCGGTCTCGCTGCCCACAAAGGCGGGGTAAATGCCTTCCTTGATGGACATGCCCCAGGTGCCGGACATGCCCGCGTAAATCTCCCGTTCGTTCCCCATCGAGCCGGAGGCCGAGGCGGAAAAGGACGCCGTGCCGCCGTATGAGTTGGAACCATCCTGCAGAACGTCGGCCAGGGCCTTGCCGAGCGAGACGTTCTTGACCTCCAGGTTGGCCGTGTTCACGGTGATCCGGCCCTTGCCCGGGTCCAGGGTGCCTTGAGCCAGGACCACACCGGAGCCGTCGTACAGTTTGCCCGCCTGAAAGGCGAAGGTGAAGCGGTTGCGTTGCAGGGCGGCGGAGACCAGCATATCCTGCATGGAGAGCTTGCGCAGGCGGGTACGCTTCAGGTTGATCTGGGCATCGAGGTTGACGCCCTGCATGGCCGAGAGATCCCACGGTTCCGTGGAACGCGGCTTGTCCGCTTCTTCGGGCTTGGCCGGGGGGAAGTAGTTGTCGAGGTCGAGCTGGTCGGCATCCAGACGGATGGTCCAGAGCTGGTCGGACGGTCCTTTCCCGGCCGGCCCATAGGCCAGCTTGATCCGGCCGGACGCGGGGGCGCCGTCGATTTGCAGATCCAGCTTGCCGAAGTCCACGCCGGCGGACTCGGCGGTGATTTTCGAAGTGCCGGAGATATTGGCGGGCACCTGCGCGCCACCGCCGGGCAGGAGCTTCCATTCCTTCAGGAAAATCCTGGGGTTGAGCTTGAATGAACTGTCGGCCGTGACCAGGGTGTCCTTGCCGCGCATGTCCACGACCAGGTTCGCGCCGAAGTAGCTGCCCAGGCCGTCCAGGCCGGCCTTGTCCAGGCGCAGGACGTCCTCGTCGAGCCGCCAGTCCAGGGCTCCGGTCAGAGTGCCGGAGACGGGCACCTGCCGCCGGCCGAGGGGCACATGCAGCACCCCGTTGGACGTGACCGCGCCGGTGATGCTTTCCAGGCCTCCCTTGCGGGCGACGCGCCGGCCGTTCTCCATAACCGGCGTGAAGGGCGGCCAGGCCAGCTTGCCGTTCAACTCAAGGGTGAAGGCATCGTTCGCCTTGGGGTTCCATGAGGGCGCGACGTCTCTCGCGTCCACCTTCCAGAGGCCTTCCAGGCTTATCCCCTTGCTGCGGTTGGCGTTGATGACCCCGTCCATGGAAAGGTCCGCCTTGCGGGCCGGGATGTTCCAAGGGCGGGAGCCGGCAACGAGCACCTTCAGGCTTTCGGCCTTGGCATCGGCCTTGAACTTCCAGACATCGCTCCAATGCCCGTCGTGGATGGGGATATCCATGCGGGTGGAGCCGGAGACCCGGCCGTGGAACTGCACGGAAGAATCTTTGTTCTCCGGCAGCAGGGCGAGGTCGGCGTTTTCGATCTCATAGGTCATGAGCACCTTGTCGTGGGCCACGTCCAGGGTGCCGTCCACCGAGCCTTTCATGAGTTCCTTGCAGGCAAAGGTGATTCGGGCCAGCTCGTTGACCGGGAATACTTTCACCAGCACCGGCCCGGCGGGCAGGGAGTGGATGACGGGGTTCGCCACGGCGACCCGCACGTCATAGCCGACATCGGGCAGATCTTCGGCCGCGGCCGGTCCGGGGTAAGGCACCAAGGGCGGGTGGTCGAATACCGGCTCGACAGGCGCGGGCACCAGGCTGTCCGGCAGGGCGAGGAAAGGGAAGATTGCGTCCAGGTCAACGTCGGCCAGGGCCACGTCCACCAGGATGACGGGTTTTGCGAAATCTTCCGTGGCCACAAGGCCGGTCACGGGCAGATCCCCGGCCTTGAGGCGCAGGTTGGTGACGGATGCGCCTTTGGCGTCCACATGCAGGTCGGCCACGCCGGAAACTTTGTCCAGGGCGGCCTGGAGGCCCGGCGGCAGATTACGGGCGAAATGGAACCAGCGCGGCAGGCTTAAGGTGCGGATCATGGCTGTGCCGGAGCAACTGGGGCCTTCCGGGGTCATGAGCAGGTGCAGGAGCAGGGCGTCGCCCTCGGCGTCGAGCCGGAAGTCCGGCAGGGCCACGCCGCCGTCTTTTTGCACGAACAGAGAGGAGAAAAGGTCGGCCTCAAGCGTGCGCGACCCCGGCGGAGTGAGGCGCAAACTGCCGGTGAAGCGCCCCCTGGCCATGTTGAGCGTATCGTTCGGCGCGGTGGGGCCGAGGGCCAGAGTGCAGCTCATCTCCAACTCGCCTTTGAGCAGACGCAGTTCGGTCTGCAGGCGGATTGGGTACATGGCCGCATCGGGGTTGATTTTGGCCTGGATACCGCGCAGCTCCAGCACTTCCTCCCCGGCCTGATCAAGCAGGCGCACCCCTCCTTTGGTGATGCGCAACGGCGTGGTCAGCCGCCAGAGATCCGCGTCCAGGGCCGGCAAAGCGGCGGGGGCGGCCCCTGGGGCCGGGGCTTCCGGATCCTGTGGGGGAACCCACAAAGGCGTGCCGTCGGCCGCGTAAGCCAGGGTGACCAGGGGCTCGTCGAGCACAATGTGCGCGAGATGCCCTTCAAAAAGCAGGGCGAACGGATCGACGGTCACTTCCAGGGCCGTGAGGGAAAGCAGGGGGTGCTCGGGGGGCGCGGCGCGCTCCAGCGACATGTCCGCGGCCGCGAGGCGGAGGTTGCCCACAGAGACGCCCGGCCTGGGGAACAGGACGGGCATGACCGGCCCCCGGACTGTGAAGGGCAGGCCGCTTTGCTCGCGCAGATGCCGTTCCGCCATGCGGGCCACATAGTCCTGCTTGAACCAGCACAACATGAACAGGCCGACAAGCAGGAAGATCGCCAGCCCGAACAAGGGGGCGACAACCCAACGCAGGACAAATCGGCCTGCGCGGAAAATCGGGTGTTTGAGGAGTGCTTTCATCCGGCTCGTGCGGGGGAACGGTTGAAGATGGACGGCCCGAAAGGCGCGCCTGGCTCGGCCGCCCACGCGGACGGTGCGCTATGTGGATTTATAGGCAGCATACTATAGGAGGATACGCCATGCCAAGGCCCGAGACTGCCGGCTCCGGGCATGGCACGGCGGCGTTTTCATGAGGCCCGCGGCCGGACGGAGTCGGCACTGCCTACACCCCGATGAGCCTGCCCGCCTCTTCCGCGACCAGGGGCTTGTGGAAATAAAACCCCTGGGCCAGGGTGCAGCCGGCCGCGGTGAGGAATTCCATTTGGCTCTTCCGCTCTATGCCCTCAACCACGACGGCCAGGCCCAGATCGTCGCCCAGGCTCATGAGGTTGCGCAGGATGGCCAGGGATTGGGGGTCGGTTTCGATGTCCGACACGAAACTGCGGTCGATCTTGATGCTGCTCAGGGGGAGCCGGCGCAGGTAGCTCAGGGAGGAAAATCCCGTGCCGAAATCATCCAGGCAGAAGCGCACGCCCAGATCGCGGATCTGGTGCATCCCGGACATGCAGGCCCCTGTATCGTGCAACAAAACGCTTTCGGTGATTTCAAAGCGCAGCAGGTCGGCATTGACTCCGGTTTTTTTCAGCAGCCGGGCCACGTCGCGGGCAAAAGACTTGGCTACAAGCTGTTTACCGGAGATGTTGACGTGCAGAATGAACGGCTCGCCGCCGCTCTGTTCCCATGCGGCCATTTGAATGCACACCAGCTCGAGGGTGTGCAGGCCGATGGAGTTGATCAGGCCGGTGTCTTCGGCAATGGGAATAAACCGTGTCGGGCTCATGGATTCGCCGGTTTTACGAGTCCAGCGCAAAAGCGCCTCAAAACCGTGCACGGAGCCGTCCAGCAGGTTGACCATAGGCTGGTAGACCACCTGGAATGCGTTGTTTTTGACGCCGTTGCGCAGTTCCGCTTCCAGAGAGATGCTTTCCATCGTCTCTTCGCGCATCCGTTTGCCGAAGATGCAGTAACAGAGCTTGCGCCTGCCTTTGGCCCGGTACATGGCCGTGTCGGCGTCCCGCAGGATGTCCTCGGCGTGGATGTATTCCTCCGCTTTGAGGACGACGCCGATGCTGGCGCCGATGCCGACTTCCTGATCCCGGACGATAACCGGCGAGATCAGGGCCGCGTGGATGCGTCGGGCCACATGGACGGCGAGAGACGACCGCTCGGTGCCCTCGATAAGCACGGCGAACTCGTCGCCGCCGAAGCGGGCCACGGTATCCACGTCACGCACGCAGGAACCGATGATCTCGGCCGCGCGGCAGAGCACTTCGTCGCCGGCCGAATGCCCCAGGCTGTCGTTGACGATTTTGAAACGATCCAGATCCAGGTACAAGACGGAGAATGAAAAATCCGGCTTGCGCTGGGCGCGGCGCAGGGCCATGCGCAGGCGGTCCAGAAACAGGGCCCGGTTGGCCAGTCCGGTGAGCGGATCGTGAAAGGCCTGGTAAATCAGCTTTTCTTCGGCGCTTTTTCGTCCGGCGATGTTCTCGATAAAGGCTTCGTAGTAGTTGGTGACGCCGCCCGGCCCGGTCACCCGCCGGGCGCTCATGCCCGCCCATACCGGGCTGCCGTCGCTGCGTTGCACCTGGAGCTCGAAGTTGGCCACGCTGTTTTTGCTCTCCAACTCCGCCATCAGGCGCAGGGCCACTTCCTTGTCGTAGCAGAAGTGGAAGGGCCTGTCCCTGGTGCTGAGTTGCAGGGCGTTGACCGTGGCGAACCCGAGCATACGGGCAAAGGACATGTTGGCGGAAATCAGCCGCCAGTCCGGGGTCCACTGGAAAATTCCCTCACCGGCGTTGTCGAAAATGTCCCGGTAGCGGGATTCCGCCCGGCGCAGGGCCTGGGCCACGGCGCGGCGCTCGGCGTTCTCAATGCGCAACTGGGCGTTCAGACGCAGCAACTCTTGGCGCTCAAGCCGCAGCGCGGTTTCGGAGTGCTCCTGCCGGCCGCCCGGCAGGGGGTGGGCCAGGGGCGGGTCGAACCGGCAGAAGATGCAGCGTTCCGCGCCCTCCCCCCAGGCCAGGATCACAAGCCGGCGCCGCTCGGCGCCGCCATCTTCGCGGGATAGCTCGAGAATACTTTCATGGCGCAGATCGAGAGCGAGAACCGCCTCATGAAAAGTTGCGGCGTGGGGCGGTAAATCGGGGCGCCCGGGGTTGAACACGCCGACAAACGGCTGGCCCAAAGGTGGTGAAGGAAGCCGGAAGATGTGCCTGAAGACTCCGTTACAGACAATGATGCGCCCGTGCCCATCGAGAAGCATTACGCCTTCTTCCAATTCTTCCACAGCCTTGGCGAAAGCGGGATCCCACAGTGAGGGAGGCCGGGGCGCTTCCACTTCCGGTTCGGCGGCCAGGACGGATCGCGCGCCGAACAGGCGCTGCAGAAGTTTGGCGGGGAACAAGGCGGCTTGGTTCATGGCCTGTCCGGCGGTTGGGGGAACAGACGGCCCGGCATCGGCGGCTCGGCCGGAAAAAATATGCTGGAACAGTATGTCGAATCCGGGGAAAAAGTTCAAGCGGGAAAGCGGGTATCTAACTTGACTTATTGAAATTCCAGTCGATGTGAAATGGTCATACGCTATCGGCGGCAAGGGGAAGGAAGGTATTATTCCGCCTCTGCCGCAGAGGAACGAAATCGTCATCGCGCGGCCGAAGGGTAAAAATACCTCGGGGCGACACTGTCTAACGCCGCGTGAATGCAAGCAGGGGCCGATTCTCGGGGGCCGGGAGCACGCCGGCGAAGGTCCGCCGGTGCAAGGGGCAGGGGCCGAGGCGCTTCAGGGCTTCCAGGTGCGGCGCGGTGCCGTAACCTTTGTGGCGGGCGAAGCCGTAGCCCGGGTGGCGGGAGTCCGCGGCGACGAGAAGCCGGTCACGCATATTTTTAGCCAGGATGGACGCGGCGGATATGGCCGGAACCAGCGCGTCGCCGCCTATGACGGCGGTCTGGGGCGGCAGGCGAAAGCTCGGGGAACCCAGGGCCGCCGACCATTGGCGGCAGGGGATGGTGTGGTTGCCGTCAATGCCCAGTTCGGGCGCGGGGCCGGCGCTCCCGTAGCGGCGCAAGAGCCCGTGGACGGCCCGGCTCATGGCCCGGAACGTGGCATTGAGGATGTTCACCGCGTCCACCTCCCGGGCGGAGGCAAGGCCTAGGGCAAAGACGGAGGCGTGCCCCCGGATGAGGGGCTCGAGAGTGAGACGTTGTTTTTCGGAAAGTTTTTTGGAATCCGTCAAGCCCGGCAGGAGGGCAAAATCGAAATTCGGGGGGAAGATGACGGCGGCCGCGACCACCGGGCCGGCCAGACAGCCGCGCCCGGCCTCATCCACGCCGCAGATCAGGCGGGGGGGAACGGCCTCGCGCTCAAGAGGCGCGGGAGGGAGCAGATCCAGAAGGGAGGGGTGCCGGTCGGCCATGATGCCCCGTGATGCGGAAAGGACCGGGGAGCCGAAAGTCCCCGGTCCTGTGGTGGACCAAACCCGGTTGCCGGCGCGGAGCGAAAGGGCGGGCAAAAAATTCCGTCACGCCGCACGGCGTGAAAAAATCGGGCCGGCCCGTCGGAGCGCCTTTTGCCGGAATTTTAGTATCTGTTCTTCGGCTTGATACGAGCCGCTTTGCCTTTGAGGGCGCGCAGGTAGTAGAGCCGGCTGCGGCGCACGCGGCCTTCGGTGATCATTTCCACGCGCTCGATGAAGGGCGAATGCAAGGGGAAGATCCGCTCAACGCCCACGCCGTCGGAAATTTTCCGCACCGTGAAGGAACCGCCGGTGGTCCCTCTGTGTATGCGGATAACGTTGCCCTGGAAAACCTGCACGCGCTCTTTCTCGCCTTCGATAATGCGCATGTGGACCTTGATGGTGTCGCCCGACTTGAAGCGGGGCAGATCCATGCGCAGGTGTTCCTGTTCGATTTTGTTGATGATGCTGCTCACGGTGGCTCTCCTTGCCTCGTCCCGCCGTGGGGCGGGGCAATTTTTACAGCGGCCTTACAATCGGTCGCCCAGAATACGCTCAAACATGATCGCCGCGGCCGCCCGCACCGAGAGGTGGTTGTAGCCGCCATACCCGCGCAGGGGAGGCAGAAAGGCCGAGCAGCGATCTTCCGCTCCGGGGGCCAGCCCGTGCCCGGTGCCGAACAACAGCAGCACAGGCCCCCGCGTGAGAAGCTCGCGGACTTGGACAAAGCTGATCCCGGCCGTTTTTTTCGCCCCCGCGCTGGTGCCGATAAGCGTCGGCTCCCGCCCGGTGCGAAGAAAAACGTCATGCGCGGCTTCAGCGATACCGGCCGTCCCCGTCACCAGGGAAAGGGCCTGAGCCCGGCCGGGGTTGCTCCGGCCACCCGGGCCGGAAACCCAGTGGGCCAGAATCTCTTCCAGGAGCTCCCGCTGGTCTTCCAAGGGAGTGGTCACATAGAAGCGGCCAAGGCCATACGCGCACGAACTGCGGGCTATATCGTGAATGTCGAGGTTTGTCAAAGACACAGTCGCGGAATTTTTCTCTTTGTTCAGAACCGGGTGGTGAACCAGGGCGCAGAACAGATTTTTCCCCAGGCGCGGCAGGTTGAGGCCGCGCAGAAAGTCACGGTCTTCGGGCTCCAGGGGGGCCGAGTCCAGCAACTCCGGGCGGTGCTTCGCGGTCAGGCGCAGGGATTCTTCCCGCCGGAAGCGGGCGATCCCGGCATGGTTCCCGCCGAGTAAAACCGGCGGGACGGCCCGGCCGGCGAAGACCTCCGGCCGGGTATAGTGGGGATACTCCAGGAGCCCGTGCGAAAAGCTTTCATCTTCGCCGGAATCCTCATGCCCCATGAAGCCGGGCAGGAGCCGGGCCACGGCTTCGACCAGGCACACGGCCGCGCCCTCCCCGCCGTTGAGCACAAAATCGCCCACGCTGACGCTTTCCACGGGGAAGATTTCCTCCAGGCGGGCGTCGATGCCCTCATACCGGCCGCAAATCAGGGTCAGGGAAGGCTCGGCGGCCAGCTCGCGGGCGAGGGCTTGATCAAGCGGACGCCCCTTGGGGGAGAGGTAGAGAAGTCGGCCGGGGGGTGGGGCCGCGCCGGGCCGGAAGCCGAGACTCCCCAGCGACTCGGCCAGGGGCGCCGGGAGCATAACCATGCCGGGGCCGCCGCCGTAGGGGCGGTCGTCTACGCTGTGGTGCCTGTCGTGGGCGAAATCACGGGGATTGGTGAACGAAAAGGAGACCAGCCCGGCTTCGCGCCCACGCCGCATCAGGCCGCTGGACAAAGGGCCGTCGAAATACTCCGGGAACAGGGACACAAGGTTGATACGCACGGTCATTCCCCGAGGTACAATTCCAGCAGGCCCGGCGGCGGAGCGATAAGAGCCCGCCCGGCCCTGGGGTCGATCTCGCGCACGAATTCAGCCACGGCGGGGAAGAGCACTTCCTTGCCGTCGGGGGTGCGGATGGTCCAGAGCTCCTGCCCGGCCGGGATGTCCACGGACTCGATGCGGCCCACTTCGGCCTCGCCGTTCTCCAAGGCCTGGAAGACCTTCAGGCCGACCAAATCGGAGAGGAGTACTTCCCCTTCCTCCAGAGGCGGGAGCTTGTCGCGCGTGACAAAAATTTCCGCGCCTTTCAGCGTTTCGGCCGCGGTGCGGTCGGCAACGCCTTCCAGGCCGACCAGCAGGCCGCCGTGGTGCGTACGCAGGCCGGCAACGGTGTACGCTTTGGGCGCGGCGCGGCCCAGGCGCAGCAGAACGGAGCCGCGCAGCAGCTCGGGGTCGGCGGCGTTCAGCGCGACGGCGACCTCACCGCGAATGCCGTGGGCTTTGACGATGCGGCCGATACCGATGTGGGGGGAGGAGTCGGAAGGAGACACAGGCAGCCTTTGGCGGGCTCTTTGCGGCGGAACCCGCGAAGGCCGCGCGGACGTGCCGCCGCAAAGGACGGGCCGCCCGGCGCGATGCGCCGCGTACGGGGCCGGCGCTTGGCCGGAGAAAAGTTATTCCAGAATTTCGAGAACGGAGCGTTTTTTCATCTTGGTGGACGCGGCGCTCAGGATGGTGCGCACGGCTCTGGCCGTCCGCCCCTGCTTGCCGATGACCTTGCCCAGGTCTTCTTTGGCGACACGCAGTTCGTAAACCACGGTCTGCTCGCCGCCCACTTCGGTGACCTGGACGGCGTCGGGGTTGTCCACCAGCGACTTGGCAATGTACTCAACCAGATCTTTCAGCATAGGCGTCTCGTTCGTTGAAGGCGGCACAGCGTTCTGAAGGGGGGGCGGGCTTGCCCGGCGAACCCGGAAACAGACCGCGCCTGCGTGTGGAAGCGGCGATGCGCTTTGCGAAAAAAACCGGCAGAAACCGTCTTTGGGGTGCGCCCGGAGCAAGACCGGAACGAGCGGTTCCGGTCTTGCTCCGAAGCCTGTTCTCAGCAGCCGGCTTTTTTGAGCAGGCTGCGCACGGTGTCGGAAGCTTCCGCGCCCAGATCCAGCCATTTCTTGATTTTTTCGGCTTCCAGGGAAACCTGGGCCGGGTTGGTCATGGGGTTATAGTGCCCGAGGTATTCCAGCGGGCGCCCGTCGCGGCGCGTGGCCGAATCCACGGCGATCACGCGGTAGAAAGGGCGTTTTTTGCTCCCGCTGCGGGTAAGTCTCAGTTTTACGGCCATGATGTTCTCCCTGTTCGTTGCTGGTATTGTAAATCGTGTGGGCTGAAAGCGCAAGGCGGGGGGCCCGCCCGGTTCAGCGGCTTTTCTTGCGGCGCTGACGCTCCGCCTTCCGTTTTTTCCGCAGTTTTTTCTGCTCGTCGGGCGAGAGGCCGCCCACGCCGGAAAAATCCATTCCCCCGGCCATTCCCGGTATCTCGGGCATACCCGGCAGGGAGGCCCCGGCCGGGATTTTGGGGATCCGCCCCATGCCTTTGGGCATTTTGCCGCCGCCGCCGGTCAGTTTCTGCATCATGCCTTTCATGTCGCCGAATTGCTTGAGCAGTTGGTTGACTTCGGCCACGGTGCGGCCGGCGCCGGCCGCGATGCGCTTTTTACGCCCGGCGTTGATCAGATCCGGGTTTCTGCGCTCGGCCATGGTCATGGAGTTGATCAGCGCCTCGGTGCGGCGCATTTCCTGCTCGGGCAGCGACATGTCCCCCATTTTGCGGGTGAGCGCGCCCATGCCGGGGATAAGTTTGAGAATTCCTTCCAGGGAACCGAGTTTTTTCATCCGGCGCATCTGGGTGCGGAAGTCCTCAAAATCGAATTCGGCCTTCTGCATCTTGCGGGCCAGGGCTTCCGCCTCGTCGGCCTCGATGCCGGCCTGGGCCTTCTCGATCAGGGTGAGCATGTCGCCCATGCCCAAGATGCGCCCGGCCATGCGTTCCGGGTGGAAGGGCTCCAACTCGTCGATCTTCTCGCCCACGCCGACGAACTTGACGCCGGCCCCGGTCACGGACTTGATGGACAAAGCCGCGCCGCCGCGGGCGTCGCCATCCATCTTGGTCAGGACCACCCCGGTGATGCCGAGCACCTCGTTGAAGGTCCGGGCCACGGTCACGGCGTCCTGGCCGGTCATGGCGTCGGCCGTGAAGAGGATCTCGACCGGGGCGACCGCCGCCTTGATGTCCTTCAATTCCTGCATCAGGGCTTCGTCGATGTGCAGCCGGCCGGCGGTGTCCAGCAGGATCACGTCGCACCCGGCCGCCTTGGCGGCGTCGACGGAAGCCTTGGCGATGTCCACCGGGCGCATCATGCCCGTGGACGGGTAATGGGGCATGTCGAGCTGGGCCGCGAGCACGGCCAGTTGCTCGATGGCCGCCGGGCGGTACACGTCGGCCGGCACCAGGTAGGGCTTTCTGCCCTCGGAAGCCAGCCGGCGGGCCAGTTTGCCCGTGGAGGTGGTTTTGCCCGAGCCCTGCAGGCCGACCATCATAATGATCTGCGGCGCCGGGCCGGAAAGATTCAGGCCGGTGGTGCGCCCGCCGAGCAGGGTGACCAGTTCGTCGTGGACGGCCTTGATCACCTGCTTGTCGGGCGTCAGGCCCGCTTCAACCTCCGCGCCCAGGCAACGTTCGCGCACGCGCTCGATGAAGTCCTTGACGACCGTGAAGTTGACGTCGGCTTCCAAAAGGGCCAGACGCACCTCGCGCAGGGCTTCCTGAATGTTGGCCTCGTCAAGATGCGCGCGTCCGCCGAGCTTGCGGAAGACGCCGCCCAGCCTGTCGGAAAGACTTTCAAACATGCCGTATCCTTTCGGGAGTGTCCCGGTAGAGCAAAGAGAACAGGCGTTACGCCATCCGGGGGGGGAAGTCAAGGGTTGAGATGCGGAAGGAGGGAGTGGGCTTTGCTCCGCGGGCGATACTCTCACGTTGACAATCCCTGAAAAGAGTGAAATAGGAAGCCGTTCCGGAAAAACATCCGGAAACGTATGGAGGGTTCATGGCCAAAGAAGAAGCGCTGGAAATCGACGGCATCGTGCAGGAAGCCCTGCCCAACGCCATGTTCCGGGTGGAACTGGAAAACGGGCACGAAGTGCTGGCCCATATTTCGGGCAAGATGCGCAAATTTTACATCCGCATTCTGCCGGGCGACCGGGTGAAGGTGGAGCTTTCCCCCTACGACCTCACTCGTGGGCGGATCACGTACCGCATGAAATAACCCCGCCGCCTCGGCGTCGATTCCGGCCGCCCGCGAGGGCGGCTTTTTTACTGCATCGGGAGACTTCGTGCGCATCAGGGACATCATCTTCCTTGCCGCCGGGTTTGCCGGAATGATTGCCGGAGTGCTGCTGCCGGATCTCGGCGAACCCCTGCGGCACATACCCACAGTCTTTATCGTGGTTCAGACCCTGCTGTGCTTCCTTTCCGGCCTCAGCCCCGATACGAATTTTTCCGCCGCCTCCCTGCGCGGGCTGCCGCGCTTTCTCGCCCTGAAAATGCTCGTCGTTCCCCTGGCCTGCTGGGGTATTTTTTCGCTGGTGCTCCCGGAGTATGCTTTGGGCGCGCTGCTGCTCGGCGGCACGGCCGTGGGTCTGCTGGCTCCTTTCTTCCTGTTCATGCTGCGCGGGGATGAGGTGTTCGGCACGGCCGCGTTCATATCCTCCTCGCTGCTCATGCCCTTTACCGTCCCCTTGGTGGTGGGCGCCGTGGCCCTGATTCAAGGGGCGTCCACGACCGGGCTGTTCGCGTCTTTTCTGCATACCGGCATGTTTCTGGCCGCCTGCCTGTTTCTGCCGTTCATCTCGGCCAAGCTGATCTGGATGCGCCCCGCCCTGGCCAGAGGGATCCTGGATCGCCGCTACGGAGTCTTTCTGGTCTGCTACTTCGCCTCCATGTTGGTGGTGTTCTCTCGTTTTTCCGCACCGTTGCGGCAAGCGCCCACCCTACTCCCCCAAAGCCTGGGCGCGACGTTTCTGCTGGCGGCCCTGCTCTTTGTTGTGGGCCTGATTCTCGAGCGGAAGCAGGGACGGGACCGCAGGTTGGCCGGCGTGGTCTGCTGCTGCGCCATGAACAACGTCCTGATGGCTGTGACCTCCGCCCAGTTCTTCGGCGTGCATGAGGTGCTCATGTGCGCCCTGTACTCCGTGCCCTTCGGCCTGATGCTTGTTCCCTACCGCCTTCTGGCCGCGCGCCTGGATGCGGGGCGGCTTGCGCCCACCGACGGAAGGGAGTAATTTGGGGCCGGCGAAGACGTGCGGAGCGTATGTCCGCCGGCCGGCCGGTAATCATTCCAATCCAAGAGTTTCTACGGGAATTTCCACAGATGGAAGATCATATCCGCTTTTCTCCGTCGGAGCGCGCTCTGTTCCTGCTTGACCAGCGCCTCCTGCCCGTGCGGGAGGAAACGTTCGCCTGCCGCTCCCTTGATGACGTCATTTACGCCCTGAAGGAAATGGTTGTGCGCGGCGCGCCGGCCATCGGGGTCGCGGCGGCTTTCGGCGCCGCGATTATCGCCCGGGAAGTCGAGGCGGCTCGTGGCTCGGACGCTCCCTCGAGCGCCTGGGAGGCCGATTTGGCCGCCCGAATGCGCCGGCTGGCCGAGGCCCGGCCCACGGCCGTCAACCTGGCCTGGGCCGTGGAGCGGATGCAGGATCTGCGCCGCCGGGCCGACGTTTCCCGGCTTGGCGACCTTGCGCCCCTCTGGGAAGATGAAGCCGAGCGGATGCGCGTGGAGGATGTCGTCATCAACCGCCGTATGGGTGGGAACGGGGCGGCCCTTTTGCGGGACGGCGACACGGTGCTGACCCACTGCAACGCGGGAGCCCTGGCCACCGCGGGCTGGGGAACGGCTTTGGGGGTCATCTATTCGGCCCGCGAAGCGGGGAAGAACATCAGCGTCATCGCCGACGAGACCCGGCCTTTTCTGCAGGGCGCGCGTCTGACCGCCTACGAGCTGCACCGGGAGGGCGTGCCCGTGACCGTGGCCTGCGACAACGCCTGCGCCCTGCTCATGAAGCGCGGCTTGGTGGACAAGGTGATTGTCGGGGCGGACCGCATCGCGGCCAACGGCGACGCGGCCAACAAGATCGGCACTTACGGCGTGGCCCTGCTGGCCAAGGCCCACAATATCCCTTTTTATGTAGCGGCGCCTCTTTCGACCATCGACAGGGCCGCACCGGATGGAGACACCATCCCCATTGAGGAGCGCGTACCCCTGGAAGTCACCCACGTGGGCCCGACCCGGCTTACCCCGGAAGGCGTGCCCGTGTACAACTTCGCCTTTGATGTCACCCCGGCCGGGCTCATCGCCGGGATTATAACGGAAGAGGGCGTGCTGACCGCCCCCTATGCGGAAAGCATAGCCCGCGCCTTTGCCGGAGCAAGCCGGCCCACACCCCGAACCGACGACTGAGCGACCATGCGATACACCACATCTCTGCGCGCCGCTGTTTTTACCTTGTGCCTCCTGGTTTGCACGGTTCCGGCCGGGGCGGCCGACAACCCCGTCAAGCGGGGTCTGCCCATGCAGCCGCCGCGCGCTCTGGTGCAGAAGCTGTTCCCCCAGGATCCCCTGTATCTGTCCCTTTCCGGCGGCTGGGGCTACGAACAGACGGACCCCGTCGTGATTACCACCCCGCGCGAGTTGGAAGGGGAGTACTTTGACACGGAACCCCTGGAGTTCGCGTTGGTCGACTTCCGCAACTATGAGGAATTCGCCGGAGCTCGCCCGGAGAAGGACAAGATGTTCTCCCTGGGGTTTGAGTCGTCGGGGCGGCGCCTGGTGCGCGAGAACGGCAGGGTTTACTCCTGCATCACCGGCAACGCGCGGGCCGTTCCCCTTGCCGCCCTCGCCGCGCTGGGCGCGGACGTGGAAGCGGTCAACCCCAAGGATATGCAGGCCCGCAAGGCTTTGGATGCCCGGGTCTCCAAGCTTCCGCGCACATACTGGTTCGACGTGACCGAGCCGTTTGCCCACAACGCGGAATTGGAACAAAGGGGCGTGAAGCCCCCCAAGGATACCCGCCGCTGAGCCCGGCGGTATTCCGGAGAGCGCAGATATGAAACGCCGACTTGTTATCGCCCTGCTGACCACGGCCTGTGTGGTCCTGCTGGCTTTCGTGGTTCTGGGGATTCTCCTGGCCACCCTCAATCCCAACGACTACAAAGAAGAAATCGCGACCGCCGTCCAGAAAGCCACGGGCAGAACCCTGGTTTTCGAGGGTGATCTGAAAACATCCTTTTTCCCCTCCCTGGCTTTGAAAACCGGCAAGCTGCGTTTGGAAGATCCGCCGGGATTCGGGCAGGAGCCTTTTATTTCCGTCGAAAGCGCCTCGTTCAGCCTGGCTCTCGGTCCGTTGTTCCGGGGCGAGCCCCAGGTTGAGGAAATCGGCCTGAGCGGAGTGGGGATCAAGCTGATGCGGGCTTCCGACGGTTCGGCCAACTGGGAAACAGGTTTGGCCAAGCCGGAGCGCGAGGGGATCGAAACCTTGGACGCGCCCACCCCGAAGACCGAGCCTGCGGGCAAGGGCCTGAACCTGCGGGTCGATTCCCTGCGCTGCGACGACATCACCGTGACCTACCGCGATTTACGGGCCGGATACTCCTACCTGATGCGGGTGGACGCCTTCGCCATGGAGAACGTGCGCCCCGACGCGGATACTCCCGTGAGTCTCTCCGGCTCGCTGGCGGACGAGGCCTCCGGGGCCAAGGCCACGCTCACCTTGGCCGCGCTCCTGCGCCTGGAAAGCGCCGGCAACGCCCGGTTGAAAGTGGGCAAGCTGGAAATCGCCGCCGAGAACCGGGCCGGACAGAACCTTTCCTTCACCCTGGAGGGTGAGGCCCGCTACACGGCCCATAGCCACGCCCTGGTGATGGAAAACCTGAAAGGCTCCCTGGCCGGGTCGGCTTACGAAGCCGGGTTCACCGTGCTGTTGCCGGGAGCGGAGGGCACGGCGCCGGGCGTCACCCATGACGTGCGCGGCACAGTCCGCCTGGGCGAGACGGATCTGGACGCGTTGTTGCCGGTGTTGGAGTCTTTCGCTCCGCCGAAGGCCAAAGCCGAAGGGCCCGCCTCTGCGCCCGCCGCCCCGCCCGCAAAACCCCGCGCGGCCGGCGGCAACGGCGCGCCCGGCCTGTACGCGGACGTGCAGCTCGCGGTGGACGGCCTGACGGTCGTCAGGCTGCCCATGAAGGATATTGCCGTGCGCCTGGTGGCCGATAAGGGGGCCTTCACGGCCGCGCCCTTTTCTCTCAACCTTTTTGATGGATCGATCAGCGGCAATGCCGGCTGCGATTTGCGGGCCGAACCACCGGGCGTCCATGCCGCGGCGGTGGCCAAGGGCGTGCGGGTCAACCCCCTGTTGCAGGCCCTGGCGGGAGAAGAGAGCCTCGCCGGCCGGGCCGATCTGGAACTCGACGTCCAGGGCAAGGGTCTTGCCTGGGCGGAGCTCGCGCCCACCCTGCAAGGCACGGCCAAGGTGGTGATGACCGAGGGCGAGGTGCGCGGCTTCAACCTGATTCCCGCCGATCTGCCGGGCATCTCGCCGGTTCCGGCGGAGTTCACGGTAGAGCGGTTGTCCTCATCCTGGGTGGGCTCAAAAGGGGTGTTCACCTCCCGGGATATCCTGGTGCAGTCGCCTGCGCTCAAGGTTCAAGGGGGCGGCACGGTGAACCTGGGCAAAAGCTCCACTGCCCTGGGCCTGGATTTTCTCGTCGGCGGCCTGCCCCCGGCAATTCCTTTCAAGGTGGAAGGGCCGTTCGCCTCGCTGCGCTACGGCGTGGACATGGAGGCGTTTCTGAAGAATACCGCCGAGGGCGTGCTGCGTTCGCCGGAAAAGGCGGGAGAGCTTCTGAAAAATGCTCCGGGCAGGGCGGGCGACGTCATCAAGGGCGTGGAAGGGCTGTTCCGCTGAACGTTTTTTCCCGCTACCGCGGATGTATTTCGGGGCGCTTGTGACGGAGCGCCCCCGTTTTTTTGTCCGCCTTCACGGGCTGGACAAACGGGCGGCTTGGCGGGTATGGAAGAAGGCTATGCCGGGAGTGCGCCGCATGGCCGAAGTTCTTATTGTCGACGACGATTTCGTGTTCACTGAAGCCCTGGCCTCGACCCTTGAGGACGAAGGGTTCTCGGTGCACGCCGTGGAAACATCGCTTGAAGCCCGCGAGCTTTTGAAAAGCCGGGTCTTCTCCGTGGCCTTTATCGACGTCTATCTGCCGGACGGCAACGGTTTGGATCTGCTTTCCGGCCTGGCGCTTCTGCCCGAGCCGCCGGAAGCCATCGTGGTCACGGCCATGGGCGATCCGGACGGCGCGGCCTCGGCGATCACCCACGGCGCGTGGGATTATATCCAGAAGCCGGCGGACATGGAGGAAATCCTTCTGATGGTCCGCCGCGCTCTCGCTTCTCGGGAGCGCAAACAAACGCGCCTGCGCCAGTTCGGGGTGGCCGGCATCATCGGCGAAAGCCTGCCCATGCGCCTGTGTCTGCTCCAAATGTTCGAGGCGGCGCAGACCGACAACCCCGTGCTGATCACCGGCGAAACCGGCACCGGCAAGGAGCTGGTGGCTCGCGCCGTGCATAAAAACAGCCGCCGCGCCAAAGGCCCCTTCGTGGTGGTGGATTGTGGGGCCATTTCGCCCACCCTGCTTGAAAGCGAACTGTTCGGCAACGTGCGCGGGGCGTTCACCGGCGCGGCCCAGTCCCGGCAGGGCCTGGTGCAGCAAGCGGACGGCGGCACGTTGTTTCTGGATGAGGTCGGCGAACTCTCGCTTGAGCAACAGAAGGTTTTCCTGCGGGTTTTGCAGGAGCGGACCTTCCGCCCCCTCGGAGCGTCGGGGGAGATCAGCAGCAACTTCCGGGTGGTGGCCGCGACGAACCGCGACCTGAGCGCCATGACCGAGCGCGACGCCTTCCGCGCGGACTTTCTGTTCCGGCTCCGGGGGGCCGCCATCACCCTGCCGCCTTTGCGCGAGCGCGGCGACGATGTGGAGTTGCTGGCCGAATACGCCCTGACCGGTACCCTGGCCCGCAGCAATGTGGGGGAAAAACACTTTTCCCGCGAGGCCATGCAGGCCCTCGTGTCGTATTCCTGGCCGGGCAACGTGCGCGAATTGCTGCATACCGTGGAATACGCCACCCTCGCCGCCGTGGACGAGCCGTTGATTTTGCTCCAGCATTTGCCTTTGCAACTGCGCACCAGCGCGGCGCGTTTCCGGTTGGCCGGGCGGGTCAAAGGCGCCCCGACGGAAGGCCCGCCCGCGGTTTCCGGAGCGGCCGCGCCGGAAACCGCCGCCAAGCCGCCGACGTGGCGGGAATTTCAAGAACAGGTGCTGATGGAGCACAAGCGGCGATATTTGCTGGAAGTGCTCAATTGGGCTGAGGGCAATATCCCGAAGGCCGCCGGAGTGGCCGGGGTTTCCCGGCAACGCCTCTACACGCTGCTGCGGGATCACGGCATCACCCGGCGCTGGGATGACGACGGGCAATAGGGTCTTCATCCATAGCTGCACAGGAAGGATGCGCAACACGCGGACGAGTATTCCGTTTCCACCCGCCGGGAGATGTCGGGTTGAGATTGTTCCGAAATGTGCGGTCGGGCCGATTGCCGGCGGCCGGCCATCCGATGCTGAGTGTTTCGGTCCATTATATCCAACATCTCAAATAGTTACCCGCAATAGGAATGACACTTGGCCGGATTTGCCCCGGATTCCCTTTTGGGGTGGGACGCACAAAAAAAAGAAAATGTTGCGGAATCGACGTTTTTTTCTCTTGTTAGCGGTTAAGTGAAAAAAAACACAGACGGAGCGAAATCCGGGTGAAAGCATAAACCGTTGGTCCGCTTTTTCATTCGATGCCTCTCTACCGCGGCCAGGGCCGCTCGGGCGGGTTTTCCCGCGATTTCCGGTGTGAATCCCGGCGTGACCGGGGTGGCGATATGCAGAAGGACAATCTCTAACCGGAGTTTGAGGAGGAAGGTAATGAAGCGAATTTTTTCTTTGATCCTGGCCGGCTGTTTGCTGCTGGGGTCCGTGGTTTCCGCCGGCGCTGAAGGCGGCGTTTTTGCCAACGACAAGCCCAGCCCGCTGCTGGTCGCCCCGGTCAACGTGGGCATTGCCGGCGGCGCCATTCTGCCCAAGGGTATGCTGTTGACGGCCATCAACGCCTCGTTCCGCGACAAAACCCACCATGAGGGCCCCGAAGGGCCGGCCAGTGACGTGTTTTCCCAACTGTGGCTGCTGAAGGTTCGGTACGGCCTCTTTGACCGCATGGAAGTCAGCGTTGTCACGCCTTACGTCAACAACGACATCGACAACCAGTTCTGGCGGCCCGAAGGTTTCGGCGACGTCACTGTCGGCACAAGCCTCGCCCTGTTGAGCGAGCGCGCGGGTCACCCCCTGTGGGTCACGCTCGGGCTCGGCCTGGCCCTGCCCACCGGCGATGAGCACCTGGCGGGCGCAGGCTCCCTGGGCGGCCGTGTGTCTTTGTCCTGGTCCAAGAACTTCACGAAAAACATCATGGCCGCCGGTGACTTCGTGTGGGAAACGCCCCTCGGTCGCGGCCACGACCCGTACGCCGGCCCGGGCAACACCCGCTTTGACGGCGTGCGCCGTGGCGACAAATACACGGCCACCGCTCACGTCCGCTACCGTTTCAACTACTTCGACCTGGGTCTGGAAACCATTTACGAGAAGTCGGAATCCGGCACCGGATATCTGCGGAACTCCGATGATTCGGCCAACATGAAAAACGGCACCACCGAATGGGTGGTGGGGCCCTCCATGAACTTCGCCATCGACCCGGTGAAGATGTGGGTCGGCGTCGGCGCTTTCTTCCCCGTCTATCAGGATGCCAAGGGCCCCACGAAGATGGAAGACGTCCGCTGGGAGTTCAAGGTCGGCAAGACCTGGTAAGACGTTTCCGCGCGAATGTGACAGCCCCCGCCCGAGCGCGGGGGCTGCACGTTTTTTAGGCGGTGCCGTCTGCAACGCCTTTCGGTCTTTGTCTTGATGTGGAAGTCCGTTTTTTTACTCCCCCCCAATGTGGGGACTTGCGGAATGCGCGGGCGATGTGTACAATATGCAACACTGGGCATATCATATTGGGGATATTGTGAAATAAATAACGATAACTCCAGGCTATGCACATCCATTCCGCCGGGGCGCATTTGTTCCGCTGTTGCGGGCGCTGCTGCCGGAAACGAAACTTTGCCTTCATAACGCTTATCACGCCTTGCGCTGGGAGGGATGTTCATGTCCGTCGCCCCCTACAGCCCCGTCATTCTTACCGACCTCAACCTGCCTTGGGAAAAGGTGTTGCATCTGGGTGTGCCGGTGACTCTCACCGCCAAGCAGATCGTTACCATCACCGCAAACACGGCGGTGACGGGTTTCTACTATATCCGCAAGGGGCGGGTGCGCCTTTCGTATATCGCGCCCAACGGACAGGAAAAAGTTCTCTTCTATCTTGGCAAAGGAACTTTTTTTGCGGAAAACCCGGTCATGGTCAGCAGCGCGGATTGCATTTTCACTTGCATGGATGAAGTTTCCGCCGTTTTTTTGAAGAAAAAAGACGTCACATCAGTGCAATTCGCCCGCGATTATTCTGATCTTCTCATTAACTGGGTTGAGTCAACCTGCATTAAAAGCGGTAATTTTTTTAACCAACTGTGCAATTCAGGGCTATTTGACTCTTTCGGAAACGTTTGTCGGTTATTGTACAGCATGTCTCTGCACAGCCCGGACCCCAAACGGCTTGTTCCGCAGCTTTCGCAACAAGAGTTGGCATCCATGCTCGGCATTCACCGGGGTTCCCTGCATAAAGCGCTGACCCGGCTGAAAAAGGAAAACGTTATAGGCGAGTACAGCAAGCGAGAATTGCGCATACTCGATATCGACTTGCTGAAATATTATGCCGAAGCCTGACGCCCTCTTTTCGCACTCTCATCTTCATTATCTGTTGAAAACGGATATTCTTTCCGTCCGTAAGGAATATCGTCTGTACGCCCACCTCTCCGAAAAGTCGCTTTTTGGGTTGAAATCCTAGAGCTACCAGCATACACTCGCGCCTTGCCGGCGGTGTAAGCCATGGGCGATCCCGTCGAAGAAATTTTTGCGGCACAGCGCCGAGTCTTCAACCAAGGTGATGTCTATGGAAACGATCAGACTCGACAAGCCGGATACCGCCTTTATCCGGCAGGTGGAGGAGGAGAGCGGCCAGGACGTTTCGCGCTGCTACCAGTGCGGGAACTGTACGGCCGGCTGTCCTATGTCTTTCACCTACGACCATTCCGTAAGCCGGATCATGCGGCTCGTCCAGGCCGGCCAAAAAGAGGCCGTGCTGTCGTCCAGAGCCATCTGGATGTGCGCCACCTGTGAAACCTGCACCCAGCGGTGTCCCAACAACATCGACGTGGCCGGCGTGCTCGACACCTGCCGGCACATCGCCCGGCGTGAAGGCAAGGGCGGCGTGCACGCGGTGAGAAGCTTCTGGGATTCCTTCCTGACCTCCGTGGGCATGAACGGCAAAGTGCACGAAATCGGCCTCATGGCCCTGTACGTGCTGCGCACCGGGCGCTTCTGGACCGACATGGACCTGGCCCCCAAGGTGCTGCCCAAGGGCAAGATGGCCATCATGCCGCACCGGGCCTCGGCCGCCGGCCGCAAGGAAGTGGCCGACATATTCCGCCGCTTCAAGGAAGGCAAGTCCGATCCGGCCGCCTGCAAAGCCCGCCCGGCGGCATTCGCCCCCGGCGCCAAAGACGAAAGCTGTACGCCCGGCGCCACGGCCTTCGGCCTGGACGCCTCGACCACCACGCTCTCCAAGCCCGAACACTCCCCGGAGGCCAAGTCATGAGCAGCCTGACCCTCGGTTATTACCCCGGCTGCTCCGGCCTCGGCACCTCCGTCGAGTATGAAGCCTCCACGCGCGCGGTCTGTACCGCCCTCGGGATCACGCTGAAGGAGATTCCGGACTGGACCTGCTGCGGCTCGACCCCGGCCCATACCGTGGACCACGCCCTGTCCACCGCCCTGGCGGCCAGGAACTTCGCCCAGGCCGAAACGGCGGGCATCGAAGACGTGATCACGCCCTGCCCGAGCTGTCTGAAAAACCTGCGCAACGCCCTGCACAACCTGGAAGACCCCGAATTCCGCGTCCGGGTCGAGGCCCTGACCGAGCGGCCCCTGCAAACGCGGCACTCGGTCAAGAGCGTGCTCCAGGTCGTTGTCGAGGATCTCGGCCTTGAGGCGGTGAAGGCGAAAGTCACCCGCCCGTTGAAAGGTCTGAAGGTGGTTCCGTACTACGGCTGCCTGATGACCCGCCCCGGCGCGGACATGCGGTTCGACGACGCGGAAAATCCTACCGCCATGGACAAGCTTCTGGAGGCGGCCGGCGCGGAAGTGCTGCCCTTCCCCCTGAAAACGGACTGTTGCGGGGCCTCCTACGGTATCCCCCGCAGGGACGTGATCGTCAAGCTTTCCGGCCGGATCCTCTCCCTGGCCAAAGAACTGGGGGCCGACGCCGTGGTCGCGGCCTGCCCGCTCTGCCAGATGAACCTGGACCTGCGCCAGAGCCAGATCGATACCGGCCTGAACATGCCCGTGCCGTATTTCACCCAGTTGCTGGGCTGGAGCCTGGGCCTGGACGAGAAGACCCTCGGCTTCGACAAGGTCGCCGTGCCCCTGGCCCCGGCCTTTGAGGCCATGCGCCGGCGCGCGGCCGAGATCGAGCGGAAAGAACGGGAAGAGGCGGCCAAAGCCGCTGAAAAGGCCGCCGCCAAAGCGGCCAAGGAAGCCAGAAAGGCCGACGCCGCCGCTCCGGCGGGAGGTGAAGCATGAGAATAGGCGTTTTCATCTGCCACTGCGGCAGCAACATCGCGGGCACCGTGGACTGCGCCAAAGTGGCCGAGGCCGCCAAGGCCTTCCCCAACGTGGCCTATGCCTCGGACACCATGTACGCCTGCTCCGAGCCCGGGCAGCAGGGTATCATCGACGCCATCAAGGAACACAACCTGAACGGCGTGGTCGTGGCCTCCTGTACGCCGCGGATGCACGAGCCCACCTTCCGGCGGGCCGTGGAACGCGCGGGCCTGAACCGCTATATGTTTGAAATGGCCAACATCCGCGAGCACGTCTCCTGGATCGGCAAAGACATGCAGGCCAACACCAATAAGGCCGTTGAGCTGGTGCGCATGGCCGCGGCCAAGCTTTCCCTCAATTCCGAGCTCCGCCCCAAGAAATTCCCGGTAACCCGCAAAGTCATGGTCATCGGCGGCGGGGTGGCCGGCATCCAGGCCGCCTTGGACTGCGCCGACGCCGGCCTGGACGTGATTCTGGTCGAGCGTGAGCCTTCCATCGGCGGCAAAATGTCCAAGCTGGACAAAACATTCCCCACCGTGGACTGTTCGAGCTGTATTCTCGGCCCGCGCATGGTCGATGTCGCGCAACACGAAAAGATCACCCTGTATGCGGCGGCGGAGGTGGAATCCATCTCCGGCTACGTGGGCAACTTTGAGGTCACGATCCGCAAAAAAGCTACTTGCGTGGACTGGGAAAAATGCACCGGTTGCGGCCTGTGCACGGAGAAGTGTCCGAGCAAGAAAAGCTTCGACCGTTTCAACGAAGGGGTCGGCCCGACCACGGCCATCAACATTCCCTTCCCGCAGGCCATCCCGAAGAAAGCGAACATCAACAAAGAATTCTGTCGTCAGTTTACCCTGGGCAAATGCGGCGTGTGCGCCAAAATCTGCCCCACCGGGGCGATCGACTACGCCCAGGAAGACGAACTGGTCACCGACAAGGTCGGCGGCATCGTCGCGGCCACGGGCTACGACTTGATGGACTGGACGGTTTACCAGGAATACGGCGGCGGCCGCTACCCGGACGTGATCACCTCGCTCCAGTACGAGCGTTTGCTGTCGGCCTCCGGCCCCACGGGCGGGCACATCAAGCGCCCATCGGACGGCAAGGAGCCGAAAAGCGTGGTTTTCATCCAGTGCGTGGGCTCGCGCGACCCCTCGATCGGCCGGCCGTACTGCTCGGGCTTTTGCTGCATGTATACGGCCAAGCAGGCCATCCTGACCAAGGATCACATCCCGGATTCTCAGAGCTACGTCTTTTACATGGACATCCGCTCGCCGGGCAAGGGTTACGACGAGTTCACCCGCCGGGTGCAGGAGGAGTACGAGGCCAAGTACATCCGGGGCCGGGTTTCCATGGTGTACCCCAAGCCCACGCCCGAGGGCGAAAAGCTCGTGGTGCGCGGGGCCGACACCCTGATCGGCGATCAGGTCGAGATCGAAGCCGACCTGGTGGTTCTGGCCGTGGGCGGCGAGGCTTCCAAAGGAGCCCCGCACCTGGCCGAGAAGCTGCGCATCTCGTACGACACCTACGGCTTCTTCATGGAAGGCCACCCCAAGCTCAAGCCGGTCGAGACCAATACGGCCGGGGTTTTCCTGGCCGGTTCCTGCCAGGGGCTGAAAGACATCCCCTCGTCCGTGGCTCAGGGCAGCGCGGCGGCCTCCAAGGCCATCGGCCTGCTCTCCAAGGACATGCTCGAGTCCGACCCGGCCATCGCCCAAGTGGACATCAAGCGCTGCATCGGCTGCGGCAAGTGCATCATGGTCTGCCCCTTCAAGGCCATCAAGGAAATCGACTTCCGGGGCCAGCCCAAGGCCGAGGTCATTGAGACGGTCTGCCAGGGCTGCGGCCTGTGCAACGCCACCTGCCCGCAGGGGGCCGTGCAGCTTTCGCATTTCACCGACAACCAGATTCTTGCCGAAGTGGAGGCCCTATGTCGGTTCTAGAAGGGAAAGAGCTCCGCGTCATCGGGTTCTTGTGCAACTGGTGTTCTTACGGCGGCGCGGACCCGGCCGGCGTGGGGCGCGTCACCCAGCCCACGGACCTGCGGATCATCCGGGTTCCCTGCTCGGGGCGCATCAACCCGCTGTTCATCATGAAGGCGCTGACCTCCGGCGCGGACGGGGTGCTGGTTTCCGGCTGTCACCCGCGCGATTGCCACTACGCCGAGGGCAACTTCTACGCCCGGCGCAGGCTGGAGGTGCTGAAAAGCCTTCTGCCCATTCTGGGTATCGATTCCCGGCGTTTTGAATACACCTGGGTTTCAGCCTCCGAAGGGCAGCGCTGGCAACAGGTGGTCACCAACTTCACCAAGCAGATCCACGATCTCGGCCCGGCCCCGCGCCTGCCCGAGACGCCGGAACTCGCGGCCTTGATGGAAAAGGCGGTTTAAGAATGCGGCGAATCGTCTTCGGCTTCTGCCTGCTCCCGCTCTTGTGCCTGCCCGCCTTCGCGGATCAGGCCGCCTGGATTTCCAAAAAGCAGGCCGACGCGGCGCTCGCCGTGCTTTCCGAGCAAAAGGAAATCCGCAATTACTGCGAACCCTGCGGCGATGCCGCAATCACGGCCGAGACGGTCAAAGACGTCGCCCTGAGCAAGCAGAGCGACGACTACTGGGAAGTGCACCTGAACGGCAAGGGTATCGATCTGGCTTACGTGTTCGTCCAGTTCAAAGGCACATGGGTCAACCTGGCCCGTGTGCTGGACATTCCGGTGGAAGACGTTTCCACTTTGCTGCCGGAGAGCCCCGTTGCCACCTTTAACGACGACGAGTACGCCAAACTGATGCGCTCCTCGCCGGCCTTCAAGGCGGCCGACGAGCGTTTGAACAGGGCCTGGAACGCCGCGCAACCTCTCGTCCCCAAGGCGGACAAGGAAATGTTCCAGGCCGACCAGAAGATCTGGATCTTCGGCCGGGATCAGGTTCTGCGGGATTTGGCGCGCCGGCACAAGTATCACCAGAGCGTGCCCGAAGGCATCCTGCGCGCCGGCGCGGTGGATCGGGAGCAAGCCTTCACCTTCTTTTCCGAGACCCGCGCGGACTTGCTGGAGCAATACGCCAAGAGCCTCGGCGGCGGCCGGGCGGAGTTCGCCGGCGTCTGGTCGGCGGAAGAGTCCGACAGCCAGGCCCGCGGCCTGCTTCTGGACGACGGCTTGACCTTCGTCTACCTGTGCGGCAGCGGCGAACTTGAGACGCCGCCCGCACAAATACGGGAACTTCCCGACGGGGAGCGCGTCCGGATCAGCGGGCGCATGGCCTACCTCGACCGACTGCTCTGCGCCGACGACCTGAGGGTGGAGAAACTCGCGCCCCTGCCGAAGAAAGAACCCGAACAGGGCAAGGAGAGCGCGGTGCAACTCACCGTGATCGGCGTGCTGGGCGGAGGAGAAGGGGACGTATACCCCTACGTGACGATTGCGGACGGGGAATACTTCAGTTTCGACATGGAGGCCGCGGACGCCAAGGATTGCCGGGAAAACGCCGAGTTCGGCGGTCTGATTGAGGTTTCCGGCACCCTGACGACCCCGGCGCGGGGGCTGCCCTTTTTCGACCCGAAGATGCCGACGGCCTGCGCCCGCCTTATGCGGATAAATTGATGGAACAAGGCCCAGATAGAAGGAGACAGTATGTCCATACAATCTGATTTACAGGCCGCGGTACAAGCGATCCTGCCGGATGTTTCCTGCGTCATCGGCTGGGGCAAGGGGCCGGACGCCCTGCGCGGCGCGCCCCTGTTCATGCGCTCGGTCGAGGACGCGGACGGCTTGGACGCCGGTTTCTTCGCCGTGAACAATCCGGCCTTGTATCTGCCCGAGTACAAGGGAACCAAGATCGGCGTGGTGGTCAAAGGCTGTGACTCGCGTTCCGTGGGCCAGCTTCTGGCCGAGGGGTTGATCAAGCGCGAAGAGGTCGTGATCATCGGTTACCCCTGCGACGGGGTGCTGGATTACGACAAGGTCGCGGCCGCCCTCCAGGGGCGGGCCGAGGCGGGCGAAGTCCTGGCCGCGGCGGAAACGGAGGACGAACTCGTCCTGAATTTCGCCAAACAGGAAATCCGCTTGAAAAAGGCCGATATCCTGGCCGACAAATGCAAGCGCTGTCTGTTCCCGAACTCACTGATCGCGGACACCTTCGTGGGCGAGCCGCGCAAGGCCCACATCGACCAGGACTCATTTGAAGACCTGGCCGCCTTCGAGGCCCTTTCCCTGGAAGAACGCCAGGCGTTCTGGAACAGGGAAATGTCCCGCTGCATCCGCTGTTACGCCTGCCGCAACGCCTGCCCGCTGTGCGTCTGCCGGGATCACTGCGTGGCCACCTCGCGCAATCCCGCCTGGGTCACCCAGGCCGACGGCGTGGCCGACAAGCTTTTTTTCCAGATCATCCACGCTTCGCACCTGTCCGGCCGCTGCACGGGCTGCGGCGAATGTCAACGCGCCTGCCCGGAGAATATCCCGGTGCTGCTGTTCAAGCGGGCCATGGGCCGGCGGGTGGGCGAACTCTTTGCCTACCGGCCGGGTGTGGACACTGAAGGCAAGCCGCCGCTGCTGACCTTCACCATGGAAGAACCCACCATCAAAGAGAGGGATTGGTAATGAGCGCCCACAAGTACGTCTCCCTCGCGGCTCTGCCCGATCTTCTCGCCAAGTTGGCCGAGGGCGCCCAGGTTTACGCTCCCCGGCGGGAAAACCGGGCCGTGGTGTATCGTCCCTATGACCCCGCCCAAGGTATTGAACTGGCCGAGCGCCCCACGGAATCCTGCAAGCACGCGGTCTTCCCTCGGGCCGAGGAACTCTTCCGCTTCCACAAGACCAAGGATCCGGAAGCTTCCGGCCGGGAGCGCACCACCCTGGAAGAGCCCGCCGATCCCGGCAAGGCGATTGTCTTCGGCGCGCTTTCGTGCGACGCCCGCGGCTTCTTCGCCTTCGACCCGGTCTACGACGGCTGCGGCACCGCCGGAATCGCCAAAGATACTTACTACCTCAAGCGCCGGCAGAACACACTGCTGATTGTCAAAACCTGCAACACGGCGCTTTCCACCTGTTTCTGCCATTGGGTGGGCGGCAGCCCGGTCACGACCGAAGGCGCGGACGCGCTCTTCACTCTGGTCGGTGACGGGTTGGTCCTGTGGGGCGTCTCCGAAGCGGGCAAGGCCCTGGTGGATTCCCTTGGTCTGCCGGACGCCGCCGTGGCCCAAACCCAGGCCGTGGAAGCCGCGCACGCCGAAGTGGTCCAGAGCATGGGCCCGGCCCCGGAGCTTTCGACCTCGCCGCCGTCGCTGCTCAAGCTGTTCGACGACATGAACTTCTGGCTGGCCCAGTCGGCCGGGTGCATCTCCTGCGGGGCCTGCACCTACCTGTGCCCGACCTGCTACTGTTTCAACATCACGGACGAGAGCAACGGGGTTGCCGGGGTACGCCTGCGTTCCTGGGACAACTGCATGTCGCCGCTCTTCACCCTGGAGGCCAGCGGCCACAACCCCCGCACCGGCAAGGCCCAGCGCCTGCGCAACCGGGTGGGGCACAAGTATTCCTACTACCCGAGCCTGCACGGCGGCCGGTTCTCGTGCAGCGGCTGCGGCCGGTGCATCAAAAGCTGCCCCTCGTCCATCGACATCCGTCGCATCGTACAAAACGCCATGGCCGGCGGCGTGAAGGAGGCCCCCAATGGCTGATCACAGCACCGGCGGGTGCGCCTGCGAACGTCCCACCCTTGAGCCGGGCACCCGCAACCCGTATCTTCCCATGCCCGCCACCGTGGTGGAAGTGGTCAAAGAAACCCACAACATCATGACCTTTCGGGTCGTCCTTCAGGACGAAGAAGCGATGAAAAATTTTCGCTTCGAGCCCGGCCAGGTCGGCCAACTCTCGGTTTTCGGGGTGGGCGAATCCACCTTCGTGATCAACTCTCCGCCCACGCGCATGGACTACCTGCAGTTCAGCGTGATGCGCACGGGCGAGAACACCGCGGCTCTGCACAACATCCAGGCCGGCGACACCATCGGCGTGCGCGCCCCGCTGGGCAAGCCTTTCCCTTACGAGGCCATGAAGGGCAAGGACATCGTCTTCATCGGCGGGGGCATCGGCATGGCCCCCCTGCGGACGTTGTTCCTCTACATGCTGGACAATCGTAAGGACTACGGCAAGATCAGCCTGCTCTACGGCGCCCGTTCGCCCCTGGATATGGCGTTCTCCTATGAGTTGCCCGAATGGACCGGCCGCGATGACATCGACTGCGTATTGACCATCGACAACCCGTTCGAAGGCTGGGCCCACAAAGTCGGCCTGATTCCCAATGTGCTCCTTGAAATGGCGCCGAAACCGGAAAACTGCGTGGCGATCACCTGCGGCCCGCCGATCATGATCAAGTTCACGCTCCAGGCCCTGGAAAAACTCGGCTTCGCCCCGGAGCAGATCATCACCACCCTGGAAAAGCGGATGAAGTGCGGCATCGGCATTTGCGGCCGCTGCAACATCGGTGACAAATACGTCTGCATCGACGGCCCGGTCTTCAGCCTGGCCGAACTCAAGCAGATACCCAACGAACTCTAATCTCAAAGCGGCCCGGTCACCCCGGGCCGCTTCGCTTTCCCGCTGTCTCGCCCTCCGCTCCGGCGGCAGCCGACCGCATTTCCCCGAATTCATTGGAGCCCCAAAAGTGTTGCCGGGACGCGGGAGCGTCAGCCGGCATTCAGGCAGGGCGCGGAGGGAGACCCCGCAGACGGCTTTGCGCCGAGGAGGATCTCCGCGGGGATTCACCCTGCCGCCAAGAGGAGTTCATGAGGGAACATCGTACCGGTCTTGCCGTTCGCGTGTGTTCGCGCCCGCGAGAGCGGGAATGGTGCGCGCGGACGAGGGCGTGCACAGGCTGGGGAGGGAGAAAAGAGCGTTATCGCCCTCGGCCGCTCACGCCAAGACGGGAGTGGGTCCAGGGCGGAGCCTTGGCGCGCGGGGGATCCAAAGGGGGCCGCGTATACGACCCCTCTTGGCCCCGGAGGGTGCAACACAAATTCAAGGGGTAACAACTTGGCCCGCCGCGACCGGCGATCATGCCGCGCCCCGAGAGCCCCGCGCCGCGACCACCTCCATCCATTCCCCTTCCGCGCCGCGCAGCCGATGTCCCTTCCCTTTCCGGCCCCCTCAAAAAAAGGCGGGCACGCCGCTCCTCGCGATCGTGCCCGCCTTTCCAAAGTGCCGCACGGCACCACTCCTCTTCTCTTCTACGCCCACGGCAACAACGGCTTCAAGTGCCGAATCAAATCATCCCGCAAGCCTTCTTCCTGCAGACCGAAATAAATGTTCGCGGTCAAATACTCGGCCCAGTCGCCGGCATCAAACCGCATACCGCGAATCTTCACGGCCAGCAAACCCCGGCCGTCGGCCAATCCCTGCAGGGCGTCGGTCAACTGAATCTCTCCACCGTGGCCCGGCTGGACCTGCTCCAGATGCGGAAACACCTCGGGCGTGAGGATATACCTCCCGATGATAGCCAACCGCGAGGGCGCTTCGTTGACCTTGGGCTTCTCGACCAGCTTTTCAACCTTGTAAATGCCGGGAGAAATCTCGGTGCCGGAAATGATTCCGTAGCGATTCACCCGTTCCTGGGGCACTTCCATGACCCCGATGACCGGCAGACGCTCGGCCTTGGCCACATCCAGCAATTGGCCCACACCGGGGTTCATGCCGAACATCAGGTCGTCGCCGACCATGACCGCGAAGGCCTCGTCGCTTTTGACCACGTCTTTGGCGCAGAGCACCGCGTGCCCCAAGCCCAATTGTTTTTTCTGGCGGATGGAGATGATGTTGGCCATCTCGGCCACGGCGCGCACGGCCGCCAACTGCTCGGTCTTGCCGGCCCGCTCGAGCACGGCCTCCAACTGGAGGTTGTAGTCGAAGTGATCTTCAATGACGTTCTTGTCTCGGTTGGTGATGAAGACGACATCCTCGACCCCGGCCCGGATGGCTTCTTCCACAACATACTGCACCACGGGCTTGTTGTAGACCGGGAGCATTTCCTTGGGGATGTTCTTGGTCGCGGGCAGCGAACGGGTACCCCAGCCCGCCACGGGAATGATCACCTTGCGTACGTTCATGCGGCCTCCTTTCAAAGAGGGGAGCGAACCGGGTTACGGATGGCGACTCAGCCCAGTTCTTTTTTGACGGCGTCGGCAATGCGCCGGGCCAGGCGTTCCACTTCTTCCTCGTCTTCTCCCTCCACCATGACGCGGGCCAGGGATTCTGTGCCGGAGTAACGCAGCAGCACTCTTCCCCGATCCTGCAACAGGGCTTCGGCCTCTTGCTGAGCGGCCATGACGGCCGGCAGATCTTCAAAGGGCCGTTTTTCCTTCACACCCACGTTTATAAGCTTTTGTGGATACAAGCGCAACAAACCGGCCAGGGCCGAGATGGGTTTGCTCCTCTCCCGCATGATTTTTAAGAGCTGAAGGGCGGCCAGGAGGCCGTCGCCGGTGGTGCCGTATTCCATGAACACCAGGTGGCCGGACTGTTCGCCGCCGAGCACGGCCCCGTGCTCGCGCATGGCTTCGACCACATAGCGGTCGCCGACCTGCGTGCGCAGCAGCTTGCCCCCGCGTTCGCGCATGAACACTTCCAGGGCCATGTTGCTCATCACCGTGGCTACCAGGGTGTTGCCGGGCAGGCGGCCCTTTTCCATCAGGTCCAGGGCGCAGATGGCCATGATCTGATCGCCGTCCAGAACCTTGCCGCGCTCGTCGACCACAATCAGACGGTCGGCGTCGCCGTCCAGGGCCAGACCGATATCGGCGCGGGTCTCGCGCACCTTGGCCGCGACCACGTCCGGGTACAGGGAGCCGCACCGGTAATTGATGTTCAGGCCGTTAGGCTCGGTGTTCATCTTGATCACTTCCGCGCCCAACTCCTCAAGCGCCCTGGGCGCGACCTTGTAGTTGGCCCCGTTGGCGCAGTCCAGAACCACACGCAGGCCGTCAAGGGTGAGGTGGGCGGGAAAGCTGTTCTTGATGGACACGATATAGCGGCCCGGCGCGTCGTCAATCTTATAGGCCCGGCCGACTTTGTCCGGCTCCGGGTAATCCCATTCCCAGGTCGAGTCCAGAACCATGTCGGTAATGATGTCTTCGACCTTGTCCTGGAGCTTGAACCCGGAGGAGTCGAAAAACTTGATCCCGTTGTCATGGAAGGGATTGTGCGAGGCGGAAATGACGATGCCGAAGTCGGCCCGCATACTCCGGGTCAGGAACGCGATGGCCGGCGTGGGCAGGGGGCCGACCAGGAACACGTCCATGCCGGCGGCGCAGAGCCCGGCGGTCAGGGCGTTCTCATATATGTAGCCGGAAAGCCGGGTGTCTTTGCCGATGACCACCCGATGCCGGCGGTCGCCGGTGCGGAAATAGGTGCCCGCCGCAAGACCCAGGCGCAGGGCCACGTCGGGGAGCATGGGGTGGCGATTGACTGTGCCGCGCATACCGTCGGTGCCGAAAAGACGTTTCTTCATAGGTTGATCTCAAAAAAAGGTTGAAAAGAAGGGAAAGCGGTCTTTGTTCCGGCCGGCGGTCAGCCGCCCTGTTCCAGGGTGAGCACCACTTCGGCCGGTTCGATTTTAATCAGCTCCGCGCCCGGCGGCAGGATGACGCGCACCGGCAGGGTATAAGCCCCGGCCGCCTGGGCGGGCGCTTCCACCCAGGCACGGATACCCTTGCCGGCGGCGGCTTCATCGACCAGATGCTCCGGCATGGCCGTGGTGACGGTGACTTTGTTCGGTCGCACGAATACACCGAGGGCGCCGTGATTTTCCACTTCCACCGGGCGGACGAGCTGCATCCGCCTGCGGCGGTGGTCCACCGAAACGGTCAGGTCCACCTGCGGGGGAATGCTCTCCACCCCATCGGGCAAGGCGGGGGAGCGTTTTTCCGTGCGCATACCGGGGGCGGACTCGACCGAGGCGTTCACCGAAATCTGCAAGGCTTTTATCTCGCGCAGGCGGGTCGAAGGGCCGCGTAATTCCACCTGCGGCGGCTCGACGTTTGCCTGCAGAACCAGCCCCTTGGGCGTCTCGCCCTGGACTTCGACGGCAACGGGCACGGTTTTGTTCTCCAGGGTGTCCACTTCCAGTTGAATGCGCGGCGGGTTGATCTCGATGACCTCGACATCCCCCCAGAAGGGCAGCCGGTTCGCTTCCACGGGCAGGATGTTCTCGCCCTGGCGCAGACCGGACAAGTCCATGGCCACCGGGATCTCCCGGCCGGAAACCGAGCGCATCATGCCGGGCGTGGCCCGGACCCGCACTTCAAGCTTGTCGACCATCCCGTTCAGAACGACCAGACCCGGCGGGGTGCCCCGGTAGATGACCCGCACGGTGACCATTGATTCCATCTTTTCGCTGCCGGCCACGACGTACCAGAGGCCGACGGAGAGAAGCAGGGCCAGGAGGAGTTCTTTCCAGCGCAGTTTCACAGTTTTCTCTCCAGGGCCGAAGCCAGAACCCGGCGCAGTTTGGGCTCGTCCAGGGCGGCGGTCAGCCGGCCTTCCACAGCCACGGCCACGGCGCCGCGCTCTTCAGAAACAACCACGACCACGGCGTCGGACTCCTCGGTGATCCCGAGGGCGGCCCGGTGCCGGGTGCCGTAATCCCGCTTGGCCACGGCCGTGGACAGGGGCAGGATACAGCCGCCGGCCACGATTACGTCGCCCTTGATCAGGGCCGCGCCGTCATGCAGGGGGCTGTTGGGCCAGAACATGTTGATCAGCAGTTCCTGGGAGAGGATCGCGTCCATGCGCACGCCGCGCTCGGTGGTGTCGCCGAGCGGCACGTTGCGCTCAATAACTATCAGCGCTCCGATGTTGCGCTGGGCCATGTACAGGGCCGCGTTGCAGATCACGTCGAGCACCCGGTTGTCGGTCTTTTTGCGCCGGAGCAGGGCGGGCAGCCACCACTGCCGGGCCCCGATGCTGGACAGGGCGTGGCGGATGTCGCGCTGGAAGATGATCACCACCAGCAGGAACAGGGAACTGAGGAAGTTTTCGAGCAGCCAGTTCAGGGTGCTCAGGCCCACGGCGCGGGAAACGAAATAGGCCATAATGATCAGGCCGAGCCCGTAAATCGCCGTGACGGCGCGGGTTTCTTTGACCATGATGATGATGTTGTAGAACAGCAGGGTCACCAGCAGAATGTCGACGGCGTCGCGCCAACCGAACGCGGTGTGGGTCAGGGCGAAAAGCGCATCCATTTCCTGGTCCTCAGGCTGAAGGGGTTCCGTAATACAGGGCTCGAACCAGGGCCAGGGCGGCGGCCGCGCCGGCCACGTCATGCACCCGGTGCACGGCCACCCCGCCCGCCGCGCACAAGGCCACAGCCACGGCCGTCAGCGGGTCGCGGTCCTCCGTGGGCAGGCCCGTGGCCGCGCCCAGGAATGACTTGCGCGAAAGCCCGAAATACAACGGGCGACCGAGAGCGGCCAGGCGCGGGATGTTCCGGAAAATCAGGGCGGTGTCGGCCAGGTCTTTGCCGAAGCCGATGCAGGGGTCCAGGCAGATGTATTCTTCGGGCAGGCCGGCCCGGATCAGGCGCTCCATCCGGGTCTCGAAGTGCCGGATCAGGTTTTTGACCACATCACTGGAGCGCGGGTGTTCCCGCATGACCTTGGGCGGCGCGGGACAGTGCCCGAGCACGAACCCCGCCCGGTATTCAGCCGCGACCACGATGATTTCCGGCTCGAAAACGCCGCCGGAGATATCATTGATCATGTCCGCCCCGGCTTCGAGCGCCCAGGCGGCCGTGGCGGCGTGGTAGGTATCCACGGATATGACGGCGTGGGACTCGCTCCGGGCGCGGGCCGCAAGCAGACCGCGCAGCACGGGCTCGAGCCGGCGTTGTTCCTCTTCAGGCTCGACCGGGTCCGCGCCGGGGCGGGTGGATTCCGCGCCGAGATCCAGAATGTGCGCGCCCTCGGCTTCCAGGCGCAGGGCGTGGCCGAGGGCCTGCTCCGCGCCGGCGTGCCGGCCGCCGTCGGAAAAGGAGTCCGGGGTAACGTTCACGATCCCGGCAATGAGAAAGGGCGCGGCCGCAAGGCGCCTGTCGCGGGCGAGGAGTATTCCCCCCCCACCCGCGACGGCCGGCGTTCCGGGCGGGAACTCCGGAGATATCGGCAGCGCGCTCGGCATGACTATTCGCGCCGGCCGCCGTCGTCGCCGGGGCCGCGTCTCCCCACGGCCCGTCCGAGGGGCGAGTAGCTTTGCGGCATGGTGCGGTCGTCCGTTTCGGCGCCGGCTTCATCCGTCGGAGCGGGGTTTTCTTCCCGGCGCTCCTCGGGGGTCTTTTCCACCTTGCCGGCGTCGCCGGAATCCCCGTCATCGCCGGGGGTGGGCCGCTCGCTCTTGCGGCGTCCGGCCTTGGCGGCGCGCTTGCCGTTTTTTTCGTCCTGGGGTGGCAGGGGCTCGCCCTTCATCAGCAGATCGACGTCATCACCGGTGATGGTCTCGCGCTCGAGCAGGGCCTCGGCCATAGCGTGCAGCACGTCGATATGCTCGCGCAGAAGGCGGTCCGCCGTCTGCACGGCGGTGTCGATGATCCGCTTGACCTCGGCGTCCACCAGGCGGGCGGTTTCCTCGCTGTGGTCCTTGTTGGCCACCCATTCGCGGCCGATGAAGACTTCCTGGCTTTCCTCGCCGATGGCCATGGGGCCGATGGCCTCGCTCATGCCCAGCCGACAGACCATGGCCCGGGCGATCTTGGTGGCCCGCTTGATGTCGTCGGAAGCGCCCGTGGTGTAGCGATTGAAGATGATCAACTCCGCGGCCCGGCCGCCGAAGTAGATGACGATTTTGTTCTCCAACTCGGTGCGGCTCTGACTGTATTTATCTTCGGTCGGGAGTTGCATGGTCACGCCCAAGGCGCGGCCGCGGGGGATGATCGAAACCTTGTGGACCGGGTCGGACTCCGGCAGGAGTTTGGCCAGGATGGCGTGGCCGGCCTCATGGTAGGCGGTATTCTTGAGTTCCTCGGGCTTCTGCACCATGGTGCGGCGCTCTTTGCCCATGAGGATCTTATCTTTGGCCTCCTCGAAGTCGCTCATGGAGACGAGATCCTTGTTCTCCTTGGCGGCGAGCAGGGCGGCCTCGTTGACGAGGTTTTCCAGGTCCGCTCCGGAGAATCCGGGCGTGCCTTTGGCCAGCACTTCCAGTTGCACGTCGTCGGCCAGGGGGGTGCGCTTGGCGTGCACGGCCAGGATTTGCCGGCGGCCCCGGATATCCGGCGGCGGCACCGTGACCTGACGGTCGAAGCGGCCGGGGCGGAGCAGGGCGGGGTCCAGCACGTCGGGCCGGTTGGTGGCGGCGATCAGGATCACGCCTTCGTTGGCTTCAAAACCGTCCATTTCGACCAGCAACTGGTTCAGGGTCTGCTCGCGCTCGTCGTGCCCACCGCCGAGGCCCGCGCCCCGCTGCCGGCCCACGGCGTCGATTTCGTCAATAAAAATCAGACAGGGCGCGTTTTTTTTGCCCTGGGCGAACAGATCCCGGACCCGGGAGGCTCCCACGCCCACGAACATTTCCACGAAGTCCGAGCCGGAAATGGAAAAGAAGGGTACGCCCGCTTCCCCGGCCACGGCTCGGGCCAGCAAGGTTTTACCTGTGCCGGGAGGGCCGACCAGGAGCACGCCTTTGGGGATGCGCCCGCCCAGGCGGGTGAACTTCTTGGGGTTGGAGAGGAAGTCCACGACTTCGGAGAGTTCCTCCTTGGCTTCGTCCACGCCGGCCACGTTGTCGAAGGTGACCTTGGCCGATTCCTGCGAGACAAGGCGGGCGCGGGATCTGCCGAAGGACATGGTCTTGTTGCCGCCGCTCTGCATCTGGCGCATGAAAAAGACCCAGAACACCACCAGCAGAAGGATCGGCGCCCAGGTGGTCAGAAAGATGATGTACCAGGGCGAGTCATCCGGCGGGGCGGCCTTGATGGTCACGCCGGGCTTGGCCGAAAGCCGCTCGACCAGCTTGTCGTCGCTGGGGGCGTAACTGGTAAACGGGGCATCGTTGGAGAGTTTGCCGGTCAGTTTGTTGCCCTGGATCAGAACTTCCTTGATCTGGTTGTCTTGAACCTTTTGCAGAAACTGTGAGTACGTCAACTCGTCGACTTTGCCGGGCTGCTGATAAAACATGTTGAGCAGGACCAGGGAAAAGAGAATGATGCCCGCCCACAAGAAGAGATTGCGTTGATTCAAGCCGTCCTCCGGCCGGGAGTCCCCTGGAGGGGAGCCCGGCATCTGTTCCCAAGCCGTACCGGTCCGGGAGAACCCTTGCCGGCCGCTTGTGTCTGGGGTATATGACCTCGGTACGTTCGCAAAGTCCAAGTATGCTGTAAAAATCGAAAAAACGGAAGCGTTTCGTCACCGGTGTGGCGCCTGGTCTTCAAAACCAGTGGACGGTCGAAAGGTCGTTTGTAGGTTCGACTCCTATACGCTTCCGCCAATCGTGCTCTCTCAATGCGATCCGGCTCCGCGGCCCTTCCGGTCCTTCTTGGTGTGGCAAGCGGGGCGCAAGGGCCGCTTTTTATGCCGCTCCCCTTTTCTCACACTGTCGCCTCCCAAGGAAAGAGCCGAACCCGGCGCCGGGCTTCCCCGACATCTCTTTCGGTATACGAGGCTTCAACTATGAACACGTATCGCCGCCTACAGTCAACTAGAATTACTGTGAAAAGCGTTTTGACGCCCGGGTGGGTCCGCTGTTGGCGCCGGATTCTCTGGGGCGCACCCCACAAGCTGCTCTGAATATTTTTTACCATGAAGGCAGGCCTTCCCCCGGCGGTCGAGGAAGATCGCGAAGACCCACGGCTTGCCGGCGGCAGACCCGCGCCGATTGGGGCGAGTGTTCCGGCTCACAGGTTGAGCGCTTGACCACAAAGAAGAGGCGGAGTATTTTTTAGTGGAACGTCATAACATAATTCGGAATTAAGTGAAGGCGAGACTCCGGCGGTGCGGCCATTACGCTCTTTCCGCAATTGGGCCGTCCGGGCGCGGGGGCATGTCCGGCCTTTACTCCAGCCATCCTGGAACCACTCTGAAACGAAATTGCCCCTACCGCCTTATCGACGGATTTTCGAACAAGCCCGCAAGCCGGCCCCCTGGCCGGTTGGGCCGCAAAGTTTTGCTCATCCCGCGCGGCCGTCGGAGAGAAAGTAGTTTTTCACAGTCACCTTTTCCCATTTTCCCCGGAAGGCAGGGAGGAATCATGCTGGAGGGTAGTTGCATCGCCATCTGCACGACTTTTGACGGGAAGACTCAGGAGTTTGATGAAAATGCCTACCTGAAGCACTTGGACGGAATGCTTGAGGCGGGTGTGCCCACCATCGCCGTTTACGCCTGAAAAGGTTGAGGAGCCGAACAAGGCGCTTGCCCCCTTATTGTAACCGGCACGATATTCTGTCGACCGGTATTGTGACGTCATCCGCGGGAGGAACACGCATGAACACTGCATCGTTGCCGGTTCCTGTCGGCATAATAGGTTACGGCAGTATGGGGTCGGCCTTGGCAAAGGCCATCGCCCGCACAGAACCGCTCCGCGGCGGATTCTCCCTCTGCGTCCTGGCCCGCGGCAATAAAAAAAGGGCGGTCGAGGCGGCGCGGGATATCGTGTTTGTGGACTCCTTGCCGGAACTTGTGGAGCGTTCGTCGATCATCATTGTCGCAGTGATGCCGGAGGGCGTGGAGCAGCTTGCCCGCGACATCGTCGCCTGCCTGCCGGCGGGTGCCCGACCCCGCGACAAAATGCTCCTATCCGTCGCCGCGGGCGTTCCCCTGCCGCTTCTGGCTTCGATTGCGGGGGAGAAGCTCGCCGTGGCCAGAGTCATGCCCAATACCCTGGTGGAAGTGGGAAGGGGCTTGTTCGGCGTATGCCTGACGCCGGAGATCGACGCCAAACAAAAAGACCTGATCGACACTCTGTTCGGCGGCTTGGGCAAAGTGGTACATCTGCCCGAGGAGGCCATGAACGCCTTCACTTCACTGGCCGGTTGCGGTCCCGGCTTTCTCTTTCACATCATGGACGGCTTGTGCGAGGCCGGCGTCAGCGTCGGACTGTCACGGGAAAATTCACGGATCATCGCCATTGAACTGATGGGCGGCTGCGCCCGCTTGGCCGAAGTTACCGGCAAACACCCGGTACTTCTTCGAGAACAGGGCACATCACCCGCCGGCATGACCATAGCGGGGCTCAATCTGCTTGATCGTACCGGCGTGCGCGGCCACCTCATCGAGGCGGTGAAAACAGCCGGAGAGCGGGGGCGGATCATGGATATGAAGTGAGGAAGCGCCGGCTGAAGCAGATGATCAGCTCCGGTATGCATCCGCCGGGCCGTTGCGTCACAGCAGGTTGAGATCCACGGGGTTGCCGCCCGCCGGGGTCCATTTGCGGCAGTGGGAAAGGAACTGGTCCATGCTGATGGAGTGGTATTTCTTGGAATGGTAACACAGCGAGAACGTGCGGGGGAAGTCGCGCTCCAGCTGGATGACGGCGAAGTGGCTGCTGAAAGAGGGTAACTCGACAATCAGCCGCGAAGTGAAGGTGATGCCGAGTTGTTGCGCCACCATGCCCAGGATCGCCTCGGGCGAACTCAGGGTGAGGGCCACGGCGCAAGGCGAGATCAGCGGCGCCAGGTTGTAGTCGAAGTACTCGCGGGTTCCCGAGGCCGGCTCGCGCAGAATCCAGCGTTGACCCCGGAGCACGTTCAGGGGGTGCCGGACGCCTGTGGCCAGGGGGTGCCCCCGGTGGGCCACCACGACCATCTCGTCGGCGAGCCAGGGCTCGAACACCAGGTCGGGGTGGTGTTCCTCGCCTTCCAGCAGGGCGGCGTCCAGGGCGAAGGAGGCCACAAGCTCGCAGAGTTTTTTGCTGTTCGCTATATGCGCCTCGGGCAGCCACAGGCCCGCCTTTTCGAAATCCCCCAGCAGCCTCGGCAGGATATAGCTCCCGATGGTCTTGCTCGCGCCCACCTGCAGGAAGGGGTCCGCGGCCTGGTCGGAGAACATCAGGGAGATGTCTCGGCTCCTGTGCAGCAATTCGTCGGCCAGGGGCAGCAGGCGCTTGCCCTCGTGGTTCAGGTGCAGGTGCGGGTGGACCCGGTCGAAGAGCGGCGTGCCCAGTTGCTTTTCGAATTCATGCAGGGCCTGCGATACGGCCCCCTTGGTGATGAAAAGTTCCGCCGCGGCGTTGCCCAGGTTCTCATGGCGGGCCACGGAGATAAAGACGTGGAGTTGCTTTAGGGTAATGTTCATGCGTTTAATTTTTCTATATGCTATATGAAAGTTATTTCGATATGCTGAACGTACTGAAAAGAGCATAAGAAGGCCAGCGAAAAAATTCGCCAGGAAGATTCTCATGCTCACTTTGGTTCGTTCCCGTATTGCATCCATTCCCACACCGGCGGCCGGGCTGGCCCTCGGTATCGCCGGGCTCGGGCTCGGGCTGGAAAACGCCCTGCCGCTGCACAGCCTGGGCCAGACCATCGGGGCCGTGGCGGCCTCCTGCCTGTTGCTGTGCGTGGCCTGCAAGTTTCTTGTGCACCCCGGCCTGTTGCGCCAGGATCTCGCCCATCCCGTGGCCGGCGGTATTCTGCCGACTTTTTCCATGAGTCTGCTGCTGGTCTCCAAGTCCTTGGGGGCGTGGCACGCGACCGCGGGCGAAGCGCTCTGGCTCGCGGGCATCGTTCTGCATCTGCTGCTGATGGCCGCCTTTGCCTACCACCGGGTGAAGTCCTTCACCCTGCGCCAGATCCTGCCGAGCTGGTTTGTGCCGTTTGTCGGCGTGGCCTTGGGCGCGCTGACCGTGCCGAGCCCGGAATACACGGAGTTTGCTTACACCCTGCTGGTTTTCGGCATGATCAACTACAGTATTCTGCTGCCCGTCATGCTCTACCGCCTGATCTTCGCTTCGAAGGTCGCGGACGCCGCCAAGCCGACCATCGCGATTATGGCCGCTCCCGCGAGCCTCTCCCTGGCCGGGTACCTCACTCTTGAGCCGGAGCCCTCCCTGCTGCTCTGCGCCGTGCTGCTCGGCATCGCCCTGCTGATGACCGGCCTCATCTACATCGCTTTCTTCAAGCTGCTGCGCCTGCCGTTCACCCCGGCCTTCGCGGCCTACACCTTCCCCCTGGCCGTCGGCGCCACCGCCCTTTACAAGGTCGCCGGTTTTCTCGCCCGGTACCCAGATGCGGCCGAATGCGCCCGGCAGCTCAGCTTCATGGCCGTGGTGGAGATGTCTGTGGCCACGCTCGTCGTGGGCTATGTGTGCCTGCGCTACACTGTGCATTACGCGCGCCGGATGTCCGCCCTGTATGCGGATATACGGGTTCCGTCCGCCCCGGAAGGGGAGCCTGTGGTCCTTCCGTAGAATCCGCATTCCGGCAGAACGTTCATGCCGAGCGGGCCGCGTCCTTCTTTCTGTGAGGGCGCGGCCCGCTTGACCGTCCCGGCGGCGTAGTATATAGAACCGAATTCCTTGCTCGCCGGAAGGTTCGGCGGGCCATCCAGTCCATAAGGAGAAACCCGGATGAGAAAGTATGAAACCCTGCTGCTCCTTTCCCCGGAGCTGGGCACGGAACCCCGGACGGCTCTGCTTGAGAGCCTGAAGGCCGTGGTCGAGCGCGAAGGCGGAAACGTGACGGCCGAAGACCACTGGGGTATGCGCGACCTCGCCTACCCGGTGCGCAAGCAGATGCGCGGCTACTATGTGCGCCTTGAGTTCGCCGGCCCGGCCGCCCTGGTGGCCGAGCTTGAGCGGAACATCCGCATCGCCGACGGCATCTTCAAGTTTGTTTCCGTGAAACTCGCCGACACGGCGGAGGAGGCGGCGTAATGGCTTTTAAGAAAAAATTCGCCCCGCGCCGCAAATTCTGCCGTTTCTGCGCGGACAAGGAACTGCCCCTGGATTACAAGCGCGCGGACATTCTGCGTGATTTCGTCACCGAGCGCGGCAAGATCATCGCCCGGCGCATCACCGGCACCTGCGCCCATCACCAGCGCCTGCTGACCACTGAAATCAAGCGCTCCCGCCAGATGGCCCTGATGATCTACACCGCGACGCACGCCTGTGACGTCAAGAAAAAAAGCGTGCTGTAGGAGCGGGCCATGAAAGTAATCCTGCGATCCGACGTTGAAAAACTGGGCCGCCTCGGCGACCTGGTTGAAGTCAAGCCCGGCTACGGCCGTAATTTCCTGCTTCCCCAAGGCCTGGCCATGGCGGCCTCGCCTTCCAACCTGAAGGTCTTTGAACTGGAGCGCAAAAAGCTCCAGGCCCGAGTCGAGGGCTTGCGCTCTGAAGCGGCCGCCATGGCCGCGCGTCTGGGCGCCGCGACCGTGCGCATCTCCATGCGCGTGGGCGAGAACGACAAGCTGTACGGCTCCGTCACTTCGTCCCTGATTGCGGACGCTCTGGCCGAGCAGGGTATCGAGATCGACCGCCGGCGTATCCTTCTGGATTCGCCCATCCGCTCCGTGGGTGAACACGCCGTGCGTGTGCGCCTGCACGCCGACGTGGTGGCCGACCTGACCGTTTCCATCGTGCCCGAGCGGGCCGCTCATGCCGAGGAAGAAACCCCGGCCCAAGCGCCTGAGGCCGATCATGCAGACGAACAACCCGCCGCGGCCGAAGCGGAATAAGAATGCGGAAGCCGGCGCCCCCGCGGGTGCCGGCTTTTCCCCTGCCGCCGGGCGTGACGCCGTCCCGGCCGACTTGGCGCGTAATGTCCCCCCCCACAGTGTTGAGGCCGAGCAGGCCGTGCTGGGGGGGGTCTTTTTGCGCGCCGAATCCCTGGATGCCTTCATCGACATCCTTCACGAAGAAGATTTTTACCTGCCCGCCCACCAGCTGATTTATCGGGCGTTCACCCATATGTCCCAGGCGAGCATTCCGGTGGATCTCGTCACCACGGGCGAAACCCTGAAAGGCCTGGGGCTGCTGGAACAGTCCGGCGGCGCGGCTTATCTGGTGGAGCTTTCGCGTTCCATCGTCAGCGCGGCCAACGCCCAATATTATGCGGAAATCGTGCGCGACCGGGCCCTGGCCCGCCGGCTGATCTCTTCCTGCGCCGAGGTCATTTCCCAAAGTTTCGAACCCGGCCGGGACGTACGCGAGTTGCTGAACGACGCCGAGCAGGCCGTGTTTTCCATTTCCGAGCGTACCTCGGGCAGCACCTACAAAGACGCCGGCACCCTGACCAGGCAGGTCTTCGACGACCTGACCCGGCGGGCCGAGAGCCGCGACCTGATTACCGGCGTGACTTCCGGCTTCCTTCGCCTGGACGAGATGACCTCCGGCCTGCAACCCTCGGACCTGATCATTCTCGCGGCCCGCCCGGCCATGGGCAAAACGGCCTTCGCCCTGAATATCGCCATGCGCGCGGCCATCCAGGGCGGCACGCCCACGGCGATCTTCTCGCTGGAAATGTCCATGGACCAGTTGATCACCCGGATGCTCTGCGCCTGGGGCAAGGTCAACGTCTCGCACCTGCGCGGCAGGGGCTTGAACGACGAGGACTGGCAGGGCCTGCACGCCGCTGCCGACCATTTTTACAAGGCGCCGATCTATATCGACGACACTCCGGCCCTCTCGCCCCTGGAGTTACGGGCCCGCACCCGCCGACTCAAAGCCCAGAAGGGGCTCGGTCTGGTCGTGGTGGACTATCTGCAACTCATGCGCGCCTCGCGCCGTACCGACTCCCGCGAGCAGGAAATTTCCGACATTTCCCGCAACCTCAAAGCCATGGCCAAGGAACTGAACATTCCGGTCATCGCCCTTTCCCAACTCAACCGCAAGGTTGAGGAACGCAGCGACAAACGCCCCCTTCTCTCGGATCTGCGCGAATCCGGGGCCATCGAGCAGGACGCGGACATCATCATGTTCATTTACCGTGAAGCCGCCTACCGCAAGCCCGAGGAGCGCCCGCTCACGGACGAGGCCGAGATCATCATCGCCAAGCACCGAAACGGCCCCGTGGGCAGTGTGAAGCTGATGTACACGTCCTCGTACACCTCTTTCGAAAACATGACGTCCACATACGGTCCGGCCACGGATTTGTGATCCGCCTGAAAATCTGTTGATTCTGCTTCTATCGTTGCAAGAGCGATTTTTGTGGCGATAAAAGCATGTAAAAAGTTCGGTATGGTCATACCGAACTCTTGACAATGAGCCACTTTCCGGTGGAAACGTCCTGTATCATGGTCGCGGGTGGCGCTTCCTGTCCGCAGAATATTTAATGGTATAAGGAGATCTGTATGGAAAAATGGCTTCAGATCTATGATCCTCTGGGGGGTCTCGTGCCGGGAATACCCGCGTACGTACTTTCCGCTCTCGCCGCCGCGGTTCCGCTGTTCGTGCTCTTCTACATGCTGGCGGTACGCCGCACGGCGGGGCACAAGGCGGCTTTCGTGGGCACCCTTTCGGCCGTTTTACTGGCCGTTTTCGTGTGGAAAATGCCCGCGGCCACGGCGTTCAGCGCCACGGTCATGGGCGCCTGCTTCGGCCTTTTTCCCATCGTGTGGATCGTTATCACCGCCGTCTGGGTGTACAACATGACGGTTGAGTCCGGAGAGTTCGAGATCATCAAGAACTCTTTGGCCGGCCTCACGGACGACCGCAGACTCCAGGCCATTTTCATCGCTTTCGCGTTCGGCTCCTTCATCGAAGGCACCGCCGGCTTCGGCACGCCCGTGGCCATCACCGCCGCCATGCTTGTGGGCCTCGGCTTCAACCCGTTGTATGCGGCCGGCATCTGCCTGATCGCCAACACCGCGCCCGTGGCCTTCGGCGCCATCGGCATTCCAATCGTGGTAGCGGCCGATGTCTCCAAGCTGGACCTCATGACCATCAGCAAGATCGTGGGCCGGCAACTGCCGTTCCTGTCCGTGTTGGTGCCGTTCTGGGTCTGCTGCACCATGTGCGGCTTCAAGCGCACCCTTGAGGTCATGCCGGCCATTCTGACCGCGGGCGTCTGCTTCGCGGGCGGGCAGTTCCTGTCCTCCAACTTCCACGGCCCCTATCTGCCGGACATCATCTCCGCCATCGTGACCATCATCGGCATGGTGATCCTGCTGAAAGTCTGGAAGCCCAAGACCACCTGGCATTTCCCGGATGAGCCGCCGAGCACCTGCAAGCCCACCTGCGACTATTCCACCGGCCAAGTGCTGCGCGCCTGGTCCTCGTATATCATCCTCGCGGGCATGGTTTTCGTCTGGGGCCTGGAAGGCTTCAAGAGCCTTGTGGCCTCCACGACCGTCAAGTTCGCCTGGCCCGGCCTGCACAACCTGGTGGTGAAGACCCAGCCCATCGCGGCCAACACCGACTACGCGGCCATGTTCACCTTCAACCCGGTCACGGCCGCCGGCACGGCGATCCTGATCTGCGGTTTCATCGCCTCGCTGATCATGCCCAACTACGGGCCGGGCAAGGCCACGGTCTGCCTGCTGCGCACCTGCAAGCAACTGCGCTTCCCGATCCTGACCATCGCCATGATCCTGGGCCTGGCCTACATCATGAACTACTCCGGCATGAGCTCCACCATGGGCCTGGCCTTTACGAACACGGGCGCGCTCTTTCCGTTCTTCGCGCCCATTCTCGGCTGGCTCGGCGTGTTCCTGACCGGTTCCGACACCTCTTCGAACGCCTTGTTCAGCGGTCTGCAGCGCACTACGGCCGAGGCCGTGGGCGTGGACCCGCACCTGACCGTGGCCTCGAACTCCTCGGGCGGCGTGACCGGCAAGATGATCTCTCCCCAGTCCATCTCCGTGGCCACCGCGGCCACCGGCATGATCGGCCAGGAAGGGAACCTCTTCCGCTTCACCCTCAAGCACTCCCTGGCCATGACCTTGGTGGTCTGCGTGATTACGCTCCTCCAGGCTTATTGGTTCAGTTGGATGCTGCCCACCCCGCCCATGCCGTAACTCGGCAAGGCATCAGCGAAAAACAATCGGCCCGCGAAATATCGCGGGCCGATTTGTTTCTTGAAGGACGAAGAGGTGCTTCAGCCAAAGCGGCAGGCAAGCAGGGGAGCCCCCAGGGCCCGCCCCGAAAAGGGGATCACGGCCGCTTCGTCCCCGGCCGCTCCGGCCATGACCATGAGAGGCAGCAGGTGATCTTCGTATGGGTGCGCGAAACGGCCGCCGGGAGCCTCATCCCAGCGCAAAAGGCGCAGCTCGCGCTCTTTCGCCGGGGCGGCGAGCGTTTCCCGCAACCAGGCGTCAAAATCGTCCGCGCCGGGAATGGGATCATTGTCTTCGTAATGGAAGGCCCGCATGTTGTGAAAGCTCATGCCGCTGCCGACCATGAGCACGCCCTCGTCGCGCAGCGGGGCCAGGGCCTTGCCCAGGGCCAGATGAGCGGCCGGATCGAAGCCGTGCCGCAGGGAAATCTGCAGGGTGGGGATGTCCGCATGGGGGAACGCGAGCAGACCCGGCACAAAGACGCCGTGGTCGAAGTCGCGCTCGGGATCCGAGGCATGGGCGATGCCGGCGGCGTCGAGCAGACGGCGGATTTTCGGCAGAAAGCCCGGCGCGGCCGGCGCGGGCCAGGCCAGTTCGTAGGTATGCTCGGGGAAGCCGTAGTAGTCGTAAAGAAGTTCCGGCTCCGGCTTGGCGAGGAGGGTGAATTCTTCTTCCACCCAATGGGCCGAGATGACCAGCAGGGCCGCCGGGGGGCGCTCCAGTTCCGAGGGCAGGGCGCGCAGCCACGCGCCCAAGGCGGTCCAGGTGTCGGGCGGGCTCCAGTCCATGAAGAAGCAGGGGCCGCCACCGTGGGGAATGTAGTAGGCCGGGGGTCTGGACATGCGCCGCCTCCTGGGAGTGCGGTTGTTTCGGAGCCACAGGGCGCCGGACGGGAGCGGGCGGAGCGGTTTCCGCCGCTCCGCCCGCCGAATACCGTTTATTCGCCCTTCATTTGCTTTTCAATGGTCTTTTTCACACCGGAGTCGAAAGAATCACCGGGGCCGGCCGGGGCCTTGGCTTCCTCGTCGCGCACGAAGGCGTCGCGCTTCTGGACCAGGGCGGCCAGTTCCTTTGAGAGGTTGTCGCGCTCGGCGGTTTTGGTGTTGATGTAAGCCTCCTGCTCGGCCGGGGTCATCCTTTGCATCTCGGCGGGCAATTCGGCTTCGGGTACCTTGTCGAGCTTGACCTTGCCGTCGTTGACGTCCGCCACCAGGTCGCCGCCGCCGCTGATCACGGCTTTGCCGCCTTCGGATTTGTTGATGAAAGATGACATATCCGCGGCCGAGGCCTTGGGGGCGTCTTCGTACATTTTGGTCTTTTGCGACACTTCCGATTGGAGCGCGCGCGAACCGTAGGGGATGACCGTGACGTTCAGCCTGCGCTGGATGATGATGATTTCCTCGTCATACGGCGTTTCAATCACCCGTACCCGGCCGCCGTCCTGGGGGATGGCCAGAAAATCGCCCTTGCCGAGCGAGGCCATTTTCTTCCAGACCTCGCGGGTGGAGCTCATGTCGCCGCACTGAACGGTGTTGACGATGATTCCCTTCTGGACGGCTTCGGAGATGACTTCCGGGTACTTGCGGTCCTGTTTGTAATCCATGTGCGGCGGGGCGTCGCCGACAAGGAAGATGATCCGGTCCGCCTTGGTTTGGCGCTTGTCGCTCCAGCCGAGCTTGGAAACGGCCGCGCCCAGAGCCTCGTTTACGGATTCCGGCGTGTCGCCGCCTCCGTCGGCCTCGAACTGCAGAAGCTGGGCGTAGATGGACTGGGTGTCTGTGGTCAGGGGGAAGTGCTTGGTCACGTAATTGTCGCCGCGATCCCGGTAGGCGACCAGGCCGAATTTGATTTCCGCGTTGGGGTATTGGTCGATGATCGTGTTGGCGATGGACCAGATTTTCTTTTTGGCACCTTCAATCAAGCCGGACATGGAGCCGGTGGTGTCGAGAACGAAAACGACTTCCACCTTGCGGGGGGCGGCCTGGGCCGGTCCGGCCGCCGGGAACGCGGCCAGGCACAGGAGCAGGCTGAAAAAAATGCTGAAGCGGAGGGCTTTCATTGGTTCTCCGGGGTTGACGATGTGAGACGCTGTGGTTTGAGCACATACCAGGGTTCAGGGAAAAAGGAAATGAGCGGGAAAGGGCGGGCGAGTCGTCCTCTTGCGCTTGCGCGTCGCACAGGCTATGAGAAGCGACCCGACAACCGCGAACAAAAGGAGCCTCACCATGCGGCAGCGCACCCTTTGTCTGATTAAACCCGATGCCGTGGAACGCGGCCTGACCGGCGCGATTCTCGGCATGATTCAGGATAGCGGCCTGCGGGTGCGGGCGCTGAAAATGCTCCACCTGACCACGGCCCAGGCCGAAGGCTTCTACGCGGTTCACAAGGGACGCCCCTTCTTCAACAGTCTGTGCGCCTACATGGCTTCCGGCCCCCTCGCGGCAGCCGTTCTGGAAGGCGACGACGCCATCGCCCGCTACCGCAAACTTATGGGCGCCACCAACCCGGAACAGGCCGAAGAAGGCACCATCCGCAAGCGCTTCGCCGTGAGCCTTCAGTCCAATTCCGTCCACGGCTCGGACGCCGAAGCCACGGCCGCCGTGGAAATCCCGTACTTTTTCAGCACCCTGGAGTTGGTGGGATGAGCGGCTCGCGCGTCGGCATCATCGGTTGCGGCAACATGGGCGGCGGCCTGGCCAGGGGAATGCTCTCCCGCAATCTGTTTCCGCCCTATGAGCCGTTGGTGCTCCACTCCAGAAGCGATCTCAAGGTCCGGCCCCTGGAAGTCATGGGGGCGCGGGCCTGTAGCAGCGTGGCGGAACTGGCCGAACAGGCCGCATATATTATTCTGGCCGTCAAGCCGTACCAGATCGCGGCGTTGATCCGCGAGGCGGCCCCGGCGCTCACGCCACGCCACACGCTGGTTTCCGTGGCCGCCGGGGTCACCCTGGCCGAGATGCGCAAGGCCGCGCCGAAGGGCGTACCCGTCGTCCGGGTTATGCCGAACACCCTGGTTTCCGTCGGTCGCGGCCAGTTCGGCCTGTGCCTGGACGACGGTCTCCTGACCGACGAGCGCAGGCGATACCTGCGCGACCTTTTCGGCTCTCTCGGGCAGGTGATGGTGCTCCCCGAAAGCAGGATCAACGCCTTCGCCGCCCTGGCGGGCTGCGGCCCTGCCTATGTTTTCCAGATTGCCGACGCCTTCATCGAGGCCGGCGTGACCATGGGCCTGGGGCGGGCCGAGGCGTCCGATCTGGTCTTCGGCCTGTTCGCGGGCTGTGCCGAGATGGCGGCCCAAAGCGGCCTGCACCCGGCCGTGCTGCGCGAGCAGGTGACCTCGCCCGGCGGGCAGACCATCGCGGGGGCCAACCACCTGGACCGCACGGCCGTGCGCGGGCATATCATCGACGCGGTACTCGCGGCCATGCGCCGGGGGCTGGAGATGGAGCAAGAGAACGCCTGAACCCTGACGGGGCCACATGGTCGATTTCCGCAAAATAGAGGCTTTTTGCAAGGTCTGCGAGCTGCAAAGCTTTTCCAGGGCCGGGGAGGCGCTGTTCCTTTCCCAGCCCACGGTCAGCGCCCACGTGCAGAGCCTGGAGCGCGAGCTGGACGTGCAGTTGCTGGATCGCATGGGCCGCACGGTGCTGCCCACCCCGGCCGGAGCGGTGCTGTATCGCTACGCCAAGCAGGCTTTTACCGGGCTGGAAGCGGCCAAGGCGGAAATCCGCGTTCTGGCCCGCGAGGTTTCCGGGGATCTGCTGATCGGCAGCAGCGCCATTCCGGCCCACCATTTCCTGCCGGGGGTGATCACCGGGTTTCTGCGCCTGCACCCCAAGGTGCGGCCGTCGGTTCTGGTGTCCTCCTCGCAGCGGACTCTGGCCCAGGTGCAGAGCGGCGACCTCATGGCCGGGATTGTGGGCCGGCCCGGATCTTCGGACTCTGATCTCGTCTTCACTCCCCTGATGGAGGACGAGATTGTCGCGATTATGCCGGCCTCGCATCCCCGCCCGGAAGGCTTCATTCCCCCGGAGCGCAAGGGAGATTTGCCGTCTCTGCCCTTTGAGCGGGCCTGTTTTATGGATTGGATCCTGCGCGAGCCCACCTCCACCACCCGCGTGGCCTTTGAAGACGCCCTGCGCGCGGCCGGGTACGACCCACGCATCCTCTCGGCCCGCCTGACCGTGGACAGCTCCAACGTGGCCGTCCAGTATGTGGAGGCCGGCCTCGGCTCGGCCGTGACCACCCGCTTGGGCGCGCGCGAGGCCCTGTCGCGTGGGACGGTCCTGGCCTTTCGCCTGTGCGGGGTCGCGGCCGCGCGTCGATTTTTCTGTGTGTTGAACTCCCGCCGGGTGCCGTTTCCCGCGGCCTCGGCCTTTGTCGATCACCTTCTTGCCGTTGCGCCGGGTGTGCAACCGGAAGCCGAAGCATGACCAGACTTGTGGATAAAAGCCGCGCCGCCGGTTGAGCCGCCAAGATTCCTCCGGAGGATCTGGAGCATATTTTGGCACGTCTGCCCGCCGATCCCCTGGCGGGGTCTCGTCTGTTGACCTCGACTTCAGTCAACGAAGACGCCGCCGTGGTCCGTCTGCCCGGCGGCAAGGCCCTGGTGCAAACCGTGGATTTTTTCACGCCCATCGTGAACAATCCCTTCGATTTCGGCCGGATAGCGGCGGCCAACGCCCTTTCGGACATTTATGCCATGGGCGGGGAGCCTTGGTGCGCCATGAACATCGTCTGTTTCCCGCTCAAGGAGATGGCCGCCGACATCCTGGCCGAGATTCTCCGGGGCGGGGCCCAGGCCCTGTCCGAGGCCGGGGCCGTCCTGGCGGGCGGGCACAGCGTGGAAGACGCGGAAATCAAGTATGGACTGGCCGTTTCCGGTCTGGTGGACCCGGATTCGTTCGCCTCCAACGCCGGGCTGCGCCCCGGCGATACCCTGGTGCTGACCAAGCCGCTCGGCACCGGCATCCTGGCCACGGCGGTCAAGGCCTCGTGGGAAGGCCACGAGGAGATGGAAGCGGAAATCGTCCGCTGGGCAGCGAAGCTCAACGCCCTGCCCGGCGCGATCATCCGCGACCTGAAGCTGGCCGCGGCCACGGACGTGACCGGCTTCGGCCTGGGCGGCCATGTTCTGGAAATGGCCCAGGCTTCGAACGTGGACGTGGAGCTTGCGGTCGAGAGCCTGCCCGTTCTGCCCCACGTGCGCGAACTGGCGGGCATGGGGCTGGTGCCCTTGGGCAGCCACGCCAATCGGGCTTTCCGCTCCTGCGACACGCGGATCGACGCCGGCGTGGACCCGGTGCTGGTGGACATCGTCTTCGACGCCCAAACCTCCGGCGGGATGATCCTGGCCCTGCCCGAGGCCAAGCTGCGCCCGGCCCTGGACCGCCTGGCCGAGCGGGGCGAGACCGCCGCCGTCATCGGCCGGGTGCTTGACCCCTCCGGCGGGCCGCGCCTGCGTTTGTACTGAAGCCAGGTAGCCGGCCGATTTGGCATGATACTGCGTCAGGCTTGCTTTGTGCTCCGGGGCAGGGCCGAAGAGCCCAGCCCCGCCCAAAACTTCGCCTTTCTTGTCTCACCCCAAACCGGCCCGCTACCGAGGTCGGTTTGCAGGTTCGCGTCCTTTCTGCTATACATCTCGGGACTGTTCAATATCCAACCCACCCCTCGACCATGCAGCAATTCCGCGCCGATCTGCACATCCATTCGCGTTTTTCCCGGGCCACCGGCAAGAAGCTGGACGCCCTGCTCCTGGCCGCCTGGGCGCGGCTCAAGGGGCTGCACGTGCTCGGCAGCGGCGACTTCACCCATCCGGCCTGGCGGGCGGAATTGGGCGAGATGCTTCGGTTCGAGGAGTCTTCCGGCCTCTACATCCTGAAAGACGAAAGCCGGTTGAAGGGCTTCGTGCCGCACCTGCCGGATCTGCCCGGCGAGCCGGTGCGCTTCATGATCCAGGGCGAGATCAGTTCCATCTACAAGCGCGGCGGCAAGGTCCGCAAAGTTCACAACCTGGTCTTCATGCCCAATCTGGAAGCGGCCGAAGCTTTCAGTCTGCGCCTGGCCCAGACCGGCAATCTCAATTCCGACGGCCGGCCGATCCTCGGCCTGGATTCGCGCGACCTGCTTGAAATGGTTTTGGAAGCCCATCAGGACGCCTTCCTCATCCCGGCCCATATCTGGACGCCCTGGTTCTCCCTGTTCGGCTCCAAGTCCGGTTTCGACTCCATTCGGGACTGCTACGGCGATTTGACGGACCATATTTTCGCCCTGGAGACCGGGCTTTCTTCCGACCCGGACATGATTCGCCTGTGGAGCGAGCTGGACAACTTCCGGCTGGTTTCCAACTCCGACGCCCACTCGGCCGAAAACCTGGGCCGTGAGGCCAATCTGTTCGCGGGGGCCATTTCCTACCGGGGTATTCTGGACGCCCTGCGCGAGCCGGAAAAAGCCTCGGCCACACAATTTCTCGGCACCATGGAGTTCTATCCCGAAGAGGGCAAGTACCACATGGACGGCCACCGCGACTGCAAAGTCGTTTTCTCCCCCGAAGAGACCCGCGCCCACGGCGGCATCTGCCCGGTCTGCGGCAAACCCCTGACCGTCGGGGTGCTGCACCGGGTCATGGAACTGGCCGACCGCAAGGAACCGCTGCATTCCGGGCGGGAGTCGTTCGTCAGCCTCGTGCCCCTGCCGGAAGTGCTGGGCGAGATCCTCGGCACGGGTTCCAAAAGCCGCAAGGTTGCGGACATGTACGGCAAGGTTCTGGAACGGTTTGGCTCGGAGTTGGGCATCCTGCGCGACCTGCCCGTGGATGATATTTCCCGCTTTTTCCCGCCTTTGGGCGAGGCCGTGGACCGGATGCGCGCCGGGCGGGTGGTGCTCCAGGGCGGTTACGACGGCGAATACGGCGTGGTCCGGATGTTCGACGAGGCCGAGCGCCGGGAGATCCAGCGCGGCGCGGGCGTCGGCGCCGGCAAGGGCCGCGCCGTGGCCGGGCTTTCTCTGTTGCCCGGCGCGCCCGAGCCGAAGAAACGCGAGCGTCGGGCCAAAAAGGCTCCTGAAGCGGAGCCGACTGAAGAGGATTTTGTGTTTTCGGTCCTGGACGAAACAGCGCCGGAGGTTCCGCCGGCCGAGTCCGCCGCTCCCGAGTCGCCCGGCGCGTCCCGGATCTCCCGCCTGAATCCCATGCAGGAACAGGCCGTTTCCGCCGGCCCCGGCCCGGTCCTGGTTCTGGCCGGCCCCGGCACGGGCAAAACCCGGACCCTGATCGCCCGCATCCGGCATCTGCTGGATGAAGGCATCGCGCCCAAGCGCATCCTGGCCGTGACCTTCACCCGCCGGGCCGCGGCCGAACTGGACGAGCGCCTGAAAGAGGGCGCCTCCGGCGGCCCCCTGCCGCGCACCGACACCCTGCACGCCCTGGCCCTGGAGTTGTGGCACCGCACCCACGACACCCCGGTCCTCCTCTCTGAAGAAGCCGCCCGCCGCGTCTTTGCCGAGGCCAACGCCGAAGAGACGGCGCAGTTCGTCAAAGAAGCCTGGCAGCATATCAACCTGGCCCGCGAAACCCTGACGCCCCCGGCCCCGGCCTTCGCGGAGGCCGCCCGGCGTTTCTCGGCCCAGAAATCGGCCTGGAACCTGGCGGATTACACGGATCTTCTGGAGTTTTGGCTGGAGCAGATCCGCCAAGGCCTGTTCACCCCGCCCTGGGAGCAGGTGCTGGTCGACGAAATCCAGGATCTTTCCCCGCTCCAGTTGACCCTGGTGCAAAGTCTCGCCCCCCAAAACGGAGACGGATTTTTCGGCATCGGCGACCCGGATCAGTCCATTTATGGATTCCGGGGCGCCCACGGCGACTGCCTGGAGTTTTTCCGCGCGGCCTGGCCCGCGTTGCGGGTGGTCGGCCTCCAGGTCAACTACCGATCCGCGCCCGGCGTGGTGGAGCTGGCCAGGGCCGTGCTCGGCGGCCATGCCAAAAGCGGCCCCGTTGCCGTTGCCGGGGGCGCGACCGCCGCCCTCCACTTGTTTGAGGCCCCCACGGACGAAGCCGAGAACCACAAGATCGCCGAGCGCGTCGCCGCCCTGATCGGTCTTGGCGGGCACACCCTGCTGGATGCGGGCGTCGGCCCCACGGTGCCCGGCGTGACCCCGGCCTCGTTCAGCCCCGGCGACATCGCCGTGCTGGTGCGCACCCACGCCTTGGGTAAGCCGATCCGCGAGGTTCTGTCCCGGTTCGGTGTTCCGGTTTCCGAGCCGGAAACCGAGGCCTTCTGGCACGACCCCCGCGTGGACCTGATCCTGCGCGGCGCCGGCCGGATGCTTGGAATCACCGAGAGCGCCGATGCCGCGACCGACGTGATGCCGGATTGCCCGGACAAGATTTTCGCCAAGGGGCCCCTCGGCATCGCCGCCTATTTTTCGGAGATTCCGCCCTTTGACCGCCTGTTCTGGCAAAGCCGGCCCTTCAGGGCTTTTATGAAGGCCTTTGACGAGCACCGGGGCTGGCCCGGCCTGCTGACCTGGATCAACCTGCAGAACGACCTGGAGTTGGTGCGCGGCAAGGCCGAGAAGGTGCGGATCATCACCATGCACGCGGCCAAGGGCCTCGAGTTTGAAGCCGTGTTCGTGCCTTGTCTGGAAGACGGTCTGATGCCGTTTGCCGGGGCCTCCATGCTCACCGGCAAGGTCGATCGCCGGGAACAGTTCGATCTGAACGAAGAGCGCCGTCTGCTCTATGTAGCCCTGACCCGGGCCAAGACCGCCTTGTTTCTTTCCCATGCCGCTTCCCGCAAGTTGTACGGCAAAGAGTTGCGGCTCAAACCCTCGCGCTTCCTCGCCGGGTTGCCGGACGGCCTGTTCGCCCGCTCCACCCTTGTGGCCCGCAGCACCCGCAAGGAAAAGCAGCTGTCGTTGCTCGGTCGGTAGCCGCGCCTCCGGCGGGAAAGAGCCCCTGTACCCCTCGGGTGGTGTGACGGTGTGCGCGAGCCACAGGGACGGTGTACCCCAGGCGCGGGGCGCGAGAAGAATTTTTTGGGGTTTTATTGGTACGGTGTGCCGCACCGCGGGTATGTGTGTGACCGTCGCATTCCAGCTCGCCCCGACAAGGCGGTGTGTCTTGGCTGGGGCCGGAATGCTTGAGAATGCTCAAAGACCGGCTGCCCGCTCTTTCGGCGGGTGTTGAGAAGGCTGGAGTTACCGCGCCGGAGGCGCTTTTTTTATGGGTGGTTTTGTGTCTGAACAGCAGTCGGTGTTGCTTTCCCTGCGCGGTCTGCGCAAAGACCGCCGCCAGGGGCGGGACGCGGTGTATCGGTTGGAGACGCCCGCTCTGGACCTGCGCCCGGGTGAGCGCCTGTTGTTGAAGGGCCCCAGCGGCTGCGGCAAGAGCACGCTTCTGGACATGATCGCCATGATTCTGCGCCCGGACGCGGCCGAGTCCTTTGTTTTCATGGGCGCGAATGTGTTGGCCGCGCAAAGCGACGACACTCGCCTGGCCGGGTTGCGCCGGCGCATCGGCTACGTGCTCCAGACCGGCGGGTTGCTTCCGTTCGTTTCCGTGCGGGAAAACATCCTCCTGGCCCGGCGCCTGGTCGGGTTGCCCGCGCGGGGGTATGCGGAAGACAAGGCCGAGGCTCTGGGTATCGGGAAGCTTCTCGATAAGTTGCCCGCCACGCTGTCCGTGGGCGAGCGTCAGCGCGCGGCCATCGCCGCCGCCCTGGCCGGCGACCCGGCCCTGGTTCTGGCCGACGAACCCACGGCCGCCCTGGACACCTCCAATGCCGACATCGTTCTGGACTTGCTGGTCAGAACCGTGGAAGAAGCCGGCGCGGCCCTGATCCTGGTCACCCACGCCCCGGATCGGGTACCCGGCGGGTTTCGCGAATTCACGGTCGCTCCGGCCGGAAGTGAAGGAGCCGTCAGCCGGGCCGTTGTGAAGGAGGCGGTCTGATGCTGCGCCGGATCGTTTCCCTGGCCTTGGCCGACGCCCGCCACGAGAGTTTGCTCACGGCCTGCGCGGTGTTGAGCCTCGCGGCCATGCTCACGCCGCTTCTGGTGCTTTTCGGCGTGCGCCACGGCATCGTGGACACCCTTCAGGAGCGCCTGCGCTCGGACCCGCGCACCGTGGAGTTGATCCCTCAAGGCAGCCGGGCCTATTCGCCGGAGTGGTTCGCCGAGCTGGCCGCCAGGCCGGAAACCGCCTTTGTCCTGCCCCAGACCCGGAGCATCGCGGCGGTCATCCGGCTGCGCCCCCCGAAGCCGGAGGCCGGCAGACCGGCGGATGTCAGCCTGATCGCCACGGCTCCCGGCGACCCGCTCCTGGTTCGTTCCGAAACACCCATGCCGCCGGCCGGAGATCTGGCCGGGCTGGTGCTCTCCGCCCCGGCCGCTGAGAAGCTGGCCGCCAAGCCCGGCGACACCCTGGAAGGGATCATCGACCGCCGGCGCGACGGCCGGGAGGAAAGCGCCAGGCTTTCCCTGCGGATTGTCGGCGTGCTGCCCCTTGAATACCAGTCCAAGGACGCGGCCTATCTTTCCCTGCCGTTGCTGTCCCTGCTGGAGGAGTATCGGGATGGGTTCGCCGTGCCCGATTTGGGCATTACCGGCAACGATCCGGCCGGGAGATTGGGAGTGAGCGAGCGCCCGTACCCAACGTTCCGGCTGTATGCCAAGGAGTTGGACGCCGTGGAGCCCCTGCGGCAATACCTGCTCTCCAAGGGGGTGGAGGCCATGACCAAGGCCGATGAAATCGAGCAGGTCCACAGCCTGAACCGAGCCTTCACCCTGGTCTTCGCTCTGATCGCCGGGGCGGCCTTTTTCGGTTTTCTCGGCGCGGCCTCGGGCAACGCCCTGGCTTCGGTGCGGCGCAAGGGCCGCTCTTTCGGCCTGCTGCGGTTGCGCGGCTTCTCCCGCCGGGGGCTGACACTCTTCCCGGTGGTCCAGTCCCTGTTGGTGGGTATGCTCGGCACGGCTCTGGCCGCGGGTTTTTACGCGGCCACGGCCTATGGCATCGACGCCCTGTTCGCGTCCCGCTTCGCGGCCGGCGGGGCGGTTTGCGTCCTCCTGCCCGAGCATTTCGCCGCGGCCTTCGGCCTGACGGCCTGTTTTTCCGTCCTGGCGTCCCTGGCCGCGGCCGGGGCCTGCGCCCGTATTGAACCTTCGGAGGTTATCCGTGATGTCTAGAAGTCACTTCTTCGGCCTGGCGATTCTGTGCGTCGCGCTTATCTTCGCGGCCGACCCGGCCGGGGCCGCGCTGCGGAGCAAGGGCGAGGCCGTGAGCCTGGAAGACGCCGTCAACCCCAAGCCGCTGCCCGACGACATCCTGCTGCCCATGCCCTGCGACACGAGCATGGCCTTCCGCGCCGTGGGGGTGCAATCCGAGGGCTTTTTGGGAGACATGCAGACTCTGTTCGGCTGCGACGACTGCGACCGTAAGGGGGCGGACTACTACGAACGCCGTTGGGGCGCGGCCGTGAGCGGCCCCTTTTCCCCGGCCGACCTGCCGGCTTCCATGCGCAAGAACCTGCCCAAGGCTCCGGCGGGCAATTATTACTTCTACTTGATCGGCAAGTACGAGGTCTCGAACTTCCAGTGGAAGGCCGTGATGGAAGGCTTCTGCCCTACGGAGAAAAATCCCCTTTCCGCCGACGACGCCCGGCCGAAGACCGATCTTTCCTGGTACGACGCCCTGGCCTTTTCCCAGAAGTACACCGAGTGGCTCCTGGCCAACGCGCCGGACGCGTTGCCGCACTTTGCCGGCGACGGCAAGAACGTGGGCTTTCTGCGCCTGCCCACCGAGCCGGAGTGGGAATACGCGGCCAGGGGCGGCCATGCCGTGCCGCGCGCCTCGATGCGTGAAACCGACTTTTTCCCCTTTCCCGAAGGGGAGACCGTGGCCTCGTACGCGGTGTTTCGCGAGGAAGGCCGGGTGCAGGAAACCGTCCTGCCCGTGGGCTCTCGCCTGCCCAATCCGCTGGGCGTGCACGATACGGCCGGCAACGCGGCGGAGATGATGTTCGACACCTTCCACTTTTCCTTGGGCGGCCGGCTGCACGGCTCCGTGGGCGGCTTTTTGCGCAAAGGCGGCAGTTACTTGTCCGGTGCTTCGGAAATCCTCCCCGGCCGGCGGGAGGAAACCGCCTTTTTCAATGACCGTGGGCCGCTCAAGGCCAAGGATCTGGGCTTCCGGCTGGTGCTTTCGGGCATCAACACCCCGGGCGGCAACCGCCCGGCGGAGTTGGAAAAGGAATGGAAAACCGTGGGCTCGGGCGCCGGGCTGCTCCTGGACCAAGCCAAGAACCCCCTGGAGGAAATCGACCGTTTGGCCGCCAAGGCCGGCCCGACGGAGCGGGAAAACCTGGAGCGCCTGCGCGCCCTGATCAAGGACAACAACATCGTTCTGGAGCGTCAACAGGCCGAGGCCGCCGAGAACCTCGTGCGCAGCTCCCTGTTCATGGTCGAGACCGTACGCAACTATGCTGTGCGGCACAAGGGTTTTATCAATCTGATCGCCAACGCGGAAAAAGAACGCCCGGCGGCCGAGAAAATGGGCCCCGAGGCGGTTAAGGCCGTGGACAAGGCCATTGCCGACCTCAAGGGCAACGCGGCCGGGATGCGCCAGTCCCTGGACGCGGCCGTGGGCTTTTACCGCAGCAAGGTTGAGGAAAGCCTGAACTATCCGGAAAAGCTCTTTGACGACAAGCTGACCCTGCTCACGGCCGAAATGAAGGGCGACGACCTGCTTTCCCAGAATATGCGCAAGGCTTCCGGCATTTATAAACAGCATGTCGTGAAGCTGCGCAGAGGCGATCGGGCCGCCTTGAGCAACGCCGCCGTGCTTAAGGACATCCTGCCGGAAAACCTGCGCGACGGGCTGGGACTGTGACCCCGGCGCATTGTGGATAAAAAAGCCCCTTCCGTCGTTTGGATGGAAGGGGCACCCGGCACGCGACCGCCCGCACAAAAGTCATACGTTAAGTCGCCATTCGGGCCGCGCCGGAAGCCGCCTCAGGACACGGGCCGACATATCGGGAATCCCCCCGGCAGATGAGCCGGCATGGCGCCTCAGGCGCTATAGTCCCTGGTTCGATCCGTCCGGCGCGGCAATTCCCCCGCATAGCGTCTGCCGAGCGTCGTCTTGTTCCGCCGGACCCAGTCCGAGAGCCGGGTACCGCCGGGCGCGGCCGCTCCGGGCACATGCAGCAGATCCGCCATCAGGCCTTCGATTTCCTCTCTGGTCACAAAGATGTCGCCCATGATCTTGCCCACAAGCACGCTCGCCCAATAGCCCAGAGCGGGCGGGATGCCGATGATCGGCCGCCACACGCCCAATTCCCGGCGCAGCATTTTCACCAGATCCAGGTACGTGTAGTCTTCCGGTCCCACGGCCTGGAGCAGGGTGTTTTCGTGTTCCCGCCCCTGCTCGAGCATGAGTCGGGCCAGGTCTTCCACAAAAATCGGCTGGATATGGTAGGAGCCGTCCCCGAACATGGCGTAGACCGGGAAGTGCCGCAACGTCCAGGCAATGTTGTTGATCAGGATGTCTTCCTTGCCGAAAAGCACGGCCGGGCGGAGGATGGCGTGGGAAAGCCCGCTCCCGCGCAACATGCGCTCCAGAAACGCCTTGCCCCGGAAGTACTCGAGGGGTGAATCCTCATCCGGATTGGTGATGCTGATATGCACGAAGCGGCGCACGCCGGCTTTCCGGGCCGCCGCGAACAGGGCCAGGGTATGCTCCACGGCGCCGGCGTGGCTGAACCCCTGAGCGTTGAAGCGCACCCAGTAGGTGTTGTAGAAGACCTCCACGTCGGCCATGCTCTCGGCCAGGGCGTCCACGTCGTCAAAGCGGAAGGGGCGGGTTTCCACGGCCCCGGCAAACGGGTTCGGCCGGTTGGGGGAGTTGGTGTAGGTCACGACCTTGTGCCCGGCGTCCAGAAGCATCCGGGCCAGGTACTTGCCGGAAAAACCAAAGGCTCCGGTCACGGCGTGGACGTTTTTCACGGTCATGGGAAAACCTCCGGCTGGAAGTGGTGGAGGAACGAGAGACGCGCGGCGCCGTCTTTTACCGCAAGCATACAGGAAAGACGGTATATAGGAAAGGATGCGGAAACGTTCAGGCGGCGGGAGCGCGTTTCGATCCCGCCCAAAAGCGCAGGGGCCTTCCACCAGGAAGGCCCCTGCGTTGTTCTCGCCGCGGGAGGCTCGGTTACGGCTTCACGGCCGTGAAGATCACCACGTATTCCGGGGTTTCGACCGCACCGGAGGTGGTCAGGCTCAACTCGCGCGGTAGGCCGTCCTTGGGAACGAACGAGCCGGAAACCTTGACTTTCTGCCCCTTTTGCAGCCCGGTGACCGTGGCGTACAGCGGGGAATCCTTGGTAATCACATTCTCGGGCACGTCCATGAGGATTTCCGCGTAGCTGTTCTCCAGGGTGATGCCGTCGAAGGTCACGCTCAGCACAGCCACGGGCTTGTCGATGACCAGTTTGCCGATTTCGGAATCGCCCTCGGTGCGCACGTTTTTGACCTCCACCGGCCAGTCGGTGAAGTCCGCGCCCTTGGCCAGATAGGCGGCCAGGGCTTTTTTACGCTCGTCGGGCAGTTGATCTTTCTGCACGCTGGTGCCGTTGTGGTAAGCCTTGAGCAGGTTCTTGTGGATGGCCACGAACTCGCTCATGCGCGCGGGCGTGCCGGAGAGCTCCGAGCAGGCCGCGCTGCCGAGCGTGAGCAGGACCACAAGGGCGAAAAGGAATACTTTTGATGTGTTCATGCGACCTCCCGGGAGGGTTACGCTTTTTTCTTCGATTTGGCCGGGGCCTTGCGGGGCGCCTCCGGCGGGGAGCCCGCCGCCTTGCGGGCGCAGGCGGCCCAGGCGGCGGAAACGGTGTTCTGCATAAGCATGGCGATGGTCATGGGTCCGACCCCACCCGGCACGGGGGTGATGCGACCGGCGACCTTTTTCGCGGCTTCAAAATCCACGTCGCCGCGCAGAATCGGCTTGCCGGAGACCGGATGCGTGCCCACGCGGTTCACGCCGACGTCAATGACCGTGGCCCCCGGCTTGATGTGATCGGCCGTGATCAGGCCGGGCCGGCCCGCCGCGACGATCAGGATATCCGCCCGCCGGCAGTGCTTCTTGATATCGCGGGAGCGGGTGTGCAGCACGGTCACCGTGGCGTCGGCGTATTTTTGCGAGAGCATCACGGCCAGGGGTTTGCCCACGATGTTGGAGCGCCCCACGATGACCGCCTCGGCCCCGCGGGTGTCTTCGCCGGTGCGGCGCAGAATCTCCATGACCCCGGCCGGGGTGCAGGGGCGGAAGCGCACGGCCTTGCCGCCGATCAGCAGGTTGCCGAGGTTCTCGGGGTGGAAGCCGTCCACGTCCTTCTCCGGAGAGATGGCGTGAAGCACGGCGGTCTCGTCGATATGATCCGGCAGGGGAAGTTGCACCAGAATGCCGTGGATGGCCGGGTCATTGTTGAACTGGCGGATGCGCTCCAGGAGCGCGTCCTGGGGCACGGTCTCGGGCAGGTTTTCCTGCACTTCGTGAAAGCCGAGGGCAAGGGCCGTCTTGACCTTCAGGGTGACATAGCTGACCGAAGCCGGGTCGCGCCCGACCAGAATGGTCGCCAGACCGGGCACAACACCGTGCTCGGCGTACATCCGCGCCATGTCGCGGCGCAGGTCTTCCAGGACCGCCTCGCGCACGTCCGTGCCTTTGATGATTTCCGCTTCCTTGCCGGGTTCCCTGGTCATTACTATGCTCCGTGTCAGAGTCGAATGGATGGAACGCCCGTAAGGGCGGCCATATCGCGGATTGCCTCAGGAAGGCCAGTGGAAAGCGACCAGCTTTTCCATGTCCGGATGCAGAGAGGCGAAGACCGGGCAAGTATTCACGGCGTGCTCCAGGGCGCTCTTTTGGTCGTCCGTGTAGGGCAGGGCGGGCATCTTCCAGGTGATTTCCAGGCGGGCGATGCGCCGGGGGTTCGAGGCCATGACCTTCGTCACTTCGGCCGTCATGCCTTTCAAGTCGAGCCCCTGAGTATTCCCGTACATGGCCATGATCGAGGTGGCGCAGGCCGCCGTGGAGGCCACGCACAAGTCCGTGGGCGAAAAGGCCCGGCCTTGGCCGTTGTTGTCCTTGGGGGCATCGGTGGTGAGGGTCGTGCCGCTTTCCACGTGCACGCACTCCACGCGCAGGTCGCCTTGGTAGGTGAGGGTGACGGTTGCCATGGGCTTATCTCCGGAGGTTATAGTTCCGACAGCAGCCGGGTGATCCGGCTGTTGACTTCAAGCCAGTGCTCACGCACCTCGGTCTGCATTTCCCAGTCCTTGGCGGCGAGAGCCGGCAGCGATTGTTCCAGTTGGGCGAGCTTCTCACGGGTGTCGGCCATGAGCATGTCCCACTTGATGCGCCGGGGCAGGGCGCCGGCGTCCACTTGAACGAGGACTTCCTTGCCGGGCACCAGCATCAGTTCCTCGCGGTAGGAGGGCACGGTCACACTCAGGCCGAAGCGCTCGTGCAGCAGGCCGGAGAGAGTGGAGATGGCCTTCTCTTCTCCGTGCACCAGGAAGACCTTGAGATCTTCGCGGGCGAATGCCTTGACCCAGTCCAGGATCTGGCTCTGCCCGGCGTGCCCGGAAAAGCCGCCGATGGTGAAGATGCGCGCGGCCACGGCCACGTCTTCACCAAGAATATTGATGCTTTTGGCCCCGTCCACAACTTTACGCCCCGGCGTGCCCACGGCCTGGTAGCCGGCGAAGACGACGGAGGCGCCCGGCTTCCAGAGATTGTGCCGCAGGTGATGTTTGATCCGCCCGGCATTGCACATGCCGGAGGCGGAAATGACCACGGCCGGCCCCGGGGTTTCGTTGATCGCCTGCGACTGGGCCACGCTTTCGGTGTAGCGCAGGTTGGGCAGATCCAGCGGGTCTTCGCCGTTTTCGATATAGGCGATGGTCTCCCGATCGAAGTAGGTGGGGTGGGAGCGGAAAATTTTGGTCGCCTTGATGGCCAGAGGGCTGTCCACGTATATCGGCAGATCCTGGGGAATCTTTTTTTCCCTGCGCAGCAGGAACAGGCTGTAAATAATCTCCTGGGTCCGCTCCACGGCGAAGGCCGGAATAATCGTCTTTTCGCCGTGTTTGTAGCTGTACATGATGGCTTCGGCCAGTTCGTCCCGGCTTGAGCCCTCGTTTTTGTGGTCGCGATCCCCGTAGGTGGACTCCATGAACAGATAGTCCGCCCGCAGCAGGGGAGAATCCGGGTCGTCCATCAGCAGGGCGTTGGGCCGGCCGAGGTCGCCGGAAAAGATCAGCCGGGTCACGCCCTCGGCTTCGGAGACTTCCAACTCAAGGAACGCGGAGCCCAGAATATGCCCGGCGTCGCGGTAGGTGACCCGAATGCCCGGAGCCGGCTCGAACGGCACCCCGTAGGTGACGGGCCGCAAGTGGGTGACGGCTTTTTGGGCGTCTTCGGTCGTATAGATCGGGTCCACGCCTTTCCGGCCCAGGCGGCTGTTTTTCTTGCTCTGCCATTCGGCTTCGCTTTCCTGGATGTGGGCGGAATCCAGCAGCATGATGCCCAAAAGATCCTTGGTGGGTTCCGTGCAGTAGATCGGGCCGGAGAACCCGTCCTTGACGATCCGGGGCAGAAGTCCGCTGTGATCGATATGGGCATGGGTCATGAGGACGAAGTCCAGCTTGGCCGCCTCATAGGCGCGGGTGTCGAGGTTGCGTTTCTCGATCTCCGCGTTGCCTTGGTGCATACCGCAGTCAACGGTGAACCGGGCTGTGTTCGTTTCAACCAGATAGCAGGAGCCCGTGACCGTCTTGGCCGCGCCGAGCAGTTGGACTTTCATGAAAACCTCCGGAACGAGTGTCGGATACGTACGGAGGAAAACTTATGACATGAGAAGGCCGGCCGGGCAAGTCGGGAGATTGCCGCGTTCGGCGACCCCGGCCGCCGACGCTGCAATCTCTCGCTCGGAGTCTCTGTAACGCCTGCCGCGCAACAGCAAAATACCGAGCAGGCTGTTCCGCGCGGCAAAATACACTGGGCGGTATGGTTTTTCGCGCCGCGCATCTTGCCCAGCGCGGATAAATTCTCTATACTTTCCGCGGATGGGGGCATCCTTTCAAAGGGGCGGCGGTATGGCCGAGAATGGTTTGCATATTCCGGGGGCCGGAACTGTCCTGCGGGTATCCGTCAAAGCGGGCGACAGTCTGGCGTGCGCGTTCACGCCGGAAGGCGCGTTGATGGAAATTCAGGGCGACGATCTGGCTTTCGGCTCGGAGGCCGGCGGAACGCTGCTTCTGGCCGGATTCGTGTCGGCCGTACACGCGGGTGAGGTAACCCTCGACTTCGGTGAGTTCGCCGTGGCCGGGTCGGATCTTTACGCCTCCCTGACGGCGGACTTTTCCACCGATTTTGCGGTTTCCGCTCCGGACGGGCCCGAACTGTCCTTTGCCCTGGCGGCGACCGAGCCGCTCTTCATTTCCGATCTTCTGGACGCGAATATTTCTTCCGTTCCCTCCGGCCGCGAGACGCACTACCCTGAATCCGCCTTTGCCGGCGACCCTTTCATCATTTCCGTGACCCAGCTTTCTCCGGATATGCCGGAAGACCCCGTCGCGCCGCATCTTCGGCTGGATATCCTGCTGTAAATCATCCCGCGAAGGACGGTTTCTCCGCCGGACAACCCCGGCCCGGAATTCGTTCCGGGCCGGGGTTGTTTTCGGTTCATGCGTTTTCGTGCGGCGCGGGAAAAGCGTCCCCCGCTCCAGCGGCGAGAGGCGTGCCGGGGAGCGGGGGGGGCGGAGCGGCGGCAAGGCAAAACCGCCGCGATTCATAGCCTCCGGCACGATGTTGGGCGTGTCGGGGGTGCATCCGTGGTGTTCCGCGCCGGAGGGCGCGGGTCATCCGGGCGGGCGCTAGTTGGCCTGCTTGCGGATGAAAGACGGGGTTTCGAATTCGTCTTCGTCGAAGATGAAATCGTCTTCACCGGGATTGTGGGCCGCGGGTCTGCCGGGGGCGGACTGCTGGCGCACATAGGCCGGCACGTTGTAGCCGGCGTTGCCCGTGGGCACGCGGCCGCCGGAGGAAAGCCCGCGCAGCGTGGTTTCGGGGGCCGGGGCCGGGCGCCCGCCGTCCGTGCGGCGGATGCTGGTGATGGTCGCGCTCTTGGAGGCCGGGTGGTCCTGCTCGTCCACGGTGTCGATGCCGGTGGCGATAACCGTCACGCGCAGTTCGTCGCCCGCTTCGGGGTCGAGTACGGTGCCGAAGATCACGTTCACTTCGGAATGCGCGGCTTCGTTGATGATGTCCATGGCCTCGTGGGCTTCTTCCAGGGCCAGATCCTCGTTGCTGGTGATGCTGACCAGCACGTTGCGCGCGCCGTCGATGGAAACGCCTTCAAGCAGCGGGCTGGTGATGGCCTTTTCCGCCGCTTCCTTGGCGCGGGATTCGCCCACGGCGATACCGGTGCCCATCATGGCCATGCCGGACTCGTTCATGACCGTGCGCACGTCGGCGAAGTCCAGGTTGATGTAGCCGGGGGTCATGATCAGGTCGGAGATGCCCTTGACCGCGTAGTACAGCACGTCGTCGGCCTTTTTGAGCATTTCCTTGAAGCCGGCCCGCTTGGGAGCGAGCTGGAGCAGGCGGTCGTTGGGAATGGTGATCAGGCTGTCCACGTGCCGGCGGAATTCGGCAATGCCCGCCTCGGCCACGGCCAGACGTTTCTTGCCTTCAAAATAGAAGGGTTTGGTGACCACGCCCACGGTCAGGGCGCCCATTTCCTTGGCGATCTGGGCGATGACCGGGGCCGCGCCCGTGCCCGTGCCTCCGCCCATGCCCGCGGTGACAAAAACCATGTCAGCGCCGTCCATGAGCTCGCGCAACTGGTCCACGCTTTCCATGGCGGCCTCGCAGCCCACGTTGGGGTTGGCGCCCGCGCCAAGGCCCTTGGTCAGCTTGCCGCCGATCTGGACCTTGTGCTGCGCCCGGGAGGCCCCCAGGGCCTGGACGTCCGTGTTGGCCGCGATAAAGCTGACCCCGGCGATGCCGGAAATGATCATGTTGTTGATGGCGTTGCCGCCGCCGCCGCCCACGCCCAATACTTTAATCTGGGCCGTGCCGGTTTCGATGCCGTCGATGTCAAAGAAAAATTCCATGAGTTGCCTCTCTCTCTTCCGCCTTACTGAACCATTGCCTCTGCCGATACATGCCTTTCAAATCAACCGTGAATCTTGGACGATCTCGTGACGACACTGTCTACGTGATGTCCGCAAACCATTTTTTCATTCGGGACAACACATGATCGAATATGTTGTTGTCGCGGATGCGGAAATTGCGCACCGTGGGGCCTTCTTTTTCGGCCCCGAAACATAACAGGCCGACGGCCGTGGCGTACTTGGGGCTGTTGACCACGTCTTTCAGACCGCCCACGTTGCGCGGGTAGCCGATCCGCGTGGGCAGGTTGAAAATCTGCTCGCCCAGTTCCTGGCAGCCGTCGATCAGCGCCGAGCCGCCGGTCAGGACGATGCCCGCGCCGATCAGGCTTTTGCAGCCGGAGCGGGTCAATTCCTGGTCCACCAGTTCCAGAACCTCTTCCATGCGCGGCTGGCAGATTTCCGCCAACAGCCGGCGCGAAAGCCGGCGCGGCTCGCGGCCGCCCACACTGGGCACTTCGATAATCTCGTCCTGCTCCACCAGATCGACCATGGCGCAGCCGTGGCGGATCTTGATGCGCTCAGCCGCGGCCATGGGGGCGCGCAGGCCGAAGGCGATGTCGTTGGTCAGGTTTTGCCCGCCCAGGGCCAGCACCCCGGTGTGTTTGATGGACGAATCGGCGAACACCGCAATGTCGGTGGTGCCGCCGCCGAGGTCCACCAGGGCCACGCCGAGCTCGCGTTCTTCTTCGGTGAGCACGGCCTTGGCCGAGGCCAGGGATTCCAGCACGATGTCCGACACGTCCAGGCCGCTCTTGTGGCAGGCGCGGACGATGTTCTGGGCGCTGGTCACCGCGCCGGTGACGATATGGACCTTCACTTCCAGGCGTACCCCGGCCATGCCCATGGGGTGGATGATCCCGCGCTGGTCGTCGACGATGTATTCCTGGTGCAGGGTGTGGATAACTTCGCGATCCAGCGGAATGGCCACGGCCCCGGCGGCTTCAAGGGCGCGCTCCATGTCTTTGGCCGTGACCTCGCCGCCCTTGACGGCGATGACCCCGTGGCTGTTGAACCCCTTGATATGGCTGCCGGCGATGCCCGCGTAAACCGTGCGGATTTCGCACCCGGCCATGAGCTCCGCCTCTTCCAGGGCCTTCTGGACGGAAGCGACGGTTTCCTCGATATTCACCACCACGCCCTTGCGCAGGCCCGTGGAGGGGTGGGTGCCGATGCCGACGATGTCCACTCCGTCTTCGGTGGGCTCGCCCACCACGGCGCAAATTTTCGTGGTGCCTATATCCAGGCCGATGATCAGATCCGCTTTTGCCATGCCTTCCTTCCTTCGGGTGATTCTTGGGGAATCACTCGCGCGGCGCCGTGCCGGTCAGTCAAAAATCGTTTGCGCGCTCAGCCGCCGGCTCGGGCCGGGGCGCGTTCCACCCAGACGTTGACGCCCTGGGCTTTTACTTCTCGTATCTGGGCCAACTCGCCCCGGCGGGCCAAATCCGCCAGGGTCAATTCAAGTCTGCGACTGTTTTCCGGCCAGTCTTCCAGGCCGACAGAGAGCTTCAACCCTGTATCTTCAACAAAAATCTCAATACCTTTCGAGGTCGACAAGCGTACCCAGGTGACCACGCCAAGGTCAAAGGGAAGGCGTGATTCCCGCAGGCTCTTGACCAGGACCGGCAGGGCCGAGACGGCCTCTTCCGCTCCGACTTCCACCTCAAGGGCCGGCAGGGGGACGAAATCCTCCGCCGTCACCGGGGCGATGAGCCTGCCCGCGACGTCCGCGTAATACAGGATGCCTTGATGGTGCATCCAGAACGCGGGCGCGCGTTCTTCCACGGCGATGATCAGCGTGTCGGGCAGCACTCGGGTGACGGACACGTCTTTAACCCACGGATTGGCCGCCACCGCGGTTTTTACCTCATCCAGGGAAACGGCCAGACTGTTGCCTCCGGCGTCCAGGCCGGCCATCTCTAGAATTTCTCTAGATTCTAACCTGGAATTGCCCTGAATTTCAACTGTTTTTATGGCGAAATATGGGGTGGCCGTAAAAAATCTATAGGCATAGAGCAATCCGAAGCAGGAAGCCGCGAAAAAAATCAGGCAAATCACAACGATGGATGAGGTGGCCAACCACTGGCCCACGCCGCGCCAGGGCAGCGAGATCGTCCGTTTGGGGGCGGCCGGCTCGTTGCGCCGGTTGTGGACCGGCCGGCCGCCGCGCTGCAGGGTGACCCGCCGGGCGCGCGCGGGAGCGGTTCTTGCCCTTACGGCCATATGCGTACCTCGTTCTCCAGACGGATGCCGTGTCGCGCCCACACGGCGTCGCGGCCCAGTTCCAGCAGTTCCAGAGCCTCGTCGCTCGTGCCGTGCCCATTGTTGATCATGAAGTTGGCGTGCAGTTCGGAATAGGACATGCCGCCCAGGCCCTTGCCTTTCAGGCCGGCCTCATCAAGCAGCTTGCCCGCGCTTGCTCCCGCGGGGTTCTTGAACACGCAGCCCGCGCTCTTTTCGCCCACCGGCTGGGTGGCGCGTTTTCTGAGCATGATTTCGCGCATCCGGGCGCGAACGGCCCCGGATTCCGTCGTCGCCAGGGAAAAAGACGCGGCCGTGATCAGAAAAGGCCCGCCCGTTTTGAGGGCGCAGTTCCGGTAACCGAAGGCAAAATCTTCCGGGTACATCTCCAGAGTCCCCCGCCCCAGGGTGAACACCTGAACCGAGGTGACGGCCGACCAGACCTCCACTCCATACGACCCCGCGTTCATGGCCAAAGCCCCGCCCACGGAACCGGGAATGCCCGACAACCCCTCCAGGCCGGAAAGCCCGGCCTTGGCCAGGGCGTTGAGCAGGGCGGGCAGGCGGGCGCCGGCCTCGGCGCGGACCGCAACCCGGCCGCGCGCTTCGGACTCCACGCGAATCTCCTTGCCGGCAACGGAGATCAGGGTCAGAGGAAGTTCCCCGTCCGCCGCAATGATGTTGCTGCCTCCGCCAAGCGTTTCCACCCGGCCGCCGAGGTTGCGCAGCGCGTCCGGCAGATCGTCGAGGCACAGGGGATCCTCCACCCGGATCTCGACCAGAGCGGCGCCGCCCAGGCCCATGGTGGTCCGCCGGGCCAGAACCGGCCCCGGCAGGATGGAGAACCCCTTGCGGCTCATGTGTTTTCCTCTACCAGCTTGCGGCCGATGGTGGTGATATTGCCCGCCCCGAGGGTGACGAACAGGTCGCCGGGGCGCAGTTCCTCGGCCAGGCGGGCGCGCAGATCGTCGAAGGTGCGGCAGAATTCAACGTCGGTGCTGGACACCTGCCGGATGCCCTGGGCCAGGCTCTCACCGCCCACGCCGGGGATGGGCGCTTCCGACGCGGCGTAGATTTCCGTCAGAAAAAGCTTGTCCACCGGCTCGAAGACCTTGCAGAAGTCCCCGAACAGGGCCTGGGTGCGGGAAAAACGATGCGGCTGGAAGGCCACCACCAGCCGGCGGTCCGGCAGGCAGCGCTTGGCCGTGTCCAGGGTGGCGGCGATTTCCACCGGGTGATGACCGTAGTCGTCCACGACCAGAATGCCGTTATACTCGCCGATGCGCTCAAAGCGCCGGCCCACGCCCCGGAACTTCTCCAGGCCCCGGATGCAGTCCTCGATGGGGATGTCGGCCTGCAGGGCCAGACCAATGGCGGCCAGGGCGTTCAGAACATTGTGCCTGCCCGGCTGGGCCAGGGTGACTTCGCCGAGGCGGCAGCCCTTGAGGCGCACCACGAAGCGGCTGACTTCGGAGCACTGCAGGATCTCAGCGGTCAGGTCGCAGCCGGGGCCGAGGCCGTAGGTCATGATCGGGCGCTTGATCCGAGGCAGAAGCCGGCGCACGCCGGGGTCGTCGCCGCAGACCACGTTGATTCCGTAAAAAGGAATCTTGTTCATGAATTGGGTGAAGGCCTCGTCGATACTCTCGCGATCCGGGTAGAAATCCAGGTGGTCCATGTCCACGTTGGTGACCACGTTCATGATCGGGACCAGGCACAGAAACGACCCGTCGGATTCGTCGGCCTCGGCGATCAGGTAGGCGCCCGCGCCGAGCCGGGCGTTTGCCCCGTAAGCGTTGAGCCTGCCGCCGATGATCACGGTGGGATCCAGGCCGGCCTCGTCGAAAATGGCCGCGGTCAGCGACGTGGTCGTGGTCTTGCCGTGGGTGCCGGCAATGGCGATGCCGGTGCGCAGGCGCATCAACTCCGCGAGCATCTCGGCCCGGGGAATGACCGGGATGCCCCGCTCCCGGGCGGAGGCCACTTCCGGATTGTCCTCGCCCACGGCTGTGGACTTGACCAGCACATGAGCCTCTTTGAGGTTCTCGGCGTTGTGCCCCCCGGCCGCGATGACCGCGCCCAGCTCCCGCAGCCGGGTGACGACGGCGGATTCGGCCACGTCGGAGCCATGCACGGCGTACCCCATGTTCAGCAGCACCTCGGCGATGCCGCTCATACCCGCCCCGCCGATGCCGACCATATGAATGGTTTGTACTCTTTTGTGCATGGTATGCTCCTTGGAAAAAGTGAACCGTGGCCGGCTTGCGGCCGCGAGTGATTTCCCCCGCCGCCGCGAGCGCGAAAAATTACCGCAACATCTCCGCCAGCCCGTCCACCAGCGTCGCGGCGGCCTGGGGCAAGGCCATGCCCCGGGCGGACTCGGACATGCGGGTCAGCCGGGCCGGGTCGCTGAGCAGATCGAGAATCCGGTCGGCCAGAACCCCGGCTTTGTCTCCGGCGAATTCGCGCTGGTCCACGAGGACGGCCGCGCCCCGGCTCACCAGGGCCTGGGCGTTGTGCCGCTGATGATCCTGGGCCGCGAAGGGGTAAGGGACCAGGATGGCCGGCAGGCCCGCGCAGGCCAGTTCCGCCAGGGTGGAGGCCCCGGCCCGGCACAGGGCGAGATCCGCGTTCGCATAGGCCCAGGCCATATCGGAAATGAACGGCTCCACCAGGGCGTGATCGGCCTTGGCCGCGCGATAGGCCGTGCGGACCTCCTCAAACTGCGTCTTGCCCGTCTGGTGATGGATTTCCAGGCCGGCAAGGGTGTCGAGGTTCGCGATAACCGCGTCGTTCAAGGCTTTGGCTCCCAGGCTGCCGCCCACTACCAGCAGGCGCGGCGGCCTGCCTTCGGCCAACTCGGCGTGGCGCGCTCCCCGGCCTTCGGAAGCCAGGGCCGCGATGTCCGCCCGCACGGGGTTGCCGGCGAGCCGGCACTTCTCCGGGGGAAACGAGCCGGAAGTATCCGGCAGAGAAAGAAAAATACGATTCGCGAAGCGTCCGGCCAGGCGGTTGGCCAGGCCGGGCACGCTGTTCTGCTCATGCACGGCCGTGGGAATCTTGGCCATGCGGGCCGCGTACAACCCGGCGAAGGCCGCGTACCCGCCGAAGCCGATGACGATCTGCGGCTTGAATTTCTTGATGATTCCCCGGGCTTTTATGATGCCCCGGAGCATTCCGAACCCGGCCGCGAGGCCGCGCAGGCCCCTGCCGACCACGCCACGCACGGGCAGGCCGACGAAATCAAGACCGGCGTTCACGGCGAGATCCGCCTCCGGCCCTTGCCCGCCCACGAAAAGAATCATGGCCCTGGGGTACCGGCGGCGGATTTCCTCGGCAACGGCCAGAGCCGGGAAGATGTGCCCGCCGGTGCCGCCTGTGGTCAGGATGACGCGTTCCATATCAAGTCCTTGCCGTGCGCGAGTAGTTGAGAAGCAGGCCGACGCACAGGAGCGAAGAGAGCAGGCTGCTGCCGCCATAGCTGAAAAAGGGCATGGGCACGCCCTTGGGCGGGGCGCAGCCGAAAACCACGGCCAGATTGAGCAGGATGGACAGGGCCGGGACGAGCATGATTCCGAAGGCCGTGAGCCTGTCGCGCAGATCTTCCTGGCGCAGGGCGATGCGCAGGCCCCGCCAGATGAAGGCCGCGAACAGCAGAATGACCAGGGAAATGCCGATGAACCCGGCTTCTTCGCCCAGCACGGCGATGATGAAGTCGTTGTGCGCCTCGGGCAGATAAAAGAGCTTTTGCCGACCGGCACCCAGGCCCAGCCCGGCGAGCCCGCCGGAGCCGAGGGCCAACAGGCCCTGCACCAGTTGGTAGCCGGCGCCCTGAGCCACGGCCCAGGGGTCCAGAAAGGCCAGAAGGCGCAACACCCGGTAGTCCGCGTTGACGATCAGCAGGTAAACCGCGCCGCAGGCCAGGCAGGCGGAAATGAACAGGTACAGCAGACGCGTGCCGCCCACCAGGCACATGAAGAAGAGCAGGCTCGAAAGCAGCACCGCGCCGCCGAAATCCGGCTGGATCAGCAACAGCAGGCACAGGCAGCCCGTGACCAAAAAGGGCGGAATCACCCCGCCGCTGAACGATTTGATGATCGCCTGCTTGGTCGACATGAACCAGCCCAGGTACAGGATCAGGGCGATCTTGGTAAACTCCATGGGTTGCAGACGCAGCGGGCCGAAGCCGATCCAGCGCTGGGCGCCGTTGACCTTCACGCCGAGGGGGGAAAGGGTGACGATCAGCAGGGCGAAGCAAACGAACAAGGCCGGGTAGTGCAGGCGGTTGAGGGCCTCGCGCGGCAATCCGGCCACGGCGGCCAGGGTGACGCCGCCCACGGCCGCGAACAGGAGTTGCCGTTTGAAGAAGTAATAGGTGTCGGCCATGTTTTTTTCGGCCACGATGCCGCTGGCCGAGTAAACCATGAGCAGGCCGAAAGCCGTGAGCACGATGGTGATGCCGAGCAGCCACCAGTCCGGGGAGTTGTAGCGGGAGCGGGCCTCGGCCATCACGTCCCCTCCCTGCCCAGCAGGGCCGCGATGCGCCGGAAGTCCTCACCCCTGGCGAGATAGTTGGGGTACTGATCGTAGCTGGAGGTGGCGGGCGAGAGCAGGATCGTTCCGGCCGTGCCCCGCCCGGTCGCGAACAAATGCCGCGCGGCCTGTTCCAGGGTCTCATGCCGGCTGATGGGAGCGGCGCCTTCCCAGGCTTGATTGAAAATATCGCCGCTGCCGCCGTAAAGGGCCACGGCAGCGACCTTCTCCCGCAGAAGCGGGCGCAGGGATTCCAGATCCCCACCTTTGAACTTGCCGCCGGCCAGAAGGTAAATCGGGGCGTCGAAACTTTCCAGGGCGACCCGCAGGGATTCCACGGTAGTGGACTTGGAGTCGTTGACAAAGGCCGGGCCGTTGATTTCCGCCACCAGTTCCAGCCGGTGGGGCAGGGGGGCGAAGTCGCGGGCCGCGGCCAGGGCGTCCGCAAACGACACGCCGAACGGCCGGCAGGCCAGGAAGGCCGCTTCGGCATTGGCGGCGTTGTGTTTTCCGGCCAGACGCAGGCCGGTGAACTCCCGGCCGTCGCCGATACGTTCCAGGCGCGGGCGCAGGGCGCGCCGGCGGTATTCCGGCTCAAGCTCGGGCGGGAGCACGGCCAGATCGTCCTGGCCCATGTTCGCGAACAGGCTGAACTTGGCATCCGTATACTCGGCCATGTCTTTGTGGTGGTCCAGGTGGTTGGCCGTGAGGTTGAGGATCATCCCGACCCTGGGTTTCAACCCGGAGCAGCCCTGAAGCTGGAAGCTGGAAAGCTCCAGCACAAGCACGTCGGCCGGCTTGCCGGAGAGCACATAGTCGCTCAGCGGAGTGCCGATGTTGCCGCCGAGGAACACGACCTTCCCGGCCCGTTCCAGCATGGCGGCGGCCAGGCTCACGGTGGTGGTCTTGCCGCTGGTGCCGGTCACGGCCAGGATGGGCGTTTGCGTGCAGCGCAGGGCCAGTTCCATTTCCCCGACCAGGGGCGGGTTGCCGGCCGCTTCCAGCAGGGGGCGGAGCGTGGGCAGGGGAATGCCGGGGCTGGTCACCACCAGTTCGGCCCCGGTGAACTGCGCGGGCTCGTGCGGGCCGACGATGACTTCCACACCCGCCTGCCCGGCCCAGGCATCCAGTTCGGCGGGGACACCCTTGAGATCCAGCAGGCGAACCCGCGCTCCCAGAGCGCGCAGCAGCCGGGCCGCGGCCGCGCCGGAGGCTCCGGCGCCGACGACAACGGCGAGGGCGTTGGGGGAAAGGATCGCGGGCAGACTCATGATGACCTCAGCGCAATTTCAGGACGGAAAGCGCCGCCAGCCCGAGCAGGGCGGAGGTGATCCAGAAACGGATGATGATTTTCGACTCCGGCAGCCCTTTCAGCTCAAAGTGATGGTGCAGGGGAGCCATGCGGAAAATCCGCTTACCGCCGCTGAATTTGAAATAGCCCACCTGAAGAATCACCGAGAGGGCCTCCACCGCGAACAGACCACCCACGACCAGAAGAATGAGCTCCTGCTTGCAGATCACCGAGAGAAAACCCAAGGTGCCGCCGAGCGAGAGCGAGCCCACGTCGCCCATGAAGATTTGGGCCGGGTAGGCGTTGTACCAGAGAAACCCGAGACTCGCGCCGATAAGCGCCCCGCAGAAAACCGAGACCTCGCCCACGCCGGGCACATGGGCCACCTGGAGGTAATTGGCGATCTGAGCGTTGCCGGCCACATAAATGAAGATGGCGAAACAGATGCCCGCCACAATGGTCGGGCCGATGGCCAAGCCGTCCAGGCCGTCGGTCAGGTTCACCCCGTTGGAAGTGCCGACCATGACCAGGGCCGCGAACGGAAGGTAGAACAACCCGAGATCCGGCTTGAAATTCTTGAAGAACGGCACCACCAGTTCAGTGGAATACGCGGGCAGGGTGAAGAGCACGGCCAAACCGGCCAGGGCCACAAAGACCTGCCCGGCGAACTTGGTCCGGGCCGAAATGCCCTTGTTGTTCTTGCGGATGATCTTCAGGTAGTCGTCGGCGAAGCCCACGGCCCCAAAACCAAGAAACACGAACAGGGTCAGCCAGACATACGGGTTGCGGAGATCGGCCCACAGCAGCACGCTGACGCACAGGGAAAAGGCGATCAGCACACCACCCATGGTCGGGGTGCCCGCTTTTTCCAGGTGGGCCTTGACGTCTTCATGGATGTACTGGCCGAATTTCAGCCGGCGGAGCATCCGAATGAAGAGCGGCCCCACCAGGATGGTGATGATCAACGCGGTCAACAACGCCCACACCGAACGGAAGGTGATGTAGCGGAAGACGTTGAAAATGCTGTAATCCGCGCTGAGCGGGTAAAGCAGGTGGTAGAGCATCAGTTCCCCCCGGCCTCGGGCAGAACGTTGCAGAGCACGTCCACCAGCCGTTCCAGTTTGTTGCTGCGGGATCCTTTGAAGAGAACCACCCCCGGCGAAAGGGGGATTTCATCCAACAGGGCGGAAAACTCCTGCCCTCCGGCGATCGGGTAAAAAGCTCCGGTATAGCCGCCCCCGGCCAGGCCCCGGCGTATGGAGTCGGCCATGCCGCCTTTCCAGAACACGGCTGCCGGCGCGGCCTGGGCCATGCGCAACCCCAGTTCCTCGTGGGCGGATTCGGCCACCTCGCCAAGCTCAAGCATCTCGCCCATAACCAGGACCAGGGGTTTGCCCTCTTCCCCGGCCAGAGCGGCGGCGGCCTCGACCATGCGCCCGGCGGAAAGCGGATTGGCGTTATACGTGTCGTCGATGATCAGGCACTCGCCCCGGCGGACCTGGACAAAACGCTGCCTGGGCGGCTCGGCGGCCGCCAGCCCTTGGGAAATCTCGTCGAAACTCAGGCCGATCCGCCAAGCCACGGCAAAGCAGGCGGCCACGTTTTCCGCCCCGTAGGAACCCCGGAACGGGGCGTTCACAGCGCACTCGCGCCCGTCCACGCGAACGAGGAATCGCCCGTGCGTGGCCGAAGCCGACCCCAGGTAAACAGCCGTGCACATGGCCTCTTTGGCCCCGGCGGCGCTGAAAAAGTTCACTTCCACACCGCGCCCTCGTAATTGAGGGGCGAGCAGGCCGACTTCGCGCATCAGGTCCGGGTAGTCCGCGCAAACAAAGGCCTTGCCGCCGGTCTGCACATACTTCAGGAGTCTGGACTTGTAGTGAGCCGTGCCTTTGTCGCCAAGTCCCCGGGTGTGGGCCGCGCCCGCGTTGAGCACGATCCCGCAATCCGGGCGCAGGATCGTGCCGAGTTCGTCCATGTCGCCCGGCTCGCTGATTCCGGCCTCCAAGACCCAGAACGAGGCGTCGGCGGAGGCGTTCAGGATGCTCAGGGGCAGGCCGATACGGTTGTTCAGGTTCAGGTGGTTGCGGGCGGTGGTGCCGCGCACGGCCAGAACCTGGGCGAGGGCTTCTTTCACGGAGGTCTAGCCGGCCGAGACGGTGATGCCCACCACCCCGGCCGGGGCGGTCTCGCGATGGCAGATGGCCAGACGGGCCAGGGCCGCCACGGTGTCGGGCACCAGAAAGACCGGGATGCCTCCGTCGCCCGGCGCGAAGGGCGCCCGCTCGGCAATGACCGCGCAGGCTCCGGCCAGGGCTGCCGCGCCGGCAAAGTCGTGCCCGTCGACCTGTTCGCCCTTCAGGCAGAAAAACAGTTGGCCCGGCGCGACAAGCCTGCTGTCGATCTGGGCGCCGGAAGGCGCGAACCCGGCCCACGGCGCGTCGTCGATTTCGGCCGCGCCCGGGGTCGGGGTCGTGCCGGTGGGCAGAACCGCGGCCGGCGGGCAGCCGAGCAGCCTGGAAATTTCGAGCAGGGTCAATCGCATGTGAGCAACTCCCGCAAAACGGCTTGGTCGCTGAAGGGAATCTTCTCATTCCCGATTTGCTGGTAGGCCTCGTGCCCCTTGCCCGCGACCAGCAGGGCGTCGTCGGGTCCGAGGATTTCCAGTGCCTTGACCAGGGCGGCCCGGCGATCCGGTTCCACGATCATTTCCCGGCAGCCGGCAAGGCCGGGGAGGACGTCGGTGATGATCGCCTCCGGATCTTCGTGCCGGGGGTTGTCGGAAGTGAGCACGGCCACGTCGGTCAGGGCGGCCACGGCGCGACCCATGAGCGGGCGCTTGGTCCGGTCGCGGTTGCCGCCGCAGCCGAACACCGTGACGATGCGGGCGAATCCGGCGGCGCGCAGGGCCGTGAGCACGTTGGTCAGGGCGTCCGGGGTGTGGGCGTAATCCACGAAGGCGTGCAGGCCGCGCGGGTTGGCCACCCGCTCCAACCGGCCGGGCACGCCCGCGAAATTCTCCAGCGCGGCGAACGCGTCCGGCCGCAATCCCAGGGCCAGGCCCACGGCTTGCGCGCCCAGAAGGTTGGAGGCGTTGAAAGCCCCGACCAGGGGGGAGCGGAGTTCCCAGCTTTGCCCTTCAAAGTGCATGGACAGGCGCATCCCGGAGGGGTCGAGGGAAAGAATCCGCCCGGAAAGCATCCGGCCGACCGGCGGCAGTTCCGGCGAAAGGCCGAAGCAAACCGCTTCGGGGAACTCCGCCGCCAGACCGCGGCCGTGCGGATCGTCTACGTTGATGATCTTGGCCTTGTCTTCCAGGGGAACCCCGCCCCGGGACAAGGGGCGGAACAGCCGGGCCTTGGCTTGGAAGTATGTTTCCATATCGCCGTGGTAGTCCAGGTGATCCTGGGTGACGTTGGTCAGCACCCCGGCCGAGAAGTCGATGCCCGCGACGCGCTCCTGATCCAGGGCGTGGGACGCGACTTCCATGACCGCCAGATCCACGCCGTGGGCCTGCATATCCGCCAGCAGACGGTGCAGCTCGAGGCAGCCGGGCGTGGTCAGGGAAGCGCTCTCGCGGTGGCCGGGCCGGCGGTACTCCACAGTGCCGATGACGCCCACGGTGCGGCCGGCGCTTGTGAACAGGTGTTCGAGCAGATAGGTGGCCGTGGTCTTGCCGTTGGTGCCGGTGATCCCGATCACCTCCGGCTTCTTCGTGCCCGTGTCATAGAATGCCTGGGCCAGCGCGCCGAGGGCCTTGCGGGAAGATGGAACCACGCAGCGCCGCACCCGGCCGGCGGGATCGGCCGCATTCAGGACGGCCAAGTGGCGCTCCTCGCAGACGATGACGGCCGCGCCGCGCTCAAGGGCCTGGGGAATCCAGACTTCACCGCCGGGGCGACCCGCGCCGTTGTCGGGAGCGGCAGCCGGCAGGACGACGAAGATGCCGCCGGGTTGCACTGCGCCGGAATGCGCGGCCACGGGTGTTCCACGCCGGGCGGCTTCAAGAATTTCGGTCGGGCAATGGCTCATAACGCGCGCTCCCCAAGGCGGATGGTGCATTCCTTTTTGTCCGAGGGCCAGGGCCTCCCGGCTTCCGGAGTCTGCTGGACCACGAAACGGCCCTTGCCTTCGATGGTCGGCACGGCGCCGTGCCTGGCCAGTTCCTGCACGGCCTGTTGCATACCCATTCCCATGACCGGGGGCACCGCGCCCGGCACGGCCGCCGGGGTCGGGCGGCGCTCCTCGAGCGGCGCGGGCGTGGATGCGGTGGTCGCGGCCGGGCTTTCGGCAACCGCGCCCCGCCTTCCGCTTTTGCGCCCGGCCTCTTTGGCCGCGGCGGCCAGGACCAGGGGGTCGTCGCTGTCGGGCAGGTGCCCGTGATAGGCCATCGTTTGCAGGGCCACATGCCGAAATACGGGGGCCGCGACCACGCCGCCGTACTGGCTCTTGGTCGGCTCGTCCAGCAACACGCAAATCAGGTAACGGGGCTCTTCACTCGGGATCATGCCCACGAACGAGCCTACCCGGCCGGCCCCATAGGCGCCCCGCCCGTCGGCTTTCTGGGCCGTGCCGGTCTTGCCGCCCACGACCATGCCGGGAATGCGGGCCTGGGAGCCGGTGCCGCCTTCCTCTTCCACCACCTCGCGCAGCATGGCCCGGACTTGGCGCATGGTCTCCGGGGAAAAGATCCGCTCGTCGGGCCGGGCCGGCTCGTCGCCCTGGATCAGGCGCAGGGGGCGGCGCACGCCGTCTCCGGCCAGGCAGAGGTAGGCCCCGGCCATCTGGACCAGGGTGGCTGAAAAACTCTGGCCGAAGGAGGCCGTGGCCAAATCGATTTCCTGCCACTTGCGGGCCTGGCGCAGGATGCCCAGGGATTCACCCTCGAGGCTCAGGCCGCTGCGCTCGCCGAAGCCCAGGCGGGACAGGTAGCCGCGGTATTTTTCCGCTCCCAGTTTGAGGCCGATTTTGGCCGCGCCGATGTTGCTGGAGACGTGCAGAATTTTGCCGGCAGGCAGATCCGCGTAGGCGTGCGTGTCGTGGATGGTGAAGCGCCCGAGCTTCCATTGGCCCTTGGCGCAGTTGATAATCGTATCCGGCTTGACGACCTTTTCCTCCAGCGCGGCGGCCATGAGAAAGGACTTGATTGTCGAACCCTGCTCCAGGGCATCCCCGGCCAGGCGGTTGCGGCGCAGGCGCTCGGGAAATTCCTTGTAGCGGTTGGGATTGAAGAAGGGGTACTGGGCCCAGGCCAGAATCTCGCCCGTGGGCACGTCCACCACCAGGCAGCCGCCCCACTTGGCCCCGAATTTTTCCACGTTCTCGGCCAGGGCTTCCTCTGCGAAATACTGGATTTGCGTGTCGATGGTCAGGCGCACGTCGTCGCCCTGGAGCGGAAAGTTTTCTTCCAGGCCGTTGAGAGAGAGCCTGCGCCCGGCCGCGTCGCGCTGCACCGGGGTGCTGCGGCTTCTGCCCGCGAGCCTGCCGTTCAGGGCTTTTTCCAGGCCCTCCAGACCCTCGTCGTCCACGTTGACGAAGCCGACGAGTTGCCCGGCCAAGTGCCCGTGCGGGTAAACCCGCTCGTTTTCCTTGGTCAGGTGGATGCCCGGCAGGGCCGCGTTTTTGATCGCGACGGCGGCCTTGTCGTTGACTTTGCGGGCCAACCAGATGAAGCGGCGGTCCTTTTCCAGGGCCGCGGCGATCTTGTGCGCGGGCATGTCCAGAATGGGGGCGAGCACGGCGGCGGTCTGCCGGGGGTTGTCCACTTCGGCCGGGTTGGCCCAGACGGATCTGCCTTCCACGCTCAAGGCCAGGATGTTGCCGTTGCGGTCCAGAATGCGGCCGCGCGAGCCGGTGACCGTCTCTTTGGCCGCGTACTGGCGGCCGGCCAGGGCCGCGAGATCCGGGCCGCGCACGATTTGGATGTAATAGGCTCTGCCCCAGAGCGCCCCGAGCAGAACAAGCAGGACTACGCCCACGCCCCAAAGGCGGGCGCGCACCCAGTCCACGCGGGAGAAAACCGCGGGGCCGGCGGGCGCGACCGGGGCGGCGGGCTTCATCCGCTTGTTGCGGACGGGGCGGGTGGAGCGAAGGGGAGGCATCGTTACTCGTTCCGTTCATACGCGCCGCCGGGCCCCTCGGGGATGGGGGCTTGGCGGGCGGGAATGTCCATGTTTTTGTCCAGCCTGCGGGTCTGCCCCGGCCGGGGCGAGTGCAGGCCGAAAACCGGAGCTTTGTCGCGCAGGCGGGAGAGCAGGTGCTCCTGCTCCACCAGATACTTGGTGTGCAGATCGGCGCGGTCGGCGGCCTCCTGGGCCAGGGAACGCAGTCGGTAAGCCATCTTGGTGCGCTCGATGTTCAGCCAGACCAGCATCATGCCGCAGGCGATGCAGCAGGCCACGGAGAGCAGCAGGGCCAGGATCGGCCCTTTGCCTTCCCCTTCGGGTTTGCCGTTGCCGGAAAGCGCCATCACAGCTTCTCCGCCACCCTGAGTTTGGCGCAGGAAGAACGGGGGTTGGCCAGAACCTCCGCCCGCGCCGGCACCAGAGCTTTCCTGGTGATTACCCGCATGGTCGGGGTCTTGCCGCAGACACAGGCCGAAAGGCCCGGCGGGCAGACGCATTCGGCGGCCCGGTCACGGAAAAAATGCTTGACCATGCGGTCTTCCAGCGAATGGAAGGTGATGACAGCCACCCGGCCGCCTGGGCGCAGGCGCTCGACGATGCCTTCCAGAAATTCCTCCAGCTCGCGCAGTTCCTCGTTCACGGCCATGCGCAGGGCCTGGAAGGTGCGGGTGGCCGGATGGTTGCGCGCCGTGGCCCGCCATTTGGGCGGGTAAGCCGCCTCCACGATCCGGGCCAACTCCAGGGTGCCGGTTATGGGCGCGTTGCTGCGGGCGTCCTCAATGGCGGCGGCGATTTTCGCGGCCAGGGGTTCTTCGCCGTATTCCGCGATAATCGTTCGGAGCTTGTCCCTGGGGGCTTTGTTGAGCAGGGTTTCGGCGCTTTGCCCCATGTCGCGGTTCATGCGCATGTCCAGGGGGCCGTCGTGCCGAAAGCTGAAGCCGCGCTCGGGTGAATCCAGTTGCAGGGAGGAAACGCCGAGATCCACCAGGGCGCCGTCCAGCTTGTCGATATCGAGCTCGTCCAGGGCTTCGGCGAATTCCGAAAAGCGCGTCTGCCGGGTGATGACCATATCACCGTAAGGGGCAAGGCGCTCACTGGCCAGGGCCAAAGCTTGCGCGTCGCGATCCAGGCCGACGACCCGGGCGTTGCGGATACCGGCGCCGATGAGCCGTTCCAGCAGCAGGGAGGCGTGCCCGCCCATGCCGAGGGTGCCGTCCAGGTATACGGCGCCCTCGCGCAGGGGGAAAAATTCCACAGTTTCCGGTCCAAGAACGGAAATATGCAGGCCCGCCGGGCCTTCAGGGTCGGCCGGCCGGGGTTCGCGGGCCACAGGCGCCGGCCTGCGCCCCAAACGCTCCATGCGTTCGGCGGCGGCCTTTTTTCGTACCGAGCGGCCCACGGCTAGAACCCGAAATCCACGCCGGTGTCGGCCAGAGCGGCGGCCACGTCGTCAAAATCTTGTGACAAGACCGGGGCCAGGCGATCCGGCGCCCAGATTTCAAAGCGTCTGCCCTGACCCATGAGGGTCGCTTCACGCTCGATGCCGGCGTACTGCATATGCTCGCGGGACAGGCGCACCCGGCCCTGCGGGTCGACGGCCAGGCTTTCGGCCCCGCCCACCACGAGCCGGCGGAAGTCGCGCACCGCCCGCGAGGGATTGACCATGCGGTTGATCTTGTCCTCGAACTCCTCCCAGTCGGGCAGGGGGAACCCCACCACACAGCCGTCGTAGGTGGTCAGCACCACCTTGCCTTCGCTGCTGCGCGCGAGCAGGGTTTCCCGAAAGTCCGGGGGCAGCATGATCCGGCCCTTGGGGTCGGTGCTGCGCAAGCTTCGTCCGCGAAAATACATGCCTGGTTCCTGCTTCGGTTGGGAGTGAGCGCTCCCACAATTTCCCACTTTTTACCACTCTTTCCCCTAAAACCCGGAGGGTGTCAAGGGTAAAATGGCTGCCCGACCGAGTGGATTCCGCGTGGTCGAACAAGCCGGCCCGAGCGGAGGCTTTTCCCCGCCACTCCTCCGGCATAATAAAAGGGTGGGCAAGGGGGGGGAATTTTGGTAGGCTGCCGTCGTCATCGGCAGTTCTCCCCCACTGTGTTCTTCCAAGCCGGGAGGTTCCCCATGCCCACCGCCGCAGCTCCGGCCGGATTCATTTCCCCGCGCGACGCCTTGCTCGACTGGCTCCAGATGCTGTCCGGGGTCTGTCTGGTCCTGTTCATGTGGTGCCACATGCTGCTGCTTTCCTCGGCGGTGTTCGGCGCCGGAGCCTTCAACGCCGTGGCCGGGTTTCTGGAAGACACCGGTCTGGCCCAGGTCGGCGGGCCGCTGGTCTTCTGTCTGTTTCTGGCCCACTTTCTGTTGGCCTCCCGCAAGATTCCCTTCACCGCCGGCGGCTGGTCCGTGGCCGCAGGGCACATGTTCCGGCTCCGGCAGCGCGACACCCTGCTTTGGGGCGCCCAGGTCGTCAGCGGGCTCGGTGTGCTGATCCTGGGTTCCATCCATCTCTGGGTGGTCCTGAACGATCTGCCCATCGGCGCGGTCAAATCCGGGCTGCGCGCCTCTTTGGCCGGTTGGCCCGCCTTCTATGCCCTGTTCCTGCCCCTGATCGAGCTGCACCTCTGGATCGGCCTGTACCGCATGGGCGTGAAGTGGGGCTGGGTCACCAGGGAGAACCGGGCCAGAACCGTGAAAATCCTCGCGGCCCTGTTCGTGGTGTTCTGGATTGTCGGAATCCTCGCCTCCCGCTCGCTGATCGCGGCGGCCGGCGACCCCGGCGCGGCCGTGTCGATATAAGGGGGCAGCAATATGCGCACGTATTCTTCGGATCTCCTGGTCATCGGCGCGGGGCTTTCGGGCGAGCGGGTCGCGGTGGAAGCCGCCGGGGCCGGATTTTCCGTCACCTGTCTTTCCATCGTCCCGGCCCGGCGTTCGCATTCCTCCGCGGCCCAGGGGGGGATGCAGGCGGCCCTCGGCAACTGTGCGATGGGCGAGGGCGACGGCCCGGACGTCCATTTCGCGGACACGGTCAAAGGTTCGGACTGGGGCGCGGATCAGGAAGTGGCCCGCCTGTTCGTGGAATCCGCGCCCGTCGAGATGCGCCGGCTGGCCTCCTGGGGAGTGCCCTGGAACCGGGTGGTGCCGGGCAGAGATTACTATTTCAAGGCCGGGGAGCGGTTCGAGAAAGAGGAAAAAGCCGAAAACCAGGGCCTGATCACGGCCCGCAATTTCGGCGGCACAGCCAAGTGGCGGACCTGCTACACTTCAGACGGCACGGGCCACGCGGTCATGTGCACCATGGACAACCGCTGCGCCCAGCTCGGGATTGAGGTTCTGGACCGCAAGGACGCCCTGGCCCTGGTCCATGACGGCGCGACCTGCGCCGGCGCGGTGGTCCGCTGCCTGCGCACGGGCGAGTTGGAGTTGTTCCGGGCCCGGGCCGTGGTCGTGGCCACGGGCGGGTTCGGGCGTATCTACCGCTCCACCACCAGCGCGGTGATCTGCGACGGCGCCGGGCATATCCTGGCCCTGGATACCGGACTGGTGCCCATCGGCAACCCGGAGGCCGTCCAGTTCCACCCCACCGGTATCGTGCCCACCGACATCCTGGTCACCGAGGGCTGCCGGGGCGACGGCGGCACCCTGCTCGACGTCCATCACGAGCGCTTCATGCAGGTCTACGAGCCGGAAAAGGCCGAATTGGCCTCGCGCGACGTGGTGGCCCGGCGCATGACCGAGCACATGCGGGCCGGGCACGGGGTGCAAAGCGCGTACGGCGAACACCTTTGGCTGGACATCCGGCACCTGGGCGACAAGCACATTTCCACCAAGCTGCGGGAAGTGGACGAGATCTGCAAATACTTCTTAGGCGTCGACCCCCGCACGCAATTGATCGCCGTGCGCCCCACCCAGCACTACACCATGGCGGGCATCCGCACGGACAAAGACGGCGCGGCATACGGCCTCAAAGGGTTGTTTTCGGTGGGCGAGGCCGCCTGCTGGGATCTGCACGGCTTCAACCGCCTGGGCGGCAACTCCCTGGCCGAGACCGTGGTCGCCGGGGGCATCGTGGGCAAGAAGATCGTCGAATTCCTGGCCGGGTGCGAATCCGTGTTCAGGACAGCGGACGAGCGCGCGGCCGTGAACGGCGTGCGGGAGCGCATCGACCGTCTGACCGGCCGGAGCCGGGGCTCGGAGAACGTCTACGCCGTGCGGGCGGCCATGCAGGATGTGCTCATGGATCACTGTTTCGTGTTCCGCAACGAGCGCGGTCTGACCTTCGCCCGCGACACCCTGCGCGGCCTGCTGGACCGCGCCGGCAAGGTGGGCCTCGCCTCCGCCGGGGTGGGGCCGAACCCGGAGCTCGCCGCGGCCCTGCGCATTGAAGGGCAGATCAAGCTCGGCCTGATGATTGCCGAGGCCGCCCTGGCCCGCAAGGAGTCGCGCGGCAGCCACACCCGGGAGGATTACCCGGAGCGCAACGACCGCGACTGGCTGAATCGTACCCTGGCTTACTGGCGCGAGGGCGCCGCCGCCCCGGACCTGGCCTATGAGGATGCGACCCCGGTCTTTGAATTGCCGCCGGGAGATCGCGGGTATGGTCACAGCGCGATCATCGCGGCGGATCCGGCCGGGATCGCGGCCCGGACGATATCCCGCGCCGGAGGCTCGGCCGGAGCCGAAAAGAAGGCCTCACCATAGCGTCCGCGTTGGAGTAAACGTGTCGCCTCCCATATGGGGCGCAGGGGATTCAATCCCCTGCCCGCCGGAGGCGGAAATCAGTCATCTTCAAAAACAGGTTTTCCTCATGGCGCGCACACTGCGATTCTCGATTTTCCGGCATAATCCGTGCGACCCGGCCTCCAGGCCCCGGATGCAGGACTTCCTTCTGGAGGAAACTCCGGGCATGACCCTGTTCATCGTTCTGAACCGGCTGCGCGAGGAGCAGGATCCGAGCCTGTGCTTCGACTTCTGTTGCCGGGCGGGTATTTGCGGCTCCTGCGCCATGGTCGTGAACGGCCGGCCCGGGCTGGCCTGCCAGACCAGGGTGGAGCACCTCCCGAACCATGTGAGCCTGCACCCACTACCGGTGTTCAAGCTGATCGCGGATCTCTCCGTGGACACGGGCGCCTGGTTCCGCGAGATGTACCAAAAGACGGAGTCCTGGGTTCACACCAGGGCCGAGGTCGACCCCACCCAACAGGAAACCAGGATGCCCAACGACACGGCCGAGGCGATCTACGAGTTGGAGCGATGTATTGAATGCGGCTGCTGCGTGGCGGCCTGCGGCACGGCCCGGCTGCGCCCGGACTGTATGGGCGCGGCGGCCTTGAACCGGATCGCCCGTTTTCGCATCGACCCGCGTGACGAGCGCACGGACGCCGACTACTTCGAGTTGATCGGCACGGATGCCGGGGTCTTCGGCTGCATGGGCCTGCTGGCCTGCGAGGACGTCTGCCCCAAGAACCTGCCCTTGCAGGACCAGCTCGGCTTTCTGCGGCGCAAACTGGGCATCACGGCCCTGAAACGTCTTTTCAAACGAGGATAGCGTGCGAACCCTGCATGTGGACAAGGTGACGGCGGCCGTGGCCGGAATGTGTATCTCGGCCAACCGTTTTTTACCCAAGGACATCCAAAGGAGCCTGGAGTCCGGGGCGCGGAACGAGACTTCCGCCTCCGGCCGGGAGATCTTGCGCCAACTGGTGGAAAATTGTTCCCTGGCGGCCGAAACCGGCCTGCCCCTTTGCCAGGATACCGGCTACGCCGTGCTCTTCGTCGAGTTGGGCCAGGATCTGCGCCTGGAGGGCGGCCTGCTGCGCGAGGCCGTCGATGCCGGGGTCCGCGCGGGCTACCGGGACGGCAAGCTGCGGGCCTCGGTCTGTGATCCCTTCAGCCGCAAAAATACCGGCGACAATACCCCGGCGATTATCCACATCGATCTCGTGCCGGGCGACGCTTTGAAAATCACCTTCCTTGCCAAGGGCGGCGGCAGCGAGAACATGTCGCGGGCGACCATGCTCGCCCCGGCCCAGGGCAAAGCGGGCATCCGCGAGTTCGTCCTGCGCCGGGTGGCCGAGGCCGGTCCCAATCCCTGCCCCCCGATTATCGTGGGCCTGGGCATCGGCGGCACGTTCGACCATGCGCCCATCCTGGCCAAGAAAGCCCTGTTGCGTTCCCTCGACGACGTCAACCCGGACCCGGAGCTGGCCGACTTTGAAGCGGAATTGCTCGCGGATATCAACAAACTCGGCATCGGCCCCATGGGCATGGGCGGGATCGTCACCGCCCTGAGCGTGAAAATCGCCAAAGCTCCCTGCCATATCGCCTCTCTGCCCCTGGCCGTGAACATTCAGTGCCACTCCGCCCGGCACGAGGAGGTGACCCTCTGATGGCCGAAATCCGCCTGACCGCCCCTCTCTCGAAAGAAGACGCTCTGCGCCTCAAGACCGGGGATCTGGTTCTGCTTTCCGGCGTCATGTACACGGCCCGCGACTCGGCCCACAAGCGCCTGGTCGATCTCCTCGATGCGGGCCGGCCCCTGCCTTTTGACCCCGAGGGCGCGGTCGTCTATTACGTCGGCCCCACGCCCGCGCCCGAGGGCCGGCCCATCGGCTCGGCCGGGCCTACCACCGCCTATCGCATGGACGCCTATGCCCCGCGCCTGTACGCCCAAGGCGTACGCGCCACCGTCGGCAAGGGCAAGCGTTCCGAGGCCGTCAAAGTTTCCCTGCGCCGGCACGGCGGCGTCTACTTCGGAGCCGTCGGCGGGGCCGGAGCCCTGCTTTCCCAATGCATCACGGCCGCCGAAGTCGTCGCCTTCGAAGACCTCGGCACGGAAGCTGTCCGAAAGCTTACCGTTGTTGATTTCCCCCTGGTGGTGATCAACGATGCCCACGGTAACGACGGTTACGCCGTGCCCGATCTGGCTGCGGTGGGGTTGGGGTAGGGGGAAGGGGAGAGAATACCCCCGGCGGGCCGTGCACCTAGGCGGGGCGCGGGCCAGGGCCCCCCGCCGCCCCGCAGACGGTACACGGTGGGTGAGTGGTGTGGGGAGGAGTGGCGCGGAGGGGAGACTCAGGGAGGGGTTTTTTTGG
>JAVBQP010000055.1:0-68727 GCA_031548905.1 Desulfovibrio sp. | reverse complement strand
CCTCACAGTATGTCGATACAGCTTCGTCCAACTTTTCCCGTGCTCCTTGCAGGCCAAAAAAACTCGGCTTTTCGCGGACGGCGTCTTAACGAGTCCTGACCCTAGTTGGATTGTGCCAGCAGGCAGGCCAGGGCGATGGAGTTGATCTTGACCTCGGCCGTGTCCGAGCGCGAGCCGAGCACAACCGGGCGGGTGGTCCCGAGGATCACCCCGGCCCATTTGGCCTTGTTCAGGGTCAGCCAGGATTTGCCCAGGGCGTTGCCGGTCTCGATGTTCGGGGCCAGGATCAGATCCACGTCGCCGGCGATCTCGCTCACAATGCCCTTGTGCGCGGCGGCGGTTCGGTCAAAGGCCACATCGAAGGCGATGGGGCCTTCCAGAACGCAGGGCGGGGTTTCGCCGGACGCGGCCAAGTCGGCCAGGGTTTTGGCATCCACGGTGGCGGGCACTTTCGGGTCCACGGCCTCGTTGGCCGTGAGCGCCGCCACCTTGGGCCGGGCGAAACCCAGCCGGCGCATGGCTTCCAGGGCGTTGCCCAGGATTGCCTTTTTCTGCTCCAGGTCGGGCGCGGTGTTCATGCCGCTGTCGGTGCAAAAGATCAGCTTGTGATATTCCTTGACCTCATAGACGGCCAGAGCACTCAACAGGGAAGGGCCGCGCAGGCCGTGCTCTTTGTTCAGGATGGCCCGCAGGTAATCGGAGGTGTTGACCGTGCCTTTCATAAGCACGTCGGCCTCGCCGGAGCGCACCAGCTTGACCGCGGTCAAGGCGCAATCCTCAATCGCGGCGCAGGGCACGACGCGCGCGTTTTCCAGGCCGGCCTTCGCGGTAAGCATGGCGAGTATCTCGGCATCACCCACCAGAACGGGTTCGACAAAACCGAGCTCGGCGCCGAGTTTCAAAGCGGCCAGGATTTCCGGGTCTGCCGCCGCGGCCACGCAGACACGATATTTTCGTCCAGACGAGACTTTTCTCAAAAGCTCCGCGAAATTACGCAACATGTTCCACCTCCGCCGCCTCGTACGAGAGGGCTGTTTCCTCGCCGCGCAGCACCCGCAGGGCTCCCAGGGCAAGGGATTCCATTTCCTTTTCCCCGGCCAGAAGCTCAATGGGGGCCAACCAGCCGACGCGGCCGGTGATGCCCTCGACCACCAGTTCGGAACGGGCGATGCCGCCGGTGATGACGATCCGATCCACCTTGCCCTTGAGGGCCGCGCCGTACTTGGCGATTTCGCAGGCCACCTGGTAGACGAAGGCCTCCATGATCAGCAGCGCCCGCTTGTCGCCGGCGTCGCAGCGGCGTTCCACCTCAAGCATGTCCTTGGTGCCCAGGTAGTCGTACATGCCGCCGGAAACGCTCAGGCGATCGACCATTTCCTTGTGGGTGTATTTGCCGCTGTAACAGAGGTTGACCAGGGGATACGCGGGCAGCCCGCCGCTGCGCTCCGGGGAGAAGGGGCCGTTGCTGCGCCCGCCCGAGCCGTCGACCATCCGGCCGCCGGTATGGGCCGCGATGGAAATGCCCGAGCCCAGGTGGGCCACGATGAAGTTGTAATCCGCGTAGGAGCCGCCCAGGCGTCGGGCCGTCTCGCGGCACACGGCCTTCTGGTTCAGGGCGTGCATCCAACTGGGCCGCTCCAGGTCGGAAATGCCGGAGATTTTGGCTGCCGGCCAAAACTCGTCAACGGATACCGGATCCACGGTAAAGGAGGGGACGCCCGCTTCCGCCGCCAATTCATGGGACAGGATGGGGCCGAGGTTGGAGGGGTGTTCGCCGTACTTCGCCCGCCGCAGATCCGCCAGCAGGGCGTCGTCGATGCGATAGGTACCGCCGGGCAGGGGCTTGAGCAGGCCGCCCCGGCCGACGATACAGTTGAGGCCGGCAAGGGGAATGTTTTGTTCCGCGAGGGCGGCGAGTATCGCCTCTTTACGGTAGGCGAGCTGGTCCACCACGGACGCGAACCCGTTGATCCGCTCCTGGGGGTGCTGCACATTCAGGTTGAACAGTTCCCGCTCGTCGTCGAAGACGGCGATTTTCGTCGAGGTTCCGCCCGGGTTTACGGCCAGAATGCGCATTGTTTCCTCCGAAACAAGCCTCCGGCCGGGACCGCGTGCGGGCGGGCGCGCCGCGCCCCGGAGGGCGTGACGCGCCGATGCGCTAAAGCAGCGGCGTGATTTCGGCCGAAGTTCGTTTAAGCTGTTCCACAATCAGCGCGACGTCATGGTGCAGCAGGCGCTGGGTGGGGCCGGAAATACTCATGGCCGCCACAGCTTCACCCGCTTTGTTCAAAATGGGCACACCCACGCACGTCAGGCCGATCTCCTGTTCCTCGTTGTCCAGCGCGAACCCCTGTTCGCGCACCTTTCGCAATTCCGCCAGCAGGGACGGCACATCGGATATGGTGTTCGCCGTGTACCTGGTGAAGCGGTAATTCTTCAGCATCCGCTCGGACGTGTTCGGAGAAAAGGCCAGCAGGCATTTGCCCACGGACGAGCAGTAGCAATCCATGACCGTGCCGAGTTTTGGGCTGACGGACAGGATGTTGTCCTTGCTGTCTTCCTTGACCACGATCAGGCTTCGGTAGGTGTCGGCGCAGGCGGGATCCAGAATGGAGATGTTGATCGCCTCGTTGAACTCCCGGTGCAGCTTCACAGCGAAGGGCTTGTACAGATCGTAGGCCTTGATCTTGCCGGCCATGGAAATGTAGATGACGCCCAGCCCGTACCTGCCGTCTTTGTGCTGCTCCACGAAGTGCTGCGCCTCAAGGGTCTGGAGCGTACGGAACACCGTGCTCTTGTAGACGTCCAGATCCTTGGCGATCTGCGAAATACCCACCGGCTCTCCCTGCCGGTTGAGGTAGAGCAGAATTTCCAAAGCGCGTTCCACCGACTTGATGTTGGAAGACATGATTCTTTGCTCCTGCTGAAGATTGTCCGCGGAGGGGGACGCTTTGCCCCGCCCGCGGCTCTCCGGCTTATTAGCATAGAATTGGGTTCCTCGCAGCACAACGCTCTCCGTCGATCGTTCTATTGTACAGAACGATGTTTCAAAATCGTTGATATCGATCTAGCCAACCAAATGAAAAAGGTCAAGCCTTCCGCAAACAATTACCATACTTTTATGATGATTCCTCACTGAAGCTTTGAAGTTACGGTAATCGAATGGAACACATAAATAAGTATAGATAATTAGAATATTGCGATTATTCAGAACGATATTCTAAAAAAATCCTGATGGCCCTGGCAGAGCCTGAAGCGGTTGACACCACCCCCCTTATTGGGCATGTTTTTTCACGCATTGGAATATCGTTCTATCTGTCAGAACGATGGTGCGATTTCGCTGGATGCGCCGTGCGCGAGCGCCGCAGAGAGGTTTCTTCCGCCGGTGCGGCATCCACGCCCGAACCGGATTCCCACCGACACGGCACGACCGGCGTCGCCACCTTCGAGGCCGAAAACCGCGCTCCTGGTATTACCCCGCGCGTCCCCCGGCGGCGGCAAGGAGATGATATGAACCAAACCGGAATTTCCGGACACCGCACATGGTGCCTGCGCCTGCTGTCCATCGGCAGCGTGGTCGCCTTTCTGTTGCTGTGGCATTTTTGTGTCGCCCCGGACGGGGTGAAGGACTGGCGTATTCCCAAGACTATGCTCAGCAGGCCGATGGATGTCTTCAACCTGTTCATCGACAAGCTCACCAACCCCGCCCCGGACGGCGAAACCCTGCTCGTCCACGCCAAGCAAAGCATGACCGAGGCGTTTCTCGGCTATGTGCTGGCCCTGATTGTGGGGATTCCCCTGGGGTTGGCCATGGGTTGGTTTAAAACCGTGCGCGGCCTGTTCCGGCCGCTGTTTGAGCTGATTCGCCCCATCCCGCCCGTGGCCTGGATTCCCCTGACCGTGTTCTGGTTCGGCATCGGCCTGGCCGGAAAAGTGTTCATCATCTGGGTGTGCGGAGTGGTGCCGTGCGTGATCAATTCTTATATCGGGGTCTCAATGAGCAACCCGACGTACATCAACATGGCGCGCACTTATGGCGCGAGTGACTGGAAGGTGTTCACCACCATCTGCATCCCCTCCGCCCTGCCCATGGTCTTCAGCGCCCTGCAGCTTGCCTTGGTGTACTGCTGGATCACCCTGGTGGCGGCGGAACTGTTGGCTTCAGACAAGGGTATCGGCTTTCTGATCACCACCGGGCGCTTTCTCGGGCGCACCGACCTGGTTCTTGTGGGTATGCTCGCGGTCGGCCTGACCGGCGCGGCCATCAGCCTGCTCATCGACAAAATTGAAGCCCGGCTCCTGGCCGGACTGCGGAGGTGAGCGTGAAAGCGCCCTCCACCCCTTCCGGTATGCCTCCGGCGCCCTCCGTCTGCACACCCTCCTCGCCCGCGAACGAGGTCGTCGGAGCGGGCGACGAGACCGGCCGCCTGCGCGCTTTTTGGCGCAGCGACTACCCCCTGTATATCCTGTCGTTGACGAGCTTCTTCTGTATCTGGCAATGGGCAGGCTCAACCTTTCCCGGAGCGGCCACGGCCCTGGCCACGCCAAGCCAAGTCATGGCCTCGCTGGCGGATCTCGCCACTTCAGAGTTCGCCGGCCTGAGCCTGCTTGGGCATGCCCAGGCCAGCGCCGTGCGCGTGCTGGCCGGCTTCTGCATCGCCGTGGTCCTCGGCGTGCCCATCGGGCTCGGCATGGCTTACAGCCCGGTGTTCAAGGCCCTGTTCAACCCCCTGTTCTGCCTGCTCAAACCCATGCCGCCCCTGGCCTGGATCTCCGTGGCCGTTCTCTGGATGGGCATAGGCGAAGCGCCCAAAATCTTCATCATCGTCCTGGGTTCGATCATTCCGGTCATCCTCAATTCTTACAACGGGATTGTCCTGATCGACGAAGAACTTTACGACGTCGTCAGGATGCTCGGGGGCGGGCGGTGGGCGTGTATCTGCAACGTCGGCATTCCCGCTTCCCTGCCGAGCATCGGCGCGGGCCTGCAGATTGCCGTCTCCGTGGCCTGGGGCAGCGTGGTGGCCGCCGAAATGGTCAGCTCGCGCTCGGGCCTGGGGTTCATCATCATGCAAGGCATGAAGATTTCCGATCCAGGCATGATCATCGGCGGCATGGTTGTCATCGCCCTCGCGGCCCTGGCTTCGTCGCTGCTCGTCGAACTGCCGCTGCGCCGGCTCTGCGTTTGGCGACGCGATATCCGCAACCTGTAAGGCGGGCACCCTCCCAACCCATTCCACGCAAAAGAAAAGACGGGCCTGCTGCCCGTCTTTTCTTTTGCTCGTCTCTCATGAACCCCGCCGCCCGTCTCTCGACTTTCCCCTTGCAGCCGGTCATACACAGCCAACAGGGCGGCCTTCAACTCCGCCACATTCCCGAGCGGGAGAAATGTATCCGTCTGTTGGCGAATATCATCTTTATACATATATTATGGCGTATATTTTATTTATAAACATATGTGATATGCACCCCTTCGCCAATATTCGGGTATCGGGGAAAAATGACAAAGAAAAGCAAGCAATTGGAATCAGTAGGCGTGGTCATCCGCTCCTATCGCCTTGGCGCCGGGCTATCCCAAGAGCAGCTCGGTCATCGCATGGGAGTAAGCAAAAACTATATCAGCCTGCTGGAGTGCGGGCGCCGGTATCCATCCATCGGCTCGTTGATTCGCATCGCGCAGGGGTTGAACGTCCCTCCGGGCACAATGGTCGACGCCATCGCCGAGCGGGAAGCAGGCCGGAAACGGTAGCGCCGGCCGCGAATGCGGAGCGCCCCAACTCAGGCCCGCTCCCCCCGATATTCCGCGATAGCCTCCAGAAACGGCCGGCCATAGGCTTGAGCCTTGAAATCGCCCACTCCGTTCAGGGCGAGGAGTTCCTCCCTGCCTGTCGGCAGGGTCTGGGCCATCTCCCGCAGGGTTCGGTCGTTGAAGACCATGTACGGCGGCACGCCGTGTTTCTGGGCCAGCTTCAGCCGGACGGCCCGCAGCAGATCGAAAATCCCTTGCGCCACGGCGGCTTCCTGCGGCTTGGCCGATTCCCGATCCTTGCGCTTGCGCTGTCGTTCCGGCGGGCGCAACATCGAGACCACCCGCGAACCCTTGAGCACTTCCCAACCCCTGGCGGTCACCGCCGGGGTGGGGAACTCCGAGTCCGGACACTCGGTCAGGCCCTGCACGGCCAGGGCGTCCAGAACGGCCAGCAGGTAGCGGCGCTCGTATTCCTTGCCCACGCCGAAGGTGGGTAATTGGTCATGTCCCCGGCTCGTAATTTTCTCTGTGGCCCGGCCGCGCACGATATCCGCGATATGCCCGGCGCCGAAGCGCTCCTTGGTGCGGATCATGGCCGAGAGAAGCATCTGCGCGGGCCGGGTGGCGTCGTCACGCAGCGCCTCGCCGGTGCAGACGTCGCAGGCGCCGCAATTCTCCTCCGCGGCCTCCTCCCCGAAATAGCCGAGCAACGCCTTCCGCCGGCAACCGTCCTTCTGAGTGAAGTCGAGCATCCGATACAGTCGGGTTTTGGCCGCGGCCCGGGCTTCTTCTTCCGGCACCTGGTCGGCGAAATGGATCAACCGGGGGATGTCGGCCCGGCCGTAAAACAGCACGCAGCGGGCCGGGTCGCCGTCACGGCCGGCCCGGCCGGTTTCCTGGTAATAGCTTTCCAAATCTTTGGGAAGATCCCCGTGAATCACCCAGCGCACATTGGGCTTGTCTATGCCCATGCCGAAGGCCACGGTCGCGGTGATGACCGGGCAGACGTCCCGGCGGAAGGCCTCCTGGGCGGCGGCGCGCTCGGCGTCCCCCAGTCCGGCGTGGTACGGCAGGGCGTTGACGCCGTGTTTTTTGAGCAGCGCGGCCGTGCTTTCCACATGCTTGCGGGTGGTGCGGTAGACGATGCCCGGCTCGTCCGGGTGCCGACAGATGAACTCCAGCAATTGCTTGTCGAAATCCGCCTTGGGTATGACCTGGTAAAACAGGTTGGGCCGGTTGAATGAGGCTTTGGTCCGCAGGGGATCGCGCAACCCCAGGCGCTCGGCGACGTCCGCCTCGACCCTGGCCGTGGCCGTGGCGGTGAAGGCCGCGATGGGAATGTTCGGGAACTCCTCGCGCAGAAGGGACAGCCGCAGGTAGTCAGGCCGGAAGTCATGCCCCCACTGGGAAAGGCAGTGGGCCTCGTCCACGGCAAAAAAAGCCGGGGGCGAATGGCGGAGCAAATCGAGAAAATCCTGGTACTGAAGGCGTTCCGGGGCGATGTAGAGCAAATCGAGCTTTCCGGTCGCGAGGGACTCGCGAATTTCCCGTTTTTCCATCGGGCTCGAGGCGCTGTTGAAGGCCGCGGCGGTGAAACCGTTGATCCGGGCGGCGTCCACCTGGTCTTTCATCAGAGAGATGAGCGGACTGACAACTACGCAGGCCCCGGGCATGAGCCGGGCCGGGAGCTGGTAGCACAGGGACTTGCCCCCGCCCGTGGGCATAAGCGTGAAGGTGTCGCGCCCGGCCATAATCGCCCGGACGACCCCTTCCTGATGCGGGCGGAAAGAACGGAACCCGAAGTGTTCGGCCAGGGCCTGGGAGAGCTCCGGCATGGCCTTATTGCCGCGCGGCGTCGCGAGCCTTGCGCATGTCGGCCACGGCCTGGCCCAGGCGCCTGCGGGCTTCTTCCGGGCTTGGGTGGTAAAACAGCACAAGCATCTCGTCCTTGCCCGGCTCAAGGCCGAGGCCGACGCCCTGATCCGGCCCCAGGTTGCGCAGGGTCAGGGAGAACGTATGCTTATCCGTGCAGATCAAGACGCCTCGGATACGGGCTTTTTCCGTGGGCTCGGCATTGAACTCGGCCCGGCAGTCCAGGTACTTGTCGGGCGAAGCCAGAAGCATCTCGCCCAGACCCACCATGCCGGTGCGCTCCAGGGTGCCTTCCAGAGGCGTGCCGTTATAGTCGGCGGCCACGAACAGCAACGGCCCGTCGAGCACGAATCCCGGTTGGGGCGGGGTCTTGCCGCAACCGGCAAGGCTCAGGACAACGGCGAGCAGAAGCGGGAGGCGTCTCATGCGCCTTGTTCCAATCTCTGGGCGACGGCTTCCACATCGGCCGCGAACTGCACCCGCTCGCCCGCAATACGCCCGGCCAGATCCGCATCGTTCAGGGCCAGAATCTGCGCGGCCAGCCAGGCCGCGTTGCGGGCGCCGGCCTTGTCCAGGGCCACGGTGGCGACGGGAAAGCCGGGGGGCATCTGCACGGTGGCCAGAAGGGCGTCCAGCCCGCACAGGGGCGAGGCCGTGACCGGGATGCCGATGACCGGCTTCAACGTGCGCGCGGCCACGGCCCCGGCCAAGTGCGCGGCCATGCCGGCGGCGCAGATGAACACTTGGCAGCCGTCGGCTTCCAGTTCGCGGGTCAGGGCTTCGGTGCGCTCCGGGGTGCGGTGGGCCGAAGAAACCGTGAATTTGTAGGTGATGCCGAGCTTGCGCAGCACGTCGGCGCAGGGGCGGATGGTTTCCTCGTCGGAAATGCTGCCGATAAAAATGGCTACCTGAGGCATGGTGTTTCCCTTTTCCATCTTACGCCGTGAGCCGGCACAACAAAACTCCGCCAGGCGATCCGCGAGGATTTTTGTTCTCCACCAAGAAGGAACGCCTTTTTATGAAAGGGAGTGTACTCTTTGGTACTCGACCGAAATAAAAAGGCGTTCCAACGCGGGGGGGGGGGGACCAAAAGACCGCGGAGCGCCCGGCGCTACTTGCTACAGGCGAAGCAGGTACGTAACCCCTTGCTGCCGATATCGCGGCGGAAGTGCATGTCCTGCATACGGATTTTGCCGACGGCGTCGTAGGCGTTGCGCTGGGCTTCGGCCAGATCGTCGCCGAGCGCGGTCACCCCGAGCACCCGGCCGCCGTCGGCGTGGGTGTTCTCGCCCACCATCCTGGTTCCGGCCTGGAAGACCATGACCTTGCCGGGGTGGACGGCTTCGGCCTCGCGAAAACCGGAAATATTCATGCCCTTGGGGTACGCGCCGGGGTAGCCCTTGGCGGTCACGACCACGCACAGGGCGGTCTCGCGCCGGTGGGTAAGAGAGACCGTGTGCAACTCACCCTTGGCGCAGGCCAGGAGCACGTCCAACAGGTCGCCTTCCAGGCGCATCAGCAGGGGCTGGCATTCCGGGTCGCCGAAGCGCACGTTGTATTCAAGCACCTTGGGGCCGCGCGGGGTCATCATCAGGCCGGCGTACAGCACCCCGGAGAAGGGGCACAATTGCTCCCGCATGGTCTTCAGGATCGGCCGGATGCACAGGTCGATCATTTCCCGGTAGCGCTTTTCCGGCAGGATCGGGGCCGGGCTGTACGCGCCCATGCCGCCGGTGTTGGGGCCGGTGTCGCCGTCGAACACGGCCTTGTGATCCTGGGCCGAGGGCAGGGGGATGACCGTGTCGCCGGAACACAGGGCCATGAAAGATACTTCCTCGCCCACCAGGGCCTCTTCGATGACCACGGTTTCCCCGGCCGGGCCGAAGGATTTCTTGACCAGCATGTCTTCGAGGGCGGCTTCGGCCTCGGCCACGGTCTTGGCCACGACCACACCCTTGCCGGCGGCCAGGCCGTCGGCCTTGATGACAAGGGGCGCACCCTTGCCGCGCACGTACGAGACGGCTTCGTCAAAGGTGCGGAACACGGCGAAATCGGCCGTAGGCACGCCGGATTCCTGCATGATCCGCTTGGCGAAGGCCTTGGAGCCCTCCAGACGGGCGGCGTGGGCGTGGGGCCCGAAGCAGGGCACGCCGGCCTTTTCGCAGGCGTCCACGATGCCGAGAACCAGCGGCACTTCCGGGCCGGGAATGACGAAGTCGATATTTTTCTCTTTGACGCAACGCATCAGGCCGTCGATGTCGTCGGCCGCGATAGGAATATTCTCGCCCAGGCGGGCCGTGCCGCCGTTGCCCGGGGTGATGAAGATCCGCGGTTTTTTCGGGCTTTGGGACAATTTCCAGGCCAGGGCGTGCTCGCGCCCGCCGGAGCCGATAATCAGGATGCGCACGCTTTTCTCCTGTATGCTTGATGGGATCGAGTGCACCGCCGGGACGCGCCGTCGGAGTGTGCGCTCCCCTTTGGACAAGGTATGCATCCTAGCGTAAAAGAGTGCGATTGGCAAAGGCCGGGGAACGCGGCCCGGCGGGGTCGGCGGAAAAATAAGCGGAAAAGCGGGAGGAGTCGCATGAGGATGTCCGGATTCGGCGGGAAAGCCGGCCTGTGGGGCCTTCTCGCCGCCCTCTGGGGGATTTCGGGGTGCGGCGTCGCACATGACGCGGCCGTCGGCGTGGCGAGCGTGCAATTGCCGGCCGGGAAATTGTATTCCGCCGATTTTTACCGCACCGCCACGCCCGAAGCCGTGCGCGAGGCCATCGACGGGCGCTCCCTGGCCGGAGAAAGCCGCACGGAGCGAAACTTCGGCAGAAATCAGGGCGGCAGCACATTTGTGGGGAGCGGCATCGCGGCGGCCTACAGCCTGTTTATCCCGACATCGCACGTGTCGGAGCGGGAAACGACCCCCTTGGCCGTGGCCCTGGACAACTCCGAAAACCCGGGAGTCATCAAAGTCCTGCTGGAAGCCGGGGCCGACGTGGACGGCGATCTGTTCGGCAGACACATCACCAGAAACGGCCCGAAGCAGGAAATTTTAGATCTGCTCATGGCTCACGCCGCTCCGCCGGAGCGCTGCGAGGGAGTCATGGCCCTGGCCGGCACAGGCGACACGGCCCGGCTTGACCATTGTTTCGCCGCCGTTCCCGGCACGACCCCCGACTGCACCAACCGCGCCGGCTACACGCCCCTCATGGCCGTGAGCGATCCCGACATAATCGCCTATCTGCTGCGGCGCGGCGCCGACGTCAACAAAGCCCGGGAAGACGGCCTCACCGCCCTCTCCCTTGCTTTGGGCCTGGGCCGCGAGAAGACGGCCGAGCTCTTGTTGGAGCACGGCGCGGACGTTCCCCGCGACGGCCTGACCCTGGCCGTTTTCAGGGGCGGGATCGACGACGGGGCCCTGCTCAAGCGGCTTGCCGCCCGTACGGCCATTACCGGCGAAGTGGACGAGGACCAGGCCGTTCAGGCGGCCTGCTATACCGGCGACGTCGCCGTTCTCTCGGCACTTCTTTCCAGGGGCGCCTCCCTGCGGCGGGATCGGGTCTATCTCGTGGAGAAGGACGCCGCGGACGGTGGAAGCGGTATGATTGAATTTTTGTCCGCCCGGGGCATTCAGGCGGAGCCGGGGTATCAGGCCGACCCGAGGTAGGGGGGAGCGCTCCTGGTGAGCGGGTTGGAAATGCGGCCTGTTGCGGGGCTGAAAAGATGAGGGATGACTGCCCTGTGGGGGGCGGCGAGGAAGAGTTTTTTATGGAGGTGATCGTGGCGCGGGGCTCTCGGGGCGCGGCATGAACGCCGGTTGCACCGGTGAGCTTTGTTGAGGCCCGAATCTCTGTTGCACCCTCCGGGGCCGCGGGAGCCTCCTCGACGCAAAGCCGTCTGCGGGGTATCCCTCCGCGCCCTGCCTTGAAGCCATTCACGCTCCCGCGTCACAGCGTCACTTTTCAGGCTTCGGTATGGGTAAAGTGTCCCGGCAGAGCATGGGGCGAAGAGCCGAAAGACTGTTCGGAGTGATTCTGAGAATCGGGATGTCCCTGTCGCGGGCCGGCCTTCCGGGCCTTGACAGCGTTTCGGCCCTCGGGTAACTCCTCAACTCATGCGTACAATCTTCACCCTTTCTTCGCTTCAGTGGTGGCGGCCCCGGTAACAGGGCCGTAGGCATGGTGCGCGTGAAGAGATAACCAGTACAAGCACATGCAATCGCGGCAGGGAACCCGGCCGCGATTTTTTTGTCCGCTCCCGTCGCCCAACTTTTTGAGGAGCCACCATGTCCCGCTTCATCCCCCGCTACACCCCGGAAGAACTGCGGCGCATCCAGGAAGACGGCCTGCGCTGGACCGTCCTGCACGCTTACGCCGGCAGCCCCCAGTACCGCGCAAAACTCCGGGCCGCCGGCGTGGACCCCACAGCCGTCGAGAGCCTCGACGATCTGCGGCATCTGCCCTTCACCACCACCGAAGACCTGCGCGAAGGCTACCCCCTGCCGCTTCTGGCCGTGCCGGAGGCGGACGTCGTGCGCGTACACGCCTCGTCCGGCACCACCGGCAAGCGCAAGGTGCTCGCGTATACCCAGAAAGATGTGGATACCTTCGCCCTGCAGATGGCCCGCTGTTTCGAGCTGGCCGGGTTGACCCCGCAGGATCGGGTCCAGATCGCCGTGGGTTACGGCCTGTGGACGGCCGGAGCCGGCTTCCAGCTCGGCTGCGAGCAATTCGGGGCCCTGACCGTGCCCGTGGGCGCGGGCAACCTGGAAATCCACCTCCAGATGCTGACGGATCTGGGCACCACCTGCCTGTGCAGCACGGCCTCCATGGCCCTGCTCATGGGCGAGGAAGTACTGCGCCACGGCCTTGCCGACAAGGTCCGCCTGAACAAGGTCATCTTCGGGGCCGAGGGGCATAACGAAAAGATGCGCCGGGCCTTTGAAAAGGCCCTGGGCGTGACCGAAAGTTTCGACATCGGCGGCATGACCGAAATGTACGGCCCCGGCACCGCCTTGGAATGCCGCGCCCACGAAGGCCTGCACTACTGGGCCGATCTGTTCCTCATCGAAGTGCTCGACCCGAACACTCTTGAGCCGGTGGCTCCCGGCGAGGTCGGCGAGATGGTCGTGACCTCCCTGCGCAAGGAGGCTTCGCCGCTGATCCGCTACCGGACCCGCGACCTGACCCGGATGCTGCCCGCGCCCTGCCCCTGCGGCTGCGCCATGCCCCGTCACGATCACCTCCTGGGGCGCTCCGACGACATGATTATCTTCCGAGGCGTGAACGTCTACCCCGGCCAGATCGCCGCCGTGCTCCAGGAATTCCCGGAACTCGGCTCGGAGTACCATATCTCCCTGGCGCGGGACGAAGGCCGCGACTGCATGTCCCTGCGGGTGGAACGCGCCGAGGGCGCGTCCTCCGGCGCCGATGCCCACCTTGCGGCCGGGCTGGCCAAACGCCTGCATTCCAGTGTGCTGATTTCCGCCGCGGTAGAAATTGTGGAGCACGGCACCCTGCCCCGCTCCTTCGGTAAATCCCGCCGGGTGACGGACGCGAGAACCTCTTGACGGAAGGAACCACCGGGGTGGCGCCCCTCCCCGGCGGTCTTCCCTTGACCCCCCATAGACCTTTGAGCCGCGCATCTTCGGCGCATACCGCATGAATCCCGACCATCTGCTCTCCTCATACCGGTTCGACCTCCCGGAAGAACGCATCGCCCAGGAACCGGCCGCGCGGCGGGAGGATTCCCGCCTCATGGTTCTGGAGTCCGGGCGCGGCGTCCGGTTCGAAGGGCGATTCTCCGACCTGCCCGCCGCCCTGCCCCCCGGCTGCCTGCTGGTGGCCAACAATTCGCGTGTCGCCCCGGTTCGCATCGAGGCCCGCCTGCCGCTCTCCCCGGACGGCCAGGGCGGCGGCAAGGTCGAGGCCCTGTTGCTCACCCCGCCGCCGCTTCTGGAGTTTTCTCGGGATGGCGACCGGTTCGCCGCCGAGGCCGAAGTCCTGCTCCGCCCGGCGAAAAAATTCCCTCCCGGCGCCCGGCTCGACCTGGGGCCGGAATTGTCCCTGACCGTGCTGGAGCGGGGGGAATTCGGCCGCTGCCGCGTCACCCTGCGCCGGCGGGGCGAGCTTGGCGGGATTCTGGAGGAGCTGGGCCGACTGCCCCTGCCGCCGTATATCCACCGGCCGGAAGGGCTCCGGGCCGAAGATCTCGAACGCTACCAGACCACTTACGCCCGGGCGGACAAGGCCGGTTCGGCCGCCGCGCCCACGGCGGGGCTGCACTTCACCCCCGAATTGCGCCGGCGCCTGGCGGCTTCCGGCAGGGAATGGGCCGAGGCCACCCTCTACGTGGGCTACGGCACCTTCAGCCCGGTGCGCTGCGAGGATATTCGGGAACACGGAATGCACGCGGAGTATGTGGAAATTTCCGCAGAGACGGCCAAGGCGGTCAACCGCGCCAAAGAACAGGGCCGCCCGGTCATTGCCGTGGGCACCACCTCGGCCCGGCTGCTTGAGGGGGCGCACACGGCCCTGCACGGAGAGGACGCGTCGTTTCAAGGGCTCCGGCCCTTTGCCGGCTGGATCAACATCTTCCTCTATCCGGGCAAGCCGTTCCGGGTCATCGACGGGCTGACCACCAACTTCCATCTGCCCGGCTCTTCTCTCCTTATGCTGGTCTCGGCTCTGGCCGGGCGGGAAACAGTCCTGACCGCCTACAAGCGGGCCGTGGAAGCGGATTTCCGCTTCTTTTCCTACGGCGACGCCATGCTCATTCTACCGGAAGAATCGGAATAAGCATTACGCCACCACCGGGGCGGATGATCAACGAGGCGGCGCAGGGAAGTGCGCCGCCTCACTTTTTGCGGAACCGCCCGCCGGCCAAAGAGAGCGGCGGAACCTTGTCCGCAAGGTTCCGCCGCAATCGGGGGGGCCGGGGGAAATGATTTCCCCCGGCGGGTGCAGGGTAGAGCCCCTGCGTGTTTTACTTGCCGGTGCGGCCGTCGTCGCAGGCGTCGCCGCCCTTGCGCTTGGCGTGCTCGGCGGTGTCGCTCAACTCGCAGGCGTCCTTGCCGGCCGGGGTCTTGCCGCCGGCCTTGGGCTCCGGCAGGTCGACCACAATGCCGGGCAGCTCGGAGAGCTGCTTGAGCAAGGCATAGCGTTCCAGGCACTGCTTCTCAATGGCGTAGCGCAGACGCTTCGACTCTTCCGGCTGCATCTTCTCCAGGGCCGCGTAGCGGTTTTCGCCGGAGAGGAACTCCTGCAGGGTGCCGTTGGGCGCCTTACTTTCCAGGACCAGCGGGTTCTTGCCTTCAGCCGCCAGGGCCGGGTTGAAGCGATAGAGCGGCCAATAGCCGGATTCCACGGCCTGCTTGGATTCTTCCATGCTCTTGCCCATGCCTTTGCGCAGACCCTGGTTGATGCAGGGGGCGTAAGCGATGACCAGGGAGGGGCCCTTGTGGGCCTCAGCTTCCTTCAGGGCTTTCAGAAGCTGATTCTTGTTGGCGCCCATGGACACGGAGGCCACGTAGACGTAGCCGTAGGTCATGGCCATGCGGCCCAGATCTTTTTTGCCGACCTTCTTGCCCGAAGCCGCGAACTTGGCGATGGAGCCGATGGGCGTGGCCTTGGAAGCCTGGCCGCCGGTGTTGGAGTACACTTCGGTATCCACCACCATGACGTTGATGTCCGCGCCGGAGGCCAGGACGTGATCCAGGCCGCCGTAGCCGATATCGTAGGCCCAGCCGTCGCCGCCGAAGATCCAGTGCGACTTCTTGGTGAACATGTCGCTCATCTGGGCGATCTCATAGAGAGCCGGGTTGTCGTGGGCGGCCTCATGGGTGATCGTTTCCATGATCTCGTCGCCGTGCTTGCGGGAGAGGGTCGCATCATCGGCGTTGGCGAGCCAGTTGCCCAGGGCGGCCTTGAGATCGGCGGGCAGTTTGCCGTTCAGGGCTTCCTGCGCCAGGTCGGCCAGCTTGGCGCGGCGCTGTTCCACGGCCATGACCATGCCGTAGCCGAACTCGGCCGCGTCTTCAAACAGGGAGTTGCCCCAGGCCGGGCCGTGGCCTTCCTTGTTCACGCAGTAGGGCGTGGCCGGGGCCGAGCCGCCCCAGATCGAGGTGCAGCCCGTGGCGTTGGCGATAATCATCCGCTCGCCGAAGAGCTGGGTGATCAACTTGATGTACGGGGTTTCGCCGCCGCCGGCGCAGGCGCCGGAGAACTCCTACAGCGGCTGCTGGAACTGCGAGCCGGTCAGGGAGTCGCGGGCCACCAGGTCGTCCTTGATGGTGATATGGTCCTGAGCGAAGGCCAGGTTCGGCACCTGCTCGGGCATTTCGCCCTCAATGGGCTTCATGACCAAGGCCTTTTCCTTGGCCGGGCAGGTTTCGGCGCACGAACCGCACCCCTGGCAATCCTGGGAATAGACTTGCATACGGTAGCCCAGGTCGGTCAGTTCTTTGCCGCGGGCCGGGATGGTCACAAAGCTCTTGGGAGCGCCGGCCAGTTCTTCCTTGTCGGCCAGGTACGGACGAATGGCCGCGTGGGGGCAGACAAAGGAGCACTGGTTGCACTGGATGCAGTTTTCCGGAATCCAGTGGGGCACGTTGATGGCCACGCCGCGCTTTTCAAAAGCGGAGGTGCCGAGCGGGACGATACCGGCCGGGTTGAAGGCCGAAACCGGTAGGGTGTCGCCCTTCTGGGCCAGAATCGGGCGAACCACGTCGCTGATGTAGGCCGGCTCGGAATCGCAGGAGCAGCCCGTGGTGGAGGCGGAACCGCAGCAGGTCGCGGCTTCGACCTTGGCATCGGCCCAGGAGGCGGGATACTTCACTTCCTGCACGGCGTCGCCGGCCTTGTCCACGGCCTTGATGTTCATCTCGACGATCTTGTCGCCCTTGGAGCCGTAAGTCTTTTTGATGGAGTCCTTGAGCAGGGACATGGCCTGCTCGAAGGGCAGCACGTTGGCCAGCTTGAAGAAAGCCGTCTGCATGACCATGTTGATCCGCCCGCCCAGGCCCACTTCACCCGCCACTTTCACGGCGTCCACGTTGTAGAACTTGAGCTTTTTCCGGGCGATGGTCCGACGCATGGCGGCCGGGAGTTCCTTTTCCATGTCCTTGACGGACCAGTGCGAGTTCAGCACGAATACGCCGCCGTCCTTGATGCCTTCCAGGATGTCGTACTGGTTGACGTAGGCGGATTTGTGGCAGGCGATGTAATCGGCCTTGTTCACCAGGTAGGTGGCCGTGATCGGCTTTTTGCCGAAGCGCAGGTGCGACACGGTGAAGCCGCCGGATTTCTTGGAGTCGTACGCGAAGTAACCTTGGGCGTACATGTCGGTGTTGTCGCCGATAATCTTGATGGCCTGCTTGTTGGCGCCCACGGTGCCGTCCGCGCCGAGGCCGAAGAACTTGCACTGCACGGTGCCTTCGGCAACGGTGTCGATGGAGTCTTCCACGTCCAGGGAGGTGAAGGTCACGTCGTCTTCGATGCCCACAGTGAAGTGGTTCTTGGGCAGGGAGCCCATCATGTTGTCATACACGGCCTTGGCCATGGCCGGGTCGAACTCCTTGGAACCCAGGCCGTAGCGGCCGCCAACGATGGTGGGCATACGGCCCTGTTCCATAAAGGCGGTACACACGTCGGTGTACAGGGGCTCGCCCAGGGCGCCGGGTTCCTTGGTGCGGTCCAGCACGGTGATCGTCTCGGCCGTGGCCGGGATCACGCGCAGCAGGTGATCGGCACAGAAGGGACGGTACAGGCGGACCTTGACCAGACCCACGCGGCGGCCGCGGGCGTTCAGGTACTCGACCACCTCGCCCAGGGTTTCGCAGGCGCTGCCCATGGCGATGACGACCTGATCGGCTTCGGGGTGGCCCACGTAGTCAAAGGGCTTGTACGAGCGACCGGTCAGGGCGGCCACTTTTTTCATTTGCTGGATCACGATGCCGGGCAGGGCGTCGTAGAAGGAGTTGGCGGCTTCGCGGTTCTGGAAGTAGATGTCCGGGTTCTGGGCCGTGCCGCGTTGATCCGGGTGTTCCGGGTGCATGGCGGAGGCGCGGAACTCTTCGATTTTCTCCCAGTTCACCAGGCCGGCCATATCATCATAGTCGACGATTTCGATCTTGGAAACCTCATGCGAGGTGCGGAAACCGTCGAAGAAGTGACAGAACGGCACGGAGGATTCAAGGGCGGCCAGGTGGGCGACGATGGCCATGTCGTGAGATTCCTGCACCGAAGAGGAAGCCAGGAAGGCGAAACCCGTCTGGCGGGCGGCCATGACGTCCTGATGGTCGCCGAAGATGGACAGGGCATGGGCCGCGATGGCCCGGGCCGAGACGTGGAAGACGCCGGGCAGAAATTCGCCGGAAATCTTGTACATGTTCGGGATCATCAGCAACAGCCCCTGAGAGGCCGTGAAGGTGGTGGTCAGGGCGCCGGCGGCCAGAGAGCCGTGCACCGCGCCGGCCGCGCCGGCTTCGGATTGGAGCTGCCGGACCTGCACGGTCTGGCCGAAAATATTTTTGCGCCCCTGGGCGGCCCACTCCTCGGCCTCTTCCGCCATGGTGGAGGAAGGAGTGATCGGGTAAATGGCGGCGTTATCACTCAGCGCATAGGCGACGTATGCGGCTGCGGTGTTGCCGTCCATGGTCTTCATATGTTTTGCCATGGCTGACTCCTCGGCGGAAAGGCCGGCCCTTCCGCTATGCTTATGGTGAAACGAATGGGTGGGAGACACCCGGAATTCCGAACCGAGCGTAAGTCCGGCCAGCATACACCATTTTTTCGTGGTATGCATCAGATTATTTGACGTTTCTGGATTGCATTTAATATATTGATATACCAGAATAAATTTAACAAAATCGGCAAAAATGAAAACGTTGTCATTTCTCCAACGGGGGGGTCTCCCCGTGACAAGCGGAAAGGTTGCGGGTATGCTGTCGGGCTGGAGAAAGTATATGAATTTGCTGGATATGGGCCTTGTGCCTTACGAACCGGCCCTGGCCATGCAGGAGTCGGCCGTGGCCGAGGTGTACGCCGGCGGCCGGGGGCGCGCCTTCCTGCTTGAGCACCCGCCCACCATCACCTTCGGCCGTAACGGCGGCAAAGAAAACCTGCCCTTTCCGGAAGCATACTTCACGGCCAAGGGCGTGACCCTTTCCCAGACCGGGCGCGGCGGGAACATCACCTGTCACTTCCCCGGCCAGTTGGTGGTTTACCCGGTCATGAAAGTGGACAAACGCCCCGGCGGGCTCAAGCGTTTCTTTTTTGATCTGGAGGAAGCCGTCATCCGCACTCTGGCGGCTTTCGGCATTCAGGCCGAACGCAGCGAGGGTCGGCCCGGCGTCTGGATCGGCAACCGGAAAATCTGCTCCATCGGCATCGCGGTCAAGCGCTGGATCACCAGCCACGGCTTGGCCCTGAACGTGGGCGCGGATCTTTCCCTGTTCAACGAGGTCACGCCCTGCGGTCTGCCCGGGGTCACGGCCACCTCAATGGAAAAAGAACTCGGCCGGCCCGTGGCCATGGCCGAGGTCAAGGCGGTGTTCGCCCGGGAGTTTCTCGGCCTGTTCGCCGAAGAGGACTCCCCATGACGCTGACACGCCCGCTGCTGTTGCTCCTGCTCGCGCTGTGCGCCGCCACCCCGGCCGGAGCCGAAGACGTCCTTCTGCCCACGGAGAACACGCCCGTAGACCTGAAGGGATTTCCCGGTTACGCTCTGACCCGCAAGGGGCAGGAAATTATCGTGACGCGGGACGGCAAGAAACTCCGCGGCCTGGATTCGCCGGCCGCCGGGGCCGACACCGCGGGCAAGCCCGACGCCCTGGTCCATGATCTCGACTTCGACGGCGTGCCGGAATTGTTCATTCTTCAGGCGGCGACAAGAGAAGATTCCGTTTACACCCGCACCCACGTCAAGCCCGGCGCGGGGCAGAACAACTATCTGTTCAGCCAGTGGCCGAATGCTTTTTTTGCCGATCCCCTGTTTGATCCCGCAACGCGCACCCTCACCGAGCGTACCTCGGCGGGTCACAGCCGCGTGTATGCCTGGGAGAAAAACGCCAAGCCGGATGAACTCCGGTACCGCCTGATACGCGAGACCCTCCCCGAACGGGCGGCCTCTCCCAAGGAGCAGGAGCGGGCGGCCTTTTTCGCCGCCGGCGGGCGGCTGCCCGATACCATCCGCCCCCTGTTGCCGGCCGACCTGCCCCGGACCTTTATGCCCGGGGCGCTGCCCATAGACGATCTGCCCCTGGCCCGTCAGATGAAATCCTGGCACAGCGGTCCCCTGCGCCGGGGAACAGGGGTGTCTGTCGACCGGTTGACCCCGGACGGCCGCTGGGTCCACGCCTGGGGCGGCGACGATACCCGGCAGGGGTGGGTTCCGGTCAAAGCCCTGTTTGTGGAAACAGCCGGGCCCGTCGAACTTGCCTCCGTGCCCGGCGAATCCCTTGAAACGCCGCTGGACTGCCCCGCCTCACTGCCGGCCGGCAGCCAACTGCTCCTGCTCGGGGGAGAAAAAAATGAAGACGGCTCCAGCCGGCTCGACGTCCGCACGTCCTGCGGCCGGGTGGGCCGAATCGATTCGCGGCTTCTGCGTTTGCCGGAATAAGATTTCCTTCCCCGCATCCCTTTACCACCGAACGAGCAGCACATGACCATCGACTCCGAACCCGTCCTGCGCATTCCCTCCTGGTTGCGCCGCCCCCTGCCCACGGCCCGGACCTTCGCCGACACCCGCGGCCTGCTGGACGGCCTGCACCTGCATACCGTGTGCAAGGGCGCGAAGTGTCCGAACATGCACGAATGCTTCAGCTCGGGCACGGCCACCTTCCTGATCATGGGGCCGACCTGCACGCGCAACTGCCGGTTCTGCAACATCGGCAACGAGCGCCCCGGCCCCCTGGATCGCGACGAGCCCGAGCGCCTGGCCAAAGCCGCCAAGGAACTGGGTTTGCGTCACGTGGTGATTACCTCGGTCACTCGCGACGATCTGCCCGATGGTGGCGCGGCCCACTTCGCCGCGACCATCCGGGCCGTCAGGGAAGCCCTGCCCGAAGCCACGGTGGAAGTGCTCATTCCCGACTTCCGGGGCAGCGCCGAGTCGCTGGCGATCGTCATGGGGGCCGAGCCCACGGTGATCAACCACAACGTGGAAACCCATCCCTCCCTCTACCCCACGGTGCGCCCCCAAGCCGATTACGCCCAGAGCCTGGAACTCCTGCGCCGGGTGGCTGATACCGGGCGCATCGCCAAGAGCGGCTTTATGGTCGGCGTCGGCGAGACCGACGACCAGGCCCGCGAGATCCTACGCGATCTCAAGGCCGCCGGCTGCCGGCTGGCCACCGTGGGCCAGTACATGCGCCCCTCGCGGGAACACCTGCCGGTCAAGCGCTACGTCCACCCGGATGTCTTTGAGGAGTACGCCGTTTACGGCCGCTCCATCGGCATCGGCCATGTGTTCTCCGCGCCCCTGGTGCGCAGCAGCTATATGGCCGAAGAAGCCCTGCGCGGCCTGTAAAAACAACGGCCGGAATGCCGCTGCCATCCTTCCATCGAAAAGCGTCCTTTACCGGAGTAAGGATATCATTCCGATTTGCGTTCGTGCTCGGCTATATTGCCGACACGTTGTTCGCGTATGCCGCCGGCCGGGAAAATTCCCCCCCATCCGGAGGATGACGCCGCGCAAGCTCGAAAGGGATTTTTTTCACAAGAAACACCCCGGTATTATTTACAAAAAATACTCCGGCCCGGCTTGACAGCCCCCGCCGGTTGTGGTTCTCATGTTTCTACCGGACAAGTCTTGGGAGCATACGCCAAACCAGACTGTTCGGACTTCTATCGTATTGCCGTAAGGAAATTTTTCCCAACTAGAAGCAATCATATATAGGTTTTATTCGCTTTATAAACGTCAACCATGCTTTTCCGCATTGCCCACCGCGCAAGTTTTTGCAAAGGCATTGAACGGGGCCTCACCGTAAACCACCAACAGGTACATGAGGTTTGACATGGTCTTTGACATCCTCCATCTGGGGATTCTTCTTTTTCTTGTCGCCGGCGGATGTTTCGCAGCCGGCCCGTTGATTCTCGCGCACTGCATCGCGCCAAACGCGCGCGGCGGCGACCTGGGTATGCCCTATGAATGCGGTATGCGCCCGTTCGGCTCCCCCTGGGCCCACTTCGGCATCAACTACTACGCTTACGCGCTTCTCTTCATCGCGTTCGACGTGGACGTTCTCTATCTCTTCCCTGTAGCAGCGTACTATCATCTGGACGACGGGTTTGCCGCGCTCGGCAAGCTTTTGCTCTTCCTGTTCTTTTTATTTCTCGCGCTTGTCTACTTCAGAGCGAAAGGAGTCTTCACGTGGCCGCGCAAGATTGCTCTCTGATGATGCCGGTCATACGCCCCAACGTGGGGCGTATCGACCCGCCGCATGTGCCCTTGGGGCCGCTGAACAAATTCCTGGATCTGTGCCGGGCCATGTCCCTGTGGCCCATGACCTTCGGTCTGGCTTGCTGCGCCATCGAAATGATGGGTGTGGGCATGGCCCGTTTCGACATCTCCCGTTTCGGGGCGGAAGTGTTCCGGCCTTCTCCCCGTCAGGCGGATCTGATGATCGTGGCCGGCACCGTGACCCGCAAAATGGCTCCGGCTGTGGTCCGTCTTTACGAGCAGATGCCCGCTCCCCGTTTCGTCATGGCCATGGGCAACTGCGCCATTTCCGGCGGCCCGTTCGCCTTTGAGGGCCAGTACGGCATCATTGAAGGCGTCAACAAGCTGATTCCGGTGGACGTGCATGTGCCCGGCTGCCCGCCCCGCCCGGAAGCCCTGCTCGAGGGCCTGTTTACCCTGCAACGTAAACTGACCGGTACGCGCTTTTGGGCGATCCCCGAAGGGTATGACACCGGCTGGGAAGCCGACACCATGGCCGCGACGGCCGTCCCCGCCCCCCCGGCCGACGCGGGCGAGGCGGATTTATGATCAGAGACGTTCTGCGGGGTATCCCCCTGCTCCATCTGGTGAAGGAGGATCCGGCCCGCAAAGGGCTGGCCTGGGCGGCCTTCCTGAACGCGGCGGACATCGTTGAAGCCGCGCGCAAACTCCTGGCCGCCGAATACCACCTGGAGGAGATCTCCGGCCTGGACGTGCGCGAAGGCTTTGTGCTCCTCTACGCCTTCGACCGTTCGGACAAGGCCGAGCGCCTGTCCTTGCGCGTGGTGCTGCCGCATGACGCGCCGGACATCCCCTCCATAGCCGGCATTTATCAGGGCGCGGAATGGCACGAGCGGGAAACGGCGGACTTTTACGGCGTCCGCTTTGACGGCAACCCCAACCCCACCCGGCTGCTCCTGCCCCCGGACATGAACGACTACCCCCTGCGCAAAAAAGACGCGGAGCGTTCCCCCATGCGGGTGATCTTCCTGCCGGTGACGGGTGAATGCCTCCACAAGGATCCCGCTTTCACCCCGCTCGACGAACCGGCCGAACCCGCGTCCCCGAAGGAGAGCTGAAGCCGTGAGCACCGAAGCCGAACGCCAGATCGAGGGCGGATACTATACCTGCAACTTCCAGTTCGGGGCCCGCGACGACACCCTGATCATCAACATGGGGCCGCAGCACCCCTCCACTCACGGGGTGTTGCGCATCCTGCTCGAGCTTGACGGCGAGTATGTGGTCCGGGCCGAGCCCATTCTCGGCTACCTGCACCGGATGCACGAGAAAATGGCCGAAGTGAAGCTGCCCAACCAGTTCATTCCCAACATGGGCCGCGTGGACTATCTGCACGCCCTGGCCTGGAACTGGGCCTATGTCGGCGCGGTGGAGCGCCTGGGCGGCATTGAGGTGCCCGAGCGGGCCGAATACCTGCGGGTGATCACCACGGAACTGAACCGGATCGCCTCGCACCTGGTCTGGTGGGGCGCCTATCTGCTCGACCTTGGGGCCTTCACCCCGATCCTCTATGCCTTCGATGATCGCGAGGAAGTCCTCGACGCCCTGCAATTGGTCACCGGCTCGCGCCTGACCTACTCATACTTTCGCTTCGGCGGGGTCTACCAGGACGCGCCGGCCGAGTTCTTCAGCCGTATCCGCGCCTTCATCCCCCGGATGCGCTCCCGGATGCGAATGTACCGGGAGCTGGTCACCAAGAATATGATCCTTGTGGGCCGGACCGACGGCATCGGGGTCATCCCGGCCGAGATGTGCCGTCGGTACGGGGCCACCGGCCCGATTCTGCGCAGCGCCGGCGTGCCCTGCGACCTGCGCCGCACCGAACCCTACTCGGTGTATGACCGCTTCGACTTCGACATCCCCGTGTACCACCAGGCCTGCTCGTACGCCCGCTATAACCAGCGCCTGGACGAGATCGAGCAGAGCCTGCGCATTCTCGAGCAGGCCGTGGAAACCATCCCGGACGGTCCCATCCAGCCGGCCAAACCCATCAAGGCCACCTACGGCCTTCCGGCGGGTGAAGCCTCCTTCGCCGTGGAAGGGGCCAGGGGCAAGGTCAAGGTCTGGGTGGCCGGCGATGGCGGCAAGAAACCCTACCGGGTCAAGCTGCGCTCGCCGAGTTTCTCGAACCTGAGCCTGTTCGCCGAAGCGGCCCAAGGTATTCTGCTCGCCGACGCGGTGGTCATTCTCGGCAGTCTCGACTTGGTCATCCCCGAACTGGACAGGTAGGGCGCTATGAACTTTCCCTTTGCCATAGGCGATCTTCTCCACGTGCTGGTGGCCCTTGTGTGCATCGCGCTGTTCGTGGCCTTCAACGCCATGGTCCTGGTCTATGCGGAACGGAAGGTCGCCGGCTTCGTGCAGCGCCGCCCCGGCCCGTACGAGGTCGGCCCGCAGGGCTTGCTGCAGATCCTCTGCGACGTGCCCAAGCTGCTCAGCAAGCAGCTTGTCCGACCCGATCAGGCCGACCCCTTCCTGTTCTGGCTGGCCCCGCTCATGGCCTTCTTCCCGGTGTTCCTGCTCTTTCTGCCCCTGCCTTTCGGGCCGGAATTGACCGGTTGGAACATCGACCTGGGCCTGCTTCTGGTCCTGGCCTTCTCCGGCCTGAACGTGCTGGCGATCCTGGTGGCCGGCTGGGGCTCGAACAACAAATACTCCCTGTACGGCGCGGCCCGCGGCGTGGCCCAGTCCGTGGCCTACGAGATCCCGCTGCTGCTCTCGGTGCTGGCCATCGTTTTCGAGCACGGCGCCCTGAGCCTGACCGACATCGTCCGCGACCAGGGCGGTATGCCCTGGCAGTGGAACATCGTCACCCAGCCGGTGGCCTTCCTGATCTACCTGATCAGCATGTTCGGCGAGACCAACCGGGCGCCCTTCGACCTGCCCGAGGCGGAATCCGAGCTGACGGCCGGCTTCCACACCGAGTACTCGGGCATGGGTTTCGGCCTGTTTTTCCTGGCCGAGTACGCCAACATGATCGTGGTCTGCGGCATCGCGGCCACGCTCTTTCTGGGCGGCTGGAAAGGGCCCTTCTTTGACGGCGTCTGGTGGTTCCTGCTCAAGACGTATTTTTTGCTCTTCGTCATGATGTGGGTGCGCTGGACCTTCCCCCGGGTCCGCTTCGACCCACTCCTCAACCTCAACTGGAAGTGGCTGACTCCCATAGCGGTGCTTAATCTGGTGGGCACCGCGGTGCTCGTCAAGCTGTTCTGATCCGGTCCAACGTCGCAATCTCCAACGGAGACCCGTCGATGAAAGTGCTTGTAAAGAAACTCGCGGAAGTATGGAGCCTGCTGGTTGGTCTCGCGATCACCGGCAAGTATTTCCTCTCCCGCGACGTGACGGTCTATTACCCCCGGCAGACCGTTGAGCCGGAACGGCTGCACTCGTACCGGGGGCCCATCGAGCTGGTCGGCCTGGACGACGACCCGGCCACTCCGCGCTGCATCAGTTGCATGATGTGCGCCCAGGCCTGCCCGAGCGGCTGCATCAAGGTGGTCAAGTCGCCCGCGCCCAAGCCCACGCCCGAGCAACAGCAAGCTATGGCCGAAGCCGAGGCTCGGGGTGAAAAGGTGAAGAAACCGGCCGCGCCCAAGAACCCTTCGGGCTGGGAGTACGACTACACCCTGTGCAGCTTGTGCGGCACCTGCGTGGAAGTCTGCCCGGTGGATTCGATCCGTTTCTCGCGCAACTACTATCTGGCCGGCACCTCGCCGGACGATTTCCGCTTCAACCTGCTGGCCCGCCTGCGGCGCTTGAGCCGCGCCGCCACTCCCCAGGGAGACGCCGGGGCGAAGGCCGCGCAAACGCCGCCCGCCGAAGCCCGGCCGGACGGACCTTCCGCGGGGGGTACGGCATGACGCTCGCTCACGGCGTTTTCGGCATGTACCTGCTCGTCATCTGCGTGGGGGCCGGGTTCGCGGTTTTCAGCCCCAACCTGGTGCGCGCGCTGGTAGGTCTTATTTTCTCCTTCATGGGCGTGGCCGGCATGTATCTGCTCATGCAGGCGCCCTTCCTGGCTTTCATGCAACTGCTCGTTTACGTGGGCGCGGTCTGTGTGCTGATCTTCTTCGCCCTCATGCTGGCGCGATCCGACAGCGAAGGCGACGAGCAGGGGGCCCCGGCCCCGAAAACGGCCCGGGCTGTCTGGGTCGGCCTTCTGCCCCTGGCGCTGCTCGCCCCGGTGCCGGCCCTGCATCCGGAGGAATCCCTGTTCACGCCCAAGAGCGTCGCCCTGCTCCAGCTCGGCAAACAGCTTCTGGAAGATTTTGTCCTGCCCTTTGAGCTTATTTCCGTGATCCTGCTGGTGGCCATGGCCGGCGGCGTCTTCCTGGTCTGGGAAAGGAGAAAGAAATGACCCCGCTGAGCCTGTTCCAAATCGTCGCGCTCGTTCTGCTCGGTTTCGGCTTTATCGGCCTGACCCGGCGCCGGACCCTGGTCGGTATGCTCATTTCCGTGGAGCTGATGCTCAACGGCGCGGGCCTCGCCATCGCGGCCGCCGGGCAGGTGGGCGGCATGGATCCGGCCCTCGGCCAGTTGACCACGCTGCTGATTATGGGTCTGGCCGCCGCCGAAGCCACGCTGATTCTCGCGATCATCGTGGTGGTTTACCGCCGCTTCGGCTCCACGCGCACGTCGGCCATTACCCTTCTGCAAGAGTAGGAGCACAATGAACACCGTGGACTCCGCGCGCCTGCTGCTGCCTCTGGCCGTCACCCTGTCGGCCCCGTTCGTCATTCTTCTGGCCCGGTCGGATCAGAACCGGCGCGAGTTGGTCTCGGTCGTCGCGGCCGCGGCGGCCTTCCTCTCCGTGCTCGGCATGGTCCCCTTCGTCATGGAAGGCGGCATCTACACGTACACGCTCTTCACGCTGATCCCCGGGGTAAGCGTCAGCTTCTGCGCCGACGGCCTGAGCATGATCTTCGCGCTTATCGCCACCTTCCTGTGGGGCGCGGCCACGAGTTACAACATCGGCTACATGCGCGCCCTGAAGGAACACGCCCAGACCCGTTACTACTTCTGTTTCGCCGTGGCCATCTTCGGCGCCGTGGGCGTGGCCTTCGCCGCCAACATCTTCACCTTGTACCTGTTTTACGAGGTGATCACCGTCTTCACCTACCCGCTGGTGGCCCACCACCAGGACAAGGAAGGCTTCGCCGGGGCGCGCAAATACCTGGTCTACCTCATGGGCACGTCCAAGCTCTTTTTCCTGCCCGCCATGACCCTGACCTACGTGCTCTGCGGCACCCTGGACATGCACCTGGGCGACGTGGTCACCGGCATGTTCCCGGCCCAGGCCGTTGCCGAGCATCCCAACCTGATCCGCCTGACATACGTGCTCTACATCGCCGGCCTGGCCAAGGCCGCCCTGTTCCCCTTCCACAACTGGCTGCCCTCGGCCATGGTCGCGCCCACGCCGGTCTCGGCCTTGCTCCACGCCGTGGCCGTGGTCAAGGCCGGGGTGTTTTCCGTGAGCCGGGTCATCCTCTCCGGCTTTGGGGTGGACACCATGCACACCCTCGGCCTGGGTATGCCCACGGCCTACCTCGCGGCCGCGACCATCGTCGGGGCCTCCCTGGTGGCCCTGACCAAAGACGACATCAAGGCCCGGCTGGCCTATTCCACGGTCAGCCAGCTCTCCTACGTGATCATCGGGGTGGCCCTGCTCACCCCGGCCGCGGTGCAGGGCGGGCTGATGCACATCCCGCACCACGCCTTTTCCAAGATCACCCTGTTCTTCGGCGCCGGGGCCATCTACGTGGCCACGCACATCAAAAAAATCAGCGAGATGAACGGACTGGGCAGACGTATGCCCTGGACCTTCGGGGCTTTCGCCCTGGCTTCGCTTTCGATGATCGGGATGCCGCCGGTCTGCGGTTTCGTTTCCAAGTGGTACCTGGCCAACGGGGCGCTCCAGGCGGGCGAGACCGTCCTGCTCGCCGCCCTGCTGCTCTCCACGGCCCTGAATGCCGGGTACTTCGTGCCGATCATCTACCGGGCCTTTTTCCTGGCTCCGGCCGAAGGGGCCAATATCGAGCAGTACAGCGAGGCCCCGGCCGTGATGGTCGTGCCCCTCTGTTTCACGGGATTGGTGTCGCTGCTCCTGGGGTTGTACCCGCAGGTGTTCCAGAATTTCGTCCAACTGTTCAGCAGGCTGTAGTCCAAATGGTCTTTTCGCCCTCTGCCCGCGTCAGGCGCGTCCCGTGCGAAGCTCATGTATGTCTCTATACACTTCGCTCCGTCCGGAACTCACCTTCCTTGGCAGAGAACGAAAATCCTCATTTGGAATTGCCCCATCGGGTGTTGCGACAAGCCCGCCAACGACACGGGAGTTTCTCATGAGCGGACTGGGAAAATTGTTGGAACAGGCGCGTCGCGCCTCCGGTACCTGGCGGATCGTCTTTTTCGCCGTGCTCGCCCTGACGGCGGCCGCGAATTTCTTCTCCAAGCCGCATGAACCGCACTTCGTCTACGACGCGCTGCCGCTCTTCTGGCCGGCCTTCGGCCTGGGTGTGGGTCTGGTCATGGTGCTGGTGGTGAAAAAGATCATCCAGCCGCTGATCGTCCGGCCGGAGGACCACTACGATGATCTCTAGTTTCGTGCACCCCTCCACGGCCTTCCTGGCTCTGGCCCTGTGTCTGCCCCTGCTGCGCGGCAAACACTGGAACTATCTGCTGCTTGCGCCGCCGATCATCGCGATTTGGGCCGTGTTCAGCATGACGCCCGGCGAGTACGGCCACGCCTCCTGGCTGGGGCAAACCCTGATCCTCGGCCGGGTGGACAGGCTTTCCCTGGTCTTCGCCCAAGTCTTCGCGGTCATGTCCCTGGCCGGGATGCTCTACGCCATGCACGTTCAGGAGAAGGGCCAGCACATCGCGGCCGCGCTGTATGTGGCCGGGGGCTTCGGTTGCGTGTTCGCCGGCGATTACCTCTCGCTGTTCCTGTTCTGGGAGCTGATGTCCATCGGCTCGACCTTCCTGATTTTCCTGAACCGGACGCGGGAATCCGTGCTCGCGGGCTTCCGTTACTTCGTGTACCACACCATCGGCGGCCTGTTCCTGCTGGCCGGTCTGCTCCTGCGCTACAAGGCCCTGGGCACCTGGAGCTTCGACGCCGTGGCCCCGGCCGCCATGCAGACTTACGACTGGCTGATTCTGGCCGGGTTCTGCGTCAACGCGGCCGTGGTTCCCCTGCACGCCTGGCTGCCCGACGCCTACCCGCGCGGGACGGTCACCGGCTCGGTGTTCATGTGCGCCTATACCACCAAGACGGCCGTGTATGTGCTGGCCCGGGGTTTCGCCGGGGTGGAGATCCTGGCGATCATGGGCACGATCATGGCCGTGTACGGCGTGCTGTACGCGTGCATGGAAAACAACGCCCGGCGGATTCTCTCCTACCACATCGTTTCCCAGGTCGGGTACATGGTGGCCGGCATCGGCGTGGGCACGGCCATGACCCTGAACGGGGCCACGGCCCACGCGTACGCCCACATCCTGTACAAGGGCCTGCTCTTCATGGGCACGGGCTGCGTTCTTTACGCCACGGGCACGGCCAAGCTCGACAAGCTCGGCGGCCTGGCCTCCCGCCTGCCCTGGGTGATGCTCCTGTACATGGTCGCGGCCCTGTCCATCTCGGGTATGCCGCTGTTCAACGGCTTCATTTCCAAGACCATGACCATCGCGGGCGCGGCCGAGGCGCACCGAACCCTGGTCGCTCTGGGCCTGGAAATCGCCGCCGTGGGCACGTTCATCTCGGTGGGCATCAAGCTCCCCTACTTCGCCTTCTGGGGCGGCAAGGAACCGGATCTGAACCGGGAATTGAAGCCCATCCCCTGGAACATGTACGCGGGCATGGCTTTTCTGGCCGCGCTCTGCATCCTCCAGGGCGTGCGGCCGGAAATCCTGTACGCCTACCTGCCCTTTACGTCCGAGCACCCTTACGAGCCCTGGACGGTCTGGAACGCGCTGCAGGCGTCCATGCTGCTCGGGTTCTCCGGCCTGGCCTTCTACCTGCTGCGCCGGGTGATCACCCCGCACGCGGGCCTCAACCTGGATTTCGACTTCTTTTACCGCTGGATCGGCCGGCTGGTTCTGGCCTGCATCTGCCGGCCCCTGGCTTGGTTTGACGGGATCTGGACCGAGGTTTACCGCGCCTGCGGCCTGCGCGGCCTGATGGCCGCGGCGGCCGGCTGCTCGATCTTCGACCGGCGCGGCATCGACGGGGTGATCGACGGCTCGGCCTGCGGCGTCAAAGCCCTCGGCGGAGCCGGAGCCCGGTTGCAAAACGGCAGGCTGCAACGCTATCTCGCCCTGTCCCTGACCCTGGCCCTGATTATTTTCGCCCTGATCTGGTACCTGGGCTGATCGCCGGAAGTACGGAGGAACCTTGTGAGCACCTTTCCCGTTCTCAGTTGCCTGATCTTCTTCCCGCTCGCGGCGGCCTTGGCCATCTGCCCTCTGCGCGACGAAAAGACGATCCGTCTGGCGACCCTGGCCGCATCCCTTGTGGAGTTGCTCCTGGCCCTGCCCCTGCTCGGGTTCGCCCCTGCCGCCGGGTACCAGTTCATCGAGCGGCTGCCCTGGGTTCCCCAGTGGGGCATGGAATACCATCTGGCCGTGGATGGCATCAGCATCCTGATGATCTGGCTGACCCTGTTCACCCTGCCCCTGTGCGTGCTCTGCTCGTGGACTTACATCGGCAAACGGATCAAGGAATTCCACATCTGCCTGCTGCTGATGACCGCCGCCTGCGTGGGCGTGTTCACGGCCATGGACTTCGTGCTTTTCTACCTGTTCTGGGAAGGGATGCTCGTGCCCATGTACCTGTTGATCGCGGTCTGGGGCGGCCCGGAGCGGCGCTACGCCTCGATCAAGTTCTTCCTGTACACCCTGGCCGGCTCCACCCTGCTGCTTGTCGCCATCGTGGCCTTCCGGGTCACCGGCGGGACGTTCTCCATTCCCGAACTGGCCGGCAAGACCTTCAGCTTCCAGTTCCAGTTCTGGGCTTTTCTGGCCATGGCCCTGGCCTTTGCCGTGAAGGTGCCGATGTTCCCCTTCCACACCTGGCTCCCGGCCGCGCACGTGCAGGCCCCCTCGGCGGGCAGCGTGATCTTGGCCGCCGTGCTCCTGAAAATGGGCGCATACGGGTTCCTGCGCTTCTGCCTGCCCCTGACGCCGGAGGCCGCCACCTATTTCGCGCCCCTGATGATCGGCATTTCCATCGTTTCCATTCTCTACGGCGGGGCCGTGGCCCTGGGGCAAAGCGACATCAAGAAGCTGGTCGCGTATTCCTCCGTGGCCCACATGGGCTTCGTCACCCTGGGGATCTTCCTGTTCGAGTCCTTGGGTGTGCAGGGCGCGCTGCTCCAGATGCTCAACCACGGGATCATCACCGGCGCGCTGTTCATGATGATCGGCGCGGTGTACGAGCGCAGCCACAGCCGCGAAATCTCGGCCACTCTCGGCCTGGGCAAGTACCTGCCCGCGTTCATGTTCTTCTGGGGCCTGTACGGTCTGGCCTCCATCGGCTTCCCCGGCACCAACGGGTTTGTGGGTGAAATCCTGGTCTTTGTCGCGGCCTTCCGGGTCGACCCGGTCGTTGGCCTGTGCATCGTGCCGGGCGCGCTCCTGGGCGCGGCCTACATGTTCCGGGTTTCCCTGAAAATGGCCTGGGGCTCGCCTTCCACAGCCAAGGAATGGAAGGATCTGAACACGCGCGAATGGGCCTACCTGCTCCTGCCCGCCGCGCTGGTGCTGTATATCGGCCTGTCTCCGGGGCCGCTGCTCTCCCTGGTGCAGCCCGCCGTGACCGGCCTGCTTGACGATCACCGTAGCCGGAGCATGGCGGCGATGCCGTCCCATACCCCGGACTGGAAAACGCTGTTCGTGTCCGAAGCCGACAAGCCCGCCGCCCCGGTGAAGGGAGAAACCCATGAGTAGCGACCTCTTGCGGATGGCGCCCGAGTGCGCCCAGTTCATCGTCATCCTGCTGCTCTTCACCCAGAGCGCCTGTGATCACAAATGCGCCCTGCCGAGCGCGGCCTCCTGGCTGCCCCTCGCGGCCCTGCTCGTGTGCCTGACCTCCGTGGCCTCGCTGTTCTCCTCCGGGGTCATGTTCATGGGCACCTACACGGTGGACGGCTTGTCACAATTTTTCAAACTCGCGGTCGCCGCGGGCTTTCTGGTGGTCGTGCTCAATGCCGGGCGCCAGGCCGGCATCACTCCGGACAAACGTACCGACTATCTGCTCTTCCTGTCTCTCTCGGCCTGGGGCCTGATGCTGCTGGCCTCGACCTCCGAGCTGGTTTCCCTGTATTTGGCCCTGGAGCTTTCCTCCTACAGCCTGTATGTGCTTATTCCGGTGCGTGACAACAGCCGCGAAAGCGCGGAGGCCGGCGCCAAGTACATCCTGTTCGGCGCGGCGGCCACGGCGGTGAGCCTGTTCGGGCTGTCGTTCATCATGTCTTCCCAGCACACCACGCATATCGCGGCCCTGGCCTCCTGCGACTGGAGCTGGGCGGGCAACCCCTCGGCCGTGATGGGCCTGACATTGTTCCTCTCCGGCATGTTCTTCAAGCTGGCCCTGTTCCCCTTCCACTTCTGGTGCCCGGACGTGTACCAGGGTACCTCCAACGAGACGGCCGCTTTCGTGGCCACCCTGCCCAAGCTCGGGGCCATCGTGATCCTGATCCGCATGACCGCGTTCCTCAAGCCGGGCATGGCCGTAACGGACACCATCGCCGTGCTCGGGCTGATCTCCATGACCTTCGGCAATCTCTGCGCCCTGACGCAGAAAGACCTGAAACGCCTGCTCGGATTCTCGTCCGTGGCCCATGCGGGCTACATCATCCTGGGGCTCATCGTGGGCACGCGGCAAGGCCTGGCCGCCGCCGCCTTCTACGGCGTGGCCTATATGATCATGAACCTGCTCTGCTTCTGGGTGGTCTGCCGGGTCGCTTCCGACGGCCGCAACCTCAGCCTCGACGACCTGAACGGGCTGTACAAGCGCTCGCCCGCCCTGGCCTTCGCTCTGGCCGTAGGCGCGTTCTCGCTCGTGGGCCTGCCGCCCACCATCGGGTTCATGGGAAAATTCTTCCTGATCAGCGCGGCCTGGAACAACGGCTACAACTGGCTGGTCATCGCCCTGGTGCTGAACAGCGCCATCGCCATTTACTACTACCTCTCCCTCGTCCGCCACGCTTACACGGAGGAAAACGCCGAGCAGGAACCCGCCCCGGCCGCTCCGGACACTTCGCGCACCGGCGTTGTCGGCGCGGTCGTCCTGGCCGCCGCCGCCCTGGCTCTGGGCGTGGTCCCGGCCTCCGTTTACCAGTATGCGGTCTGGGCTTCGGAAACGCTGTAACGCCGGAAAAGGGGGAACTTGAGTTCCCCCTTTTTTCCGCACCGGCTCTCCGCCGTTTCAGATCGTCCGCTCTCCGTGCTTTTCTTTGCCGTTCCGCTTCCACTCCCGGCGCATCCGCGGCGGGAGCAGTGACATTCCGTCCATTCTCCGTTATTTTGCCGGTCGCTGGATGCCCGACGTTAGAGAGTGAGTGCCGACGCCGGCCGCCGCAACGAGGGGATATGTACGGAAGAGTAGTAACATACGACGATTCGCGTGGGTACGGCACCATCCTCGGAGATGATGGGGTCTCGTACTTCTTCCACCAGAATGCCGTGGTGGGTGATACCACCGGCATCGGGGCGGAACGCGAGGTCATGTTCACCCCCTTTGAAGGGATGCAGGGCAGCACCGCGACGAACGTCATCCTTCAGGATGCCGGCGACTACCGGTTTGAATTTTCCAAGCGGTTCATGACCTCAAAAACCGGCGAAGTTTACGGCTGGGAAGTGATGTGCCGGGCCGATTGCCGCCTGGAAGGCCCCTACGCGCCCTCGGCCGACGCGGCCGGCGAGGCGTTCGCGCAGTATCTCAAGGCGTTTGGAGCCAACGGGGCCGTCGAGCTCGGCTACAAGAAGAAGAAAACACAGGGCGGGACCATCCTGCACCGTTTCAGCGGCATCCCGGCCTTTGTCGGGCGCAGGAGCCGCGTGGGCGACTGGCGGCTGGAGGATTTCCAAAAAGCCCTCTCGCGCTTCATGAACGCCTATTACGAGCAGCAGGCCAAACTCCAGAAGGAACTGGCGGAAAAGCGCAAGCGAACCTCCATGATCTGCGCCGCCGGCCTTTCCGTCGCCCTGGTCCTGTTCGGAGCTTTCATGCTGCTTCTGCTCACCAAATAAACCGCCGCCAACCACCCGGAACCGCATTCTTCGCAACCTTCCAACCCGGCACCGCATGAGCGCATCATCCGCCTTTCCCCGTTTGGTCGTCGCCGCCCCGAAAAGCGGCGAGGGCAAGACCACGGTCTTCGCCGCTCTGGCCGCCCTGTTCGATCGGGCGGGGCACACCGTGCGGGCCTTCAAGGTCGGGCCGGACTTCATCGATCCCGGCCGGCACGCCGCGTTGCTCGGCACACCCTGCCGCAACCTTGATTCCATCCTCATGCCGCGCGGGGCTCTGCTCCGCGCCCTGCATCGCGGCGGAACCCCAAACGGGCTCAACCTGATTGAAGGGGTCATGGGCCTGTTCGACGGCCGGGGCACAAGCGAAGAAGGCAGCACGGCGGATATCGCCCGCAGCCTCGACGCGCCGGTGCTGCTCTGCCTCAAGGCGGGCGGATTTTCCCGCAGCGCGGCGGCCCTGGTGCGCGGCTTCCGCGATTTTTCCCCCGGGCTGCGGGTCGCCGGGGTCGTTATTGCGGCCGCGTCGTCCGAAGCTCATTACTCCCTGCTCAAGGAAGTCATTGAAGGCGAAACCGGCCTGCCCTGCTTCGGATACATCCCCCGGCACCCCGATCTGGAGCTGGAAAGCCGGCACCTGGGTCTGCTCCCGGCCGAAGAAGACCCCCATCTGCACCGCCGGGCAAATCTGCTCGCGGACCTGGCCCGCCTGGACCTGGACGGCCTGTGGGCCCTGGCCTGCTCCGCCCCCCCGCTGCCGGCGCCGGTCGCGAACCCCGCCGTGCCCGGCCCACCCGTCCGCCTGGGCGTGGCCCGGGACAAAGCCTTTTCCTTCTACTACCAGGACAACCTGGACATGCTTGACGATCTCGGCGCGGAACTTGTCTTTTTCAGCCCCCTGGCCGATGCCGCCCTGCCCGGCGATCTGGATGGGCTGTACCTCGGCGGCGGCTTTCCCGAGGTGTTCGCGGCCGATCTCGCCGCCAACCGGGCCATGCTCGGCTCAATCCGCGCGGCCCTGGAAAACGGCCTGCCCTGCCTGGCCGAATGCGGCGGTATGCTCTTTCTCTGCCGGGGGCTGACGGATACCACCGGAACCCGCCATGAAACGGTCGGATTCTTTTCGGCCGAGGCCCTCATGAGCAAAACCCTGCAACGTCCCTTCGGTTACGTGGATGTGGAACAAACCGTACCCACGCCCCTGGGGCCGGCCGGTCTGCGCTTTTGCGCCCACGAGTTCCACTATTCCCGACTGGAAACGGACGAGCCCGGCGCGATCCTGGTCTCCAAACCCGGCCGATCGCCCCTCGCCGCCGGAATGGCCCGCAAGAACTGCCTGGGCCTTTACCCCCACCTGCATTTCTCCGGCATACCCGAGGCGGCCCGCCATTTTCTCAGCCGTTGCCGTGGGGGCGGCTCATGAAACCCGGCCGCCTGATGGTCCAGGGCACGGCCTCCTCGGCCGGCAAAAGCCTGCTGGTCACGGCCCTGTGCCGGGCCTTCCTGCGGCGGGGATTCTCGCCCGCGCCGTTCAAATCCCAGAACATGGCCCTCAATTCCTTCGTCACGGCCGACGAGCGGGAGATCGGCCGGGCCCAGGCCGTGCAGGCCCAGGCCTGCGGGCTCGCGCCCGAAACGCGCATGAACCCGATTCTGCTCAAGCCTTCGAGCGATCGGAAAAGCCAAGTCATTGTGGACGGGTTGGCCTTGGGGCACATGGACGCGACCGAGTACTTCGCCTTCCGCCCAAGCTTGCGCCCGGCCGTCGAGCGGGCTTTCGCCTCCCTGGCGGCGGACCATACGCCGATCATCATTGAGGGCGCGGGCAGCCCGGCCGAAATCAACCTGCTGGAAAACGACCTGGTAAACATGGGCATGGCCGCCCTGGCCGAGGCGCCGGTCATCCTGGTGGCGGACATCGATCGCGGCGGCGTGTTCGCGGCCCTCTACGGCACGGCCATGCTCCTGCCCGAAGAGGACCGGGCCCGGATCAAAGGCTTTGTGATCAATAAGTTCCGGGGCTCCCTGTCCATTCTCGAGCCCGGCATCCGGCGCATGGAAGAACTGCTCGCCATCCCCTGCCTGGGCGTGTTGCCTTTCGAGCGCTTTGACATCGACGACGAGGACGGCCTGGCCGAGTCGCTTCTGCGTCGGGCCCCGGCCCTGAACAGCTTCGACGTGGCCGCCGTGCGCCCGCCCCGGCTTTCCAATTTCACGGATCTGGCCGTGTTCGACCGCCTGCCCGGCGTGTCTCTGCGCTGGATCGAGCGGCCCGAGGATTTCGGCCGGCCGGATCTGCTCATCCTGCCCGGCAGCAAAAGCACGGCCGCGGATCTCGAACACCTGCGCGCCTCCGGGCTGGCCCTGGCCGTCCAGCGCTTCGCCCGGCATGGCGGCTGCGTGTTCGGCATCTGCGGCGGTTTCCAGATGCTCGGGCACACCATCGAAGACCCGGACGGCGTGGAAGGCGACACGCCTCTCCTGCCCGGCCTGGGCCTGCTCGACATACGCACCCGCTTTCACCCGGCCAAACAACTGACCCAGGCGGAAGGCCGGACCGGGCCCTTGCCGGGAATCCTCCGGCAACTTTCCGATATCCCGGTCCAGGGCTATGAAATCCATATGGGCCAAAGCACCCTCGGCCCGGAGGCCGTGCCCCTGCTCCATCTCGCCCCTGATCGTCCGGACGGCGCCGTCAACACGGCCGGCACCGTGGCCGGCACCTACCTGCATGGGATTTTCGACTCTCCGGAATTCGCGGCCGCCCTGATCCGCGCCCTGGGCGGTCGGACCGCGCCGCCCCTCGATCCGGAAACCATCCGCGAGCGTGAATTCGACCGGCTGGCCGAGTTCGTCGAAACCCACCTGGACATCCCCGCCCTGGCCCGAATCGCCGGTATTCCCGAGCGCATATAACCACGCCTCCGCTCCGGCGGCAGCCGGCCACAACCCTTGAGGTTTCCGACTCCCCAAAAGTTCCGCCATGACACGGGAGCGTGAGCCGACATTCAGGCAGAGCGCGAAGGGAGACCCGATGCGGCCCTGTCTCCGCGCAGCCGCCTCTTTGGCCCCCCGGAGGGTGCAACAGAACTTCAAAGCTCAACAAAACTCGCTCGCCGCGACCGGCGCTCACCACCACCCGAGAGCCCCGCACCACGACCGCCTCCATCATGAGTCGAAAAAGCGCGACCCCTTCCCCTTACAGCAGCCCCACCTCCCAATTATACTCACTCGTCCGCGCCACCTCCACGCCTCTGGGCGGATGCTCATCCATATGGACAAACACCCGATACCCGGCCCGCTCCAACGCCCCCCGCCGGGCGGAAAGATCCAGCGGCCGATCCGGGTACACCCAGGTATTCTTCCCGTACCGTTTGTACCAGAACCCCTCGCCCTTCGGGCTCACGAAACCGTCTTTGTCCTGCAACGGATCCGGCGAATGTCGGGAAATCCCGACCGGCCAGAAACCGCTTAACACCACGCCGAGCGTCAGCGGGCTCTGCCCCGGCAGGGCCAGAAAGTCTTCTTCTCCCAACTCCGGAGCGACCACCGCGGCCGAGAACCCCAGATCGGCCAGCGCGGCCAGCGCGGCCCCGTTGGCCACGTTGCACATGGGGCCGGCCGTCAGTTCCAGGCCTTCCTTCTTCCCGAAGAACGCCGCCTGCCACGGCGTGTTGCAGACAAACCGGCGGGCCCCGTCGCGCAGGGCTTTGTGGATGTGGCGCTCCCAGGTTTCCTCCTCGTCGGGCCAGATCACCGGCGGCAACCACCAGGAGATGCGCCCGAACAAGGTCGCGGAAACCGCGTTCAACGCCCCCGGCGACAACCACAACCCTTGGATGGCCCCGGATTTTACGTCCGCCTTGCCGCCCCGCCCCGAGGGCAGGGAACTGCGCAGACGGATCTCCACGCTCCGGCCCTCGACCCGGCCGGGCCGGGCATAGCTCGGCCCGGTCTGCGAGGCCGTGTCTTCCGCGCTTTTTTTCGGCTCGGGCAGGCTCATGAGGGCCTTGGCGCGATCCTCCAGCAGGCTGAGCAACTCCGGCTCCTTGCGATCGATCAGGAATACCGGCGTGCCCGGCTTGGGCGACTTGCCTCTGGGCAGAGAGAGGGTGAAGGCCGCGCCCTTGGGCACCCACTTCGGAATGGAGACCGTACAGTGCCAGGGCTCATCCTCATACCCCACGCGCAGGTAGTCCTTGGGCAGCAGATCCAGGCGGGGCCGGAACTCGACTTTGGAACTCCCCCCCTTGCCCGTCTTCCCGGCCAGGAACCCCGAACCGGTGGTGCCGTCTTTTTCCGGCGAGGTCGTAGGCAAAAACATCTTCTGGGGCAGGAAGCGCGAGCGGGTGCCCGGCCGGCCCAGGGCCATGGAAAGAATGCTCAGGGCCTCTTTGCGGGCGGCCGCCTCGTGCCCTTCGTCGCGCAGGAGCCGGTAAGCCGAGACCGCGTAATACACATAGTGCGGGCCTTTTTTCCGGCCTTCGATCTTCCAGGAGCGGATCCGGGGCAGATCGAGCAGCAGACGGGCCAGGGCGTCCAGGGAAAGATCCATGCAGGAGAAGAACCGTCCCTCCTTGCCCTTCTGGGTGTAAACCCGCCGGCAGGGCTGCACGCAGCGCCCGCGCAGGCCGCTTTTGCCGCCCATGTACCCGGACCACCAGCAGCGCCCGGAAACGCACCAGCACAGGGCGCCGTGGACGAATATCTCCAGGTCCATGCCGGAAGGGCAGGCGGCGTCCATCTGGCGGACCTCGTCGACGGTCAACTCGCGCGGCAGGATCGCCCGGCTCCCGCCCAGAGCTTGAACGGCCTCCAGGGCCTTCGGATGGGTGACGTTGGCCAGGGTGGAAAAATGCAGCTCGCCGGAGAACCCGGCGGCCCGCGCCAACTCGGCCGTGCCGGGATCCTGAAGGATCAGGGCGTCGGGGTGGACGTCCAGCTCCAGCCGGCGGATCAGCCGGAAGGCCGCGCCCAGGTCGCCGGGTTTGAGCAGGGTGTTCATGGCCACGTAAACGCGCTTGCCCTCGGTGTGGGCGAAGTCCGTGAGCCGAGCCAGGTCGGTCAGGGAAAAATTCTCCGCCTGCATCCGGGCGGAAAAATGTTTCAGGCCCAGGTAAACGGCATCGGCTCCGGCGGCGAAGGCGGCCAGGGCGGCCGGCATATCGCCGGCAGGGGCGAGGATTTCCGGCCCGGCGGGAGCGGTTTGTTCCTGTTGCGACATGTGGATTCCTTATGAGGGGGGCTGTATCCGCCCCGGCGGACACACGGGCGCGAAGAGCCCGCGTGGTGTTGTACTTTTTCGGCGGCATCGTTTCAGGGGCGGTCCGCACGATCGATTGTGGAGGAAGGGAGGATTTACGCTTGTTGTTCGGCGCGGCCTGAGCTAAGTAGATGGGTGGCCCGCTTGTGAAAAAATAGATATTCCGCTTCCGCCCTTTTGGGTGCGCGGGTATAATACAGAAAAACGGTCCCGCCCGCAAACGGGATCGGAATATGGATATGCGCATGTCTGAGTCCACCATCACCCGCGCCACGGTTCTCGACCTGGTGCCTTTCGGAAACCCCGGCGCCACGCCGGAATTCTTCGCCCTGCGCCTGACCCCGCCCGCGTGGCCGGAGTGGAAGCCGGGGCAATTCATCATGCTCCGCCCGGCCGGAGCAGGCAAAGAGCGCCTGTGGGGCAGGCCGTTCGCCATCTGCCGCCTGACCCCGCGCGACCTGGTGATCTTCTTTCAGGTGCGCGGCGCGGGCACCCTTGAAATAGCCGCGGCCAAACCCGGCGACGAGATGGATATCTGGGGCCCCCTCGGCAACGCCCTGGTCATGGAGCGAGACACGCCCACCCTGCTCGTGGCGGGCGGCATCGGCATCGCGCCGTTTGTCGGGTATGCCCACGGCCACCCGGCGCCCTGGAACCTGAGCATGGAGTTCGGGCATCGGCACAACCTGGACTGTTACCCCTTTGACGGGCTGAACGAAAAAATCATGATCGACGCCCATCACGACAAAGGCCCGGACGACACGGCCGCCTTTGTGGAATTGCTGGATTCGCGCATCGCCGAGCACGCGGGCAAGAAAGGTCTGGTGCTGGCCTGCGGGCCCACCGGCCTGCTCAAGGAAGTGCAGCGCCTTGCCGCCAAGCACAAGGTCCGCGCCCAGATCAGCCTGGAAACGCGCATGGCCTGCGGCATCGGCGCCTGCCTCGGCTGCGTGGTCAAAGCCAGACCCGAAGGCGGGCAGGAATTCACCCACATGCAGACCTGTACCTGCGGTCCGAACTTCTGGGCCGACGCGGTCCAACTCTAAAGCATGGTAAAATTGACAGGGCATTTTCGCGGCAGCATCAAGCGCGACACCGTATATTCCATAATAAGGCGAGATGTATGAAATATTCAACGATACGCAGGCGGGCATCCGCTACGCGTTTGCCGAGCAATTTCAAAGTGAAATTGCTCTAGGCGGCCCGGCATGGAAAAACTCACCGTTTCCCTGCGCTCCAACGGCAAGGTTCTGGAACTCAAAAACCCCGTGCTCACGGCCTCGGGCACCTTCGGCTACGGCACGGAGTTCCTCCCCTACGGCGATCTGAAGTCTTTGGGCGGTATGGTGCTGAAAGGCATTTCCCTGCGCCCGCGCGAAGGCAACCCCATGCCGCGCATTGTCGAAACCCCCTGCGGGATGCTCAACGCCGTGGGCCTGCAAAACTGCGGCGCCACGGCCTTTTTGCGCGACAAACTCAACCCCCTGCCCTGGCAGGAGACCCCGGTCATCGCCAACCTGTATGCCGATTCCCTGGAAGAGTTCGCCGAACTGGCCGGACTGCTGGCCGTGGACGCCCGCATCGCCGCCCTGGAAGTGAACATTTCCTGCCCCAACGTGGCCAAAGGCGGGTCGCTGTTCGGCCAGGATCCGGCCGCGGCCGCGGCTGTGACCGACGCCGTGGTCAAGCGGGCCGGGCCCAAGCCGGTGATCGTCAAACTCACGCCCAACGTCACGGACATCGTCGAAATCGCCCTGGCCTGCGAAGGCGCGGGCGCGGACATGCTTTCCTGCATCAACACGGTGGCCGGGCTGGCCGTGGACTTGAACACCCGCAAACTGCTGCCCGCCAGGGTTCCGGCGGGCCTTTCCGGCCCGGCGATCAAACCCGTGGGTTTGCGCTGCGTGTGGCAGGTCGGCCGGTCGGTGCGGATTCCGATTATCGGCGTAGGCGGAATCATGAGCGTGGAAGACGTGTTGGAGTATATGCTGGTCGGGGCCTCCGCCGTGCAGGTGGGTACGGCCACGTTCACCCGGCCCGACACGGCCTTCGCCCTGGTGCGGGATCTGCCGGCCGCCTGCGCCAAATATGGAATCGCCTCCTGGGATGAGTTGCGGGGCAAGGCGGAAGCCTGGGGCTGAGTACTCCGCCACCGGCACCGCTCGCACTCGAAAAAAGCAAGAAGTCGTCCCGCACCGTCTTTGAACGATGCGGGACGACTTCTTTTGTTTCTCTGCGCCGCTCCGCCGAAGCCAGGGCCGTCGCCTTCCGCCTCAACAAAAATGGAAGTGGCTCATTTCCCCTTGCAGGCTCAACTGATAGGCGGCGCTCCCCGCCTGACCGGCCTGGAGCAGGCAATGCAGGCTGTAAATGTCCCGCAGGGCGGCCGATTGCAGGGCAATCTCCGCGAACACGGAGGAAAGCGCGGGATTTTCAGCCGCGAGGGCGTTCAGGCGCTCGGCCTCCGGGTGGGCGTTGGCGCAGAAAAGCTCTCCCCGAGCGTTCAGGCGCAGGGTGATTTTATGGGAAAGATCGACGCCGCGCTCGGCAAGGGCCTCATACAGGGCATCCACGAACACGTCCTGCAGGTGGGACACGTTGCGGCTGAGAATGGCCGGGACATTGTTCCCGGCTTCCGCCAGGCCTTCCATGAGGCGTTGCAGCCTGGGAGCCACAGCTGCGAAGCCGGCGGAGCGGAGGATCGCGTTCAGGTCGTGTTCCGACGCCGAACCTTCCCGCTCCGGTCCGGGCGGAAGCATTGTCTTGGGCGGCGTCTGCCGGCTGTGGCCGATATTCACATGAGGCTCCTTGGGCAGTTGTTTCCCTCTCCGTGTACGTTTCGGCAAAAGCAATTTCAGTGCCGGCCGGTTCGCCCTCGGCCCGGAGCCGGGGTGCGCCCACGCCGCAGACCGCTTTGCGGGAAAAATACCGCCAATGGCGGGAACAAGAAGGAGGCAAAACCTGCCCGGCGCCAAAAATCTCTTGCCAAGCACGGCGCTCTCAGGTAATGAAGGCATCCGCGCCCGAAAAAATGGAGCGCTCCACGGCAAGGTAGCTCAGATGGTTAGAGCACTCGGTTCATACCCGAGTTGTCGAGAGTTCAATTCCCTCCCTTGCTACCAAGTTAATAAAATCAGGCGCTTATCCTGGTTTTACGTGCTCTGCCCCTCAAACAACCCCGTGGGTCCACAAGTTGGGTCCACACAGCCGAACAACGGCGGGGTTCTTTGAGGGGCAATCATGTTTTTAGGCACCGCCGTAGCGCCTTCCTCCCCCGCCATTACCGTCGCCGCTTCTGCCGGTAAGGGCGTTCCCTACCTCTTCACCCATCATAATTCCCCGGCCTTCCGTATCCGCATCCCGGCGGACCTACAGCCCTGCTTGGGGAAAACCGAGTATCGCCGCAGCCTTGGCCGTTGCTATGCCTCTGAGGCCAAGCTCCGGGCGCTCAGACTCGCCACGGCGGCACTTGAGGTTTTCGCCCTTGCCCGTGAGGTTGTTCAATCCCGACAGGAAGTTATCCCGCATCAAGGGGGGTTGGGGACCACTAGAGAACCAACCACCTCTAGGGCCGGGTCCACACCCCGGCACGGCGACCGGGAGAAAAACCACATGGCACAAGGCGAAACAACATATGAACACGGGTACACACCCCCATACCAAGGCCGGGCGCTCGGCAGCCTGACGGATGGAGAGATACGGGCCATAGCCGAAGAAGCTCTTTTGGCCGCCCTCAAAGGCGCAAACCTTCTTTCCCTTGCTCCGCTCCGGGAGCGTATCCTTCTTGGAAATATGCCCGCCGGGGAGGGGGAAGAACTGAAGGCCATAGCCACCGAACGCGAAACGGCCATGATTCAGGGAGCGGAAAAGATAGCCACCTCCCATCGGAGGCAGAAGGCCACGTTACAGCGCGACCTACAGCGCGGATATATCAACAGCGACACAGCGCAGGCGACGGATAAAATCCTTGCCTCGGAAGGAATAAATACCGACCGGGATACGGAGACGCACGCCGCCCTTTTGCCGGTCCCGGCCGTGGCCTCGATATCGTATATGCTGGCCTGCCAAGCGGTCTTGAAGTCTCAGGTGACGTATCACACCGTCCTTGCCCAAAACGCCACGGGAGACCATGCGGCCTATGACACCACGGTAGCCCGCCTTGAGGAAAGGCGGGAACAGCGCCGGGAGAAGCGGCGGGTGAAGGTCCAGGCACAGCCGCCTGCCGCCACAGCCGCTACACCTCCGGCAGGCACGGCACTAGAGGCCGAAGATTCACAGGCCGTCAAACTCGTTGAGGCCATAGAGGAAATGTGCCGGGAGAAGTCGCTCGACGGCTCGTGGAAGCCGAAAGTGGCAGTCGGAGAACGTCACAAGCTGGAACTGTTCCAAGCCGTCATTGACCAGGACGGCTCCCTGTCCGTAAACGCCATCGGCCCAAAGCACCTGAGCCGCTTTAAGTCGATGCTCCACCTCATGCCCGCCAGCAAAGGGAAAAAGGAAGCATACCGGGATATGAGCCTCCCCGAGCTTCTCCGCACGGTTGAGGCCGGAGGGATACCCGATACCCTCCGCATGAAGACCAACACCATAAAAACTTACTGCCAGACCGCAAGCTCCTTCATTAAATGGGCCGCCCGGCACGAGTACCACGACAAACCCGCAATCACCGACCTCTTGCAGGTCAAGGCGGAAAAGCAGGCGCACGAGTACCGGGACCCGTATTCAAGCCATGAGATAGCCAAACTTTTCACTCCCGGCTTGTATCTCACGGGAGGCGGCAGGGGGCAGGACAAGCCCGATTCCGGCGGGAAGCCCTCCCGCTTCTGGGTTCCGTTGCTCGGCCTGTTCACCGGGGCACGGCTGGAAGAACTCGCCCAACTCCACACCGACGACATTGTCTTGGTGAACCGGCATGGAGACGCCCGCAGCATCTTTGCGGCCGGGAAGCCCATCATGGATGCCGCAGCCCTCACGACGGCCGAAGAGGACGGGGAAACCCTTTGCCTTCACATCAACAAGGGCAAGCCGTATCAGCGGTTGAAGACCGCTTCCTCCCGTCGCTATCTGCCGCTCTCCCCGGTCCTGGCGCATGACCTCGGCTTCCTGTCCTATGCCGCTTCCGTCTTCCAGAATGCGGAGCGGGTCCTAGCCCAAGGCGGCAAGGCACCGGGGGACGGCCGTCTGTTCCCGGAACTGACCAGAAAGAAGGAGACGGATAACTTCGCCCACACCCTTTCCAAGTGGTTCAACGCCTACCGGGAACGGGCGGGAGTGGTGCCGCAGGCGGGCAGAGGGAAGAAGGACTTTCATAGCTTCCGGCATACCGTGGCCCGTTGGTGCGAAGAGAACGAAGTCCCGGAAAAGAGCGCGGCCCGCTTCCTGGGGCATAGCCACGACACTATGACCTTCGGGCGGTACGGAACCGAGACCGCAGCCCATAAGCTCTATGAGCGGATATCCAAGGGTTACGGGGAATATCTCCGCTCACTGTTGGATATTGAAGGATTGAAGGCGGGGCATTGGGCGGGGGAGGCCGACCGCTGACGGGGACGCTCATAACGCGTACAGCGGGAACGAGTTTAATTAGGGACCACTTAAGAGGGAACACCCGGAACACATACCTATAAGAGTAACTATAGTAATCCAGAGGATACCTGTAGTTACCCTCAGAACTGGTCATGAGTCCAAGTGGTGTTCCTAGTCATGGTCCTTTGAAACTATTCCTTATGGTCTTCCATAGGAATATATTCTCACAAAAGGCTTTTTCATTGGGAAGAGGCCATAACATCCAACCAGTTCAAAGGAGTCTTTGACCATGACCGCTATTGCTCAATCTTTTTCCTCCTTCGGTAGCCGGACCCTCTACACTGTCCTTTCCGCTACTCTTCGGCTTGCACAAAAGACCGGCACCATCCGAGATTACTTCCTCGACGAAGACGGTCTGTGGTACGGACTCCTGATTGAAGCCTACGCTCCCCGCTATGATGACACCCCGGCCTCCGGTCTCCCCTGGTTCGCCCACTGGAAGGCTGACAGGGAATGGTTCTTCAAGCTCGGCCAACTAACCGTTATCATTGAACGGTAACGGAACACAGCGGCCTTTATCATAGAGGGCTGAGGTCATTCATCCTGACAGCAGCCCCGCAGAAGGGAAAGGATGCTCGATTTTCGGGCATCCTTTTTCTTTTCTTCCGTAGTCTTCTCTACAGCAACCACCAAAGCCGTCCGGCACATAAAGGAAAACCATGTCGTCAATTTCCGTCCGCCGTAATCGAGGCGGCCCGCAGGTTGAATCTCTGCGCGAAACCGGGGACCTGCGGCCCACAGCTTCCCCGCAGTCCATCTACTCCTTCGACGCCAAACACTCGGACTTCGTTGAGCGCCCCTCATGGGGACCCAACGGGTGGGAGCGGCTATCCGCCGCCCTGTCCAGGCTCAACCCCATGCTCAACCAAATGGCCGCCCACAAAGAGCAGGAGTTCTATGAGGAACAGACGGCCACCGGCCAGGAGCTCATGCACCGGAACAAGGTGTCCTGGGCCGAGTTCATCAAAACCAACCCGGAGTATGCCGGGCTGAACCCTCACCTGGAGCGCGGCTACAAGGGTGCGGAGCTATCCTCCAAGGCGCAGGATTTCCAGGCCGCCTTGCAGGACTTCTACACCACCGGCGGCCTCATGTCTGAAGCTGGCGACGGAAAAACACGGCCAGCTTCTCGCCTCCACCATCGACTCCATCCTGGATACCACCCCGAACATCTCCAACCCACAGGTCTTCTCCGCAGCCCTGGACACCATCGCCGCCCAGGCCATGAACCAGATGGTCGAGATGGAAGCCTCCGGCGTGCCACGCTCCCGAGCGGCTGCCGTTATTGAGGACGCCATCATCAACCTCGCCAAGGCCGAAGGCATGGACGGCCACGGGAAGGAAATCCTCTCCCTTGCCGACCGCATCCAGACCGGCTCGGGCACCATCGGCGGCAAGCCCGGATTCAAGGCCAAGGTCCAAGCCCTCACCGAGGATTGGGACCGTGAACGCCGCCAGCGGAACAGTGAACATATCCAGATGTGGCACTTCAACAAGGCCAAAGCTCAGGAAGGCGCGGTCACGACCATCGGCAGCGCCCTCATGGAAGCCTACAAAGGCAGGCGGCCCATGCCGGAGGCGGCCGAGCTCATGGCCCTTCCCGGCGTCGGACCCGAGCACTTGGATATTGCCAATGCCTCCCGTAACAACTTCCTCAGCCTGACCACCTACCAGCCGGTTATGGATAAGACGGCACAGATTGATTTTGCTGTGGACAAACATCTTGCCCGTATCGGCCATGTGAACCCACAGCAGGCGCTTGAGATGGTGGGTTGATGGAGGAGGAAGGGTGTCCGCAGTGGGACGCCCTTTCTCTTTCCCCGTGATGCCGCCTTCACGCATAAGGCAAATGAGCGGCGTTTTTTCCTCGGGATGACCTATGATCCATCTTTCCCTCGTTCTGTCAAAAAACCACTGCCCTATCCACGCAGAAATGAATTTAAGGGGTATGTCCTCCTTTGCCCATCCTAGGCCAATGAAAGAGCAAAGAAGAATTGGATTTCCAGACAAGGAGCCTACTCATGTCTATTCAGCAAACCAATTCCATCATGCCCTTCACCCATGAACAGTTTGGTCAGGTCCGGGTCATCCGCGATGAAGCCGCGGGAGAGCCGTGGTTTGTGGCGAAGGATGTGGCCGAAGCCCTTGACATCCGTACCGACACGGTGCGGGCCATCCTGGACGCCGTGGATGTTAAGGAAACGAACCCCAATAGGATTGGGGTTGCTCCAGGCGGGCGTAATCCTTTGATTATTTCTGAACCCGGCCTGTATGCCCTCGTCTTTCGCTCACGTAAACCCGAAGCCGCAGCCTTCACGCGCTGGATCACCCACGAGGTCATCCCGGCCATCCGCGATGAGGCCACGGGGGAGCCGTGGTTTGTGGCGAAGGATGTGGCCCAGGCTTTGGGGTATGAGCGTCCTGAAAACGCCGTCGCCACTCACTGCAAGCACAGTAAGAAGGTACGCTTGGGTTACTCCCCGAAACAGGGAGGAACCCCCTTCATCACCATCATCCCCAAAGGCGACGTGTACCGCCTCATAACCCGCTCCAAGCTCCCCGGCGCGGAGCGGTTCGAGTCCTGGGTGTTCGACGAGGTGCTGGTCTCCATCGATAACCACGGCGGCTACCTCATCGACCGCCCAGCCGTCATCGTCGCTCAAGACACCCTGGAGCGGATGAAGAACAAGCTCCAGGCCACGGAGGCTGAACTGGCTCTGGCTCAACCCAAAGCCCAACTCGTGGACGCCACGTTCGCCTCCCGGCACGAGCAGCCCATGAAGCTCACCGATGTGGTCCGCAAGCTGGCCGGGGTGAACACAATCAAGATCAAGTCCGACCTGGAACGGAGGTAATCACTAGCTATCAACTGCCTTGTTGATGGATTCAATCACCTGCGTTGAGCAAACACCAACCTCTGCCATGACCGTATCGGCTATTTGCTGAACTTGCTCGGCAGATAGTGGTTCATCTTGCTGTTGCTGATAGAAGACCAAGGCCGCATACCGAGCCGCAATGATGTTTGCAGCGACGTTTGTGGCTTCCATTAACACCTCTTTCCTTTTTGTCGCCTCATCCATATGAACCTCTCTTCTGAAACATGTTAACGATATTTCTAAGATGACACGAAAAGACACACCCAACAACCACCTTGTGTCCTATGCAGGAGTCTACTTTACTGCGTTCCTGTATGTATCGAATATTTTGGGAGAAATTTCTAAGCGCCTGAATACCTCCCCTATAGAGTATCAATGTTCCCCCCATGCCGGGCGGTCTCCTCTCGTTTGGGGGGATGATTGTTCATTGTTGTGAGCGCCCGCGTCTCTCCTTCTCTGTGCCCCGTCCTGTCTGCCTACGTTCCATCCCATGCCCTTTCCCTTCCCCGGCGGGCTTTGCCCTTCCTTTCCCTGGTGCTGTATCAAAAGGTACACATTATGATACACTCCGGGAGGCACGGCGGCGCAAGGCTTCATGGTGTAACAAAACCTTGAATTTGAATTTTCTTGACAATCTTCTCAAAAAGTCTTAGATATATTTTTACACAATCACTGTCACCGCTTCTTGAGGAGGGTCAAGCATGAGTTCCCAAGTCGGCTACATCCGGGTCAGCACCCTGGACCAGAACACAGAGCGGCAGCTTGCCGGGGTCAGTCTCGATAAGGTCTTTGAAGACAAGGCCAGTGCAAAGGACACCAAGCGGCCGCAGCTTACCGCCTGCCTCAGCTACCTCCGGGAGGGCGATACGCTGATTGTTCACAGCATTGACCGCCTTGCCCGGAACCTGGAAGACCTGCAACGCCTTGTTCGGGAGTTGACCGGCAAGGGCGTGTCTGTCCGGTTCATGAAGGAGAACCTTGTCTTTGAGGCCGGGGAGGCCAATCCTTTACAGACGCTCATGTTCCAGATGTTGGGAGCCTTCGCCCAATTCGAGCGGGCACTTATCCGGGAACGGCAACGGGAAGGAATCGCCCTCGCCAAGAAGGAAGGGCGGCAGCTTGGCCGGGCAAAATCGCTTACGGCAGAGCAGGAGCAGACAGTCAGAGCCAGGGCAGCGGAGGGAGCGAACAAGCAAGCCCTCGCCAAGGACTATGGTATCAGCCGTCAGACGCTTTACCGCGTGATAGGTGACAGGCAAAGCTGAGTATGCTTTATTCGCATCTGGTCTCCATCTGTTTTTGTCCGGAGCCACCACGAGCCAACATTGCTGACGGTAGAGGTATGGTGCCCTATGCAAAAATTGCCTTCACTCATCCGGTTGGAGCAGAGCGTATCCAAGCTTTCGGTCCTCAAGCAACTTATCCTGAGACTACCGAACTCACCGGAGAAGCTCCAATTACTGGCAACTATCGAAGCGGTGGAAGCTCAAGCCGCCGAACTCGAAACGCTACCACAAGAATTCATCGAGTTTAACGGCTACTTTAACGGCCGGGGTTGGCGTGCTCACGACTCTATGTCCACAGACACTGTGAAAGAGGCAAATCGACTTGCGCGGCAGGGGGATATTGATACCGCTGAAAATATGTTGATGGAGTCTTACACGCAACGATTTGATTTCTTTTTCATAATTCTCAGAGGACTTCCCAATTACTTCGAGCGAGAACATATTTTTGAAAAGGCAAAAGAGCGATTTTTTAATGAAGATTACATATCATGCGTTCCACTCATTTTAATGATGATAGACGGAATAAGTAATGATGTAATGAATAAGGGGATATTTGCTAAAGATATTAATTTGGACGCGTGGGACTGCTTTTCTACGATTGGTGATGATATTGATGAATTTATCAAATTAATAACATCATCGCGCAGTGTATTCAATCATGATCAAATAAGTATACCATATAGGAATGGTATACTGCATGGAAGAGATGTCGGATATGACAATAAGCTATTGGCAATAAAATCATGGTCACTACTTTTCAGCACACGTGACATTCTTATTAAGAAAATTAACGCACAGAAAGATATGGTCAATTTTGAGGAAGAGCAACAAAGGCAGCTTGATGAACTGATTAAATATATTGAAGACCCACAGCAATATGATGCAGAGGCCACCCATTTTACCCAATCTCTTTACAAGTGGAAGCCCACCCGCACAGAATCCGAATGGGAGGCTGCCCTCAGTGCTCCCTCTCAATTTCAGGAGAGCTCGCCAGAATATGCAGTGACAGCCTTTCTCGCCAGTTGGAAGGAAAAAAATTATGGCTTAATGGCGAAAGCAGTATTCAGAGAAAACGGAAAAACTATCGGTAAGCTGGCGGGGGACATCCGAAACCGCATGAGGGATGTCTCATTGGATGGATTTTTTATTGAATCGGCACAGGAAGACAAGGGTAGCGTGGCTTTTTGGGTCAACTTACATCTATCCCGTGCATCTGGAAAAAACTATACCCAAAAGGGGTCACTTCTACTTTTCAGCTACAGAGGGGATACTATCGTATATGACAGCAATCCGGCCAACGAATGGAGGTTGAGCGAAGCGGTACTTCTCACCATGTTGAACAGTCTCCTTTTGCCGGATTGACGGAACCACACCCCCGATACACAGACCGCGCCTTCCCACTCCCCAATCTGTTTTTTGGGTCTTGACCGGCCGGGCGGTCTACGATAAAAATTTGAACCAGTTCAAGAGGTTGTTTGACGGGAAACCCCCGCCGCAGACCACGGGAGAGACAATTCCCTCCCTTGCTACCAATTTGGTCCTGCTGAATGGGACGATAAAACCCCGAATGCCCGCAACGGCATCCGGGGTTTTGTTTTTCCGCCGGAGGAAGGGCGGGCGATTACACCCCATCCCGTCCCAGGCGTAAAGGACAGGGAAGAACGCGCACAGGCGTTTCTGCCCTTTCGTCTGGGTTCAGTTCCTCCCCGTGCGCTCCCGTGCGAAGTATCGCCGGCATGTCCAGGCTGAGCGCCAAATCCGCCTACTCCAACTCATCCATTGAAAACCGGCGGACCTCCTGGGCGTCGTCACTCCCGGCCGGGCTGCCCGACACCCTCTCGCACAGGACGGCGAGCAAAACAAAATACCCGCGCAAGCCTCCGTCTTCTCGGGCGCCAAAGCAGTCGACAGCAGCAAAAACGTTCGCGGCCGTCGCCGTTACGCCGGTTTCCTCGAGAATCTCACGCACCGCGGCGTCCCCGATGGTCTCGCCCCACTCCATTTTCCCGCCGGGAAAGCCCCGCTTCCCCGCGTCCGGCGGATTGGCGCGGCGGACCAGAAGCACACGGTTTTCTTGAAGCACCACGTCTGGTCGCGGGTAGGATCGTTACAACGGCGGGGTTACGGTCAACTCCATTCCGGCTCGCTTGGTGTGAAAGTTTCCATATTCCAAGGCCGGCGCGACGCGGCATAAAGGCAACCCCGCTTTGCGACCACCCTCATGCCACCGTACCCACGCCTTGCTCTAATATTGCACGTAGGCCACGTGGGTCTGCAGGTATTCCATCAGGCCGTGCTTGCCGTCCGCGCCGCCGATACCGGATTTTCTCCACCCGGCGTGGAAGCCCTGCATGGCCTCGAAGTTTTCCCGGTTGATGTAGGTTTCACCGAACTTCAGGCGGCGCATGGCCCACATGGCCGTGCCGACGTTGCCTGTGTAAATGGATGACGTCAGGCCGTATTCGCAGTCGTTGGCCAGGGCGACAGCCTCGTCGAAATCACTGAAGGAAAGCACAGGCAGCACAGGACCGAAGACTTCCTTTTGCACCACGTCCATTTTCTGGGTGCAGTTGCCGAGCACGGTGGGCTCGTAAAACCAGCCGTTTTCGGTTTGAGGAATGGATCCGCCGCAAAGAACCTCCGCGCCCGCCGCTTTGGCCCTGGTGACCATGTCCGCGACTTTCTTCTGTTGTTCCGCGCTGATCTGGCAGGCCATGTCGGGCGGGGTTTGGGCGAAAGGATCGCCATACGTCACGGCCCGCATGGCTTTAACCAGCATGGCGGTGAACTTGTCCGCGATCTTTTTGTCCACATAGACGCGCTCGGCGCAGTTGCAGACCTGGCCGCTGAAAATGACCCGCGACGCCACGATGCTTTTCACCGCCACATCCAGGTCCGCGTCGGCGCAGACGATGGCGGGCGCTTTGCCGCCCAGTTCCAGCGAGACCTTGGCCACGTTGCCGGCCGTGCCGGCGATGACGCGCTGCCCGGCCTCGACGCTGCCGGTCAGGCTGACCATGCCGGTGATCTCGTCGCGTACCAGGGCTTCACCAAGAGAAGACCCCGAGCCGGTAATGATATTCAGCACACCGTGGGGCAGGTCGAGCTTCGCGGCGATCTCGGCGAACGCCATGACCGTGGCCGGGGCGATGGAACTGGGCTTGACCACGATGGTGTTGCCTGTGAGCAAAGCGGGAGCGACTTTGCGGGCCATGACGAAGAAGGGGAAATTCCAGGGGCAGATGCCCACCACGACGCCGATGGGTTTGCGGAAGAGAAAGATGCTTTCGTTGGGGCGATCGCTCTGGATGATCTCCCCTTCAAAAATGCGCGCCCAGCCGGCGTAGTAGTCAAAGTAGTCGGCGGTGAAATCCACTTCGACCTGGGCCAGCGGGTGAACTTTGGCCTGTTCTTCCGTCAGGATTTTCGCCAGTTCGACGCGATGCTTGCGGATGGCTTCGGCCATTTTTTTCAGGTACCCGGCCCTGTCGGCAGCGCTTCGCGCCGCCCAGGCGTCCTGAGCGGAGGCGGCCGCCTCAAGAGCGGCCTTCGCGTCGGCCGCGCCGCCATCGGGCACGGTGGCCACGATTTTCTGGGTGAAGGGATTTTCCACCTGGATCACGCCGTTTGAGCGGGAAGCCTCCAACGAACCGTTGATGAACTGTTTGTACTCACGCATTGTTCAGGCTCCTTTTCGTTGTTGCCGTGTTCCGGCCTCGGCCCTTCCTTGCGGATTTCCGCCAAATTCGGCACGTTGACCGGCTGTGGAGTTTCCCTCATGCTTCCGTATCAGAAACACTCTCGCCCCACACTGATGTTTTCTCAAATCCACTCCATATTCGCGCTCAGTGCATTGTAGCGCAACGAACAAAAATGGTCGAGCACAGGGCATGGCCTTCCGGATTTCCCAGAGGCGACAAAAACCCCGGTCACCTTCGCGGCTCCGGGGTTTTTGTTATGAAACCGGCTGTGTGCCGGCTCGTGGAGTTCCAGCCTTAATCTTCCTCGGGCTCGTTTTCGGGGATGACGGCCTTGGGCAGGCCGGTGTTGACGCCCCAGTAGTAGATGCCGAGGGAAGCCACGGCCATCACGATGGTGTCGTAGGGCTCGGGGATCAACCCCTTGCCGCCGCCGAAGGTGCCGAGCCAGGAGATCAGGATGGTCACGGCGTAGAAGCCGATGAGCCAGAGGGACGAGGCGATCTGCTGCTTCAGGCTGACCGTTTCCGTGGGCACGTATTTCTTGAAGAACAGGTAGATGACGTACAGGACGATCTGGACGCTCAAGAGCCAGGAGACCACGGCCCAGCCAGACCAGAAGACGATCAGGGCCGCGATGATGAACGAGAGCGGCCCCATGACGGCAATGCCGGAGACCCTGAACGGGCGCGGCAGATCCGGGGCGTTCTTGCGCAGGGCGCCGCAGGTGATCGGGGCGATGGCGTAGCTCATGACCAGCGCGGCGGAAACCACGCCGATCAGGGTTTCCCAGGAGGGAAAGGGTAGGGTCCAGAACACGGACATGGCGAAGGTCAGCCACAAGGCCGGACGGGGGATGCCCGACTTGGCGTCGATGTGGCTGAATCTCTTGAAGAAAGTGCCGCTCTTGGACCAGGCGTAGATAACCCGGGGCGTGGCGGTCATGTAGATGTTGCCGGTGCCGCTCGGGGAAATGACCGCGTCGGCCACGGTCAGTATGCCCAGCCAGCCCAGGCCGAGAATGAGCGCGATGTCGTGGTACGGCAGGGAGAACTTGCTCTTGACCGCGTGCCAGCCCTCGCCGAGCATTTCCGTGGGGATGCTGCCGAGAAAGGCCAGTTGCAGCAGGATGTAGATGACCGTGGACAGGATAATCGACAGAATCAGGGCGACTGGGATGGTCCGCTGCGGATTCTTCACCTCGCTGGCCACGGAGACCACGGGCGTCAAGCCAAGGTAAGCGAAAATGATGCCCCCGGCCGACACCGCGCCGAGCACGCCGGAGCTGCCGTAGGGGACCAGCCCGTCGATGGTCATGTTCTCGGAGTTGAAGTAGCGCAGCAGAAAGACCACCACCAGAAAGGGCACCACGAACTTGAACAAGCTGATGATGTTGTTGGCCAAGGCGAAGGTCTTCACGCTCCAATAGTTCAGGGCGAAGAAGAGCACGAGCAGGGCGAACTGCAACAGCCAGCCGAGCATGGTCGGGCTGCCCTCCGTGCCGGACGTGAGCGAGGGGAACCAGGCCGCGGCGTACTGGCGCGCGGCCACGACTTCAATGGCGATCAGGCTGGAAAAGGCGATGACCGTCATGACGCTGAGCAGAAAACCCAGCAGTTCGCCGTGGGAAAAGACCGGAAAACGGATGATGCCCCCGGCCTTGGGCAGGGCCGCGCCCAGTTCGCAATAGACAAAACCGAGAAGCAGCACGGCCACGCCGCCGATGACCCAGGAGATGATCCCCCCGGGCCCGGCCATCGCGGCCACGTGGCTGGAGGCGAACAGCCAGCCCGAGCCGAAGATGGCGCCCAGGGCGACCATGGTCAGGTCCAACAGGGACAGTTGTTTTTTAAACTTTCCACCCGACATGTACGAAACCTCCTTGGTGTGGAACGGTCTGAATATGCATCCCCATGAAACTCCTGCTCCTTCAGCACTCCGGCCGTCAAAAGAAGGCCGCAAGCCGAGAGCCGGGACGTTCCGGACCGAACCGGTCGGATCGCCTGTGTACATCCGCCCCAAGCGGGGCGAAGGCAAAAAGCCATGTGGGAAACAGGTTCTAACGCCGTGTGATGCTACAAGCCTTCATCCGGTATGGTCATGGCGGCCAGTTCTCCCAGGCTGAGGGGCACCAGGGGTGACTGGGCGTGGTAGGGGTTGAGCCGTTCCAGCGGAACGGCCAGGGTATGGGCGATCATCTCCGCCACGGCGGCGGAACACATCCGCCCCTGGCAGGTGCCCATTCCCGGCCGGGCCTGGGCCTTGAGCCCGTCCGGGGAGAAACAGCCGGCCAGGATGGTTTCGCGCAGTTCCTTGGCCGTCAGTTCCTCGCACCGGCAGACCACGGCGTCGTCTGCGGGCTGGAGGTTTTCCGGGCGGGGCGCGAAGACCCGATCCATGAACGCCTGCACCAGGGCGCCCCGCCGCAGGACGCGCAGATCCGGCCGGGCGGCGGTATCCCGCTCGTCCAGCCCCAGCCTGCCCAGGCGGCGGCAGACCTCCAGGGCGGCCAGACGCCCGCCGGCGACGGCCGCGTCCACCCCGCGCACGCCGGCGATGTCGCCCGCGCAGAGGATGCCCTCCAGGTTGGTGCCGCCCCACTCGTCCGCGGCCGCGTGCCAATACCGCTGCCGGCGGTTCCAGGCATGGCCCAGGCGGGCCAGGCGAGTGATCCGGGTTTCCGGCACCACGCCTTCATGCAGCAGCACCGAGCCGCCCCGCAGCTCGCGGACCCGGCCTCGGGAACGGAAACCGACGGCGAACTCCTCCCCGGTCTTGCGCACGGCCACGTCCCCGGCCCCGAGGTGACAGGGGGCCCCGAGCATCATGCGCAGGCCCAGGCCCATACCGCGGGCCATGTACAAAGGCCGGGCCAGAGCCGCGCAGGGGAAGGCGGGCAGGGCCCCGAGCGCCCCGGCCGGGTTGCCGGTCAGGACCACCCCGGCCACGGGCACCCGGAACTCCCGCAAATGCGCGGCCGTTTGCAGGATCAACGGGCCGTTGCCGCACAGGATCACCGGCCCTCGCGGCAGCAGGGAAGCGCTCTTCAGCAGCACGTCGGCCGCACCGGCCCCGATAACGCCGGGCAGGGTCCAGCCGGGCAGGGGCACCGGGCGCTCCATAGCCCCGCCGGCAATGAGGATATACCGGGTCATGACCGCCGTGCTTGCGCCCGCGCGGCTGAAATAGACCCGGCCGGGCGAGAGGTGCCAGACGTTCGCCCCGCCGAGAAACTCGGACCCGGAGTTCAGGAAGGACTCGATCAGGGGAAGGCCCTTGGCGTAATCCGGGCCGAGCCTGGCGAGCCGTTCCGCCCCGGCCTGCCCGACCGAGCGGAAAATCTGGCCGCCCGGCTGTTCCTGCCGGTCCAGGACCAGGACGGACAGCCCCCGGCCGGCCGCTTCCCGGGCGGCGGACATGCCGGCCGGGCCGGCGCCGATGATTGTGAGATCCCAGGAGGAACGCATCAGGCAGACTCCTTGGGGTTGAACGAAGGCGCCCCGTGTTGCCGCTTCACCCGCATCCCTTCGCGCACCGTGGTCAGGCAGGCCTGGGTGTTGGGCACGCCGTCGATTTCCATCAGACATTCGAAACAGACGCCCATGTGGCAGAAGGGGCCACGTTCCTCATGCCGTTTCGCCGTCAGGCGGGCGGCGTCCAGGCCGGCTTCGGCCATAGCGGCCGCCACAGTCACGCCCTCGGCCGCCCGCACGGCCACGTCCTCGACGTAAATGACCACCGTGTCCCGTTCCGGGGGGAATACCCTGCCGTACATGCTGCCCGCCCCCTTGCTAGTCCATGCTGAAGCCGTGCTTCAGCGCGTCGTCCGGGTCGATGACGAACTTGTGCAGCCCGGTGAAGTGGGCCCGGCCCGAGACTTCGGGCACGCCGCCCTTGCAGCCGCCCACGTCCACGGCTTCAACGATCCGCGCCGTGAACCGGGTGCCGATGATGCTCTCGTGCACGAATTCCTGGTTCAGGGCCAGCTCGCCCTTGGCGAACAGCGAGGCCACCCGGGCCGAGGTTCCGGTGCCGCAGGGGGAGCGATCCACCGAGGCGGGCAGGAAAATGACCGTGTTGCGGTAGGTCGCCGTGGGGTCGTCGGGCTTGGCGGAGAACATCACGTGGGAAATGCCCTTGAGGAAGGGGTCGGTGGGGTGGACGAAATCCACCTCCTCGCGCACGGCGTAGCCGAAGGCCTGGGAGGCTCGGATGATCTCGGCCAGGTTGGCGGGGCGCAGATCCAGGTTCATGTTCGCGGCGTCGGTGATGGCGTAAGTGTTGCCGCCGAAGGCCACGTCGTAGGGAATCCTCCCGTGGCCCGGCACGTCCACGACGCCCGAGCGGAACAGGAAGGAAGGCACGTTGCGGAAGGTCACCCGGACGACCCGGCCGTTTTTGATCTCGGCCCGGGTGCGCACCAAGCCGGCCGCCGTGTCGATGTTCACTTCGGTGACGTCGCCGGTAATCGGCACCCGGCCGCTTTCGAGCATGGCCGTGACGCAGCCGATGGTGCTGTGCCCGCACATGCTCATCAGCCCACTGGCGTCGATGAACAGGATGCCCATGTGCGCCTCGGGCCGGCAGGGCGGCAGCCACAGGGCGCCGGACATGTTGCCGTGCCCGCGCGGCTCCCGCATGAGCGCGCCGACCATCCAGCCGAGGTGCTCGCGGGCGTAAGCCATTTTTTCCTGCATGGTCGAACCGGGGATGTCCGGCACGCCGGCGATGACGTTGCGGGTGGGGTTGCCGGCCGTATGGGTGTCGATGGTTTCAAACATGTGTGAGACGTACATGGTGCTTCTCCTGCGAGGCTGTGCGTTGCTGGCCCGGTTCGCCGCCGGCGGACGGCTCAGGCGGGGGGCGACGCTTTCGGGTTCAAAGCGAAACGATCGATATGCAGCGGCGAGACGTCCATGAGCGGCTCCTCGCCGGTGAGCATCTGGGAAACAAGCTTGCCGGTGATCAGGGAAAGGCCGATGCCGTTGCCCTCGTGCCCGGAAGCCACGAACAGGCCCTCGACGTGCGTGGGCGAGATGATCGGCTTGCCGTCCGGGGTGGCCGGGCGCAGGCCCGCGTAAGCCCGAATCAGCCGCGTCCGGGCGAAAGCCGGGAAAAAATGGGCGCAGCGCTGGGCCATGGCCTGCATCACCGCCGGGTGCGGTTCGGTGTTCATGCCCACGTAGCGCCGGCTGCTGCCGATCAGAACCGTGCCCTCGTGCGACGGTTCCAGGACCATAGCCACGCCGAAGTTCTCCATGGCCGGGGTGACGCCGGCGCGGGTCTTGCCGCCCTTGGCCGCCAGATAGCCGTATTCCGCGTAGTTCTTGCCGATCAGGCCGGAGAGCCGCTCCGTCACCAGCACGTGCCCCTGGCGCGGGCGGATGGGAACGCTCACCCCGGCCATCTGACCGATCCGGGGCGTCCAGACGCCCGCGCAGAGCACGATCCGTTTGCCGGCGATCGCGCCCCGGTCGGTCTCCACGCCGTTCACGGCCCCTCCTCCGTCCAGAGAGATGCCGACGACGCGCGTGGAAGTGAAGGTTTTCGCCCCTCTGTCCCTAGCCAGTTGCCCCAGGCCGAAGGCCAGACGCATGGGGTTGAGTTTGGCGTCGCCCGTAAAGTTGAGGCAGGCCAGGACACGATCGGCCACGTTGGGCTCGTGGTGCCGCAGATCTTTCTGATCCCACAGCTCGACCGGCACGCCCTCTTCCTGTTTGCCCTTGTGGGTGGCGAGCACGGTTTCCATGTCGTGTTCGTCGTCCACCAGCAGGCCGATGCCTTCGGGCTCAAACTGGATGTCACAGGGCAGCAGAGGAATAATTTGCGGGAACATATCCAGCCCGAGTTTGCAGAACCGGCTGACAAAACCGGGCGGGCTGTCGTAGGTCACGGCGTGGCCGTCGCAGCGCCGGCTGGAGCCGGAGGCGTACTCGCCCCGCTCCACCAAGGCCGTTTCCACACCGGCCAGGGTCAGATACGCGGCCACGGCGGTGCCCACGGCTCCGCCGCCGATGACGATCACATCCGCGCTACCCAATGTTTTCATGCCGCACCATCATGTTGGGGGTTGTCCGCGCCCCGCGCGCCGGAACGGGTCTCCGCCCGCCGGCGCGCGAGAGCGCCGCGCATCAGGAAAAGGTCGTGTGCTCCAGGAGGGCGTCCACAGCCGCCTTGCTTTCGGCGGAGATGGGGCCGCGCGGCGGGCGCAGCGCCCCGGTACCGATGCCCTGTTTGTGCAGGACATACTTGGCCACTTGCCAGAGTTCGCCGGTATCTTCAAGCAGGCGCAGCAGCGGCAGCATCTTGCGGTACAAGGCCCTGGCCGCGACGAGATCTCCCTTCCGGGTAATCAGATCGAAGAGTTGCACCGCCATGACCGGGGCCACGTTGGAGCAGACGCAGATCCAGCCCTTGGCGCCCATGACGAAGCTTTCGTAAGCCAGATTCTCGCAGCCGCACAGAACCACCAGTTTTTCACCCAAGGAATCCACCGCGCGGGTCAAACGCTTGATATCAGCCGTGGATTCCTTGAGGTACTCCATGCGCGGAAGTGTCGCGATCCGCTCCATCGTCTCGGGGGCGATGTCCACGCCCGCGCTGCCGGGGTTGTTGTACACGGCCACGGGCAGGGTCACCTCGGCCGAGATCAGGCGATAGAACTGGAAGATCTCCTCCTGCGAGGGATGCAGGCCGGGAGGGGGCAGGATCATCAGGGCGTCCGCCCCGACGAAAGCCGCGTGCCGCGCCACCTCCAAGGTGTCGGCAACGTTCATGGACACCGCTCCGACCATCACCGGCACGCGCCCGTTGACGCGCTTCATGAAGAACTCCAGGTACTCCTTGCGCTCGGCAACGGTCAACGAGGCGAACTCGCCCGTGGCCCCAAGGGGCAGAAGTCCGTGCACGCCGGAGGCGATCAGCTTTTCAATATGCCGTTCCGCGGCGGGCCAATCTATGGCCCCATCCGCCAGGAACGGCGTCACCGTAACGGCGATGATCCCATGCATTTTTTTCATGAACCTACCTCTTCGTTTCATTTTAGAACACCGCGACGCGGTCGTTGTTTCTTGCCTGGAATAAATGCAACTAGAATGCCACAGATACGATGTAGATATAATATATTGAAAATACACAATATATTTCGAAAAAACGACATGCCGACGACACCCGACACTTTAAACATGTTGCATTACGCTCCAGTATGACCTAGCGTGTGACGCGCAATCAAACAGTATCCGACAGGCCCGCCACGAAACCGGCATATCCGACCGAGAACGATTCCCCTGATAAACACCTTGCAAGACAGCATATCCCCCTGAAACAAAATATGAGGGCGATTCTCGCCAAGCCGGGCAACGGCCCTTGCCCGCCTCTCGCCCAGGAGAAGAGAAATGAAGCAAAACGAGTCAATCACCGCCGCGCCGGCCCGGGACATCGCCGAAGCCTGGGAACGCTTCACCTCGGGGCAAAGCATCGACGGCCTCACCGTGCCGGAACATGTGCTCAAGGGCTGGAAGCTCAGCCGAAAATTCGGAGTGGACGCCACACAACCCGTGGCCCCGCCCGTTCTAGGCCCCAAGGAATTCGCGGCCCTGCGCGAACGGTACGCCGAGTTGCTGGAGTCGGCCGAGCCCATGCTGACCATGCTGGAGGTGTCCATCCGCGACACGGGCTACATCGCCATCCTGGCCGTGGCCTCGGGGCATTTGCTGGCCGTGGTCGGGGACTGCACCCAACTGGGGCTGGCCTATACCGAATACAACGTTCCCGGCGCCGTGCGCAGCATCCGCAACGTGGGGGCCTCCGCCCTTTCGCTGTGCATCAGCGAGCGCCGCCCGATCATGGTCACGGGGTACGAGCATTACAACCGCTCGTTCCACAACTGGCGCTGCGCGGCCGCGCCCATTTTCGACGGAGACGGCGAGGCCATCGCTTCCCTGACCATTTCCAGCCACATTTCCCGGCGTGACACCCACACCCTGACCCTGGCGCAGTCCTGCGCCCACTGCATCGGCACCCTGCTCCGGGAAAAAGTTCTGCGGCGTTCCCAGCGCCGGCTCAGCGCCACGCTGCAATCCGTGCACAACGCCCTGCCCGAGGCGGTGATCGCCGTGAGCGCCGAGGGCACAATCACCCACGCCAACAACAAGGCCGCCGCCCTTTTCGACCAGATCGCCCGCCTGGAGAAAGCCGATATCCGATCGATCTTCAGCAGACCCGATCTGCCCCGGGTCCAGACCCTGCTCGAGGCCGGAAAAACCGAAACCCTGGAGCTTGAAGTGCTCTCCGGCAAGGGGCCGAACAACCATATCTGCCGGTTCACCCCCATTTTGCTGGAAAACGGCGAGCCCTGCGGCATGACCGTGTCGATCAGCACCAAGGGGCAGATGATCGACATCGCCAAGCGCGTGGGCGGCAACTACGCCAAGTATTATTTCAGCGACATCAAAGGCGAGAGCGCGGGCCTGCGCGAGCAGATCGCCCTGGCCAAGCGGGCCGCGGCCTCGGCCCAGCGCATTCTGCTCTCGGGCGAAAGCGGCACCGGCAAGGAGCTGTTCGCCCAGTCCATTCACAACAGCAGCCCCACCCGCCAGGGGCCGTTCGTGGCGGTCTCGTGCGCGGCCATTCCCCGTGACCTGATCGAGTCGGAGCTGTTCGGCTACGTGGGTGGCGCCTTCACCGGCGCGCGCAGGAACGGGATGATCGGCAAGATGGAACTGGCCACCGGCGGCACCCTGTTCCTGGACGAAATCAACAGTCTGCCCCTGGAAATGCAGGGCAAGCTGCTGCGCGTCCTGCAACAGATGGAGATCGTCCGTATCGGCGACACCAAGCCCACGCCGATCAACGCCCGGGTCATTGCCGCCACCAACCGCGACCTGCGCGAAGCCGTGAATCAGGGCGCGTTCCGCGAGGATCTGTACTTCCGCCTCAACGTGGTGGAGATCACCATTCCGCCCCTGCGCCGGCGCCTGGACGACATCGCCCTTCTGGCCCACACCTTCCTGCGCCGGCAAAGCTTCGAGACCAACATCCCCTTCAGCCACATCACGGCCGACGCCATGGACGCCCTGTACTCCTACCCCTGGCCCGGCAACGTTCGCGAACTGGACAACGCCTGCGAGCGGGCGCTCCTGCTCGCGGGCGGCGGGGTCATCCGTCGCGAGCATCTGCCCGCGCATATCGCGGCCGGGGGTGACGCCGGTCCCGCCCCGGCCATGCGGAGCGGCGTGCGGGAAACTTACAGAGATCTGGTCACCGCCGTCCTGGAAGCGAACAAGGGCAATATCAGCAAGACAGCCGCCCAATTGGGCGTGGCCCGCAGCACTCTGTACAGAAAAATGCGTGAATTCGGCCTGGGGGTTGACGCCGGGGCTTGAAGCACTCCGCGCGGACTGAAAAACCCGCGTCATGCGCGGGTTTTTCAGTGGAAAATCGGTCGGAAGGGCCGACGCGTCAGCGCAGCTTCAGGAAGATGGTCTTGGTCTCAACATACTGGTCGTGGGACTCGCGGCCCTTGTCCTTGCCGCCGAAGCCGGAGAGCTTGTAGCCGCCGAAAGGCGTGGTGTTGTCGCCCTCGCTGAAGTTGTTCACCGACACCGTGCCGGCCTTGATGGCCCGGGCGTAGCGGTGGGCCTTGGAGACGTTGTCGGTGAACAGGGTGGCCTGGAGGCCGTAGACGGTGTCGTTGGCCAGGGCCAGGGCTTCCTCATCCGAGTCCACGGGCAGGATCGCCGTGACCGGGCCGAAGATTTCCTCGCGGGCGATGGTGTGGGAAGGCGAAACCTTGTCGAAGATCGTGGGCGGGATGAACAGGCCGCTGCCGATGTTCAGGGCCTCGCCGCCGACCACCGGCACGGCTCCTTCGGCCTTGCCTTTTTCAATGTAACCCATGACCGTCTTGAACTGCCCTTCGCTGACCATGCTGCCCAGGGCGTTTTCCGGGTCCAGGGGGTCGCCGATCTTCCAATCGGCCAGATGTTTTTTCATTTCCTCGATAAACTCGGCCGCGCGCTTGCGGGGCAGGATGATCCGCGAGTTGCCGGTGCAGTTCTCGCCCATGTTCCAGAACGCGGCCTGCACGGCGTGCCCGGCGGCGAAGGCGTAATCCCGCACGTCGTCGAGAACCACGAACGGGCTCTTGCCGCCTAGTTCCAGAACGATGCGCTTCAGGTTGCTTTCCCCGGAGTACTTGAGGAACAGCCGGCCCACCTCGGTGGACCCGGTAAAGGAGACCACGTCCACATCCGGATGCCTGCCCAGGGCCTCGCCCACACTGGAGCCGGGCCCGGTGACCACGTTGAACACGCCGTCGGGGATCCCGGCCTCGGCGGCCAGTTCGGCAAGCTTCATGGTCGAGAGGGACGTCACACTCGCGGGTTTGAGGATCACGCTGTTGCCTTCCACCAGGGCCGGGCCGAGCTTCCAGCCGACCATCATCAGCGGGAAGTTCCAGGGCAGAACGCAGGCGACCACGCCCACGGGCTCCTTGACGATCAGGCCGAGGGCGCTGTCGCCGGAGGGCGAAATCGCGCCGTACTCCTTGTCGGCGAGTTCGGCGTGCCATTCAAGGCACTCGATGGTTTCCGGCAGGTCGGTGACCAGGCACTCCCGGATGGGCTTGCCGCTGTCCAGGGTTTCCAGCAGGGCCAGCTCGACCATGTGTTTTTCCATCAGCCCGACGAAGCGGAAGAAAATCTTCTTACGCTCCGTGGGGTGCAGGCGGGACCAGACGCCGCGGGCAAACGCCTTTTTGGCCGCGGCCACGGCGGCATCGACATCCTCTTTGCCGCACGAGGGCACGGTTCCCAGTACCTTGCCCGTGGCCGGGTTGACGCTGTTCATGGTCTTGCCGGAAAGGGCGTCGCACAACCGCCCGTTGATAAAGGCTTTGGAGGGCAACACAAGGGCGCCCGCCATTTTTTCATATTCCGCGTGGGAAAGAAAATCGGCCATAACCACCTCCTGGTCTCGGCAGTTTCAGGTTGCAGGATATCGGTATCCCGACCTCCGCGCCGTCCGGCGGGGCGGAGGCTGTTGCGGGAATGCGCTTTCATCCTCTTTTGCAATTTCCATACTACAGACTCAGTGAATAACTACGCATGATTACAAGAACGTGCCGATGCAATCATGTCCTATTTCGCAACATAAGGACGAAATAAATTGGAGCGCTTCGGGACAATCGGCGTATCACGGCCCAAACGCGTCGGGCATGGGGGCGCTTGGTACGGGCCGGTACCCGCAATCCGGGCGCGGCCGTTCTCTTTGACAGGAGAGCTGAAAAACGGTAGCCGGCTGTGTGGAAAGGAAAAAACTATGTCGGACATCCTGATCATCGCCGGGCTGCTCGTTGCGGGCATGGCTCCGGGGCACGCCCTGCGCGGGCGGCCCGTCTTTCTGCGCGGCGCGGATCATGTCGCCTCCCTGGCCGTGTTCGCCCTGCTGTTCGTGCTGGGCGCCGGCCTGGGGCATAACGAGGAACTGTTCACCCGTCTGCCGATCCTCGGCGGCACGGCCTTGTGCATCTCCCTGTGTTCCTGCCTCGGCAGCATCCTTTTTTTGCGCCCGTTGCAACGAATATTTGACCCGGCCGCCCGCTCCCGCCCGGAAAGCAAAGCGGCCGGCGGCCCCTCGCCCCTGTGGGGAACCCTGCGCATCCTGGCCTGTTTCACCGCCGGGATGGGTCTGGCCAGGGCCGGCCTGCTGCCGGGCTTTCTTTTCCAAAGCGGCTTGGTGGTCTATGCGCTGTGGCTGCTGGTCTTTTGCGTGGGCATCGGGCTCGGGGCCGAATTGAAGGCCTTTGCCGTGGTGCGCGAGATGCACGTGAAAATTCTGGCCGTGCCCCTGCTCATCGTCCTGGGCACCGCAGCCGGTTCCCTGGCGGCGGCATTTTTGCTCGGCATGGGCGCCCGCGACGCCCTGGCCGTGGGCTGCGGCTTCGGCTACTACAGCCTCTCCAGCCTGTTGATCGAGAACATGGGCAACCCGAGTCTGGCCGCTGTGGCCTTGCTGGCCAATATTTGCCGGGAGTTGCTGGGCATCCTCGGCGCGCCGGTGGCCGTCCGCTTGTGCGGCAGTCTCGCGCCGGTGGCCGCCGCCGGAGCCACGGCCATGGACACCGGACTGCCGGTCATCGCCCGCTTCGCCGGGGAACGCGCGGCCATCGCCGCCGTATTCAGCGGTATGAGTCTGACCGTCCTGGTGCCCTTTCTGGTGACCGCGATCATGGAATGGTAGGCCGCGTCTCCCCGCGCATTCCGCCGTAATGCAAAGGGTCGTCCCCAAGGGCGGCCCTTTGCGTTACGGCGCGGGTGATGCCGTTATTTCCGCCTCCGGGAAGTTCCGACCAACTGCCCGGCAATAATCAGCGCCCCGCCCGCGAAATGCACCCACAGCACCGGCTCGCCCAGGAAGATCACCGCGTAGATGCCGCTGAACAGGGGCATGGTGTAATAGTACACGGCGGTCTTGACCGGACCGATGTAGCCGATGGCCCGGTTCCAGCAGGCAAAGGAAAACAGCGACGGTCCCACGCCGACAAAGACCATGCAGGCCCATACCTTGAAGGAGGAATGGAAGGCCAGGGTGGTCACCGCTTGTTCCAGAAACACGAACGGTACCAGAAACAGCAGTCCCAGCCCGAAGGTCACGGCCAGGAAACTCCACGGGCCGACACCCTCCGGAGCTTTGCGCACCAACAGGGTATAGGCCGCGAAGCATACGGCCGCAAGCACTGAGAGCAGATCGCCGGAAGAAAAGCGCATCCCGAGCAGCGCCTCGATATCCCCTTTGCAGAGCAGCAACACCACGCCGAAAAGCACCAACGCGAGACCCGCCAGACTGCGCGCGGGCAAGGGCGCGTTGTAGAGAATCCGCGCGGCGGGCAGCACCAGCAAAGGCGAGCAGGAAACGATGAAGGAGACGTTCAGGGCGGGTGAGGTGTGCGAGGCGATGTAGATCAGCGTATTGAAGACGCTCACCCCGATCAGGGCCGTCAACGCGTAATAGCGCAAATGTTTCTTTATGACGGGCAAATCCCGCCGCAACGAACCAGCGGCGAGAGGCAACACCGCCGCGAAGGCGAAAAACCAGCGCCAAAAGGCCAGCATCACCGGGGGAACCTCCCCGGCCATGGCGCGGCCCACGATGTAGTTGGCCGACCAGACCATCACCGCCGCGAGGGTGAGCAGGGCGCCGCGAACCTCCGCCGAGCGGGGTTCCGGGCCGGTATGTGTTGCCGTCATATGCCTCCCGCCGCCCGATGCCCGGGCGCCGCCCAGAGGTGTAACGCAACTCGGCCGCCTTGACCACCGTGGGCTCTCCCGCCGGCGACAATCGGTTTTCTTTGCCCCTCAAAAAAGTAACCGCTTACATGGAGAACCGGCGGGGTTAGCCATTGCTGAAAATTGATTTCTCTTCTAGGATCATTTCGACTCGGGGCTATGGCATCCAAGAGACAGGAGAAACCATTTATCAACAGGAGGCTTCATGGAGACGATTCACGGACTCGTAGTCGACTTGGGAGGGTTTGTCTGGGGCCCATACTGCCTCATTCCGCTCCTTCTGGGCGCCGGTGTGTATTTCATGATCGGCTTGCGTTTCATGCCGATCCGGGCGCTCGGCCATGCGTTCGGGCATATGTGGCGCGGCCGCAAACATGCGGAAGGGGCCGAAGGCGAATTGACCCCGTTCAAGGCGTTGATGACCTCGCTGGCCGCCACCGTGGGCACGGGCAACATCGTGGGCGTGGCCACGGCCATCTACCTGGGCGGCCCCGGCGCGGTCTTCTGGATGTGGATGACCGCCCTGTTCGGCATGGCCACCAAATATTGCGAAGCCATGCTCGCCGTGAAATACCGCGACGTGCTGCCCAACGGCAGCTACGTGGGCGGCCCCATGTACTACATCCGCAAAGGCCTTGGCGAGCAGTGGAAGTGGCTGGCCTTCCTGTTCGCGGTCTTCGGCGCCGTGGCCTGCTTCGGCATCGGCAACATGACCCAGGCCAACGCCATCGGCACCAACGTCCTGAACATGTACAAGGCCTTCAACGGCATGGCCCACACCGACACGGTCATGTGGTTCGGCGTGGACGCCACCTACATTATGGCCGGCATCCTCTTCGTGCTGGCCTCCATCGTGATCCTCGGCGGCGTCAAGCGTATCGGCGACGTGGCCGGCATTCTCGTTCCGGTCATGGCCGGCTTCTATATCCTGATGGGTATCGTGATCATGATCGCCAACGCCGACAAGGTCGGCTTCGCGTTCGGCGAAATCTTCGGCGGGGCCTTCTCGGCTCAGGCCGTGGGCGGCGGCGCGGTCGGCTCGGTGATGATGGGCATCCAGCGCGGCGTGTCGCGCGGCCTGTTCTCCAACGAGGCGGGCCTCGGCTCCGCCCCCATCGCCCATGCGACGGCCACCACCAAGGATCCGGTGCACCAAGGCTTCCTTGGTATGCTCGACCCGTTCATCGACACGATCATCGTCTGCACCATCACCGCAGTGGTCATCCTGATCGCCGACCTCTGGCCGACCCTGCCCTCCGGGCAAATGGGCGCCCTGACCTCCATGTCCTTCGACAAGGCTCTGCCGGGCACTTACTATGGCCAGATGACCGTGACCCTGGCCCTGGCCCTGTTCGCTTTCTCGACCATCCTCGGCTGGTTCGTGTACGGCGAGCGCTGCATCATGTACCTCTTCGGGCACCAGGCGTCCCTGCCTTTCAAGATTCTCTTCTGCCTGGTTATACCCTTCGGCACGGTGGCGCAGATCAACTTCGTGTGGGATTTGGCCGACCTGTTCAACGGCCTGATGGCCCTGCCCAACTTGATCGCCCTGCTGCTGCTCTCGCCCGTCGTGTTCCGCGCGACCAAAGAGTACTTCGAGAAGCTGGATCAGGAAAAGAAGCTGAAGGCCTCCGGCATGTAAGCCGGCATCCCCGCGTCTCCAATGAAAAAACCCCGCTCGGCGGGGTTTTTTCATTGGTTTGAACCGCCCGCCTCCCCCTCCCCTCTTGCCCACCGGCGTCGCTTCGGCTACAAGGCGGAGCCTGGACGGAAACAATCAATTTTTGCAAGGATATCCCATGAGCGACTCCCCCCTGATGCGGGCGAACCCGGCGCCCCTCGGCCTGTTCGGCTTTGCCATGACCACCATTCTGCTGAACATCCACAATGCCGGGCTCTACCCCCTGAACGGCATGATCATGGGGATGGGCGTGTTTTACGGCGGCATCGCCCAGATAATCGCCGGCATTCTGGAGTGGAAAAAGGGCAACACCTTCGGCGGCCTGGCTTTCACCTCGTACGGGTCATTCTGGCTGACCCTGGTCTTTCTCTGGAGCGCTCCGGTCATGGGCCTGCCCGCCTCCGACCCCACGGCCGTGGGCTGTTACCTGGGCCTCTGGGGCCTGTTCACCCTGGTGCTGTTTTTCTGCACCCTCAAGGGCAACACGGCCGGCAAGCTGGTTTTCGGTTCCCTGGTCGTGATGTTCGCCCTGCTCGCCCTGGCCAACTTCACCGGCAGCCACGAGATTCATACCGCGGCCGGCTTTGAAGGCATTCTGTGCGGCTTCTTCGCTTTTTATGAAGGCGCGGCCCTGATCATCAATGAGAAATTCGGCCGCAAGATTCTGCCGTTGTGAGGTGTCTTCGCGCGGCGGAATGAAAAAGGGACGGCGTGGCGGCCGTCCCTTTTTCATTGC
>JAVBQP010000074.1:0-26281 GCA_031548905.1 Desulfovibrio sp. | reverse complement strand
GCTTGAATATTATGGGGAAGGCCTGGACCAGAAAGTGGCGATCATGCTGCGCCTGCCGGCCAAAAACCCGGAGCTCGAGCCCTGGCGCAACCTGGTGCATACCCTGACACACCCCGAAGGCCGGGTGACCATCGGAATCGTGGGCAAGTACGTGGAGCTGAAAGAGGCCTATAAAAGCCTGCATGAGGCCCTGGTCCACGGCGGCGTGGCCAACCGCACGGCCGTGGAGCTCAAGTACGTCAATTCCGAGGAAGTCACGCCCGCGACGGCGGAGAGCATCCTTTCCGGCCTGGACGGCATCCTGGTGCCGGGCGGCTTCGGCGAGCGCGGGGTGGAGGGCAAGATCCTGACCGTGCGCCACGCCAGGGAAAATAAAATTCCGTATTTCGGCATCTGTCTCGGTATGCAGTGCGCGGTCATTGAATTCGCGCGCAATGTGGCCGGGTTGGAAAAGGCCGATTCCGAAGAGTTCAACCCCCTGACGGCCGACAAGGTCATCTATTTGATGAAGGAATGGTACGATCACCGCAAAGGGAGCCGGGTGCAGCGCACCTGCGAGTCCGACAAAGGCGGCACCATGCGCCTGGGGGCTTACCCCTGCACGGTGGCGGAAGGCTCCCTGGCCTTCGCGGCCTACGGGAAAAAGCTGGTCAACGAGCGGCACCGGCACCGCTACGAGTTCAACAACGCCTATATGGACACCCTGAAAAAGGCCGGTATGACCTTCAGCGGCCTGTCCCCGGACGGGGAGTTGGCGGAAATCGTGGAACTTAAGGACCATCCCTGGTTCCTGGGGTGCCAGTTCCACCCGGAGTTCAAGTCCAACCCTATGAACCCGCACCCCTTGTTCCGTGAGTTTATCGCGGCGGCCAAAAAGCAGCGGAAAAAATGAACGCCTCTCCCGATACGGCGCACAAGGCCGATGCCCTCTATGCCGAGCTTCGCGGCCGGCATTTCGTCATCGCCGGCCCCTGCGTGCTGGAGAGTTTCGAACTGGCCCTGGAAACCGCCAAGGCGGTCAAAGAGGCCGCCGCCGCCGCCGGGTTGCTCGCCGTGTTCAAGTCTTCCTTTGACAAGGCCAACCGTTCGTCCTCCTCGAGCTTTCGCGGGCCCGGCCTCGCCCGTGGCGTGGAATGGCTGGCCCGGATCCGTGAGGAGACCGGCCTGCCGGTGATCACCGACATCCATGAGCCGGCCGAAGCCGCGCCCGTGGCCGAAGCTGTGGACATCCTGCAAATCCCCGCCTTTCTCTGCCGGCAGACGACGCTTCTGGAAGCCGCCGCCCGGACGGGCAGGGTGGTCAGCGTGAAGAAAGGGCAGTTCCTGGCCCCCTGGGACATGGGCAACGTCACGGCAAAGCTGCGCAACGCGGGCAATTCCCGGATACTGCTCACCGAGCGCGGCTCATGCTTCGGCTACAACAATCTTGTCGTGGACATGCGCTCCTTCACCTTCATGAAGGAACTCGGCGTACCTCTGGTCATGGACGCCACCCACTCGGCCCAGGTGCCGGGCGGGCAGGGAGCCTCCTCGGGCGGCGACCGGCGGATGATCGCGCCCTTGGCCCGCGCCGCCGTAGCCGCCGGAGCCTCCGGCGTGTTCATGGAATGCCACCCGGACCCGGACAACGCCCTGTGCGACGGCCCCAACAGCCTGAACCTGAACGATCTGCCGGCCTTGCTCGCGCAACTTGCGGCCGCTTGGAGACTGTTCGATGAGCCATAACCTGGGCGCCCTGTTTTTTCCTGAAAAGGCTGCTGCCGGCGTCAAGCTGCTGGTTCTGGATGTGGACGGCGTGCTGACTGACGGCGGCCTGTATTACGATCTGCAAAATCAGGTGATGAAGCGCTTTGACGTGCAGGACGGTCTGGGTATCAAAATCGCCATGAAAGCCGGCATCACCGTGGCCGTGATTACCGGCCTCAAGTCCAAGGCCGTGGAAGCGCGGATGCGCGACCTGAAGATCGAGGATTACCACGCGGGCTTTCTGGATAAACGCGACTGCCTGAACTCCATTCGTGAAAAATATAGTCTGGACTGGTCCGAAGTCGCCTATCTGGGCGACGACTGGGTGGATCTTTCGGTCATGTCCCTGGTCGGCCTGCCCCTGGCCGTGGCCAACGCCCAGCCGGAAGTGAAGACGGCGGCCTCGTATGTGACCACCACCCACGGCGGCCGGGGTGCGGTGCGCGAGATCATCCGCCTGCTGCTCATGGCTCAGGGCAAATACGAGGCCGTGCTCGCGGCTTGGACCGAACCGTGCTGAAGCGCCTTGGCCTTGCGGCGATCCTGGTTGCCGCTGTTCTTGCGGGAGTACACTTTTGGCCGGATGCGGAGCAGCCGCCCGCGCAGGCGCCGCAAGACATCCGCCGGCCATCCTCCACGGGCGAGGGCGAGAAAACGGACTCCGTCAGTCTGGCCCTGAAGGCAATCACCCTGAGCCAAGGTGAAAAAGGCCTTGAAATCTGGCGGCTCAAGGCGTCCTGGGCCGGCATGGCCCAAAAGGACGGCTTGATTTCCGTTGAAAAGCCCCGCCTGGTCTATTACATGCCCCCGGACAACCAGGAACTGCACGTGGACGCCGATACCGGCGATATCGACCAGAAAAATCAGATCCTGCGTTTTGTCGGGCATGTCTCCGCGACCTTGGAGGACCGCAGCCTGACCGGTGGCCTGCTGGTCTACAACGGCGCCGATAAAACCATGACCTTTCCCGAAGGCGCGTCATTTCACAATCCCGATATGAGCGGCAGCGCGAATCGCGTTGTCTGGCGCATGGAAGACAGGGTAGTGGAAGCCGAAGGGGATATACAAATCGAGTTTCAGCAATCCCCGGCCGGTATATTGTCGCCGGCCCCCAAACAGGAGTAATGCGGCCCATGCGATACCTTTCCGCCGCGCTTTTTTTTCTTTGTTTCGCCACCGGCGCCCTGGCCGCGGAAGCGGGCACGGTGCCCACCAATATCAGCGCCGCGAAGATGGAATACAACGCGGACAAGCAAACCGTGGTGTTTTCCGATTCCGTGCATGTCAAACGGCCGGATTTTGAATTGTGGTCCGACAAGCTCACCGTCCATCTCGACCGCAGTCAAAAGGGCGGAGCGGCTCCCGCCTCGGATGATGTGGAAGGCATGAAAGCGGGGCGGATCGACAAGATCGTGGCGTTGGGACATGTGCGCATGAAAAGCGAAGACAAAGAAGGCACCTGCGGCAAGGCCACCTATTACGCGGCCAAAGACCTGTTCGTGATGGAAGACAACCCCGTGCTCCGGCAGAAAGACAACGTGATCCGGGGCATAACCATCTCCCATTACATGAAAAGCGGCCGCAGCGAGGTCGCCCGGCCCAACGCCACCTTCTCGGCCCCGGATCACACGAACGGCGGCAACCCTCTCTCGCCCGACAAAAAGGAAAAACCGTGAACGTCGAAGCCGGAGTGTTGCAGACAATTGATCTGCACAAACGCTACGGGGACAAAGAAGTTGTCCGGGGCGTCTCCCTTGAGGTGCGCCGGGGTGAAGTGGTGGGCCTGCTCGGTCCCAACGGGGCGGGCAAAACCACCACCTTCTATATGGTTATCGGCATTCAAAAACCCACAACCGGGAAGGTGCTGCTGAACGGGCGGGATATCGCGACCCTGCCCCTGCATGAGCGGGCCCGGCAGGGGCTTTCGTACCTGCCGCAGGAAAGCTCGGTCTTCAAGCGCCTGTCGGTTATGGACAATTTGCGCATCGTTCTGGAGTACACCAGCTTGTCCCGGGCCGAGCAAAAAGCGAAAGCGGAAGAACTGCTTGAAGATTTCAACATCGCCCGGCTGCGTGATTCCAAGGCCTCGTTTCTGTCCGGGGGGGAGCGCCGGCGCCTGGAAATAGCCCGGGCCCTGATTCGCGAACCCCAGTTCGTGCTTCTGGACGAACCCTTCGCGGGCATCGATCCCCTGGCTGTGGACGATATTCAAGTGTTGATTAAAGATCTGACCAAACGCGGCATCGGCGTGCTGATTTCCGACCACAACGTCCGCGAGACCCTGCATATCTGTGACCGAGCCTACTTGATGTATGAGGGCGGAGTCATTCTGAACGGCACCCCGGAAGAGTTGGTCGCGGATCCCAAGGCCAGACGCGTATATCTTGGAGAGTCTTTCCGTCTCTAAATACTTTCACGCTTGAAACAGTCGCTTATTCCCGGGGCGTTTGTCCATGCACTATCTCGCGCTGTGCTGCATCGTCAAAGATGAAGCCCCGTTCCTCAAGGAATGGATCGCATTCCACAGCCTGCTTGGCGTCGAGCACTTCTATGTGTACGACAACATGAGCAAAGTTCCGGTGGAAAAAATCCTGCGCGACTATGTTCCCGAAAATCGCCTGACCATACGCCGCATTGAAGGCTCGCCGGCGCAAATGCCCGCATACCGTGACTGTTTGCGGCAGTTTGGCCCGGAATGCCGCTGGCTTGGTTTTATCGACATCGACGAATTTTTGGTCCCTCTCCAAGATTCGGATCTCCGGCCCATGCTTTCGGAGTTCGAGGAATACGCCGGCCTGGCCATTCCCTGGCGGGTGTTTTCTTCCAACGGCCATCTCAAGCGCCCCAAAGACGGCGTTGTCGCGGGATATACGCAACGGATTACAGCCGATACCTCGCATAACATCCACTTTAAATCCGTGGTGGATCCGTCCCGCACCCGCAGCCCGTATACGCCGCACAGCTTTCTCTACAAGCCGGGCGAGTATCATGTGAATGAAGAGCACATGCCCGTTCCGGCCGATTCGCCCTTTACCTGGTATTCCGGAAAGTTGGCGCAGGTAAACCATTACTTTTACCGTTCACAGCAGGACTACGAGGAAAAAATCCGCCGGGGAAGGGCGGATATTCAAGAAGAGCAGCCGCGCCGCCTTGAATCCTTTTATACGCAAACCCGATGGGAAACGGTGGAGGATCGTTCCGCCGCCCGTTTTTTGCCGGCCCTGCGAGCCGCCCTGAAGATGCCGGCAGTGCCGGAAGCGACGGCATTCCTCCCGGCCAAACGGGACATTTCCGATTATATGGCAGCAACCATGCATCTGCTTGGAGCCGGAGAGCTGGAAAAAGCCGCTATCTGCCTGTGTCACGCAAGCTTGTTGGATCCGCTGCATGGAGGGATTCAGGTCATGCGGGCCACGACCGCTCGGCGGAGCGACCGGCTCGACAGAGCGGAACGCTTTCTGCGCCGGGCCATGCGCCTTGCCAACATTCCGTTGGCTTTTCAGGAGCTTCTGGAAATTCGCAAAGCCCAGAACCATTCCTATGAAGTGGAAGAACTCACACGGTTTCTCGGACATTATGAAGCGGTGTTCACCAGGTTTCAAGAAGAGCTGCGAAGAGCAAGCAAAAGCGCGGATTGAAACTTCCGACGGTTCCACGGTTCCTTGGACTTCTTTTTTAATAGCAAAGTTAACATAATTTACATTATGGGCTAAATTTATTTCGCCATGTCCCCTCTCAACGTCGAGTACGAACAACAAAAGAGAAAGCTCCCGCCCGAAAAAAGTCCCTCATATTTCGTATATGAGGGACTTTTTTTTCGCTTATGGCCTTACCCCGGTCATCCAAAGGTGAAAGATAAGGAAAATGGCTCCTCGTAATTTATTTAGGCGACGCCCCAGATCCAGGCCAAAACAACAACAAGCGCCGCCCCGACTCCGACTGACCCGGCCAGGAGCTTGGCGTGTCTTGGCGATTGCTGCCGCGCAAAGCCATCAAGCCAGGCAGCCGGCCCGCCCAGGATAAACCCCGCGCAAAAACCAAAGATGTGGGCCGCGTAATCGGTGCGGGCCTCTCCACCTCCGCCCAGCATGGCCAGAAAGGCCAGGCCGGCCGCAGCCGGCAGGAGAAAACGGCGTAAGTCGGCCCGAGAGAATGCCCCTTTAAGGGCATCACAGGCGCACACGCCGCTCAGAACCCCTACCGCGCCGAACAGGGCCGTGGAAAACCCGAGGCTGACCACAGAGACCGGTTTGACCAAGGCATTGCAGATGTTGCCGAGAAAGCCCGCTGCAAGCGCGAAGGCGAACCCCGGCCCCGGGCCGATGCGCCGGTTCAGGGCCCAGAAAAACACCAGCCCGAACCCCACGTTGGAAAACAGGTGATCCGCGTCCGCATGGAGGAACAACGCCGTGAGAGCCCGCCACCACTCGCCGAAAACCGTGACCCGGTAAACGTCCAACCCGAATGCCCCCGGCCAGGCCGCGGGGTCGGAGGGGAAAGGCGGGTCCGGCAGGCGAAAGGTGAACCAGTGCAGCCGCAGGCCGTGCCAGAGGATCAGCAGCAGGAAAAAGCCCAACATGACCGCCGGCCGGCCGGCCGAGGGCACCGGAATGCTCCACCGGTTCAGGCGCTCGGCCTCGAAAGCGGTAATCTCGCGTCGCGCGGCCAATTCATAGACCGCCGGAACCAGCAGCGCAGACGCACGCCGGGTGGGCTGCTTGCACAGGTGGGGGATCCGCTTGGCGGACAGGACCAGAATCATCAGGTTGAGGCGTCTTTCAGATACCGGCTCATTGCCGCACAGGGCGGGAAGAATATCTCGCCAGTAACGGCGGCTGCCGGTGGGCGCACGGCGAAGGGGGGCGGCCCCGCCGACGCGCGGCAGCCAGAGGATGGTGCCGGCCCTCGTCCGGGCCGCCACTGTGGGATCCGCCCGCCGGCGACGGGCCCGGAACGGCGCGAGGGCCGGCCGGCCGGCAAGACTCACGAGCGCTCGTCCTTGCGGGCATCTTCATCGGAAGCAGGGGCCGGCGGCTCGGCGGAGATGTCGATGACACCGTCGTCGCCCTCCTCTCTTCCGACATCTTCCTGCCGCAAGTCGCCACTCCGATAGATGAATACGGAGCCGCTGCGGAACGAGCCGGCACTCTGCCGGGTTGTAAGCCAGGCGACAAGGCGCAGACGAAACAGGGTCCGCAGGGGCGAGACCAGCAGGAGCAGGCCCAGAGTGTCGGAAAGAAGGCCGGGAACAATCAGCAGAATACCGGCGAAAAACACCAGAAGGTTGTCCAGCAGGAGATCCTGGGGCATACGCCCGGCGTGGAGCTCTTCCTGAACGGAGGAAAGGGTCTGTCTGCCCTGAAAGCGTAAAACCGCAATGCCGAGAGCCGCGGAAGCGAACACCTCCGCCACCACTCCCAAGGCGCCGATCAGGCTTCCGGCCTGGACCAGAAGATACAATTCAAGGGCCGGAAACAGAAAAAACGCAAGCGCCCGCACGCGCACCTCCGGTAAAACTGGTTGTTGTCGGACATACAATGACCATCCCGAAGCGCGACGTCAAGGACGACTCTGGAACGGCTCCGACACACCTCGCCTGAAGGCTGGGCGCATCGATCGGCTTTATTTCTTCTGAGAGAGTGAGAACGTGCCCGGCTACGGGAAAAGGCGTTTATGGCTTCTTTATCGCAGTCGGTTCTTGACTTTTCCGTCGGCTTTGCCGTATATCATGCCCCTACGACAAGCCGACTTAGCTCAGATGGTAGAGCAGCTGATTCGTAAATACAGTATTCAGCCGAAGAGGGCACAAAAATTTAAGTAATTTTAGGGATTTGCCGCCTTGGCTCAGTTGGTAGAGCGAGTGATTCGTAATCACTAGGTCGTCAGTTCAATTCTGACAGGCGGCTCCATAATAAAATAAAGGACTTAGGATAAAACCTGAGTCCTTTTTTTATTGGGGAAATCAGGTCTGGAACCTGCTTTTTGCATACTTTCCGGTATATTTGGATACTTTTTGTATATTAGCTAGACACCCGGTTTTCAGACTCCAGGTGACCGCTGTTTTTTAGAATGGTATAGGCCATGCGCAGTTCGGGGGCGATATGCGAGTCATCCTCCAGGAGCAGCGGCTTTCCCGCGCCGGGCAGATTGTCGAACATGCCCCGGCGTTCGGCCTCCCGGATTTTTTCCTCGGCGACGAGGGCTATGGCCTCAAAGGCGTTCACGCCGTTTCTCGATCCATCTTCAAAATTTCAGCGATACCTTTGCGCAACTGGTCCGCGAATGAGACGCGCGAGTCCTCGCGGTGCAGGGCCGCGTCCATCTGCCGGGTATGCACCAGCAGAAAACCGATGATCCGCAGCAGGTCCAGGGCTTCGTCGGCAGGCTGCTCCTCGGCCCGGGCTGAAAGGGTATCTTCCCGCACGTCCACGATAAAGCCGTTTTCGGCCAGGACGTCCGCCACGGCCTGCACCCGCAGTTTGCGCCGGGCCAAGTTGGCCGCCCCGCCCTTGAAGTGGAAGCTCACGTAGTTTTCCTGCTCGCTCTCGCCCGTCTGGGCCTCCACAGTACAAAAGTGGTAGCCGAAACTGGCCTGGAGGTTGCAGTAATGGCGGTCGATCATAAAGTAATTGCGCAACATCCGGGTGGAGGCGTTGGTGATCTCCAGCTCCGGGTTGGCGGCGCTTTCGGCCATGACCGAGAGGAACCCCCTGGCCGAGGCCGAGGGCGGCCCGCTCCAGGGGATGGCGATCATTCCGTTCCACAAGGCCCGCATCGGCAGACTGCAAATCTGGTCGATATCCACATAGCGGCCGTCAACAGTCTGGCAGAAGCCGTTCTCCAGGTTGACGACAAAGTATTGCAGTTTGGCGCCCTTATACTTCAACTGCTTGCCGCAGCGGCCGGAAAAGATGTTCTCGTCCAGGCGGAACATTTCTTCCACGGCCTTTTCATGGCAAAAGCGAGTGATGTCGTGCAGGGTGCGGCAGTAGGCCGGCGCAAAGGTCGGGGCGTCCGGGTACAGCAGATTGAGGGGAACGATATGCTGCACCACCTTGGCCAGGACCGTGTGCACGGGCGAGCCGGCGAACAGTCTGCGCGGCATGGCGTTGCCTTGGAGCAGTTCCTCCACCCGGCCGGCGAAAACGCGCCGGGCGTCCGCATCCACGGTGATTTCCATGCCTTCTTTGAGAATATCCAGCGCCCCGGGCAGGGCGAACAGGGCCGGAACGCCATACTCGCGGGCCACCCCGGCCAGGTGCCCGGCCGCGCCGCCGGCCCCGGCCACAACGGCGGCGGCCCGGCCGAGAACGGGTGCCCAGCGGGCGTGGGCCTGCTCCACCACCAACACCGAACCGGACGGGAAGCGCAACATGTCCGCGTTGCGGCGCAAGAAAAACACCTTGCCGGACCCGGCCCCGGGCGCGGCGCAGACTCCGCCCTCCGCAAGCTGTTCCGCCCCTTCCGGCGGCTCGTGCAGGTGCGCTCCGAGATCCGCGCCCGGCAGGGCCCGGCTCTGCAGGAGCAGCAGGCGGCCGTCCGGCGCATAGGCCCACTCCACATCCTGGGGGGTGCCGTAAAAACTTTCCAACCCAAGGGTCAGACGGGCCACTTCCAGAGCTTGCTCGTCCGTCAGGCTGGGGGTCGCGGCTTCTTGCTCCGACAGGGGAACTTCAACGATGCCCTCCACCCGATCGCAGGCCAGCCGGCTTGCCCTGCGCCCGATGGAGCGCTCGGTCACGGTGTGGGGAACCTCGCGGGAGACCCGGTAAACATCCACTTCACCGGTGCCGTCCACCACGCTTTTGGGCAGGCCGGGAACCGCATTGATCAAAACCGAGCGGGGGTCGCCCAAGGGATCGCGGCTGTAGGCCACGCCGCCGGACAAGGCGTCGATCATCAGCAGGCAGCCCACGCACATGGGCACTTCGTGATCCGGAATGCCTCGGTTGAAGCGGTAGGTCATGGCCGTGACGCTGTATTTACCGGCCGCAATGGTGCGAAAGGTGCCCACCAGGTGCTCCGGGGCCACGTTCAACTCGGTGCGGTACTGGCCGGCAAAGGAAGCGCCTTGGGCGTCCTCGCCGATGGCGCTGCTGCGCACGGCGAAACGCGCCTCGGGCCTGCCGGCCGTGATGCGCCCGGCGTATTCGTTGATGGCGGCCGCGAGATCGGCCGGCACGGGAGCGGACTCGAGCAGCTTCTGCAACGAGTCGCTGAGCTCGAACACCTCCTGAAGATTGGAGGGATCAATCAACTGGCCGCGGCGGGCTATTTCTTCCTGCAGATTGTTCGCCTCGATGAAACGCCGGAACCCGGCCGCGGTGATCACGAACCCGTCGGGAATATCCTGGCTCAGATTACGGCGGGCTTCTCCCAGAGACGCCATTTTGCCGCCGACCTCATGGGACAGGGCGAATCCCGCCTCTTCAAGGGGCAAAACCAGGGGGCCGCTTTCGGCGTGGCCTTTGGGTTCCAGGTCGGCGGTGATGGCCGCGCCGATTTCTTGAATGCGCTCGACAAGGGGGGCGTAAGCGTTGTCGCACAACTCGTTCAGACTTCTGACCATATTGTAGACATTGGTCAGAACCGTAGTGCAACCCGCCCGCACGAAGGTCAGGCTGAAGAACCGCTCGCCGCGCATGGCTTCTTCAAGCCCGGCCATAGCCCCGAGGGCGCGCTTGTTGGCGGAGAGAAGGGCCTTGAAGCGGGCGCACCGCGCTTTGAAGGCGGCCCGGACGGCTTCCTCCCGGCGGAGTTCCTCCTCGCCGGCCACGCGGTCTTTCTGGAAAAGGGAACCAAAGGCGCGAAAAATGCTCATGCCGGCCTCATCGTCAGGCTTTGGCGGCGGTCAAGTCCCGCAAACGCGCGATCAGGTCATTGAGGGGAACGGGCTTCAACACGTAGTCCACAGCGCCGATTTCCACCCCGGTCATGGCCGACTCCACGCTGGCATGGCCGGTGAGCAGCACCACGGGCAGGGCGGGCAGCTTGCTCTTGACCCTGCGCAGCACCTCGATGCCGTCCATTCCCGGCATTTTCACGTCCAGGACCATGGCATCGAAAGAAGCGCCGGAATCAAGCAGCGCAAGAGCCTGCTCACCGCCTGGCGCCGTGGTCACGGTGAACCCGCGCTTGCCCAGACGTTTTTCCATGAGTTCCAGAAAATCGGGTTCGTCGTCGACAAAAAGAACGTGCATCGGGCCTCCTTGAGCGATTTCTTACAGCTATGGCGAACCATGCAGGATGCGCCTGCGGCCTGAACGCTCCGCGTACCTTACGGTTTTCCTTTTTTGACGTCCAGATCCAATGCGGGAAGGAATGCGGCACGACAAACCTCAAGCGACGGTTTATATATAATCCTGAAGAAACTCGGCGGCCCTCGCTTCCAACCACAGCGGCCCGGTCGGGGTCGTCACAAAGCCGAGATGCCCGCCCTCTTCCGGGCGCTCCAGGTGCAGGAAGGCGGAGCGTTCGGCCGCCTCCACCGGGAAGCAGGGGGGAGCCAGAAAGGGATCATTACGGGCGTTGACCAGGAGAGTGGGGACGGAGATCCCGGCCAAAAACGGCAAACTGGAGGCCCGGCGCCAATAGTCCGCCGCCGAGGCGAATCCGTTCAGGGGCGCGGTATAACGTCCGTCAAACTCCGCGAAGGTGCGGATCGCTTCCAGCCCGGCCAAGGGGTAGAGATCCGGGAAGATGCGGTGTTTTTCCCGTACCTTGAGGCGCAGGGTTTTCAAAAAATACCACATATACAATGAGTTGGAAGGGTTATCTAAAACCTCGGCGCAGGAGGTCAGGTCCACCGGCACGGAAAACACGGCCGCGGCCCGAACTTCCGCCGGAACCCGCGTCGGATCCTCTCCCAGATACTTGAGGGTTTGATTGCCGCCCATGCTGAAGCCGACCAGAACGATGCGCTTATAGCCGAGGGCGAGGCAATATGCGACCAGGGTACGCAGATCGTCCGTCTGCCCGCTGTGGTAAAGAAAAGGACGGCGGTTCATGCGCCCGCCGCACCCCCGAAAGTTGCGCAGGGCGCAGTCCAGCCCGATGGAATGCAGGGCGCGGCACATGCCGAGCATGTACGAACGGTGGGAGTGGCCTTCCAGCCCGTGCGAGACGATGGCGACGCCCCGCACCTCACCCTCGGCGTGGGAAAAATCGACCTCAAAGAAATCGTCATCCGGGGTTTCCACAATTTCCCGGCGCAGGGAAACGGCCGGAGCGCGGTGCAGCAGCACCGGGGCTATAGTCTGCATCCGGCCGCCACGGAGCCAGAAGGGGGCGTGATAGCCGGCAACCGGCACACAGGGCATGAAAACCTCCGGGATCAGGACTCATTCGTCCGCCTGCTTGAAAAACAGCTTTGGCAACGGGAGCTTTTGGGGTAAAAAGGCGCCATGACGCCGATTGCTTACGATGCCGTGATTCTGGGAGCCGGGGCCGCCGGGCTGTGGTGCGGCGCGGTCCTTGCCGCCTCCGGACGCCGCGCGGCCATCGTCGATCACGCGGCCGAGCCCGCCCGCAAGGTTCGCCTGAGCGGCGGCGGCAAATGCAACGTTACCAACCTGGCCCTGACTTGGGAAGATTATTGGGGTGAGAATCCCGTCTTTTGCCGTTCCGCCCTGACCCGCTTCACCCCGGAGGCTCTCATCCGCCGCCTGGAAGACGCCGGTATCGCCCTGGAAGAGCGCGACCACAGCCAGATATTCTGCCGGCGCTCCGCCCAGGATGTCGTCGAGCTGCTTGTGCGGGGCGCGCAAGGCTGCGGCCTGCGCTTTTCCCGCTCGATCTCCGGCGTGGAGCGGCTCCCCGGGGGCGGGTTTCTTGTCCGTACCTCGCGGGAAGCCCTCACCGGGCGCGTTCTGATCATCGCCCTCGGCAACGCGGCCTGGCCCCAAGCCGGGGCAAGCGTCCGGGGCCTGGAACTCGCCGGCTCCCTGGGGCACCGGATCATCCCGCCGCGCCCCGCTCTGGCCGGTATCGCGCTGCCGGACGCTTCCCCCCTGCGCGGCTTGCAGGGTATCAGCGTGAACGCCTCCGTGCGCCGTTTGCCGGCGGGCGGCGCGAAAGGCCTTCCCGCCAAGGCCGCCCTGCCGGCCGAGAACCTTTCCTTGCTCTTCACCCACAAGGGGTTCAGCGGCCCTGCCGGGTTGCAGGCCTCCGTCTACCTGGAACCGGATGACGAGTTGAGCCTCGATTTTCTTCCCGGTACGCCCCTGGCCGGTCTGTTGGAAAAAGCCGGCCCCGTCTCCTGTCTCGGGCTGCTCAAACGCCTTCTGCCGGATCGCCTGGCCGAGGCCCTGTGCCCGCCGGAACTCGCCGACAGGCGGTCGGCGGAGCTTTCCAGGCCGGCGAGGGATGCCCTGTGCCGGGCCGCGCACGAGCACCGGACCCGCCCCGTGGGCACGGAGGACTTCCGCAAAGCCGAGGCCGCGCGCGGCGGTGTGGACACGCGCGAGGTTTCCTCCAAAAGCATGGAAAGCTCCCAGGCGCCGGGGTTGTTTTTCTGCGGGGAAGTGTTGGATGTCGTCGGCCGGCTGGGGGGCTTCAACCTGCACTGGGCTTTCGCCTCGGCCGAGGCCGCGGCGGCCGGAGCGCTCGAGCGTCTGGATAAGGAACAGCCGGCCCCGAGACTGTCTACGGGGCCGGCGGGCGCGATGTTTTGTGATGCAGTTCCTTGAGATCGTCCAGAATCCAGGCAGGGATGTTCATGCCGCCGCCGGCGCGGCCCAGGCGGAGCCCGACCTTTGCCGCGCCGTGGTAATCCGAACCGCCGGACACGCCCAGACCGAAGTGTTTCGCGCACTCCAGGCAGACGCGCACAGCCGCGTTGCCATGCGAGCTGTGGTAGGCTTCCACGGCGCCCAAGCCGTAGGATGTCAGCTCAGCCAGACAGGCCCGCAGGCGTTCCGGGGTCATCGCCGGAGAAAGACATGGGTGGGCCAGAATCGTCAACGCGCCGGAAGCCCGTAACAGGCCGATGCCTTCTTCGGGGGAAAGCAGGCCGCGCGGCACAAAGGCCGAGCCGTCGCGCCCGATATAGCGCTCGAAAGCCTCCGCGCGTGTGCCCACGTACCGCCGGGCCAGCATGGCCGAGGCCATGTGCGGCCGCCCCACCACCTCGCCGCCGGCCGCGCTGTTCAGTTCTTCTTCGGTGATTTCCAGGCCGAGTTCCAGCAGACGGGCCAACATGGCCGCGTTGCGCCTGCCTCTGCGGCCGCGCTCGCCGGCCAGGGCTTCCTCCAGCGTCTTTGAAGGATGGGCCGGAATAAAGAGGCCCAGGATATGCAATTCGTCACCGTCGTGACGTACGGCGATTTCGCACCCGCGCACCAGTTCTACGCCCAGGCCGGCCGCTTCCGCTTCCGCTTCGGCCAGGCCGGAAAGCGTGTCGTGGTCGGTCAAGGCCAGGGCCCGCAAACCGACCCGGGCCGCGTTGCGCACCAGATCGGCGGGCGAATCGCTCCCGTCCGACGCCGTTGAATGCGTATGCAAATCTATGCTGCGCCCCGCCATTCCTTACCTCCGATAAAAAACCACTCGTCAAGCGCTTGCCCGGCACCGCCGCCGGTGGTATTCCTTACATCCCGCATAGCGGACAGTAAGGAGATTTTCATATGGACGACGATATCCTCGCCCTGTTGGCCTGCCCCAAGTGCCGCGGCCCCCTGGCCGTGACGACCGCCGGCCCGGAAGGGATGCTCTGCTCCTCCTGCCGGGTGGTGTACCCGGTGATCGACGAGATCCCCGTGTTGCTTATGGAAGAAGCCCTGCCCCTGCCGCCGGACGGCCCGGCCGCCTGAGAAAAGAGCGCCCGCCCATGCGCATGTTGGTTTTTGGCGACATCCACGGCTGCCTGCCCACGGCCCGGCTGGTTCGGGAACTGGTGGAACGGCACCGCTCCGAGACCGTGATCCTGCTCGGCGACCTGCTCTACCACGGGCCGCGCAATCCCATTCCGGAAGGCTACGACCCGGCGGCAACGGCCAACGTCCTGGGTTCTCTGCCCGTGAGGATCATCGCGGTCACGGGCAATTGCGACAGTGAGGTGGATAAAAGCCTCCTGCCCTTTCCCCTGGCCCCCGATTTCGCCTGGCTCATGGTCGACGGCCTGCGGATTTTCGCCACCCACGGGCATGTCCACACCCCGGACGCCCTGCCTCGGCTCGGTGAAGGCGACGTTTTTCTATACGGGCACACGCACATCCCCCAAGCCCATATGCGGGACGGCATCGCCCTGTGCAACCCCGGTTCCTTGACCTTCCCCAAGGAAGACCACCCGGCGGCTTACGGCCTGTTCGAATTTGGGGCTTTTACCGTGTTCACGGCCGAAGGCGAGACCTATTTGCGGCTGGAAAGCCTTTAAGGCAAGCCCTCAATCTCGGAAGCCGCCGGACATCGCCTCTGCCTCTCTATCTGAAAGCCTCTTTTGACGCAACGGCCGCAACATATTGCTCAAGCGGTATTTTTGTGTTATCTAGCCCCACATTTTATGTGTACCCGTTACTGCACAGTGGATTTCAAAGGAGCTTTCCTTATGCGAGTGCGTCCCGACGTACGAATTTTGTTTCTGTTGTTGTGGATTGTGATGCTTTGTCTCACCCTTCCCGGTTGCGAGCGTTCTCCTTACAAGCAACGGGTGGATGCCGGCTCCGAGGGCGAGGGCATTCCCATCGCCCGGGCCGACCCGGGCTACCTGCAATATCTGGAAAGAAAATCCATGCTCGCGGAATCCGTGGACATGGCCAAAATCGTTTCCGGCAGCCAACTGGCCTGGTCGGCCGGGGCGGATTCTCCCGACGGCCTGCTCTCGTATGCCGACACCTGGGTTTCTTTCCACCCCCTGACCCTGCTTGTCGATGCCCGCAGCGGCGCTTTCGGCCGTCTTTCCGACGGGGGCGTCTGGACGGCCATGCGCGAGGTCGGGGCTCGGGGCATGTACGTCGCGCCCCTCGGCGGCGCGGGTGGTGTCTGGGCCAAAACCGAAGGCACGGGCCATTCCGGCGGTGACGTCGTGCAGTACGGCTTCTCTCAGGCCGCCGGCGACGACGCGCAATATCGACGGCTCATCTCCGGGGTGACCGAGCGCACCTCACTGCTCGGCTCCGACCTGATTCCCGGGGCCACGGGCCTTGGACCGGACTTCTTCCTGGCCACCCGAAACCTGCGCGAATACCCCGGCGCCTACTGCATGGTGGAAGTTCCCAAAGAACTCTGGAACCTGCTGCCCGCCACCGAAGACGAATGGCAGGGCACAGCCCTCTCGAAAGAGATGGTTGCGGCTTTGAACGCCAAGGGTCTGTTGCCCAAAGCCATGCTCGACGAGATGACCGCCGCGGGCATTCCCTCGGGCTGGGCGGCCACGGGCGAAGTGCGCGGCGTGGACGCCACCACCCGGCGTTGGGTTTACCGCTGGCACAAAAACCCGCACTATGCCGTCCTCAACTGGGAAGATCCCTCCCGGGCGGCGGCGCGCATTCTTTCCGGCAGCGCCGTACGCCAGGTCGGCCTGCACGGCCAGGCGTTCATCGGCCTGCCGTTTGAGGCCTTCCACGGCCTGGAGCCGGCCTCGGGCGCGGCCGCGCGCAATCCTTACAGCCTCGGCCCGGCGCTTTCCGCCGCCCAGTCCATGAGCCGGGAAGTGCACCGCTACGGCGGCTGGACCTGGCTGCGCGACCAGGAGGTTTCCCTCTCCTCCATGCGCCGGGTTCTTTACTCCGATACGGACTTTGTTTTTGACGCCGCCTTTTCCCCGGCGGCCGAACATGCCCTGCTCACCGGCGATGCCACCCTGCTCCGCTTCATGGGTGACGAAGTGCTGCGCCTGAAGCTCCCGGCCAACAGATTGGTACATGTCATGCCCTCTCAGGACGGCATCAGCTACGCCCTGCCCCATCTGGGCGAACTCGCCGCGTCGACGCAGGCAGCCGAACGCCTGCGCCAGCATACGTTGCAAAGTATGCGGGCCGCCGTCGGCGGGCAGAATCCCGTTCCCTTCGCCGACGGCACTCTTTACTCCAACGGCCCCGGTCTCGCGGCCATCGCCCTCGGCCTGCAGGCAAGCAGCGTGCCCGCCGACAAAGTGGCCGAGGTCGCCAAGGGGCACAAACTCCTGATCCTCTTCAAAGCCATGCAGCCGGGCGTGTTGATGCTTTCCGGCCAGGATCTGGTCGGCGCCCTGCCCATCGGCTGGAGCAGCATGAGCGGCTCCGCCGAAGAATGGAACGTGGCCGACACCGTGCGCGGCGCCTATGCCCTGACCATGGCCGATGAAGGCCGGGTGGTCACCTCCAAGGGCATGGGCAGGACCGTTTCCCTCTACGGGCCTGCCGACGCTCAAGCCCTCAAGAAAGGCTCCTTCGTGCAGGACATCGGTTCTTTCCTGCGCCTGCGCAACCAGATCGGCATCTCCAAAGGCAGCCTTGCGGCCCGGCCCAAAACCAACGGGCGCGGAGCCGTGGCCCTGCTCACCAAGATGCCCGGCGACAACGGTTTTGTGCTTACGGTTTGCAACTTCGACCGCAGCCCCGCCAGGGAAAGCATCTCGCTGGCCGGAGTTCCCGGTATCGCCAAGGCGGCCGGCAGCGCCGGTTCTCTGGGCGGGCAGGCCGGGTATTCCGTCTCCGGCACCACGGTCACCCTGAATCTCGGCCCCTGGGAAGGCCGGGCCATCCTTCTGGGCGGTAAGATTTCCGGCGGGCAGGCCGGCGCGGCCGAAGCAGCCGAGCCGGAAGCCGACGCCCCGGTCATTCCCGCCGTGCCGGACGCATCCGCCGGCAAACCGATTCCGGTGGGCAGACCTGTTCCGGTAGGCAGGCCCGTGGCTCCGGCCGGAAAGCCGGTTCCCGCGCAGCCTTCCACCCCGGCCGACAGGCAGCAGCCGGCCGCGGAAGCGCCCCAGGCCGATACGCCGAACGTGCAGCCCGCTGAAAGTTCGGATCCGGCCTCGCCCCCCGTGCCGAGCACCAGGGGGACTCTCGGCACCTCCCGGTCTTCGGACCCGGAAACCAAGGTCACCCTGCCTGGTCTTGGGTCGCCCCAAAACAGGGATTCGCTTTCCGGAAGATAGAGATTCCTTCTTTGAAAAAAACGGACTCCCCGCCATTCGACGGGGAGTCCGTTTTTTTACCCGGGTTATACCTCTGTCGCTTTAAAACTCGATGCCGGGCGCGGCCTTATGGCCGGAAGCGAAGGGATGCTTTCTCTCCACCATTTCCGTCACCATGTGCGCGCGCTCGCACAGCCACTCCGGCGCGCCCCGACCGGAAAGCACCACATGGGTATCAGCCGCCTCGGCCGAGTTCAGGAGGCACTCCAACTCGCTCCGGCAGATAAGATCTTTGCCCAGGGCGTACAAGGCCTCATCCAGCACCAGCATGTCGATTTCCGGCAACAGCCCCTCGGCCCAGGCGAGCAGTTTTCCAGCGGCCTCCCGGTGTTGCGGGCGTTCTTCTTCTCTGCGCAGAAAGCCCGGCCCGGCCGCCTTGAACAGTGAACCGAACAGGGCGGCGCAGACCCGTTGCTCGCCGGCCTGATCCGGCCGCTTCATCAACTGCCCGAAAGCAACCGCGAGCCCACGGCCGTGAGCCCGCATCGCCTGCCCGATGCAGGCCGATGTTTTGCCTTTCCCATTCCCGGTGTAAACAATAATCATGCTCCTCCCGTGGAAAAAACGCTGCTCGGGCCGGCTCAGCGGTGGAAGAAAAAGTGCCCGCCCCCGAACGGCGCGGGGTTGGGCCGGAACCCGCCGGGGTGCCCGCCGAAACCGGGCTGCGGCGGCACAGGCTGGGGGTGTGGCCCGGGCCCTGGATACGGGCCGGGCTGCGGACCCGGATGGGGCCCTGGATGTGGAGGGTAAGGGCCGGGCTGAGGATGCGGTCCGGGGTGGGGGCCGGGCCCCGGCGGATACGGCCGGGGGGGCGGCCCGGGAGGGTACGGTCTCGGCGGGGGCGGTGGGACCGGGTTGACCCAGAACCAGGGGTAGCCCGCGTTGTATGGGTCCACAACCACGGTGACGTTGTCGGGCGCCTGGTCTTGCGTGGCGTTGACGGAACGCTGCGGGGTCCGCATTTCATTCCGTCCCAATCCGGGTGCGCCGCCGTCGATGCCGACCGGCGGCTCGTCGCCCGTCTGCATGATCACGGCCGCCGGGGCCGTTCCAGGCGCCGCAACCGCGAGGCAGAGCGAAACGAGAAGCCCGCCCAACGACCGCAGGGGAGTTATTTTTTTTCTCCGCCCCGGCCGGGCGTGGCCGTATTCTCCCTCAAGAGGCCCATCGGCACGTTCCACTGAAAGGGTCTTTCGCCGACGCTTGCGGAACCGGAACAAAGCAGCTATCATTTTCCACCTCACACCGGAAGATTGTGCCGCACCGCCTGAAAAGTCGACGGTTCGGCCTGCAAGGCAGGGTACTCCTTGCGTGTGTATGCTGTAAAGCCGTTTCCGGTTTTTTTCACGTTGGAATAAGGAGTTTTCCATGTCGAGCAAACCCGCCCCATCCCGCTCTCAGGCCTATGCCGAAGCCGGGGTGGACATAACCGCGGGCAATCTTTTGGTGGACCGCATCAAGAAGCTGGTGGCCAAAACCCACACCCACGGGGTGTTGTCCGATATCGGCGGTTTCGGCGGCCTGTACAAGCCGGACATCGACAACATCGAGTCGCCGGTATTGGTCGCCTCCACCGACGGGGTTGGCACCAAGCTCAAGCTGGCCTTCGCCTTCAACCGTCACACCACCGTGGGCATAGATCTGGTTGCGATGAGCGCCAACGATATTCTCGTCCAGGGCGCCCGCCCCTTGTTTTTCCTCGATTACTTCGCCACCGGCAAGTTGGATGTGGACACGGCCGAAGCCGTGATTTCCGGCGTGGCCGACGGCTGCCGGCAGGCCGGCTGCGCCCTGCTGGGCGGGGAAACCGCCGAAATGCCGGACATGTACGCCCCCGGCGAATACGATCTGGCCGGCTTTTGCGTCGGTATCGTGTCCAACAACAAGATTGTCGACGGCTCGAGCATCAAGGTCGGGGACGCGATCATCGGCCTGGCCTCCTCCGGGCCGCACTCCAACGGTTATTCCCTGATCCGCAAAGTCCTGGACGAAAGCGGTCTGACGGGCGACTCCATTTTCCCCGGCACCGAGCAGACCGTGGCCGACGTGCTGCTGGCCCCCACGATCATCTACGCCGACCATGTGCGCAGCCTGATGCGCGACATGGACATTGCCGGCATGGTCCACGTCACCGGCGGCGGTTTCTACGACAACATCCCCCGCGTTCTGCCCCCCCAGGTCAAAGCCGTGATCAAGTACGGCTCCTGGCCCCTGCCGCCTGTCTTCCAGTGGCTCGGCGTGTAGGGCGGCCTGAGCCTGCCGGAACTGTTCCAGGTCTTCAACTGCGGCATCGGCTACATTGTGATTATGAGCGCGGCCAAGGCTGAGGAATGCGTCAACCGTATCAAGGCGCAGAACCTGGATGCCTGGATCATCGGTTCCGTCGAACGCTGCACCGACAAGGACGAGGAACGGGTGGAGATCGCTTTCCCCGAATAATCCGTCCATACTCTGCCGACAGACGATAAAGCGCCGCTCCCGGCCGGGAACGGCGCTTTATTACATCCGCAAAGCGGGGCTACGCCCGGGCCAAAACCTTGCTCAGAATGTCGCGCGCCGCATAGGGTCTGCCGAGGCTTGCGGCGTTCCGCGCAAGCCGTTCCAGAAGGGCGGTATCTTCCAACAGGCGGCCGACCTTCCAGAGCAGGCCTTCGATGTCCACCGCCTTGAACGCCGCGCCGTTTTCCAGAAGGAAATCGGCGTTATGCTCCTCCTGGCCGGGAATCGGCGAATGTACCAGCATGGGCTTGCCGAGAGCCAGGCATTCGGCTGTGGTCAGTCCACCGGGTTTGGTGACCACCAGATCGGCGGCCTGGAGCAGCAGATGCACTTCGTTACTGAAGCCGAGGGGAAGCAGGCGGCCGGGACGCTCCGCCGCCAGAGCCTTCAACTCCGCGAGCAGCGGCCGGTTGTTCCCGGCCAGGGCCACAAGGCGGAAACGGACGGGCAGATCCAGCAGCGCGGCCGCCAGGGAGCGCATGTCCCCGACCCCGGCGCCGCCACCCATGAGGAGGACGGTTTTTTCTTCCGGGTCGAGCCCGAAGCGCCGGGCGGCGGCCCGTCGGGCTTCGTTCGCGTCCGGGGGCGGCAGGAACTCCGGCACGATGGGAATACCCGTAACGAAAACGCGCTCCGGGTCGAGCCCGCGGGCCGCCATGCGCCGGGCGTTCTCTTCGCCGGCCGTGAAGTATCCCTCCTGCCCCGGTTCCAGCCAGAAGCGGTGGGCCACGTAGTCGGTGACGCAGGTCCATACCGGCAGGTCGACCTTGCCCCCGGCCTTCCAGCGGGCGAGCACCTGCAGGGGCATGAAATGGGTGCAAACGACCGCGTCGGGCCCGTATTCGCGGATGATGTTCAGCAGCTCCCGGTTGCAGGCGGACTCGACGGCCTTGCGCAGCTTGGCCAGGGCCGCGTCGGCACCGGAGCGGTCACTGCGGGCGTACAGGTACCCCCAGATCGCCGGGTGCTTTTGCACCAGCTTCAGGTAGGCGTCCTTGTAGGCCTTGCGGAACAAAATCGGCACCAGGGTCATCAGATCCACGTGCCGGGCCTCATGTTCCGGGAACCACCGCCGCACCCCGGCGCAGAGCGCTTCGGCCGCCCGAAGGTGCCCGTGCCCGGCCGAAACGCTTACGATCAGCAGACGTTTTCCCGCCATATGCGCCCTCCCGGTCGTGTCTACCGACCGCCGGTGTATACCTTATCGTTGATTCCGAACAGGCACATGACCTCATACGAGATGGTGCCCCAGACGGCGGCCAGGTCGTCGGCGGAAACCCGGCCTTCGCCCTCGCCGCCGAGCAGGTGGACAGGGCCGCCCACGCGCACGTCGGGGATGTCGGAAACATCCACGGCGGTCATCTGCATGGAGACGCGACCGATGACCGGGGCGCGCCGGCCGTTGATGCAAACCATGCCCTTGTTGGAGAAACCACGACTGAAGCCGTCCGCATAGCCGGCGGCGATGATCGCCACCCGCAGATCCTTGGGCGCGGTAAAGGTCTGCCCGTACCCGATGGTTTTGCCTTTTTCCAGAACGCGCAGGGTCATGACCGGAGTAATCACCTCCATCGCCGGGCGCAGGCCCTCGCCCTTTTCGACCAGGGATGTGCCGTGGAAGGGGTTGCACCCGTATAGGGAAAGCCCGGGACGGCGGATATGCGGCCCCACCCGTTTGGTGATCAGGTCGCCCAGCAGGGCGCCGGCGGAATTGCAGACGGAAACGGCCAGATTCGGCCATTTGGCCCGCAGGGGGGCGAGCATCTTCAAGTATAGGTCGAGTTGTTCTTCCACCACCTGCGGGCGGTCGTCCATGTCGGCGGTGGCGAAGTGGGTGAGCAGGGCCACGGGTTCCACGTCGCGCAATTCGCCGAGGCGCTCGATAAGCAGGGGCATGTCCGGCAGGCTGAAGCCCAGGCGGGCCATGCCGGTGTGGCACTTCAACGCGATGAGCGGCGGGCGCTTGGGCGCGGCCTTGAACAGTTCGATCTGCTCAAAGCATTGCACCACGGGGATAATATCATATTCGGCGGCCAGGGCGATATCTTCGGGGCACACGGTGCCGAGCAGGGACAGGATGCGCGGGGAGCCCACCCCGGCCAGGCCGGAACGCAGGAGCGCGGCTTCGGACACGCTGCCGGTGGCGATAAGCGTGGCGCCGGCCTGAACGAGCTCTTTGCCCACGGCGATCTGCCCGTGTCCATACGCATCGGATTTGATGACCGGCATTACGGACGGCAACACTCCCCCTCCCGCCGAGGCGGAAAGGCGCCCGCCTTCGCCTTCGGCTTTCGAACACACAAGGCGGTAGTTGTCGCGCACAGCGTCGAGAGTCACATGAACTCTGGGAATATGCATGGACAGCGTCATCTTCGTCTCCCCGATAAAAGGTGCAAAAATGGAAGTATGTCTTGAAGAAATTTCGAGTCGCGCCCGGCTGCGGTGATTTCCTTCTTGGGCAAGGCCCACAAAGCCTCACAGGCAAGGCCGGAACCCCCGATCCATACGCCCTAGGCGCGTAAAGCACAAGCGGCATTCTTTCCCTTTGACGAAACCTGTGATAGACTGACCAAGTTGAACGTATACTTCACCTTCTTACCCAGCGGGATATCACTTCTCATGACGCGCGGACCCTGCTCCTGTTGCCTGTACGCCCTGTGTTTCGTCCTTTTCATCCTGTGCGGGCCCGGCCAGGCTCGGGCCGCGGAAAGCCCCCTGATCATGCAAACGGAAGACGAGCGGATGGTCAAATGGGATCTGACCGCGGATTCGCTTGCCAGCCTGAGCAACGAGGAGGTTCTTGAAGCCAAGGGCAACGTGTACCTGCGCCGGGGCGGCGAATACCTGAAGGCGGATTACGCGCGCTACTACATGAGCACCAAGTGGATTTATCTGAAAGGCCATGTCCAGGTGCGCCTCGGGCGCGACGAGCTTAAGGCCGAGGAAGCCGAATTCGATCTGCGCAGCCGGGTGGGCTGGCTGAAAAAGGGCCAGGTCTTCATGGAAGGCCCGCACACCTATCTTTCCGGCGAACACATCAGCAAGCACTGGGGCGACGTTTACAGCTTCAAGAACGCCAAGGTCACCACGTGTGACGGTGATGTTCCGGCCTGGTCCATCGTCGCCGAAGAAGCCGTGGTGGAAATCGACGGCTACGCGCGCCTGTCGCATTCCGCCTTCCAGGTCAAAGATACCCCGGTGGCGTACGCGCCCTATTTTATCGTTCCCACAAAAACCTCCCGGCAGACGGGTTTTCTCACCCCGCAATACGGCGTCAGTTCCAGCAAGGGCTTATACTACAACCAGCCTTTTTTCTGGGCCATCGACGAGCGCAGCGACCTGACCCTCAACGAGCAATTCATGGATCTGCGCGGCTTCATGCACGGCATCCAGTACCGAGTCCGGCCGGACAGCGACTCGATGGGCTGGGTCCGCTTTGACTGGCTCTACGACAACAAGACCAACGACAGTGTCGACAGGGGCGACTTCACGGACGACGATCTCAGGCGCACCAATCCCGAGCGCTGGTGGATACGCGGCATGTACGATACCCTCCTGCCCGACCCGAACTGGCGCTTCAAGGCGGATCTGGATTACGTTTCCGACCAGGATTACCTCTCGGAATTCGAGAGCGATTTCGGCGGGTTCAAAAGATCCCGCTCCGATCTGTTTTCTCTCTTTCGGCGCGACCTGCAGGAAAAAAACCGGGACCGCGTCAGCGGGATACTGCTGACCCGTGACTGGGAACGGGCCGGCCTGGCCCTTTCCGGCAAATACACCCAGGATCCCGGCTTCGGGCACGGCAACGCCCCCATGGAAGAAGATGCGACCGTGCAGCGCTTGCCGCAGTTGGACGCCTTCTGGCACCAGGGCCGCATCCTGAAAGATCTGCCCCTTGAATTCGCCGCCCAGGGTCAGGCCGGGTATTATTACCGCCGCAACGGAACTCGCGGCGCCCGCTATGAAGTCAACCCCCGTTTGACCCTGCCCCTGGTTTCGCGCTTCGGCAGCATCATCTCCAATGCCGGCATACGACAGACTTTTTACGATACCGAGAACCCGTCGCACAGCGCGCCGTCTTCTTCTTCCGCCCCCAGGGAAAAAAGCGAAGGCCGCACTTTGTTCGAGTACGACATCGCCGGCGCGACGGAATTCGCCCGCGTGTTCCCCTTATCTTCCCCCGCCCTGCCGTTGACGGCGGAATCCGTCGGGCAGAGCCGCCATGTGGCCATGCGCCACTCCATCCAGCCCAGGTTGGAATATTTCTACCGCCCGCTGGAAGATCAGGACGACAACCCGTACTACGACTACAACGACCGACTGCTGCCCCGCACGGAGCTGGTCTACTCCCTGACCAACGTGCTCACGGTCAAGCGCGAGAAGGTGGTCATGGGCAAAGACGAAAACGGCAACGACGTGCCCCGCCTGGAAACCGACTATGTCGATCTGGCCCGTCTGCGCGTGGGCCAGGGGTACGACCACCGCGAAGCCGACCGCGACGACGAGCGCGACACCTACCCACGTCGCCCCTTTGGGGATGTTTTCGCTGATCTGGACATCACCCTTACCGATACCGTGAGCTTTTCAACCAAGAACAACTGGTCGCCTTACATGAACGAGTTCACCCGGCACCAGAGCGGGTTCGGCTTCAAGCTGCCCTACCAGAATTTCCGGGGCTTTTTCGGCTATGATTATCGGGCGGAAATCGATGAATACAAGCGAACCCGGGATCAGGAGTACAACTACCTGACCACGCGGGCGGGCATCGACCTGGGCTCGTCTTTCAGCTTTTCCGGTTCATACAGCTATGATGTGGTCAACACGGACAACCAGGAAACAGAGCTGAGTCTCACCTATAACGACCAGTGCTTCCAGCTCATCGGCCGCGTGGGCTTTGAGCCGGAGGAACGGCATTACGGCCTGATGGTCGTGCTCACCGGCCTTGGCGATCAATAAGGTACTTCCCCTTTGACCCGACTCATGTCACAGTACGCCGAGACGACGCCCTTCATGGGCGTCGCGGCGATTTTCATATGAGGAACCTATGGCCTCCGGCACCGAACGACCGAAAAAATTCCCTTTTGCCGACCGCTATGATCGTGAGTTCGTCGAAGTGGCCTGCCCCATTTGCGACAGCCGCCGGATCATCTGCCTGCCGGAGGAATCCATCCCCAAGTGCGAAGTCTGCCGTAAGGAAATGGTGATCAAAGAAGTGCTGACCGAAGGAAAGTACTGAGCGCTTCCAGGCCGATGGAACGGCAAGAGCCCGTTGCGGCCGCCATGCCCGTTTTGAACAACAATTTTTAAGGAGCGTTGTATGAAAAGACTGGTTCTCGCCCTGCTCTGCCTTGTGTTCGGCACGGGCGCGGCCTTTGCCTCGGACATTGAATTGGCCAAAAAGTCCACCATCAACGAAATCCTTGCCCGCGGGGAACTGCGCGTGGGTTTTGACGCGGGCTACATGCCCTTTGAAATGACCGATAAAAGCGGCGCGTATATCGGCTTCGACATCGACATGGGCCGCGAGCTCGCCAAGTCCATGGGCGTTAGATTCGTGCCGGTGAACGTGGACTTCGACGGGATGATTCCCGCCCTTCTGACCGGCAAGATCGACGTGATCATGAGCGCCATGACCATCACTCAGGAACGCAACCTGAAGATCGGGTTTTCCGATCCGTACATCGTGGTGGGTCAATCCATCCTGCTGAATAAGAAGTTCGAGGGCAAAATCACCTCGTGGGAACAGCTCAACGACCCGCAATACAAGGTCGTCTCCCGCCAGGGCACCACGGGAGAGGAGGCGGTCAAGCGCTATCTGCCCAAGGCGCAGTTCAAGACCTTTGAAAAAGAGGCCGACGGCGCCCTGGAAGTGGCCAACGACCGCGCCGACGCCTGGGTGTACGACATGCCCTTCAACGTGGT
>JAVBQP010000052.1:0-26412 GCA_031548905.1 Desulfovibrio sp. | reverse complement strand
AATGACCATGATGGAAAACCGCTTCGTGCCCGCCCGCTTCAAGGACGGCTACGGCCCGGTCGGCGCCTGGTTCCTGCTCTTCAAGGCCAAAGCCACCAACTTCAAGGGCGAAGACTACTGCGAAACCAACCGCGCCATGCTGAAGCCCTACGAAGATCGCGGCTATGCCAAGGGCCACGTCATCCCGACCTGCCTACGCAACCACATGATGTTGCGTGAAATGCGCGAAGGCCGCGGCCCCATCTACATGGACACCAAGACCGCCCTTCTGACCACCTTCGCCAAACTGGACGCCACCCAGCAGAAACACCTCGAGTCCGAGGCCTGGGAAGACTTCCTCGACATGTGCGTGGGCCAGGCCAACCTGTGGGCCTCCATGAACATCCAGCCCGAAGAACGTGGCTCGGAAATCATGCCCACCGAACCCTACCTGCTCGGCTCCCACTCCGGCTGCTGCGGCATCTGGGTTTCCGGTCCGGACGAGCCCTGGGTGCCCGAGGACTATAAAATCAAGGCCGACAACGGTAAAATCTACAACCGTATGACCACGGTCAACGGTTTGTGGACCTGCGCCGACGGCGTGGGCGCCTCCGGCCACAAGTTCTCCTCCGGCTCGCACGCCGAAGGCCGTATCTGCGGCAAGCAGATGGTCCGTTGGTGCCTCGATCACAAGGACTTCAAGCCGGCGATCCAAGAAAGCTCCGCCGACTTGGCCAAACTGATCTACCGCCCGTACTACAACTCTATGGAAGGCAAGTCCGCCTCCACCGACCCGGTGGTGAACCCCCTGTATATCTCGCCGAAGAACTTCATGATGCGCCTCATCAAGTGCACCGATGAATACGGCGGGGGCATCAGCACCTACTACACCACCTCCGAAGCCGCTCTGCAGACGGGCTTCCACCTGATGAAAATGCTTGAGGAAGACTCCCTCAAGCTGGCCGCCCGCGACCTGCACGAACTGCTGCGCTGCTGGGAAAACTACCACCGCCTGTGGACCGTGCGCCTGCACATGCAGCACATCCAGTTCCGCCAGGAATCCCGTTACCCCGGCTTTTACTACAGAGCCGACTTCATGGGCCTGGACGACTCCAAGTGGAAGTGCTTCGTCAACTCCAAGTATGATCCCAAGAAGGGCGAGACTAAAATCTTCAAAAAGCCCTACTACCAGATCATTCCCGACGCCTAAGATGAACCGGGGGCCGTGCCGCGGCGCGGCCCCCATTCTTTTCCCCTTGCTTACGGCGACGGCTTGCGGCACAGTAGGCCGGGCGCCCCCGGTCCGGTGCGGCCTGGAGAAATGGCCTGAGCCGGGGCAGTAAGGTCGCTTATTGTCTTGGCTCGGGTCGTTTGCGTATGCCCGAACACCCTTCGTCGCGGCGCTTCGGCTGAAAACGCCGGGCCCCTGGCCCGAAGGCCGTGTACCCTGGTTTTTGTGGACCCTTTCCCTACGGGAGGATATCCGAGATGTCGAGCGCCATTCTCGACGTCGGAGGCGGATTCAGCGGCTTGACGGCCGCGCTGGAAGCCGCGGAAGTCGGCTACGACGTGTTCATCGTCGAAAAAACCCCCTGGCTCGGGGGCCGGGCGGCCCAGTTGAACAAGTACTTCCCCAAGCTTTGTCCGCCTTCTTGCGGCCTGGAAATCCAATTCCAGCGCATCAAGAAGAATCCGCGGATCAAGTTTTTCACCCAGGCGCAGGTCACAGACGTCTCCGGCTCGGCCGGAAACTACTCCGTCAAGGTGCATATCGAGCCGCGCCACACCGCGCCGCACAGCGCCGACTTCTCCCTTCCGGCCTCGGCCATGACCGGTGAAACATGCAGCGAGTTCGAGCTCGGCCTGGCCAAGCGCAAGGCGCTCTATCAGGCCATGCCCTTCGCCTTCCCGGCCCGCTGGGTACTGGACCCTTCCGTGCTCTCCGCCGAAGACCGCCTCAAAGCGGCCCGCGATCCCAACCTGGATCTGAACGAAGAAGCGCGCGACATCGAGCTTTCCGTCGGGTCGATCGTCCTGGCCACAGGCTGGAAGCCCTATGATGTGACCCGGCTGGGCAACCTGGGCGCGGGCAAGGTCGCCAACTGTATTTCCAACATGCAAATGGAGCGTCTGGCCTCCCCGCACGGCCCGACCGACGGAGCCATCAAGCGCCCCTCGGACGGCAAGCCCCCCAAGAACATCGCCTTTGTGCAGTGCGCGGGCTCGCGGGACCAGAACCACCTGAACTTCTGCTCCTACAGCTGTTGCATGGCCTCCCTCAAACAGGCCCTGTACGTGCGCGAGCAATACCCTCACGCCGAGGTGACCATCTACTACATCGACCTGCGCACGCCGGGCCGGTACGAGAACTTCCGCGCCAAGGTCGAAGCGGACGAAAAGGTCCGGCTGGTCAAGGGCAAGGTCGCCGGTCTCGAGGCCTGCGACTGCGGCGATGTGCTCCTGGAAGTGGAGGACGCCGTCAAGGGCACCAAGTCCAAGCGCCGGCATGATTTGGTGGTCCTGGCAGCCGGTATGCAGCCTTCTCTGGCCGGGGAAGCCAACCCCTACGGCGTGACGATTGATGCCGACGGTTTTGTCGTGGACGGCGGGGAGCGGGGCATTTTCGCGGCGGGTTGCGCCGCCCGGCCCCTTGATGTGATGAACGCCGCCCAGTCCGGCACCGGCGCCGCGCTGAAGGCCATCCAAACGGTGAGAGGGAGGTAGTAATGGCCACAAAAATAGGCGTTTACTTCGACCGCTCCGCCATCGGCGGCGGTCTTGACGTGGAGGCCCTGGGCGAAGGGGTGGAAAACCGCTGGAGCGATCTCGCCCTGGTGGTCAAGGAATTCCCCGTGCTCGCCGCGAAACCGGCCCGCGACGAAATCGCCGCCGATATCGAGGAAAACGAGCTCGACGGCGTGCTGCTCTGCGGCTCCTCTCCCCGCGTGGACTGGGATCTGTATCAATTCGACGGCGTGCAGGTCGAGCGCGTTTCCCTGCGCGAAGGCTGTGTGCTGGCTTATCAGAACCCCGACGGCTCCCCCCTTTCCGGCGACCCCGACGACGAGGCCCCGGAACTGCTGCACATGATGGCCACCGACTATATCAACATGGGCGTCATCAAGCTCCAGAAGAGCAACGTGCCCGCGCCCGAGCAGCTTGAAAGCACCCGGCGCATCCTGGTGCTGGGCGGCGGCTGGACCGGCCTGACCGCGGCCAAGGCCGCCGCGGACGCCGGGCAGGAAGTGGTCCTGGTGGAAAAAGAAGCCCAACTGGGCGGCCGGGTGCTCAACCTGGTCAAAACCATTCCCCTGAAGGCCCCGCACGCCGAAGCCCACGAAACAGGCATCGAGAACAAGGTCGCGGCCGTGCAGGCGGACGCGAACATCACCGTATATACCTCCGCCGCGCTCAAGCGCCTCTCCGGCGCCCCGGGCTGCTATACGGCCGCGGTGACCACGCCCTCCGGCGAAGAACTGATCGAAATCGGCGCGGTGGTTCTGGCCACGGGCTGGCAGCCGCAGGATCCCTCCCTGCTCGCCCCCCTCGGCTACGGCAAGACCCCCAAGGTCGTCACGGCCGCCGAGTTCGAGAAGATGGTCAAAACCAACGGCTGTTCCGCCAGGCGGGTGGCCTTTATTCTGGACATCGAGCGCTGCCGGCCCTGCGACTGTGAAAAGGCGGAAGCCGCCGAGGCCGTGACCGACACGGCCGCGGCCGCTCCCGAAGGCGACGAGGCGGCGGCATTCGTATACGAAGACATGGAAAACGCCCGCCACCTGCCCTACGCCAACTCGGTGGCAAGCGTGGTGGCCCTCAAGCAGGCCGGCTACGTGGCCGACTCCACCCCGGACGCCGTGGCGTACGTCCTGTACAAGGACATGACCGTGCAGGGCATCCACGAGCGCTTCTACAAAGCGGCTCAAGACAAGCCCGGCGTGCTCCTGACCAAGGCCGACGTCATGGAAGTGACCGAAGACGGCGACCAGCTCCTGGTCCGGGCCGACAACACGCTGATCGGCGGCTCCATCGAGCTCGCCGTGGATCTGGTGGTTCTGCCCACGGGCATGGTGCCCACCACGGCCAAAGAGCCGATCATGCAGTTCGAATACCGCCAGGGTCCGGCCGTCCCGGATTTGTCGTTGTTCGACGGCTCCGCGGATTCCAACTACATCTGTTTTCCCTACGAGACCCGCCGCACCGGCGTGTACGCGGCCGGCTGCGTGCGCAGACCCATGACCATGGATCTGGCCGAAGAAGACGCCTACGGCGCGGCCCTCAAGGCCATCCAGTGTATCGAGTCGGTGAACCGGGGCGTGTCCGTGCACCCTCGTTCGGGCGACCTTTCTTACCCGGTGTTCAACTTTGTGCGCTGCACCCAGTGCAAGCGCTGCACCGAGGAATGCCCCTTCGGCGCCCTGGACGATGATGAAAAGGGCACGCCGAAACCCAACCCGAGCCGCTGCCGGCGCTGCGGCACCTGTATGGGCGCCTGCCCCGAGCGGGTCATCTCCTTCGATAACTACAACATCGACCAGATCGGCTCGATGATCCGCGACATCAAGGTGCCCGACGACATGAAAAAGGGCGGCCCGCGCGTGGTCATCCTGGCCTGCGAGAACGACGCCTACCCGGCCTTCGATATGGCCGCCATGCGCGGCAAGCCCTGGAGCCCCTATGTGCGGGTCATCCCGGTGCGTTGTCTCGGCTCGGTCAACGCCATCTGGGTGGCCGACGCCATGAGCAAAGGTATTGACGGCGTGATGATGATGGGCTGCAAATACGGCGACGACTACCAGTGCCACTTCGTGAAGGGCTCGGAAATCTGCAACCGCCGCAAGGAAAACATCGCCGAAACCCTGAACCGCCTGGGCGTGGAGCCGGATCGCGTGGCCCAGTACCAGGTGGCCATCGACGAGTACGACAAGGTGCCCGTGATGGTCGAGGAGTTCATGACGATGATCTTTGAGAAGGGCCCCAACCCCTTCAAGGGCTACTAGAAGGAGCCGGCAATGACGCAACTTACGAGAATCGAACCGGATGTCCGCTTCATCAAAGAGCTCCAGCAGGCCGGCGGGGAATCCCTGAAAAAGTGCTACCAGTGCGCCACGTGCAGCGTGGCCTGCCCCATATCGCCGGAAAGCAACCCCTACCCGCGCAAAGAAATGATCTGGGCGCAGTGGGGCCTGAAAGACAAGCTCCTGTCCGACCCGGACATCTGGCTCTGCCACAACTGCGGCGGCTGCTCCGACCTTTGCCCGCGCGGGGCCAAACCGGCCGACCTTATGTCCGCCATGCGCAACATGGCCTACCGGAACCTGGTGCCCTGCTCGAGTATCGGCATCTGGATGGGCTCGGCCAAGTTCCTGCCCATTCTCATCGGCATCCCGGCCGTGCTTTTCGGATTGATCTGGTTCTTCGTGGCCAAGTTCAACCTGTGGGCCACCCTGGCCGATTCCGGTTTCTGGCTGTTCAAGTCCGAGGCCGCCCACGGCGTTCCCTACGGCGTGTTCCAGCCCGGCAACTGGCTGCCCGACGGTGAAATCGTTTTCGGCAAACTCTTTTACGGCGACTTCACCATCGACCTGCTTTTCGGCCTGACTGTGTTGTTCGTGCTCCTGACTTTTTATAGAGGCGTGAAGAACCTGATCGCCTCCATCGGCCCCAAAGGGTCGGTCATGCACCTGGGCAAGAAGCGCTCGGTGCTCTGCTGCCTGGTGGACGTGATTGTTTCGGAAATCATGACCCACAAGAAGTTTGCGGACTGCGGCACCGAGACGGAAAAAGCGACCCGCAAAAGCGGTCACATGTCCCTGTTCTACGGCTTCGTGTGCCTGGCCGTGGTCACGAGTATCGTGGCGGGCGGGCACTGGGTGGGGCGCGTTCCCGGCCTGGAATTCCTGGCCCTGCATACGCCCATGCCGCTGTACCACCCGGTGAAGATCCTGGCGATCATCGGCACCCTGCTCCTGCTTCTGGGCCTGACCCTGCTCACCGCGCGGCGCAAAGGCCTGGATCCGTCCAAGCAGACCTCCAGCTTCTACGATTGGTACCTGCTCGGGGTCATCTGGGTCGTGGGCCTGACCGGCCTCGGCAGCATGTTGCTGCGTCTGGCCGATATCGCCTCCCTGGCTTATTTCGTCTATTATCTGCACCTGGTTTCGGTGTTCATGCTGTTCGCCTACCTGCCCTGGTCCAAGCTCGGGCACCTGGTGTACCGCACGGCGGCCCTGACCTATGTCCGTTGGATGGGCCGCTGATTTTGCGGCATTGTACAAACACGAAAGCGCATCCGCTTATACAAAGCAATGATGGAGGCTCACATGTCCGACAATGACCGCAGAGTGTTCCCCATGGAATCGGCCCTTGGCGTGGTGACCGGCAAAGGCGGCGGCGAAGTGCTCGACTTTCTCGGCTACGCCGTGCAGCGCGACATCTGTGACTGCGCCCGGGCGGCCGTTTCCCCGGCGGTCAAAGGCTGGCTCTACAGCCTGAACCCCGAATTCTTCAAGCTTTCCCTGGACGACGGCATGGATTACGCAAGCTGGGTGGCCCAGCAAAAGCAAAAACTGGGTGACAACGTTTCCGTCACGCCCATGCCCGCCCATGAGGCGGAAGGCATCAACGCCCTGCTCGACTTTATCGAGCACACTATGAGCGAGAACGAGGAAAAGCAGGCCGCCGCCGACGCGGCCCAGGCCGAGTTGAAAGCCCTGGCCCCCTTCAAGGCCAAGGCCGAAGACCTGGAAAAAAAGCTCGCCCAGCTCGAGGAAAAGAACAAAGCCCTGACCGAAGAGGCCTCCAAGCTCAAAGCCGAGCTTGCGGGCTATGCCGGCAAGGTGGCCATCAACGAGAAAGAGCTTGAGCAGAGCGTCAAGGATCTCGTCTCCCGCGCGGTGAAGGATGCCCTGGCCGCCCTGCCCGTGGGCGCCGCTGCCGGCGCCGGCGCGGGCGCGGCCGCTCCCGGTGGAGCCGCCGCCGCCCCGGCGGCAGTTGACGACGGCGCCACCGCCGCCCCGCCGGACGACTTCGGCTTTGGCGCTTCCGGCCCGAGTGACGATGGCTTCGGCTTCTAGGCTTCTTACACGTGGGTCTTCCCTCCCCCGGCGCGATACGCGCGCCGGGGGATTTTTTGTTTCGCCCCGCATGTTCCACCTGCGGGACGCATCCCGATGCCCGCATCTTCCTGTTTTTCCATTTGACATAGTCGGGAATAATGCAATAATCGGGAATAGTGGTGATGGCCCCCCGCGTCTGCGGACGGCATGTCGGCCGATCCCCGCATCGGCATTCTCCGGAGAGGAAACGCATGATCCTTTCTCTCAAAAAATGTTCACGCGCGGCCATTGCCGTTGCGCTTTCATGCCTCTTGCTCGGCTTCAGCCCGCACCGCTCCGCATCGGCCGAGGAGGGAAAACTCCGCGTCGCCACGGAAGTAGGTTACGAGCCGTTTTCTTACGCCGATGCCGCCGGAACTCCCGCCGGTTTCGATGTGGAAATCGCCCAGGCCCTGTGCGCCACCATGAAGCGGGAGTGCGAGATTATTTTCATGCCCTTCGACGACATCATCCCAGCCGTCGCCAAGGGGGATGTCGATCTTGGGGCCGTGGGCCTCGGCATCACTCCCGAGCGGGAAAAAATCGTGGATTTCACCGATTACTACTACCGCTCCCAGAGCATTTTCATCGAGAGGCCGGGACGGGTCCGAAGCCTCTCGCCCGAAGATATGGAAGGCACGCGGGTGGGAGTGCAACCCGGCTCCATTCAGGAAGAATACCTGCGCAAGGTGTACGGCGCGCGCGTCACCCTGGTGCCCGCCGCGGATTTTGAGCGGATCTTTCAGGATCTGCGGGAAGGCCACAGCGATATCGTTCTGGTGGACGGGCTCTCTGGATATGCAACGCTGAAATCCCCACTCGGCGCCGGGCTGGAAACATTGGGAACCCCCATTTCCGACGGCCTCGTGGCCACATCGGCCCATATGATCGTGCCCAAAGGCCGCGAGGAACTGCGTAAAGAGATCAACAAAGCCATTCGAGAAATCGTCCGCACAGGGGAATTCGCCCGAATCAACCGGAAATATTTTGAGTTCACCGTGTATTAACTCCGCTCAAGCGGTTCATGCCGCCCAAGCAAACGTTTTTGATAAGGGGGGAATCATGCGCCTGTTGTGTGCCGCCTTGTTGTTGCTTGCTTTCACCACGGCCGCTCCGGCCGCCGAGGCGCCCTTGCGCGTGGCGGTGGACGCCCAGTACCCGCCGTTCGGCTATATCGGAGATGACGGCGTTCTGGCGGGCTTTGACGTGGATATCGCCAAGGCCTTGTGCGCCGAGCTCAAACGTGAGTGCGCCATAACCGGGGTGCCGTTCGACGATATCCTGCCGGGCATTGTCCGGGGTGACGTCGACATCGCCGTGGCGGGGCTGGGGCGTACTCCCGAGCGTGAAAACATGGTGGATTTCACGAACAGGTATTACCGCTCGCACAGCATTTTCATCGAAGCCGAGGGAACGGATGCCGCCATCTCCGCCGAGGGCCTGGCAGGCAAATCCATAGGTGTGCTGAGCGGTTCCGCGCAAGAGGAATACCTGCGGCGGGCGTTCCCCACATCCACGGTCACCCCGCACCCGACCCTGGAAGAAATCATGACCGACCTGAAGGCGGGCAAAACGTATGTGGCCCTTGTCGAAGGCCTGCCCGGCTTTGCCTATTTGAAAACACCCGAAGGCGGCGGCCTGGAAACCGTCGGTCCGCCGATTCAGGAGCCGATGCTCGCCGGCCCCTCCGCCATTGCGGTATCCAAGAAACTGCCCCAACTTACCCAGAGCCTGAACGAGGCCATCGAGACCATCAGGCGGAACGGCGAGTATGCGCGGATCAACAGAAAGTACTTTGACTTCAACATCTACTAGTCATTCATGAATCAACAGGATCCCGCGCCGGCCTCGGGCCGCGGCCCATTCAGGCTTTCAATCAGCCTTTTCCTGACGCTGACCTCCGGCGCCGTCTTGGCGACGTTCTTGTGGATCAGCCAGGACAGCCTCAACAATATCGATACCATCGCCCAAATCTCATCCGACATCGAGCAGAACAGCCTGCCCGAGCTGCTGCAAAACCAGCGGACCTTCAGTCACATTGAAAGCCTGCGCCGCAATGCGGAAACAGCCTATGTCGCGGATGATCCCGCTTTGCGCCGCGCGGCGCGCATCAGCGCCCAGGCCATGGCGGCCGAGTCGGTGTTTGAGCGCGACCCGGAATTTTACGCCGCCGTGCAGGAGGCCAGCTCCATGATCACGGAGTTGGCGAAGCTGAGGGACAAAGCCCAAGCTATGCGCAGCGAGCTGTTTGTCGGTGCCCTTGAGTTTTCCGATCTGCTGATGCAAATGCGGCCCGAGGCCGGTGATGTCGAACTCCCCTTGCTGGATACCCTGGCCGGGGAACGCGAACGCTTCATCGACGCCAAAATCGGCGCCCCGCCGCCGCCGCCGGAAGATCGCCGCAAAGCCCTCACGGCCGTCTGCCTGCGTCTGGCCGGTGACAAACCCGAGAAAATAGATCGGTGTAAACGCATCAACAGCCTCTGGGACGAATACACCGGACATTGGAATGAGTACCGGCGGCTGCGCGACGAGGCCGAACACCTCTGGCGCAAGGTGGATGCGGCCATTCGCGAGCTGCGGGACAGAATCGGCACCGGCTCCGAGGTCGCGAGCGCGGAGTCGCTGGCGGCAATTAAAAGCTCGGCCCTTTCCGCTCATGATCGGGCGCGGTTTATCTTCGGGGGCGGGGTCGCCGCCCTGGCCCTGTATCTTTTGCTTCTGCACAAGTTTCTTGTGCGCCCGCTCGGGTGGACGACCAAAAAGCTCGGCGAAATCCAACAGGGGGATCTGCATGTGGAGATGCCCGCGATTCGCATCAAGGAGCTCTCTGAAGTCGCCGATCTGCTGGATCGCTTCAGCGTCCACTTGAGCGAACTGTACCGGCACACCTCCCAGTTGGAGGAAGATTCGGCCGGCAAACGTGATTTGGAAGAAATCATGCGCGCCGTGTTCCAGGCCTCGCCGGACGGGTACGTGATCTGGAGCGCCGACGGCACGCTCGAAGAAGCCAGCCCCGGCTTTTTAGCCCTGGTGGAGGTTGCCGGCACGAACGATCTGCGGGCCGATATGGAGCGGTACGGTTTCCCCAACCGTGCCGATCGGCAGGCGTTCTGCGCCAGGGTTTTGGCCGAGGGGGTCATCCGTGAGGAGCTTGTCTTTTTTTCTTCCGGGGGCGAGACCATCCCCTGCGAGATCACCCGTATGCCGGTGTACCTGCACGATCGCCCGCTGGTCCTTTCCTACGTGCGCGACATACGCAGCCAGAAACAGGCGGAAGAAACCCTGCTCCGGGCCAAAGAGCAGGCCGAGGCCGCCGGCAAGGCCAAGAGCGAATTCCTGGCCCGCATGAGCCACGAGATACGCACGCCCATGAACGGTGTGCTCGGCCTGACCCACCTGGCCCTGAACCAGAATCCTCCCCAGGAGCAACGGCAATATCTGGCCAAAATCGAAGCCTCGGCCAAAATCCTGCTCGGCGTCATCAATGACATTCTTGACTTCTCCAAGATCGAAAGCGGCAATCTGCACCTTGAGCAAGCGCCTTTCGCCTTCGACGAAATGCTCACCACCCTGCGGGATCTGTTCCAATCTCAGGCCGATGCCAAAGAGCTGGAATTCGCGCTTGAGCGCGATCCGGCTATTCCCAACAACCTCACAGGGGATTCCCTGCGCTTGTCCCAAGTATTGCTCAACCTCTGCGGCAACGCGTTCAAGTTCACGGAACACGGCCGGGTAACCCTCTCCCTGACCCGCACGCAAACCACCACGGACGGAGTGCGGGTGCGCTTCGCCATCGGCGACACTGGCGTGGGCATGAGCCGGGAACAACTCGCCGGCCTGTTCCGCCCCTTTGCCCAGGCCGACGTTTCGACAACCCGCAAATACGGAGGTACCGGCCTTGGGCTGGCCATCTCCAAACTTCTCGTGGAAATGATGGGCGGGGAGCTTACCGTGCGGAGCGAACTCGGCAAAGGCAGCCTGTTCAGCTTTGAAATCCCCCTGGCCCTATCGGCCCCGGAGGCTCGGATCGAAGAGCCGGAACAGCACGAGATGGAAATCTCCGGGTTGGCCGGGCGGCGGGTGCTGTTGGTGGAAGACAACGAGATCAACCGGGAGATCGCCGTGGCCCTGCTGGACGACCTGGGGCTGCGGGCCCTCACGGCGGCCAACGGCGAAGAGGCCCTGGCCCTGCTGGAAAAGGAAGATGTGGACGGTATTCTTATGGATATTCAGATGCCGATCATGGACGGGCTCACCGCCACCCGCATCCTGCGCCGGGAAGGCCGCCCCGAAGTGCGTGACGTGCCGATCCTCGCCATGACGGCCCATGCCATGCAGGAAGATCGCGACAAAAGCCTGGCGGCAGGCATGAACGACCACCTGACCAAGCCCATTGATGTGCGGGAACTCACAACAAAACTTGTTCGCCTGCTGGGAACGACAACGACGGGCCCAAGCCGGGCGGACGGATAACCTCCACCGGGGATCCCGGCAGAAAAGCTCACCCCAGGCTGATCAGCAGCGGCACCGAATGCAGGGCGTTGGATATCTCTTTGGTGGTCCCGATCTTCCAGACGGCCTTGGCCGGATCGGCGTTCACCGCGAGAGCGATCTTCTCAACCAATCCCTTGACGTCGATCACCGGGTGGCGGGCGAAGACCTGAGGCAGACCGTAGGTCAGATTGCAGACCAGGCACTTGCCCGGTCGTTGGTGCAGATCGAAAGCGAACTCCAGACCGTTGCCGCCGGCCTGGACAAAGCGCAGGGTAATGGTATACGCGCCTTCTTCGGCATCCCCGAACAGGGCATCGAAAAAAGCGTCGGTACGTTCGGGCGGAAAAGCCCGGCCGGTCCATTCCGGGGTAAAGACGGTTTCGGCGCTCATGGGGTTCTCCTCCGGCCGTACGCGGTTGGAAAGAAAAAAGGTAACACCGGCGGTCCGGAATGTAAACTCCGGCCGGGCGGATTTGCCGTCCGGCCCGGGATGCATTATGTATACGTGTAAGACAAACTCCAACTCCTGAAAGAGGCATCATGGCCCAAGCTCACGAAGAATCCCCCCGGCTCTCGACAGCCGAAAAAACTCTGGATATAGCCGAGCGCCTGCTGGAAAAAAAGGGTACCCGACTGGTGGCCTTCGACCTGGAAGGCCTGGGGGCGCCCGTAGAGGCCGCCGTGGTGGTCACCGCCGGCTCGGTTCGACATGCCCAGGGTCTGGCCGATCACGTTCTTGACCACTGCCGGCGGATGCGCTGGGAATTCCTGCACCTGGAAGGTTATAATGTGGGGCAGTGGATCCTGCTCGACCTCAACGACATAACCGTGCACATATTTCTGCCCGAAAGCCGCGACCTGTACCGCCTCGACGATCTCTGGCCCACGGCGCCGATTCTGCTGGACAAACGCGAGGAGGCGTAAGATGAACGCTCCGACTCCCACCCTGCTTCTGATCCTCGACGGCTGGGGCCAGGCCCCGGCCGGGCCGGGCAACGCCGTCACCCTGGCGAAAACCCCGAGCCTTGACGCCCTTTCGGCGGCATTCCCACAAGCGCGGCTGGTCTGTTCCGGCCGGGAGGTGGGCCTGCCCACGGGGTATATGGGCAATTCCGAGGTCGGGCACATGAACATCGGGGCCGGGCGCGTCGTCTACCAGGATTTGACCCGTATCGACATGAGCCTGGAAAGCGGCGCCTTTGCCACCACCCCGGCCATTGCCGAAACCATCGCCACCACCAAGGCCTCGGGCGGCGTGCTGCACCTGATGGGCCTGCTCTCCGACGGCGGGGTCCACAGCCACATCAACCACCTCTTCGCCCTTCTGGACGCCGCGAACGCCGCCGACCTGCCCACCGTGGTCCATGCCTTCATGGACGGCCGCGACACCGACCCGCACTCCGGCAAGGACTACATGCGTACCCTTGAAGAGCGCGGTGGCCGCGTGGCCACCGTGACCGGCCGCTATTACGCCATGGACCGCGACAAACGCTGGGACCGCACGGCCGAAGCCTGGAAAGCCCTGGTTCACGGCGCGGGGCAAACGGCCGGATCCGGCTCGGAGGCCCTGACCGCCGCTTATGCCGCCGGAGAGACCGACGAGTTCATCAAGCCCCGCGTGATCCTCGGGCCGGACGGCGCGCCCCTGGGCCGCATCAACAACGGGGACGGCGTGTTCCTGTTCAACTTCCGGGCCGACCGGGTGCGCCAGATTACCCGCTGCCTGTTCGACGATTCCTTTGCGGAGTTCGATCGCGGCACACGCCCCCGCCTCGCGGCCCTGGCTTCCATGACCGCTTACGAGGCCGACTTTCCCCTGCCGGCCGCCTTTACCCGGCAGGAGCTCGGCAACGGCCTGGGCGCGGTGGTTTCCGGCCTGGGTGTACCCCAGCTGCGCATTGCGGAAACGGAAAAATACGCCCACGTCACTTATTTCTTCAACGGCGGGGTGGAAGAACCCCTGCCCCTGGAAGACCGCAGGCTCGTGCCTTCCCCCCGCGACGTGGCAACCTATGACCTGAAACCGCAGATGAGCGCCGTGGAAGTCACGGACATCCTGGTGGAGGCCATCCGCTCCGGGCGCTACCCCTTTATCGTCTGCAATCTCGCCAACATGGATATGGTCGGGCACAGCGGAATCATCGCGGCGGCCGTCGCGGCCTGCGAAACCGTGGACGCCTGCGTGGGCCGCATCTGGGCGGCCGTGCGGGAAACCGGGGGCCGGATGCTCCTGACCGCCGACCACGGCAACGCCGAAGAGATGCTGACCCCGGAGGGCAAGCCCCAAACCTCGCACAGCAAAAACCCCGTGGCCCTCATCCTGGCCGAGGAAAACGCCCCGCCCCGCGCGCTGCGCCCCGGCAAGCCTGCGGATATCGCCCCGACCGTCCTGCACCTCTGGAATATCCCGCAACCGGCCGAAATGACCGGGCAAAGCCTTGTGGAGAGCATATGAGCGTCGTTCGCCCCCCCAGCCCGGTCAAGCCCATGGGCATGGAGCTGGTCTTTTTTTACTCCTGCCCGTACTGCAACCGCGAGCTGCCCTTGGTCGCGCCCACAAGCCCAAGTATGATGACCTGCGACGTCTGCCGACAAAAATTTCCTATCGTGCCTGTGGACTCCGCCACGGTCCAATTCGTCAAAGTCATACTCGCCGACGGCCCGGCTGCCGTTGACCCGGATTTTTTATAAAGCGGGAAGAGGAATCGAGGGAAGGGAAACCCCCTTTTGTGGACAAAAGGGGGTTTCCCTTCCCTCGGTACCCCCATCCCTTTCCCCAAAAAACTTTGATTATATCCGACCACGCGGTGTTCCGAGCGTGGCGCGGTCTCCTTCGACCAAGAGCCGTATTCTTTACCCCGCAGCGGACAGACGCATCTTGACACGGCCGAAAGAAAGCAGTATCCAGCGGTTCCAACGTGAGAGCCGGGCGGCGGTTACGCCGCCAACCCCGCCAGGTCCGAAAGGAAGCAACGGTAACGGTTGTGCCGGGTGTCCGGCTCTCAGAAAGCGCAAGGCTCCGGCTTTGCGCTTTTTCATTTCGGCGGCATGAAGCGTCGGCTTCATAGTACCCCACCCCTTCGCGCTTGAGCCATTTTAAAGCATTCCGGAGGAATGCGGCAATACGCCTCATCGTCTCTCTTCCCACCAAGCGCAAATAAGGCCCCAAAAATCTTTTCCCGCGCGGGCCGCGCATCGGCACCCCCTTTCTTTTTCGGCTGCACTTTCGCCGCGCCAAACGGGGAGTGCAGGGGGAGTCAATCCCCCTGCACGCCGGAGGCATCTCTTCTCCTCCCACTCCCTTCCAATTGACCAGACACCCCGCCGGCGGGTATAAGCTCGGGACCGGCGGGCGGATGCCCGCCCAAGGAGCCCCATGCGTATTCTCATGACCGGCGGGTGCGGCTTTATCGGCGCGAATTTCGTGCATCTGCTCGCGGCCGAGCGTCCCGACTGGGCCGTCTGTAACGTGGACGCCCTCACCTATGCCGGCAACCCGGCCAACGTCCGTAACCCGGCGGAACAACTCGGCGACCGCTACCGCTTCGAACGGGCCGACATTGCCGACGCCCCGGCCATGCGGCGGGTGTTCGAGGAATTCCGGCCCGACGCCGTGGTCAACTTCGCGGCCGAAAGCCACGTGGATCGATCCATCGCCGACGCGGCCCCGTTTATCCATACCAATATCGCCGGTGTGCAGGTGCTGCTGGATCTGGCCAGGGAACTGCGCATTCCCCGCTTCGTCCAGGTTTCCACGGATGAAGTGTACGGCAGCCTCGGCCCGGAAGGGCTGTTCACGGAGTCCACGCCGCTCGCTCCCAACAGCCCGTATTCCGCCTCCAAGGCCTCGGCCGACCTGCTCTGCCGGGCCTGGTTCGAGACGCACGGTCTGCCGGTGGTCGTCACGCGCTGCTCGAACAACTACGGGCCATACCAATTCCCGGAAAAACTCATCCCTCTCATGTACCTGCGGGCCATGCGCGATGAGATGCTGCCCGTGTATGGCGACGGCGCCAACGTACGCGACTGGATCTTTGTGGAAGACCACTGCCGGGGAGTGCTCGCGGCCCTGGAGCGGGGCAGGCCCGGCGCGGTCTACAACTTCGGTGGTAATGCCGAAAAACCGAACCTGGACGTGGTTCGGACGATTTTAATGCTCTGCGGCAAGCCGGAGAGCCTGATCCGCTTCGTCACGGATCGCCCCGGCCATGACCGCCGCTATGCCATGGACTACTCCCTGGCCGGGCGGGAGCTGGGCTTCTCACCCTCGGTGACCTTCGAGGAAGGCATCCGGCGCACCCTTGACTGGTACGCGCAATCCGGCGAATGGCTGGAAGGTGTGACCTCGGGCGCGTATCGCACCTTTATGGACCACTGGTACGGAGACAGACTGTGAACGGAGTGGATCTCGTCCTCGGCGGCAGAAACGGCCTGTTGGGCCAAGCCCTGTGCGCGACCCTGCGCAACGCCGGCAGAACTCCCCTGCCCGTTGGCAGCGCGGATCTCGACCTGACCGCGCCCGACGCCCGCGACTTTCTGGCCGCCCTCATCGACCGGGAACAACCCGAGTGCGTGTACAACGCCGTGGGCTACACCAACGTGGAACGGGCCGAGGATGAGCCCGAAGCGGCCCGGCTGCTCAACCGCTCCGTCCCGGCCATGCTCGGCCGCATCGTGAAGGAGCGACCCTGCGCCCTGGTGCATTTCAGCACCGACTTTGTCTTCGATGGCCGCAAGGGCGCGCCCTACACGACGGACGATGCCGTCAATCCCCTGAGCGTCTACGGCAAAACCAAGCGCGAAGGCGAAGAGGCCCTGTTGTCTCTCGGGCTTTCGCGCTGCATGATCATCCGCACGGCCTGGCTCTTCGGCCCCGGCAAGCGGAACTTCGTGCGGGCCATCCTGGAGCGTTGCGCCGAGCAAAAAAGCGTCAACGTGGTCCATGACCAGTACGGCTCGCCCACCTACACCCCCGATCTGGCCCAGTATACCCTGAAACTGGTGGAAGCCGGGGCCTCCGGCCTCTTCCACGTGGTCAACTCCGGCACGGCCAGTTGGTGCGAACTGGCGGGCGAGGCCGTGCGCCTGGCCCAGTCGCCCTGCGTCGTCCATGCCGTCCCCTCGGAGGCTTACCCGCAAAAAGCCGTGCGCCCGGCTTACTCCGTGTTGGAGACCGAAAGCCTGACCAGGGTCACCGGCATCTCTCCCCGCCCCTGGCTCCAGGCCTTGCAGGAATATCTCTTCCGCGAGTTCGACGGGCCGGAGGACGCGGCCGGATGACGGTTGCAACATCTCCACCCGGCGGGTCCATCTGGATCAACGCGGGCGAGACCTCAGGCGACATCCACGGGGCCATGCTCCTGGAAGCCCTGCGCCGCAAGAACCCCACGCTCTCCTTCCTGGGCATGGGCGGGGCGCATCTGCGCGAGGCCGGGCTGGAGGCGCTGTTCGCCACTGAATCCCTGTCCGTCATGGGCATCACCGAGGTGCTCGGGCACCTGCCCAAAATCTTCTCCCTGCTTTCGGGCATCAAGCGTGAACTGGCCGCGCGCAGGCCCCGGGCGGTCATCGTCATCGATGCGCCGGACTTCCACTTCCGGGTCATCGCGGCGGCCCGCGCCCTTGCTATTCCGGTCTATTACCACATCAGCCCCAAAGTCTGGGCCTGGCGGCAGGGCCGGGCGGAGTTCATCCGGGCCAACGTGCGCCGGCTGGTCTCCATCCTGCCCTTCGAGGTGGAATTCTACCGCCGTTTCGGCATGGAAATCGACTACGTGGGCAACCCCCTGGTCGATCTGGTCGATTACCCCGCCCTGGCCGGAATCGAGCCGGTGCCGGGGCGCATCGGCCTGCTGCCGGGCAGCCGGAGGGGAGAAATCACCTCGCTCATGCCGGAATTCGGCGCGGCCGCGAGGATCATCCGCGCCCGCCTGCCCCACGTCACGTTCGTCTGCCCGCGCGCTCCGAACATCACCGAGGATCAACTGCGCGCCCTCTGGCCCAAGGACGTGCCCATCGAATTCCTGCCGCCGGACAACCGATGGGCCGCCATGCGCCGCTGCGAAATGCTCATCGCCGCATCCGGCACGGTCACCCTGGAAGCGGCCGTGGCCGGAACACCGACCATTATCTGCTACAAGGTCTCGCCGATCAGCTATATGGTGGGGAAAGCCTTGATCAAGGTGCCTTTCGCGGGGCTGCCCAACCTGATCGCCGGGCGGGAGATCCTGCCGGAACTGCTCCAGGCCGCCTGCGATGCCGAACCTCTGGCGGCGAAGGCCCTTTCCTGGCTTGCTCCTGAAGACGGCCTGCCGGTTCTGCCCGGTGTCCGGGCCGAGTTGGACGCGGTGCGGGCCGCTCTCGGCCCACCCGGCGCCGTGGACCGGGCCGCCGAGGCCATTCTCGGGGATCTGGCCGCGATCTGAAAAAGGCACGCGGCCCCGGAGCGGTTCCCCAACCGCTCCGGGGCCGCGCCTGTTTTCAGCAAATGGGATCCGGCGGCAACTCTCTCCAGACCATATCTTCAAGCGGGATCCGCTGCCGTAAGTGCCGTTCCGCGACGTCCTTGCGTTCCACGGCATGGCCGAGCGCAAGGATGTTCACGGGGACGACGCTGTCCGGCAGGGAGAATTCACGCCGCAGCACCTCCGGGTCGAACCAGGTGATCCAGCAGGAAGCCACGCCCTGCGCCCAGGCCTGCAGCATCATGTGCGTGGTGGCGATCGTCGCGTCGATATCCACCATGGAATGCCCGTCCTGAGGCCGCTGCCAGGCCTTATCCCGGCGGCAGCAGACCACGACGGCCAGGGGAGCGCCGTGCAGGTTGCCCGCCTTGCCCAGCTTGGCGAGCCCCTCGGGGGAAGACACCACCAGAAACCGTTGCGGCTGGAAGTTGGCCGCCGTGGGCGCTACCCGGCCCGCCTCCAGGATGGTTTGCAGGACGTCGTCCCCGACGGGCTCGGGACTATACTTGCGGACGGAGTGGCGCTCTTTCGCCAGTTGCAGAAAATCCATAACTTCTCCTTTGAGTTGCGGGTTGCTTCTTGCCCGGTTATAAAGGCTGTGGTATCTTCTTCGCAAGAACGCACTTTTTTCATACATAGTATGTAAAAAGAAACCATTCGGAGCAAACTGTGGGAGTCGTCAAACCCGCCTATGCCTGCATACTGACGTTGGCGATGGATCTTGTCGGTGGTAAATGGAAGCTGGTCATACTCTGGCATCTGCGGAACGGCGCCGTTCGTTTCAGCGGGCTGAAGCGCCTGCTCGACGGGATCACCCAAAAAATGCTGACTCAGCAACTACGGGAGCTTGAGGACGCCGGGCTGGTCGGCCGCATGGTGTACCCGGTTGTTCCCCCCAAGGTGGAATACAGCCTGAGCCCGGAAGGCGAAAAGCTCATTCCGGTTTTGGAGGCCCTGTGCGGCTGGGGCACCGCCTACGCGGCTTCCCGCGGCATAGCCGGCCCTCCCTGTCCCCTGTCGAAGACACCGGATAAAGCCACCGGAGAAGCGGCCCGGTGAAAATCCGGCAGACCGCCCCAAAAGGACTTTGGTCGCACACCCTGTAACACGAGGTGAAAACCATATGAGCACCATCCGAATAGTCGCTGAAATCAGCATCACACCGGGCGAGAGAGGCGGCTTGATGCCCGCCCTCCAGAGCTTGGTGGAGGGCAGTCGATCCGAGCCGGGCAACAGGGCGTACGACCTGACCGAAGACATCGCTCATCCGGGGCATTTTTTCGTCATTGAGGAGTGGCTGTCCGAGCAAGCCATTGCGGAACATAACGAGAGCGCGCACTTTCGGGCTTTCGTCGCCGCTATCGACGGCAAAACCGAGAAACTGAGCATCACCAAGCTGAAAACTGTATTTTAAGCGCCGTCCAAGCTGTCCATGCTGAAAACGGGAGCGGCCGGTGTCGGTCGCTCCTGTTTTCAGAAACATGCTGGATCCAGGCCTCGGCCGAACGCGTTACTCCACTTGTCGCGCATACATCGCGTTCGGGGGTGAATCTTCATTCCTCGCGTCTTGTTCCACCGTCCGCAGGCCTCTCCGCTCCGCCAGGATCCGCACAGCCTCTTCAAGGTCCGCGGGGCGGTTGAGATTGAAGAACGGCAGGGCCTCGGCCTCGGTGTAATCGATGAAGTGCTTCCGGCTCTCGGCAAGCGCCGGCCCGACCTTCAGCAATCCCTCTTCCATGCAGTGGTGGAAATCCGGTAGGGCCTCCGGCCCGTAGACGGCCACCAGGTGTTCCGGCCTGCCGGTTTCTTTTTGACGGTACACGGTCGCGAGCGCCCCTGCCGGCCGGGCGTTGTATTCCCGCACCAGGCGAACGAGAACTTCCGAGGTCATGAAGGGAAGATCGCAGGAAAGCACCAGACAGGCCGCGCCCGCCGCGTGGGCCAGGGCCGAAGCGATGCCGCCCACGGGTCCGCGCCCCGGTAGAAGGTCCGGCACACTGGCGCAGCCGGGATGGGAGCGCCCGATCACGATGACGGTGGCGGTAACGCCACGCAGCAAAGCCACGGTCCGCGAGAGCAGGTCCGTTTCGCCGTCCAGGCGCAGGGCGGCCTTGTCTCGGCCCAGACGCGAGCTTGCCCCTCCGGCCAGAACGGCTCCGACAAGGGGGAACGGGGATACTTCCCTGTGCGGCATAGATGCTCCGGAGCGTGATGCGCTCCGCCGGGAGCGCCGAGAGGTTGATTGCCTGTCGGCCGTAAACAGGCTACAGTTTTCTTTCCGCCCATGATCGGCATGGCTCGGAACACTTGCAGCCTGCACCGCGCGCCGGGCCTTGTCAACTCCCGGCGCCTCGACCGTTTCGGAGATTTGCCATGTCCGCACCACGCATTCTGCTGCGGGCCGACACCCTGGAGGCCGTCCTGCACACCCTTGCCCGTTCCCTGATGGAGCGCCACAGCCGCGATCTGGCTTTGATCGGCATCCAGCGACGAGGCGTGGACCTGGCCCGCAGGCTTCAGGAGAGGCTCGGGCAAAGCGGCATGGACGTGCCCGTGGGCACCCTGGACATCACCCTGTACCGGGACGACTGGACCATGAAAGGCGCCAAGCCCGCCGTGGGCCGCACCCAGATTCCTTTCTCGGTGGAAGGCAAAACGCTGGTCCTGGTGGACGACGTGCTGTACACCGGCCGTACCGTGCGGGCCGCCCTGGAAGCCCTGGCGGACTTCGGCCGGCCCGGCAAGGTGGAACTCCTGGTCCTGGTGGATCGGGGCCTGCGTGAACTGCCCATCCATGCCGACTACACGGGCATGGCCGTGGAGACGACGCCCGCCCAGCGCGTGGATGTACTGCTCAAGGAACGCGACGAGCGCGACGAGGTGCTGCTGGTGGAGGCCTGAGCAGAAGCGGGCTCCGCTCCCATCAGCGTTTGACGGGCGTTTTTCCTCTGGGAAGAGCGCCCGCTTGCTTTTCTCATGGCACATTGCCGGCAAGAAATCTAAACTGGGCCAAACCTTTTCCGAAAGGATACCCGCACCCCAGGAGGCCCCCATGAGCCCGGAAACTCTCCGTTCGTTTTTCGGCTGGTGCGCCGTCGGCAACCTGTTGTTCGTCAGCGTGTGGTTCTTTCTTTTCCTGGGCCTGCATGAGTCTCTCTACCGTCTGCACCATCGTTGGTTCGAAATCTCCCGCCCGGCATTTGACACGATCCACTACGCCGGCATGGCCGGGTACAAGATCGCAACCTGGCTGCTCTGCATCATACCGTATCTGGCGCTGCGCCTTCTGGCCTGAGCGGACGGTGTTACGGTTGTGTGACGAAAACTCCCACATTTCGCCCCTGTTCCGGCACATGACCGTAACGCGCTTCGGCCATTCTACTTCCGTCGGGGCCACCTTCGTGGCCCCACCCCAATACCAAGGAGAATCCGCAATGCAGTACCCGTTTATCCGCAAGGCCCTGCTTTCCTTCGCCCTGTTCGCCGTGGCCCTCGGCCTCGGCACGCCGGCAGCGGCTGCCGAACGCATTGTCGTTTCCGGTTCCACCACGGTGCTGCCGATCATGCAGAAAGCCGTGGAAGCTTTCATGAAGAAAAACCCCGACGTGGCCATCGAAGTTTCCGGCGGCGGCTCGGGCAACGGCCTGAAGGCGCTTTCCGACAAAACCTGTGATATCGCCATGTCCTCCCGGGCCATTAAGGACAAAGAAACGGAAGCCGCCAAGACCGCCGGGATCACCCCCCTGCAACACGTCGTGGCCCTGGACGCTGTGCTGCCCATCGTGAACCCCAAGAACCCCGTGGACAACCTGAGCGTTGAGCAGTTGCGCGATATCTTCGCCGGCAAAATCACCAACTGGAAGGACGTGGGCGGCGCGGACGGCAAGATCGTGGTCATTTCCCGCGACACGTCTTCCGGCACGTATGAAACCTGGCAGGAGTTCGTTATGGGCAAGGACGTCAAGGTCTTTGCCGGGGCTCTGCTCCAGGCTTCCAGCGGCGCGGTGCTTCAGACCGTTTCCGGCAACGCCCGGGCCATCGGCTATGACGGCATCGGTTACCTGAACGACAGCGTTAAAGCCCTGAAGGTCAACGGTATCGCCGGCAGCGCGGAAACCGCCCACAACAAGACCTATCCGGTCTCCCGCGAGCTGTTTATTTACACCGACGGCGAGCCCAAGGGTTCGGCGGCCGATTTCGTCGCCTTCCTCAAGGGATCGGAAGGCCAAGCCCTGGTCAAGCAGGCGGGCTTCATTCCGCTGCAGTAGCAGGCCGGTATACGTGGGCGCGGGCTCTCCTCCCGCGCCCGCGCAGCCGCCGGGAACGCCATGAATCAAGATCAATTCTCCTCCCTGCGCGGAACGAGCCGCATCAGCCGGGCCGCCTCCGACAAGTGTGTGGAAGCGGCCTTTCTGCTCGCCGCCGCATTGTGCATCGTCACTCTGCTCGGAATCATGGTCTTCCTGTTCCGGGAAGGCCTGCCGATTTTTTCCGAGGTGTCGCCCCTCGATTTTCTATTCGGCCGGGAGTGGTACCCGACCTTCGACCCGCCCGCCTTCGGCATCCTGCCCATGCTCGCGGGCACCCTGGCCGTGACCCTGCTGTCATCCTGCCTGGCCGTGCCTTTGGGCGTTTTGAGCGCCGTGTATCTGGCGGAACTCGCCTCCCCGAGGGTGCGCGGCGTCGCCAAGCCCCTTGTCGAGATGCTCCAGGCCCTGCCGTCGGTGGTCATCGGCTTTTTCGGCCTGGTGGTGGTCGCTCCCTTTTTGCAGGATGCCCTGGAACTCGACACCGGCCTGAACCTGTTCAACGCCTCCCTCATGCTGGCCTTCATGGCCGTGCCCACAATCACCGGCATTGCCGAGGACTCCCTGTACAGCGTTCCCCGCGAACTGCGCGAGGCGTCCCTGGCCCTTGGGGCCGGCAAATGGCAGACCATCCGCCGGGTGGTTATGCCGGCGGCCCTGCCCGGTCTTTCCACAGCGGTGATCCTGGGCATGTCCCGCTCCATCGGGGAAACCATGGTGGTGCTCATGGTCGCCGGGGGCGCGGCCCTGATCCCGACCTCCCTGTTCGACCCGGTGCGGCCCATGCCCGCTTCCATCGCTGCTGAAATGGCCGAGACGCCCTTCCGCAGCCCCCACTACCACGCCCTATTCGCCATCGGGCTGGTGCTGTTCGTCTTCACCCTGGCCTTCAACTCCCTGGCCGCCTATATCGCGGAAAAGAACAAACAGACCGGGAGCGCCCTATGAGCGGCACCGCCGGCACCATTTACGGTCTGCCCGTTTCGGCCGGGTTCAACGCCCGCCGCGCGGCGGCGCAGGGGATCAGGTTCCTGTTCCTGCGTCTGGCCGTGCTGATCAATGTGGCCGCCCTGGCCGTGGTCTGCGGCTTTGTCCTGTACAAGGGCCTGCCCGCCCTGAGCTGGAACTTCCTGATCGAATCGCCGCGCAACAGCATGACCGAGGGCGGTATCCTGCCCTGCATCGTGGGCACGATCATCCTCAGCTACGGGGCCATGCTCATCGCCCTGCCCTGGGGCACGGCCACGGCCGTGTACTTGCGCGAATACGCCCGGCCCGGCCGTATGGTTTCGTTGATCCGCCTGGCCGTGAACAGTCTGGCCGGCGTGCCTTCGGTGGTCTTCGGCCTGTTCGGTCTCTCGCTGTTCGTCACGGTCATGGGCATGGGCGTGGGCATCCCGGCCGGGGTACTGACCCTTGCCGCGCTGATCCTGCCGCTGGTCATCGGCACGGCCGAAGAAGCCCTGCGCTCCGTGCCGGACACATACCGCCAGGCCTCCCTCGGCCTGGGGGCCTCCAAATGGCAGACGATCAGCCGGGTGGTCCTGCCGGCCGCCACGCCGGGCATTCTCACCGGCGCCATCCTCGGCGTGGGCCGGGCCGCCGGCGAGACAGCCGCGATCATGTTCACGGCGGCCGTGTTTTTCACGCCTTCCCTGCCGCAATCCATCTGGGACAGCGTCATGGCCCTGCCCTACCATCTCTACGTGCTGGCCACGGCGGGCACGGAGATCGAAAAGACCCGGCCCATCCAGTACGCCACGGCCCTGGTGCTGATACTCCTGGTACTGGGGATGAATCTGGCCGCCATCATCCTCCGGGCCCGGCTGCAAAAAAAGCTGCGGTAAAACCCCCTTTCTTCCCTCCCCGCCGGTAAAATAAAATCCCCCGCTCCGAACGGAACGGGGGATTTTGTCGCATTGTCGCGCGGCCGTTACTTCTTGACGACCACAGCCTTGGTGATCGTCACCGGCTCAACGGGCACGTCCTCGTGCCAGCCTTTACTGCCGGTTTTGACCTTCTCGATCTCATCCACCACCTCGGAGCCTTTGACCACCCGGCCGAACACGCAGTAGCCCCAGCCGGAGACGGTGGGCGATTTGTGATTTAAAAAGGCGTTGTCCTTGGCGTTGATGAAAAACTGCGCCGAGGCCGAATGCGGATCGTTGGTCCGGGCCATGGCGATGGTGTACTTCAGGTTGGGCAGGCCGTTGTCGGCCTCGTTTTTGATCGGGGCGCGGGTTTCCTTTTCCTTCATGTCCGCGGTCATGCCGCCGCCCTGGATCATGAACCCGGGGATAACCCGGTGGAAGATGGTCCCGTCGTAAAAGCCGTCTTCCACATATTGCTTGAAGTTGGCCGCCGTGTTCGGGGCTTTTTCAGTCTCAAGCTCAACAGTGATGACGCCTTTGGTGGTGTGCAGCTCAATCAAGACCGGCTCCTTTTTGGCCTGCGCCGCGAAGGCTTGCGTTGCGAAAGCAAGCGACAACAGGCAGAGAATGATAAGATGGCGCATGGGAACTCCTTGCGGGGGTGAGTATTCCGACCTCGGAACAGAAAATGCCGCCGCCCGCCGGCGCAGCCGGAAAACAACCAACGGCACCGAAGTCGAATACCGTAAAAGCCGCACGGACGCAACGGCGGTTCTCCCCCCTCCCGGGCGCCGGCAGGGGAACAAAAGGTCACGCCGGAGCTTATAAAACATCAGATATATGAACAGAAATAAAGCAGGGTGCCGAGCAGGAGACAGAATATCTCCTATTTTATTAACAAGATAAAGATATTTTATATAGGTAAGCAGAAAAAATACGAATCGATAATATTATTCATAAAAATAACGGAATTTGTTTGACCTACTTTACGAGCTTATGCTAATTTTTTTCATAATGAAATATTCCTTAGCGTACGATACAAGACGACAATTATTGTCACATGGAGGATAACATGAACTGGTATCGCAATTTACGCATGACGATAAAAATCATTCTCCCTGTCGGCATAATGCTCATCCTGACATTGAGTCTGCTTGCCTGGCAGATTCAATCGAAAAGCTCCTCCATCATTTCGACCGCTGCGGAACGCGAACTGGCCGCCGTTGCCGGGAAATACGGCAATGAGGTCAAAAGTCTGTTCGAAGTGGCCCTGGACGGATCCCAGTCTCTGAGCAACGCCGTGCAACCCATGCTGGAAAACGGCACGCTGACCCGCGAAGCGCTCCTTGATCTGCTCCACGGGCTGGAAAAAGGCGACGCCGCGTTCATGGCTTCCGGCAGCGCCTGGGAGCCCAACGCTTTTGACGGCAAAGACGCCGAGTTCACCGGGCAGCCGGGCAGCGACTCCGCCGGACGGTTCATTCCATATATATCGGAAGGCAAGCTGACCCTTCTGGAGGATGTTGAGACCAGCGACTACTACGCCGTGCCCAAAAAACGCGGGCATACCAATCTGAGCGATCCATACACCTATACGGTGAACGGAAAGAGCGTCCTGATGGCGACCGCCAGCGCGGTAATCAAAGTGAAAGGCCAATTCAAGGGCATCATTCTGCTGGATCTCTCGCTTGCGCGTATCGCCGACGAAGTGTCCTCCCTGAAGATCTATGAATCCGGCTGGGGCACCATCCTGACTCAGGACGGCACCATCGTCGCCGACAAAGACTCCTCGCTGGCCGGTAAGAGTCAGTTCGATCTCGGCCGGGTCAGCCGGCCCGTGGAACTCAAAGCGGCCATGAAAAACGGCGAGCCGTTCAGGGGTCGGAGCACGGTCAACGGCCGGGACACGCTCTTTTATTACCACCCGATCCACTTCGACCTGACCGGGCAGACCTGGTATTTCGTCGCGAGCGCGCCCATGGATGAAGTGCTGGCGGCCGTGGCGGAAATCAGCATCCTGACCATCGGCATCAGCGCGGCCGTGCTGTTGCTCTCACTCCTGCTGATTTTCGTGGTCGTGCGGGTCAGCGTCAAGCCGCTGGGCGTTCTTTCCGGCGTGGCCCAGGAAATCGCCGGCGGCAACCTCAAGGTGGCCATCAACGACGAGGGCTTCGGCGGCGAGGTCAAAGACCTGAGT
>JAVBQP010000002.1:0-3079 GCA_031548905.1 Desulfovibrio sp. | reverse complement strand
CGTGCAGCTTCAACGCCGACTATCTGCGTACCAAGAAAGAAAAAATGGGCCACCTGCTGGAACTGAACGGAACGGGAGAACAGGCCGCCTGCGCCTGCTCTTCTTCCGCCGGCACAAAAAATCGGCCGTAAACGAAACGCGACGGGAGACTGTATGGCTCACATCAAAACCATTGAAGGCAAGCTGATCGCCCAGGGGCTGAAAATCACCCTCGTGGCCGCCCGCTTCAACGACATCATCGTGGACCGCCTGATTGGCGGGGCCGTGGATTACCTGACCCGGCACGGCATGGAGCGCGAAAACCTGACCATCGTGCGCATTCCCGGCGCCTTCGAGCTGCCCGTGGTCTGCCGCAAGGTGGCCCAAAAGGGCGGCATCGACGGCATCGTGGCCCTGGGCGCGGTGATCCGGGGCGCCACCCCGCACTTCGACTTTGTCGCCTCCGAGGCCACCAAGGGCTTGGCCCACGTTTCCCTGGAAACGGGCCTGCCCATCGGGTTCGGCCTGTTGACCACCGACAGCGTGGAACAGGCCGTGGAACGCGCCGGCAGCAAGGCCGGGAACAAGGGCGCGGAAGCCGCGGCCGCCCTGCTGGAAACCATCCGCGTGCTTGAACAGATCTAATGGCCGGAACAACAAAAATCCCGCGCCGGCTGGAGCGTATTTTCGCCTTCAAGGTACTTTACGGGCTGACCTTCAGTCCGGTCAAAGACGAGGCCGCCCTGAAAAAGGCCTTCCGTCTGGCCCCGGACAAACCGGAAGGCATCGACGGCCCCGAGGGCTTCGCCTGGGAGCTGGTCTTTGGGGCCTGGTCCCGGCAGGCCGAACTGGATGAGGCTCTCGGTTCTTTTTCCCGCAACTGGCGGGTGGAGCGCATGGGCAAGGTCGAGGCCGCCATCCTGCGCCTGGCCCTGTTCGAACTGATGTATCGTCCGGATGTGCCCGCCAAAGCGGCCATCAACGAGGCCGTGGAGCTTTCCAAACAGTTCGGGGACGAAGCCTCCCGCGCCTTCATCAACGGCATTCTCGACGCGGCCGCCAAAGCCGCGGCCGCCGGGGAATTCCCCCGCAAAGCCTGAACCTTAAAACACAAGCGCGCCATGAAATACAACCCACAGGAAATTGAAGCCAAGTGGCAGGAATACTGGGAGAAAAACCGTTCGTTCGAGTGCTCCCACCAGGATTCCCGGCCCAAGTACTACTGCCTGGAGATGTTCCCCTACCCTTCGGGCAACATCCACATGGGGCATGTGCGCAACTATTCCATCGCGGACGTGGTGGCTCACTTCAAGCGTATGCAGGGCTATAACGTCCTGCATCCCATCGGCTGGGACGCCTTCGGCCTGCCGGCCGAGAACGCGGCCATCAAACACGGCATCCACCCGGCCAAGTGGACCTTCGCGAACATCGACAACATGCGCGCCCAGTTGAAACGCCTGGGATTCTCGTACGACTGGCGGCGCGAGCTCGCCACCTGCGCCCCGGAATATTACCGCTGGGAGCAGGAGTTCTTTCTCGATTTTCTGGAACGCGATCTCGTTTACCGCAAAAAAGCCCCCCAGAACTGGTGCCCCACCTGCAACACGGTTCTGGCCAACGAACAGGTTGTGGACGGCATTTGCTGGCGCTGCGACTCGCCCGTGGAGCAGAAAGAACTGACCCAATGGTTCGTGCGCATCACAGCCTACGCCGAGCAACTCCTGGCCGATCTCGAAAAGCTTGAGGGCGGCTGGCCCGACCGGGTTCTGACCATGCAGCGCAACTGGATCGGCAAGTCCATCGGCGCGGAGATCCGCTTTGCCGTGGACGGCGGCGTAAACGGCCGGGACGAGGGCCTGACGGTCTTCACCACCCGCCAGGACACCGTGTTCGGAGCCTGTTTCATGAGCGTCGCCGCCGGGCATCCGCTTCTGGCCGACCTGATCAAAGGCACGGAAACGGAAGCCGAGGTCGCGGCCTTCGCCCAGAAGATTCTGAACATGAACAAGGCCGAGCTGGCCTCGGAAACCCTGGAAAAAGAGGGCATGTTCACCGGCCGATACTGCGTCAATCCTTTCACCGGCGAGAAAATGCCGATCTGGGTTGCCAACTTCGTTCTGGCCGAATACGGCACCGGCGCGGTCATGGGTGTTCCGGCTCACGACCAGCGCGACTTCGAATTCGCCCGCAAGTACGGCCTGCCGGTGCGCGTGGTCATCCAGCCCGAAGGCGAAGCCCTCGACCCCACGACCATGACGGCGGCCGTGGCGGATGCGGGTGTGATGGTCAACTCCGGGCAATTCAACGGTCTCTCCAATGAGGACGGCAAACTGCGCATCGCCGAATGGCTGGAAACGAACGGGCTCGGCAAACGCACGGTGAACTGGCGCCTGCGCGACTGGAATATCTCCCGCCAGCGATACTGGGGCGCGCCCATTCCCGCCGTTTATTGCGAAACCTGCGGCATGGTTCCGGAAAAGCGGGAAAACCTGCCCGTGGTTCTGCCCCTGGACGTGGTCACCCACGCCGACGGCCGCTCCCCCCTGCCGGACACGCCCGCTTTTTATGAGTGCGCCTGCCCGAAATGCGGCCGAAAGGCCCGGCGCGAGACCGACACTATGGACACCTTCGTGGAGTCCTCCTGGTATTTTCTGCGTTACACCGACCCGGCCAAAAATGACGGTCCCTTCGACTCCGAGGCCCTGGCCTACTGGTCGCCGGTGGATCAATACATCGGCGGGGTGGAACACGCCATCCTGCACTTGCTGTACTCCCGTTTTTTCGTCAAAGCCTTGCGCGACTGCGGCCGGGTGAAGCACGACGAGCCCTTCGCCAACCTGCTGACCCAGGGCATGGTGCTCATGGGCGGGGCCAAGATGTCCAAATCCAAGGGCAACACCGTGGACCCGGGCGAGATGATCGCCAGATACGGGGCCGACACCGTGCGCCTGTTCTGCCTCTTCGCCGCCCCGCCGGAGCGCGATTTCGACTGGACCGATTCCGGCATCGAGGGTTCCTTCCGCTTCATCAACCGCCTGTGGCGCCTGGCCGAGGAACTCTCGGGCAAGATCCCGGCTCTGGAAGCGGGAACGGCCTCGGC
>JAVBQP010000009.1:0-19491 GCA_031548905.1 Desulfovibrio sp. | reverse complement strand
TCCCCAAAGGGCGGCCTGAATAATGACGGTCGGGGCGCGGCGGCATAGCCGGGCGGTCTTTGCCGCCGCCTGCGCGCTTTGCCTGGTGAGCGTGCCGGCCGCCTGTCTGGTGGGGCCGCTGCCCATCCCGGCCGGGGACGTGCTCCATACCCTTGCCGGCGCGGGGCCGCACGGCGACGCGACAGCCGGCACCGTGCGCCTGGTGGTGCTCGAGCTGCGCCTGCCTCGAGTTCTGCTGGCCCTGCTGGTAGGCGGCGGCCTGGCCGTTGCCGGGGCCATGTTCCAGGGGATTTTGCGCAACCCCCTGGCCGACCCGTTCACCCTGGGCGTTTCCGGCGGCGCCGCTTTGGGCGCGGCCGTGGCCATCAGCTCCGGCCTGGCCGCGGGCCTGGGCCTGCCCCTGGCCGCTTTCGCCGGGGCGCTGGCCGCCCTGTGCGCGGTGCTCCTGCTGGCCCGCAAAGGTCTGGAGCAAGGCCGGCTGATTCTGGCCGGGGTGGTGACCTCCTCCGTGCTGGCCGCGCTGATCACTTTGATCAAGGCGCTTGACGAGTCGTCGGTCACGGGCATCGTCTACTGGATCATGGGCAGCCTCCAGAACCGGGGCAGCCTGGAGTTGTTCACGGCCCTGCCCGGCGTCTGCTTCGGTCTGTTCACGGCCCTGCTTTTGCACCGGGAACTGGATATGCTCGGCCTGGGGCGGCGCGCCGCCGGGAGCCTGGGCCTGCCCGCCGGGCGCGTGCTCCCGGTCCTGCTGGTCGGGGCGAGCCTGATGACCGCTTCCTGCGTGGCTGTTTCCGGCATTATCGGCTTTGTCGGCCTGATTGTGCCACACCTGTTCCGCCGCCTGTCCGGCCCGTTGCACGGCCGGCTGCTGCCCACCTGTTTTCTCGGCGGCGGCCTTCTGCTCCTCTGGACCGACACGGCCGCCCGCGCCTGGCCTGCGGGCGGGGTGGAACTGCCCGTGGGCGCGCTCACGGCCCTGCTCGGCGGTCCTTTTTTTTGTTTTTTGCTGCAAAAGAAGAATACCGCTCCGGCAGGGCCGGACGAGCGGGACGCCCGTATCGTCCCGACCGGGCCGTCGCCCGTTCCCCGACGCGGCGGGGTCGCCCTGGAAACGCGCGGCCTGGATTTCAACTATGCGGCGGCCCCGGTGCTGCGGGGGGTTTCTTTTTCCCTGGCCTCCGGAGAAAGCGCGGCTCTGCTTGGCCCGAACGGGAGCGGCAAGAGCACGCTGCTCGCCTGTCTGGCCGGGGAGCGGAGGCCCGCCGCCGGACGCATCGCCGTCGGCGGCCTGAGCCCGGCGGACCTGCCCGAGACCCGGCGGGCCCGCCTCCTCGCCCTGCTGCCCCAGCAGGGGACGCATCCGCCCGGGGTTTCGGCCTTCCACGGGGTGCTCATGGGCCGCTATGCCCATACCCGTTTTTTGCGCGGGTACGGCCCGGAGGATCGGGCTGTGGCCCAGGCCGCCCTGGCCTCGGTCGGCCTGGCCGGCTTGGCCGGGAGGGATGCCGACCGGCTTTCCGGGGGCGAGGCCCGGCGGGTGCTTCTGGCCCGCGCCCTGGCCCAGGAAGCGCCGCTTCTGCTGCTGGACGAGGCCGAGGCCGGCCTGGACCCGGCCTGCCGGGTTTCGGTCTTCGCCCTGGTCGCCGGGCTGCGCCGGCAACGGGGGCTGACCGTGCTTGCGGCCATGCATGACGTGAATCTGGCGGCCATGTATTTCGACCGGCTGATTTTTTTGAAAGAAGGCCGCATCGCGGCCGACGGCCCGCCGCGCGAGGTCGTCTGCCGCGAGGTGCTCGAACGGGTGTACGAAACCCCGGTTTGTATCCTGGCGCATCCGCAGACCGGCCTGCCCCAAATGATTCCCGCCGTTCCCGGGGGCCTGTCGGAAAACGGGCCGACGGTTGCCCCGCAAAGGGAGGAATGTCTATGAGCTTGCGATGGAAGTGGGCAGACGCCTGGGCCCGCCGCGCCGTCGGTGCGGCCGTGCTGTTGTGTTGCCCCGCCGCGCCCGCGTGGGCGGCCGTTTCCATAGTGGACGATACCGGGGCGACGATTTCGCTGCCCGCCCCGGCTCAGCGTGTCGTGCCCCTGTATGCCGGCCTGGGTGAAATCCTGGCCGCCCTGGGCGCGGCGGATCGCGTCGTGGGCCGCACGCCCGGTGATACCTCACGGCCGGAAGCGCCGATCATCGGTACCCACATGCGTCCCGATCTGGAGCGTGTGGCCGCCCTGGCCCCGGATCTGGCCGTGCAGGTCGAGGGTCGGGATGAAGCGGCGGCCGGCGCGGACGCCCTGAGCAAAATCGGCGTGCCCACGGCCCGGTTCCGGATAGAGAACTACGCGGATCTGTTTTCCTGCATCCGCCGCCTGGGCGCGCTCACCGGACGGGACGCGGAAGCCGAGGCCCTGGTGCGGGAGTATGAGGGCAGATTGCAGGCCGTGCGGCGTGAAGCCGAGGCCCTGCCCGCCCCGCCCTCGGTCTTTTTCGAAATCCGCCGACCCAATCTGCTGGGAGCCGGGGGAGACAGCATGGTCACGGCGATCATCACGGCGGCCGGCGGGCGCAACGTGTTCGCGGACAGGCCCGGCAAAATCCTGCGCCTGAGCGACGAGACCTTGATCGGCGCGGATCCCGACGTGTATCTGCAACAAGTCGGCCCCATGAACAAGAACCCCGCCAACCCGGCCGAGCTGCCCGGTTGCGCGGCATTGAGGGCCGTGCGCTCCGGCGATGTGCACCAGGTGCCGGAGGAGTTGTTTTCCCGCCCCGGCCCCGGCAGCGTGAAAGCCGCCGAGTTGCTGGCCGAGCTCTTTACACGCCGGGCTGAACGCGATAGAGCGGCCCCAACCAAACAGGATACCCCATGAACAGTACCGCAACAGGCACTCTTTACGGCATCGGCGTCGGCCCCGGCTCGCCGGATCTGCTGACCATCCGGGCCGTGGACATCTTGCGCCGGGTCGACGTGATCCTGGCCGCGGCCTCGCCCCGTAACGAGCATTCCGTGGCGCTTTCCATCGCGGCTCCGCATCTGCCGGAAAACGTTCGGATCGAGCGCCTGGATTTTCCCATGACCCGGGATGCCGCGGTGCTCGAAAAGGCTTGGGCGGACAATGCCGAGGCCACCCGACGGGTGCTGGACTCCGGCCTGAACGCGGCCTTCCTGACCTTGGGCGATCCGCTCATTTACAGCACGTTCGGCTACCTGATGCGTACGCTGCGGCGCTCGGCGCCGCACCTGAAGGTCGAAATCGTGCCGGGCATCACCTCCTACCAGGAGGCGGCCGCCAAGACCCGCACGATCCTGTGTGAAGGAAAGGAAAACTTCATGGTCATTCCCGGCATCAATGCCGCCGAGGAGTTGGACAAGGCGCTGGAAGGGGCCGACAGCGCCGTGATCCTGAAGGCCTACCGTAACGCCCAGGCCATTCGGGAATCCCTGGCCAGGGCCGGCAAGAACGGTGAGACCCTGTTCGCCTCGCGTCTGGGCCTGGAAGGCGAGATGACAACCCAGGGGCTGGAGCGGATGCCGGAAAACCCACCATATCTCTCGCTGTTGCTCGTTCCCCCCGTGAGGCGCGCTTAACGCCCGCCGGCGCAGTTCTCCCCTTTTGCAAGATCCGTCGCGTTTATAGCGCGACGGATCTTCTTTTGTAGTCTTTTGAATCTCCACAATCGGACTTGACGATTCCGGATGCTCCGGCCCATCGGCTGCACAACGCCGGTGCGCACCTGCCAACATACGGTCGATAGAGTTATATCGAAATCTTTTACCGAATCATTGTGCATTAATATATTATTATATTTCCTTACATATTTTTTGGTGAGTCATTTTTAGTAATTTATTTCCGTACTAGAGGCGGAATATTTTTTCTTTTATTATAATCGACGGTTCTTTTTCACTTTTACTGAATCGAAAGAAAATGTCTGGCATATTTATCGTGCGCGTGCTATGGTCTCAGTAAATTGAGCGAATGGCTCTTGATGAAGCCATCGGCTGCAACCTTTTGTGGAACGTTGATATAACAGCAGTAGGAGAACGCAGATGGATGAACATATCAAGCAGGCTTTGGAGATTGTGAAGGCCCAAGCGGGCTTTCGCGTTATGGGAGAAGAAGAGATCGGCTCCATGGTCAAAGCTTTGGCGTCGGTCATACAGGAAGTGACTCAGGGTGAAGCCGCGCCTGCCGCCGCCGGAGCCGACTCGGCCTCCGGCCGGATTACGGAGAAGGCCATCACTTGCCTTGAGTGTGGAAAAAGTTTTAAACTGCTTACCCGGCGCCATCTGATGACCCACGGCCTGGATCTCGACGCCTACAGAGAAAAGTGGGGTTACCCCGAGAACCTTCCCCTGGTATGTAAATCCCTGCAACGCGAGCGCCGGAAAAAAATGAAAGATATGAAGCTGTGGGAAAAACGCCGCAAAAACAAATAACCGAGCATTCAGGATTCCCCGCGACCTCCGGGGCGGACCATGCCGGTTCGCGTCCGGAGGTCGCTTTTTCCTCCGCCGGCAGAAACTCCGCTCCCGCGAAGATGTGGGCCTATCTGGCCCTGGCCGTGGCCATGCTGTTGTGGAGCGCGACCTTTATTCTGATGAAAGTCGCGCTCACGGCCTATCATCCCGTCACCATGGTGTTCATCCGCATGGCTATCGGGCTGGTGCTGCTCGCCCCCTTCGGGGTGCGCCTGTGGAAGAGCATCCGTTACTCCAAAGGTGATTGGGTGCCCCTGTTGCTGCTCGTTCTGTCCGAGCCGTGCTTCTACTTCCTGTTTGAAGGCTACGCCTTGCGCTACACCAGCGCCTCAGAGGCGGCCATGATCATTTCGCTCCTGCCGTTGTTTGTGGGCGTGGGCGCCTTCGCCTTTCTGGGCGAGCGCCTGAGCCCAATGGTCTGGTGCGGTTTCATCACGGCCGTGGCCGGGGTGGCGGTGTTGACCTTCAGCGGAAAAAGTTCCGCATCGGCCCCCGAGCCGCTTCTGGGCAACCTTCTGGAAGGCGGGGCCGTACTCATGGCCGCCGGCTATACCTTGTGCGTGCGCAGGCTTACCGGGTTTCCCGCCTTTTGTATTGTGGCCTTTCAGGCCCTGGCCGGGGCTGTTTTTTTCGGTGTGCTGACCCTGGTTATGCCGGATGCCGGATTCCCCGAGTCTCCGGGGCTGTGGCCCACGGTCATGCTGGTGGGGCTGGGGTTCATCTCCGTGGTCGGTTACGGCTTGTTCAACCTCGGCGTGGCCAGGCTCTCGGCCGGGCAGGCTTCGGCCTGGAACAACCTGATTCCAGGCCTTACCCTTATCATGGGGATGCTGCTGCTCGGCGAGCGCTTCACCACACTCCAGTACCTTTCCCTGATTCCCATCTTCCTGGGCGTGGCCTTGAGCCAGTGCGGCAAGGTCGGGACCAGGGACTGCAAGTAAGAGCTTGCCCATCGTTTTGCGGCCGGCGCAGCCTTACGCCAAACCGGCCCAATCCCGGTAAAGGTTCTTGATTTTCCCCGCCCAAGGACGCATAGTCCTTCGTTCGAGGAAACGGCCGACATGACACCATCACAACACTCACAACTCTGGGAAGGTGTGCGCCTGAGCTTTCCGCTCATGCTCGGCTATCTTCCCGTGGGGTTCGCCTTTGGGCTTCTGGCCGTGCAGGCGGGCATGACGCCCCTGACGGCCGGGCTCATGTCGTATTTCGTCTACGCGGGTTCGGCCCAGCTTATCGCGGCGGACCTGCTGGGTTACGGCGTGGGCGCGGCTTCGATCATCATGACCACCTTCGTGGTCAACCTGCGCCATTTGTTGATGTCCGCGGCCGTGGCCCCGCACCTGCGGGGGTGGAGCAAAACCCGACAGGCCTGGTTCGCCGCCGAAATGACCGATGAAACCTTTGCCGTGCATATGGGCTGTTTCGCCAAAGGCCCGGCCAAGCCGGCCTCCGCGTTTGCCCTGAACACCGCCTCCCACCTGTGCTGGACGGTGAGCGGCATTGCCGGAGCCCTGTTCGGCGACGTTATCGGCGACGTCAAGCCCTACGGCCTGGATTTCGCCCTGCCCGGCATGTTCATCGCCCTGCTGTTGCCGCATGTGCGCATCCCGCGCAAGTGCCTGGCCCTGAGCCTGGGAGCCCTGTTCTCGATTGTGGCCAATGTCATGGGCGCCGGGCAATGGAGTGTCATGGTGGCGACCCTGCCAGCGGCCCTGATCGCGGCCTTCATGCCCCTGCGGGGGCGCACCGCCGGGGAGGCCGCATGAGCCTGTGGGAGCAATTGCTGCTGATTCTCGGCATGGCGGCGGTAACGTATATTCCGCGCGCAGCGCCGTTGCTGATGCTCGCCTCGCGCAGCCCGCACCCGGGCCTGCTGCGTTTTTTGGAGATGATTCCCCCGGCGGTGCTGGCCGCGCTGCTCGCCCCGTCGCTGCTCATGCGGGGCGACACGTGTATGCCTTCCCTGTTTCTCAGCCCGGCCAACACCTTTTTAATGGCCGCCCTGCCCACCGTGCTGGTAGGCTTGCTGTTGCGCAATTTTTTCGCCACCGTGGCCACGGGCATGATCGCCGTGGCCCTGCTGCGCATGTTCATGGAGTGAGTTCCGGCAATACGAGGCCGGCAAAGGAGTTCCTATGGCTGTTCGTTTTTCGAGGGTGTGCGCCCTGCTTATCGTTCTTTTTGTCCCGGCGGCGGTTCCGGCCTTTGGGGCCGAAAGCTCCGGCGTCGATAAAGCCGAACTGCGCAACGCCCTGCGCGAGTTGCTGAAAAAGGAGCCGGATCTTGTTCTGGACGTCCTGCGCAACAACAGCGAGGTGGTTCTGGAAACGGCCCAGGAAGGCAGCAACGCGCGCCGCAGAAAGGCGGCTCTGGCCCAGTGGGAGCAGGACGCCAAGACGCCCAAGAAGTACTCGGCCGAGACCCCGGCCCAGCGCGGCTCCTCCAAAGCCCCGGTGACCATCGTGGTTTACTCCGACTTCACCTGCCCTTACTGCCGGCAAGCCGATGCCGTTCTGGAAGAGTTGTACCCGGTTTACAAGGACAAGGTCCGCATTCTTTTCAAACCCCTGCCCAAGGACGACGCCCTGTCCATGAACGCCGCCAGGTACGCTCTGGCCGCCTTCCTGCAGGACAAAGAAAAAGGGTGGAACTACTACCGGGCTCTGTTCGCCGGAGTGGCCGATCTGGATCGCGACGGTGAAACCTTTTTGAAAGCGCTGGCCGTGCGCGAAGGCCTGGACATGAAACGCCTCGTCGCCGACGCGGCCGGCTCCAAGGTCAAGGCGCAGTTGGAGGCGGACTCCGCCGAGGCCGACACTTTAAACGTTCCCGGTACGCCGTACTTCCTGGTCAACGATCTGGTGGTCCGAGGCTATGTGCCCAAAGAGACGTTCGCCTTGGCCATCGACACGGCTCTTAAAATCAAGGCCGGGAAATAGCCGGCAGAGCCTTTGCGTTCGCAGCGGGCGGGAGCATTGCTCCCGCCCGCTGTTTTTTCGGGGTAAGGACTAAAGTTTATTCTATGCCGGACGATAAAAGGAACATCTGGAAAAACAGGAGGTGCCGACATGGCAAAGACGGATTTCACCGACGCGGCCCTTGGCATGACCCAGGCCGAGTTGGGCGGAGAGATAATCTCCCAGACCCTGGACGCTCTGAACAGCCCCATGTGCGGGTCGTCGTCGAAATGCGACGGGTCGGGCGGCCGGGCCGACATGAGCGACACATACAACCTCAGCAAGTCCGTGTTGGGCGCCTATTATTTCGGCAAAGGCACGGCTGTCGACTCAAAAGGGTGATCGGGTATTTTTATTCTCGCGCCGGAGAATGCCCTCGACACCGAGTCGGCGGAAGATCGATGATCTTCCGCCGATTTTTTGAGATCTCTCGAGATAGCTCGAAGAAAGGAAACGGCCGCCGGAGCACCCGGCGGCCATGTCTTCTCAGCCTCCCGCGTTCGTCAGGATTTGCTGCAACAGGGCGGCTTTTTCCATATCACCGCCGGGGTCCGCCTGGTGGCTGTGCCGGAGGGCGTCCAGGTATTCCCCGCCAACCCCCTGGCCTTCCAGGGTGATGTCCACGTTCTGCGTGCCGCTGGAGGTCTCCACCCTGATGTTCAGGTGCATGTCGTCGGTGGCCGTCAGGTCGATCCTGCCGCCGCGGATGGCGGAAAGGATGTCCGCTTCAGGAATGGCCCCTTTCGGGCCGTCTCCGAAGAGAGAGGCGAAACCGAGCTTGTCCTCGTTCAGATTGAAGTCCAGGATCGTATCCCTGCCGCCGTCGTACTCCTCGGCCTTCCAGGCGAAGGTGTCGTTCCCGGCGCCCCCGAACATGATATCATCGCCTCTGCCGCCGTAAATCAGATCGTTGCCGCCGCCGCCGATGAGGAAGTCGTTGCCGTGGCCGCCGTTCAGGTGGTTGTCGCCGTCAGCGGCGGTGCCCCGGCCGATTTCATTCACGTGGTCTTTCAGATAGCCGATGATCTGTTCGGTATCACCGCCGACCGTGTTCACCAGAAGGCCGAAAGCCGCCTCACCGTGCAGACCTTTGAAGTGGATGTCACCGCCGAAGACAAGATCGTTGCCGCTCTGGCCGTAAATGGTATCGTTGCCTGTGCCGCCGATGAGCATGTCATGGCCGCCCTTGGTCGATTCCTGGCTTGCGCCTACCTCGTCCAGGTGGTTTCGGATATATGCTTTGGTATCGTCGCGGGTCCAGTTGGCGTCCGGATCCGTTTCCAAGGCGCGGAACACCTCCCAGCCGGAACCGGCGGGGAGATTCAGACCCGAGTTTTTCGCGAGCGTATCCGTATTCAAGACATCACCGAACAAGATGTCGTCGCCGGCCCCGCCGATGAGCACATCGTTGGACATGTTCAAAAGGTGGATGTCCAGGCCCCGGGCGATGGCGGCGTCCAGATCTCCGGGCTTGGTCACGATTTCGACATCACCGAAGAGCCACCCGTTGACGGAAACATCCCCATGCACCAGCGGGTCGGACTTGATGCTCCCGTTGTTCGATTCCGAGAGGAATCCGTTGCCGGTGGTGTTGTCAAAGAAACGCAGGACGTCGTCCCTGATTTCGCTTCCCATGCCGATGGCGGCTACCTGAATGCCCATGCCGAGGCCCATCAGCTTCTGGAAAGCCGCGTGGGCGTCGAGCAGGTCGCTGGGATCCATCTGCGGCGAACCGTTAGACCCGTCCCCCCTGGCCACGCCTTGCGTGGAGTATGTGGGCAGACCGTCGGTAAGGAAGAGGACTTTGTTGATGTAGTCCTTGTAAGCTGGATTGGCCGCGCCGTTGGCGCCGGTATCCGAGAACCAGGCAAGGGCCGAGTTGAAGGCCGCTTCATAGTTCGTGGTGCTGATGGCCCTCAATTTGGCGATATTGGTGATGATCGCATCAAGCTGCTCGATATAGGCGGCCGGATCGTTCCCCTCAAGGGCCAGACCTTCGCTGTGGGCGCCGGCGCCGAATACCAGGAGCTGCACGTTGATTTTGCCCGCATAGTTCTTAACGTCATCCATCAACTTCGTCAGAGACTGCTTCGCCACATTCAGTCTCGACATGGTCTGGTCGCCGTATTTGTCGTTCATGCTGGTCGATAGATCCAGCACGACGCAGATATTGTAGTTTTCGACCACGTGCCCGGTCACTGTGACGCCGTTGCTGTCCCCGACCAGAATATCGTTGCCGCTTCCGCCGATGATCGCGCCGTGGTCCGGGGGATAGGGGCCCTCCGCAACCGAGAAGGGGCTCGCCGCCCCAGGACGGTCGTCCTGGTTGCCGCCCACGATGAAAACCGAACCGTCATGCTCGAGGCGCAGCTCGGCTGTGGAAGTGTCGCCGTCGGCGTCTTTGAGTTCATAGGTGATGTCCACCCGGGGTATGTTGTTGTCCACAAGGTGTTTTTCGGCGTAGACACCGCTCACGCTGTTGATGTGCAGGTTGGTGGCGCCGTTGTCGGCATTGTCGGCCACCAGCAGCACATGCCCGATGGCGTCGTTGTCCCCGCCGGAGCTGTTGACGGAGATGGTGATGACGCCGCCGGCGATGGTGACGGTATAGGCGGAAGGGGCCAAGGCGTGGCCGTTCAGGCCGAATACCGCTATCCGCGCGAGGGCGTCGCCGGTGTACCCGTCCAGGCCGATGGTCATGGTTTGCAGGCCCTGCGGCCATATGTCCCCGGTGCCGATCAGCACACCCTCCCCCGCAGCGGCGGTGCCGCCGATGCCGTGGAGATCGTCGCCGCCGGAATACACGCCGATACCACCGGAGCCCAGAGTGGAATACGTCATGTCGGCCTTCCTCGACGCGAGCACCTGCTGCAGGGTCAGAACGCCGGCGAGCCCTCCGTCCGGGCCGGTGGTGGCGATGCCGCTGAAACCTTGGAAACTGAACCCGTTGGTTTGCACGGTCGATCCGAACTCCACCTCCACGGCGGTGGAAACGGGATTGATCGTCGGGGGCCTGCATTCGGCCTCATAGTGATAAGTGCCGTCCCGGTATACGGTGATGCTGCCGCCATCCTTGAGATCGGAAACGGTTGCCGAGGGGTTGGCGTTGCTTTCCGTGGGCTGGGGGATATCCACCCAGACTTTTTCCCCGTTTACGTTCGTGTATTGGAACCGGCTCAGGGCGGCGCCGTCCGCTCCCAAAACGTCTTTGTGGATCTCTCCCGTATCCACGCCTACCCAAGCGGGTTCGCCGCCGCCCTGAGCGGTGGCGCGGCTGCCTTCGGAGGTCAGCACGTTCCCGTCGGCCACCCAGTGGGGCACACCGTTCACGTCTTGCGTGTGCAAGGTTCCCAGGTCGTGGGCGGCCACCGGCCCGTCATCCAGAATGGTCACGCTGAGTTTGCCGTCCAGCGGATCTCCACTTTTGTCCACAGCGTGGATGGGACAATCGAAGGTGATGGAGTCGACATCCGCCGGATGGTTGTACGCCTCTTTCAGGGCATACGTGTAGTTCACTCGATATACGCCGCTTCCGTCCACTTCGACCCCGGTGATGATCACGGTATAGACCGCTCCCGGCTCGCTGACGGTCACGGGCAAACCGGTACCGTTCAGAGGGATGTCGTGCCCGCCCACCGAGAGGCTGCTCAGACCCTCTTTGTGGCTGTCGATCCGGAAGACGCCTTCACCGCCGATACCGTGAGGACCGGAATCGGCTGAGCCGGAACCGCCCGCGAGGCCGTCTTCGTGCAGGGTGACGGCCGCGCCGCCGCCGGTGCCGTGGGAGGGGTCCGGGCCGGGTTGGAAGGAGGGTTTTTCGTTGGTGCCGGTGGTGGTCACGGTCAGGGTGGTGGTTTTCCAGTCGCCGTCCGTGTCTTTGATGGAGTAGGTGAAAACGTCGTCAACCTTTTCGTTGGGCGCCACGTCTCTGGTCAGGGTGTACGTATAGCCGCCGTCGGCGTTCAACACCAGGGTGCCATACCGGCCTTGGACCTCGGCGCCCACGTTGTCCGTACACTCCACGTTCGCATTGCCGCCGACGGCAACGCCGGAGACCCGTTTCTCCGTTCCCGCGCAATCCGCGCCCAGACTGTCGTTCACCAGGACTCCGTGGGCCGCGTCCATGCTCAGGCTGTGAGTCTCTTCATTGAGAGCGGCGGTATCCGGGCCGGCTGTGGGCACGTCGTCGATGACGGAGACGCGGGCATGCACCGTGCCGGTGGTCGCACCGTGCATATCGGTGGCGTAAATGTCCAGAACGGCTGTGGCTTCCTCGTTCCGGCCCTGCTCCGGCGCGTGATTGTGCGCGGATTCAAGTGTATAGGTCAGAGTAAGGGTAAACGTACCGTCGGCATGTGGCTCAATCCGCGGGGAATGGAATGAGCCGTCCGGGTCTGTGATGGGGGAAAAGCCTTGGAGCCTCCCGTCGACCAGAGCATAGGCGACCCCGTTGATGGTTATCGAAGCGAGGCCGCAGCCCGCGTCGATGACAAAGGCAACGGTGCCGCTCACCGCCGGGCCGTTGCCGCCGGCATTAAGGCTGCCGCCCGGCAGATTGGCCTCGTTCAAAACCAGGCCGGCATCCGGGCCGATAGTCGGGACGGCGCCGGCGATGGGGGGATTTGGAGGAACCGGCGGCTCTTCCGGTTCTCCCGGCGTTGCGGGCAAGGGCGCGGTGCGTGTGGAGGAGGCGGTCGCCGAGCCGCCGGTCAGCGGTCCCCTGGGGTACTCCACGGTCTTCGTCGCACGGTCCCAGTAATCGGTGCCGAGGGAGCCGAAGCGGTCGACGCCCGCAAGCAGGTCGCCGGTCGCGTCGTCATACGTCCCCCCGTGTCCCGCTGCTTCGTCGGAAGGGGGGAGACCGGCTTCCGTGGAGATCTCGGGATTGAAGGAGTGAAGAAACTCCTTGCCGCTATAAGACGTTCCGTCGACAAGCTCCAGAGTAGGCAGTTCCTTTCCGGCAAAAAAGCCCTTCAGGGTGATCGAGCCGCCGTCCGGAAAAGTGAAGAGCAGGTCCGCACCGGCTCGTTCCAACGTGGCCCCCTCAGGCTGGAAACACAGATCGATCACGGATGACCGATCAATAAGAATGGTTTGTGCGGCCTGCGAAGGCCGCACTGTGATAGTGGACATAACAAATTCCCCATTGCGGCCGACTCCGGCCGCGTTTCCCCCCAACCTGGAAAATCCTCAATCCGCACCATACGGATGCACGGACTTCCATATTAATTGGAGTAAATTAGTACAAAATAATCGTATTCAGATATTAGCGGTGTTGCTCTAGCGAAAACATCTTTCGCAGCCAGACGTGGCGGCATTAGAATTCGGATTTTATTTATCCGATATATCGTCCCGAAGACGAAATAAGTCAAGCTCCAATCGATACTTTCAATCAGCCGGGAAATTTTTGTAAAACAATATAGTATCAACGTGTTAGGGAGGGTAGGGAAGCGTGCCGGCCTGAACGAGACGCCGGGGGAATGATAGTAGAAATATATATGATTAATATAGCCTTATGTTATTGTTCTCTTCATCCCACCTCTACAAAGACGATCCACCGAAAGGGTGGGCCCAGCCGGAGCCGGGGGCGAGAGAGACAGGTTCTTGCGCCTTCGGGACGTGTTCATGGGTTTTGTCTTGACCGAAGGTTTCCGCCGGCGGTATGCCAATACCGACGGGCAGCCCGCCCGCCGTGATTTCGCTATAGGTAAGGATGACGTTATGAGTTACGCGCCCATTCCCATGGTTCCCGGGCCGACCACCCTGCACCCGGACGTGCTCGCGGCCATGGGTAAAGACTACGGCTCCGGCCGTATTGAGGATGACTTCATTCCCCTGTACCGCGACACCGCCCGCAAGGTCGCGCGCGTGTTCGGCACCGGCAACACCGTGGCCCTGATGACCGGCGAAGGCATGGCCGGCCTCTGGGGTGCCCTGAAAAGCTGCCTTGTCCCGGGCGACGGCGTGGTGGCCGTGGGCACCGGCGTGTTCGGCGACGGTATCGGGCAGATGGCCGCCTCCTTCGGCTGCCGGGTGGAGTCGGTCTCGCTGCCGTATACCTCCACCATCAACCGGGAGGAGGCCCTGGACCGCATCGAGGACGCCGTCAGACGCTCCCGCCCCAAGATGATCACGGCCGTACACTGCGAGACGCCCTCCGGCACCCTGAACCCCTTGGACGCCCTCGGGGAGATCAAACGCCGGCGCCGGGTGCCGCTCCTGTACGTGGACGCCGTGGCAAGCGCCGGCGGCGCGCCTGTGGATGCGGACAAGCACGGCGTGGACCTGATCCTCGGCGGCTCGCAGAAATGCTTTTCCGCCCCGCCGTCCATGACTATGGTCGGGGTAAGCGAAGAGGCTTTCGCCATCATGGAGAAGGCCGATTACCAAGGCTACGACGCCCTGCTGCCCTTCCGCAAGGCCGAGGAGGACGGCTCCTGCCCCTATACGCCGTATTTCCACGGCATCGCGGCCCTGAACGCGGCCGCCGACGTCCTGCTGCGCGAAGGCCTGGACGTCGTGTACGCCCGGCATCGTGAAGTTGCCGAGCAGTGCCGCAACGGACTGGAGACCCTCGGCATCCGCCTGTTCCCGGACCAGGATGCGGTGCAGTCTCCCACAGTGACTGCCGCCCTGGTGCCGGAAGGCTTCACCTGGCCGGAGTGGCAGAAGGCTTTGCGGCAACGGGGGCTGGTGGCGACCGGGAGCCTCGGCCCCCTGGCCGGCAAGGTCTTTCGCCTGGGGCACATGGGTGAGCAGGCCAAACCGGAGTTGATGGACAAGGCCCTGGCCGCGATCAAAGACAGCTTGGCCCGGCGCTGAGTGACTCCCCGCAAGGCCCCGGCTTCCCACGGCCGGGGCCTTGCTTTATGAAACGATGCCCCTTGCCGCGACAAACCACGACCGCAAAGAGAGAGCCCGTATGGACACCCGTCTGATCATGCTTGGAACCGGCAACGCCATGGCGACGAAATGCTGGAACACCTGCTTTGTATTGCAGGGCGACGGCGGGCCGTTTCTGGTCGACGCCGGGGGCGGCAACGGCATCTTCACGCAGTTGGAAAAGGCCGGGATCGATTGCGGGAACATCCATCATATGTTCGTCACCCATACCCACACGGACCACGTGCTCGGCACGATCTGGGTGGTCCGCAAAATCGCCTCGCTCATGCTCAAAGGAACGTATGCGGGCGACTTTTTCATCCACTGCCATGATGGTGTGGCCGAGGCCATCCAAACGATCTGCGGCCTGACCCTGCCGGGGGACCACCTGGCGTTTCTCGGCCCGCGCATCCATTTGCGCGTCGTGGCGGCCGGCGAGTCTCTCGACGCGGCCGGCCTGGGTCTGACCTTTTTCGACATCGGCTCGACCAAGGCCAAACAGTTCGGCTTTAAGGCGGTCCTGCCGGATGGCCAAACGGTGGTCTGCCTCGGAGACGAGCCCTACAATGCGGCGACCGAACCCTATGTGGCCGGCTGCGACTGGCTGCTCTGCGAGGCCTTTTGCCTCTATGCCGACCGGGACGTGTTCAAGCCTTACGAGAAACATCACAGCACGGCCCTGGACGCGGGCCGTCTGGCCGAAGACCTGGGAGTTAAAAGCCTGGTGCTCTACCACACGGAAGACACGGACCTGACCGGGCGCAAGGCCCGCTATGCGGCGGAGGCGAAAACGGTCTTCGGCGGCAACGTGTTCGTACCGGACGACCTGGACGTGCTGGCACTCTCCCGGTAAGTGACACTGCCGCCGATCCGTTGCCGCCGGAGATGCGGCATGATAGGAAAACCGTTCATGGGATGGGTATCTACACGTCACTGGGGTCGCGCCATGAAATTGCTGCCGCTGTTTGTTCTCTCTGTGTTTTGCTTGTGTACGCCGGCTTGCGCCGAAGAAGGCGTTCCGGCGGAAAAACAGCCGGCCGTTGCGCCGCAATCCGCCCGCAACGCCACACGGGCGGACGCCCCCGCGCCGGTGGTGCCGGGGGACGATGATGACATTTACGTGAAGCACGTCCGCACCTACGATCTGCCTCAAAATGAAGGGAAGTACGATCTGCCGCAGCGAATTTTTGTGCTGAACCTCAGAGTCGTCAACCCAGCTCCGGCCGACAACCTTGTTTTGCACACCAACACCGGCATCGGCGTCATGCGCGGGCGTCTTAATTCTGCGGAAGTCAACCATTACAGGGACATCGAAATCGCCTGTTATCGCCATATCGACGATAACTGCGAACCGGAGGCTCTGGTGATTTTTGCCGCCACCGCTTTTGTGAAACTTGTCGACGAGCCCGACCGTGAAGTGTGGGACGTGTTGCCGAGGCTGCGCCAAGACCCCCGTGAAGTGAGTCCTTTTGAAACGGCACGGGGGATTCTGCCGCCGCCTGCGGAGGGAGAAAAAAATCATATTCTTTTATATTATGAGAGGTTCTTCCCAAATCACAACGGAATCCATCTTATTCGAGTGACCTTTCCGCCGGGAACGAGAAAAAAATATACCGATCTCCAGTTTGGAACTTCCGCAGGGTATCTTACCGATGCCGGCAAAGAGTTTTATAAAGACCCCCGCATGCCGGATTCTGTAGTGGTCAGCCTGACACGCCCCAATGAAAGCTGGGAATTATTTCCCGACCCCGGCGTACCCACATATGTTCCGGAAAACGCGGGGACACTGGGCGAGCGCTCGGTCTATATCAATGAAGCCTATGCCGTGCAGGGGAGGAAGAAAGTAAACCTCCTCCCCCGTCTGGCGCAGGATCCGTTCAAATCCTTATCTATTCATACTCTTCAGGGGCCGTTGCCCACAGTGCCATACTGAGCCCGACGTTACGGATTTTGTCCGCCGGGCTTTCTCCTGTATCGGATTTTCGCCTCCGGTGGGAGATGTGACCAAAATGAGTTCTGCGGCATGATAAAGCCCGGCTGATGCCTGCTGATAATGCTGAAGGTTTTGGGTACGTATTCGCAGGCTTCTTTTAATTTAGTCAAGTTGGCAAATTCTTTTGGAACTTCTCCATTGCTCAATTGTGTTCGAATATTTTGGTCTTGTAATAATGGATTGAATGTCTTATTAAATTTTTCTATTCCACAATTATAAGATATCATGGCTGATATCCAATCCCCATCATATTGTTCCAAGCGTCTTTTCAGGCCCAGTACCCCGATCTCAATATTTTGCTCCGGCTGAGAGAGTGCGTACGCTTTGCAGTGCGGGTAGTATTTTTTTACTTCAGTAAATTCATCACTCCGCACCTGCATATACCCGACAGCCCCCCGCCCACTGGTGTCTCCAGGCTTTCCATCACTCTCCTTCGACAACACCCCAAGGGCCAACATCAGCGGCACGTTATACTTGTCCGTATACGTCTTCACCGTGGCGATGAGCTCCGGCGGCAGGCCGTTGCGGGAGGTCGCGCGGTCGCCGGGCAGGTTCTGGCCCCAGGCGGCGACGTCCACGGGGGGATCGACCCGCTCGAGTTCCAGTTTGAGCCGGCGGGTGCCTTCTTCGGTTTTCAGAAGCCGCTCGGCCCGCGCCACCGCGCCCTGGCCCAGAATACGGCTGCGTTCCGGGTAGTAGCGGCGATCCGGCACGACGCGGGTTTTCCAGTCCGCGTCGCCGGGCGCCTTGTCGCCATAGGCGGTCTTGTAGGTTTTTTCCATAAAATCGTCGGTGATGCGGATGATCTCCTCTTCGCTCAGGTCGGCGCGCTCGAACAGGACGCCGAGTTGGTCTCTCTTTCGCGCGTAAAGCGGTTGCTTGGCCTTGAGCGCCGCATAGTTGGAGTCCTGATACAGCGGCTGGGCCTTTTCCCGCAGTACGCCCCAATGGGCGTTCTTTTCTTCCGGCGAAAGAGCCGGGAGGGCGTCCAGCCGTTCCTGAATCTCGTCGGCCAGATCGGCGAAGTCGCGCAGTTCCGGCTTGCGGCCGGCGAAGCGCCGCAGGGCCGGGGCCACAGCCGCGCCCACGGCGGCCCGGCCGCGTTCCTCCCGGCTCAGGCCCTGGTTTTGGGCGGCTTCGTTGAGTCGGGTGAGGGCCGCATCACCGCCCCTGACGGACTGCATGAATACATCCGCCACGGTCGCCGGTTTTGGCGCTGCCTGTGGCGGAGCAGCACGGGGAGCGCCCCTGCGCGGCGCGGCGGCCGTCATGATCGTGGTGGGAAAGGCGGAAACACCGCCCACATCCCGGCGTGCCCCGCCGGCGGTTTCGGCGAGCAGAGGGCCGGCCGAAGCGGCCAACTTGCCGGGAAAGAGGATGGTTCCCCGGCCGAAGGGCGCGGGGGGTGAAGCCTCCGACGCCTCAGGCCGGGGCGATTGACGCAGCGGGCTTGCGGCCGCCGGTTCGGGCCGGGGCGAGCGTTCCGTGCCGAACACGACTTCGCGCAGCCAATCTTCGGTGTTCATGGAGCCGTTCGGCCGCACCGAGCGCGGGGTGTGGTCCCGCTCGCGGCCGCGCCGGGCTTCCGCAAAGACGCGGCGGATGTACTCCTCGGTGGGAAGGGGGCCGCTGCCGGAAGGCCGGGCCTGTTTGAGCGACATTCCAATCTTCTCCTTGTTTCGAGTGCTGAAGTCCGGCTCCGGGCATAGCATGCCGGAACCGCCCGAAACACGCCGGAAGGGGGGTGGAGAAGGGGCACAAGCCTGTCCCGTGCATACGGGGCATGGGTGGACAGGTCTGCGGAAATGTGCTGCGGGGGATGGACCGGGTTCATTGCCGCCGGCGGTGCGGCATGATAGGAAAAGCGGTCAAGCAGATCCGAGGACCGTCATATCCGAGGCCATACGCATGAGTGAACCTATGCTTCTTTATCTTCTCCTGGGGTACGGATTGGTTGTCGCCATGTCCGTGCTTTTCCTGAAAAAATCCGTTTCAATAGTTGAAATTGTCGGGTTATTCATAGTGCTGTTTTTCATATTCCCAATGGTGATCAAAATTTTTATGGGAGCATTGAGCTTCATAGACGTCATTCCAACTTATCGCCATATCGACATAACCAGTCAATATGGAGTGAATATATTTATTGTTCTCAGTTGTTCAACTATCCCATCACTCCTCCTCACTGTTTTATTTATTGCGCTCAAGAAAAAAATCACTTGTACGAGAGATATCCCTTTTGGGGAAGTACATCCGGCTATCACATTTTGCATGGCGAATTTTACATCCATTCTCTGGGTCTTTATTACATTTTCTGTTGACAGATTGTAAGAGTTGCCCGGCTCTCTTCAGTAAATAGAGCCGGTTTCAGAGCTATCGGAACGCCGTTACTCCATGATGTGGGGCGGACGTGAAAATTTGCCTTGCAGTACTCTTTGTATGTTGTGCATATTATTAAAAAGTATCGCCCCTTCCCCTGGGCGCATATCCGAGAGTTTCCCGGCATCCTTCAGGCGCGTAAGATAGTTTTTTTTCATCTTTCCCCAGCCCTGCTTGAAGTACGTTACCAATAGAGCTGCCTGTTCTTCGGGACTGCTGCCGCGCATGTAGGGAGCGAGACGCTTTTTGCCCTCTTCGAGCACAGCGGCGGTCACATACGCTCCGCCTTTTCGCCCCAACAGGCACTTATCACGATAGGCGGTCCATTTTTCCTCGTCTGTGGCGTCCGCCGAGAGGCCTTTAAGGGCGAAATCCTTAAGAGGATTTTGAGCTTGAGGATTGAGTACCCGTTTCGCAAAAATTTCGTAGCCATAAGCAACGTTGATGTTATATGGCCCTATGTCCCACATATACCGGCCGTCTCTCCCTCGTTGGCGCTGCTCGACGGGAGTATCATTGACGTAGCGGGCGACATCTCGAAGCGAGAGTGTGCTGATAGGGGGGAGGGGCTTCACGAGAAAATCTGTAATGCCCCCCTTAAATCAAGCGGCCTTTAAGGGAGAGTTCTTCCGGTTTTTGGCGGTTCCCTCGTGTGCGCATTGTGGAGTGTTCCAGCCGAGCGCCGAGTGTAAATAGCCAGTGTTAAATTTTTCTATCCAGGCGGATAATTCCTGGCCCAGGTGTTCCAGGCTGCGCCACTCCTGAAGCCAGAGAAGCTCTTCCTTGAGGGTGCGCATCG
>JAVBQP010000004.1:0-39053 GCA_031548905.1 Desulfovibrio sp. | reverse complement strand
GATCATCGAGATCCGCCTGTACGGCCGGAGCCTGCGCGGCCTGCGCCGCTTCAAAAGGATCAATCGGGGCTTCCGCCGCCTTTGCCGCGGCGACTTCAAAGGGATCATCGGGGATGGCGGCCGCGGGAGCGACCTTGCCCGAGGCTCCCATGGGGGCGGCGTCGTCGGCGTCGGCGAGCGAGGCGGCCGAAACGGAAGTGACGGTTTTGGTTTCATCCGTCGCTCCCAGCGTTTTGAGCAGGCTGTCCACATCGCCCAGGCCGGGCATGTCCAACTCTTCGTTCGCGTCCACCACGTGGTCGACGGGGGTGGGATCCGGAAAGCCGGGAGCCGCGCCCCGGGCTGCTTCCTTGGTGGAAAGATCGTCGAGCATGGCCTCCAGGTCGGCGCTGAAATCGGCGTCGTCCGACTCGCCGGCCCCGGTGCCCATTCCCTTGCCGGGTTTGACGACCTCGAGGAGATCGACGATGTCGTCTTCTTCCAGGGGAGAGGACAGGTTGTCGGCGTCTTGCGTCATGTCGGACCCGGTTTCGGTTGTGTCGCGGCGGGGCCGCAACGGATTTCCGCACGGAAAACAAGAGGCGCGGCGCGTGTTGCGCCCGTTTGGCGGCCTCTCGACGGTTTTTGCTGTAGCAGCTTATAAAGGAATCATATTCCGGCTTAAAACGCAAGAGGCCGCCCCGAAGAGAGGCGGCCTCGCGCATGATGGTCCATCCAGCTTACGGATGGCACTTGGACTTGGCGCAACCGGCCAGTTCCTTCTTCTTTTCCTTGTCCGCGCCGGCCTTCTCGGTGTGGCAGGAGACACAACTGGCGTGGGTGGGATTCTTGGCCTTGTGCATGGCCTGGAAGTAGGAGTTCACAGTCTTGTCCTTCTGGTCCAGCGCGTCGTGGCAACCGGCGGTGGCGCAGGGACGGTAGTCTTCCTTGCCGTCAACAGGGTGGTGGCAGTCCACACATTTGAAATCCTTGTGAGTGCTGTGGTTGAACACCACGACCTTTTTCTCGGATTTCTGCATCTTGATGCCGTCGGCGGGAACTTCGGGCTGAGCGGCCAGAGCCGGCAGCACAAAGGCCGCCAGGATACAGAACACACCCAAGATGAACAATTTCCTCATGGCGCATCTACCTCCTTCACAAGGTATGTTGACATTTTTCAAGCTTCTTACGCTTGTATTGGACAGCCTGTCAAGAAGCCCGCAGAGAGCGCGAAAAAAGGGAGTGGCGGAGCCTCGGCGGCGTCATTCGGGAGAGGAAAACTCGGCGCCGGGTTCGGCCGCGTCCGCCCGAGCCGCGGCGGCCTGGAAAAAATCATCCAACAGGGCGGCCGGCTCGGAAGTTTCGGTCACGGCGCACAATTTCTTGCGCAGTTCTCGAACGCCGGGGAACAGGCGGACATAGCGCGGGATGACCGTGCGCATTTTCAGCAGATCAGCCGGAAGGCCGCGCCGGCCGACCCTCGGCGGCGAGTGCAGGCGGATCAACTCCAGGTGGCGGAGGATCAGGGCGCGCAATTCGGCCGTTCCGGCCGGCCCCGGCGCCTCGTTCCGGCTGAGGGCCGTGTAGCGGGAAAAAATGCGCGGGTCCGACATGGCTCCCCGAGCGAACATCACCCCGGCGGCCCCGGTTTCTTCCAGGCGGGCCAGGGCTCCTTCCGCGTCGAGCAGATCCCCGCTGAGCAGAACGGGAATCTTCACGGTTTCCACCAAACGGGCCGAGGCTTCGTGCCGCGCCGCGCCGGAGAACCCCTGCCGGGCGTAGCGCGGGTGGAGCGTGAGCCAGGCCGCCCCGGCGTCTTCAAGGGCTCGGGCGATATCCAGGTAGTTCTCCTGCCGGGCGTCCGGGCCCAGGCGCATCTTGACGCCCACGGGGCACGGCCCGGCGGCCCGGACCAGGGCGGCGGCGGCTCGGACGGCGGACTCCGGATCGCGCATAAGGGCCGCGCCGGAGCCGGTCTTTTGCACCTTGGGCACGGAGCAGCCCATGTTCAGATCGAAAAAGGCGAAGCCGCGATCGCGCAGGATGCCGGCGGCCTCGGCCAGAAATTCCGGTTCCGCGCCGAAAAGCTGCACCACCAGCGGCATATCTTCGGGCGTAGTGCTCAGGAGGGCCTCGGTATTTTCCCCGGCCCTTGGGCTTTTCACTCCGTAAACCAGCCCCTTGGCGCTGACCATTTCCGTGCAGGCGACGGCCGCGCCCTGCTCGCGGCAAAGCAGCCGGAAGGGCAGGTCGGAAAATCCGGCCAGGGGAGCCAGCCAGGGATTGCCCCGGCCGATGGGCGGCTTACGGTTGGTATGGGTGGACATGGCCGGAAAGATGCCTTGATCTTCGGAAAACCGCAAGGTAGTATCCGGCCCGCTGAAAAAACCGCTCCAACCAACCCGTCGAGCCTTTCGTGACCCGTATCGCCCTCACCTATGCCCAGGAACGCTGTGTGCGCCTGGCCGGAATGCTGATGCAGCGCACCGCGATGATTCATCCCGGCGCGCGCGTCGGCGTGGCTGTTTCCGGCGGCGTGGACAGTTTCGTGCTGCTCAGGGTTTTGTTGATCCGGCAGCGGATCGTGCCCTTCCGTTTTGAGGTCGTGCCCCTGCACGTCAACCCCGGATTTGACCCGGAAAGCCACACCCCGCTTATTGACTGGCTCACGGCCAACGGCGTGGAAGGGCATGTGGAGCTTTCCGACCACGGCCCGCGCGCCCATTCGCCGGAAAACCGCAAGCGCTCGGCCTGTTTTTACTGTGCCATGCTGCGCCGCAAGCGCCTGTTCGAGTTGTGCCGGGAGCGTGAATTGACGCACCTGGCCTTCGGCCATAATGCGGAAGATCAGGTCTCGACCTTTTTTATGAACCTGTTCCAGACCGGCAAGGCGGACGGCATGGCCTTTCGCGAGCCGTTCTTCAACGGCCGGCTGATGGTCATCCGCCCCCTCATGGGCGTGGAGAAAAAATTGATCCGCAAGGCCGCCGCGCAGTGGGAACTGCCCGTATGGAGCAACCCCTGCCCCTCGGCCGGAAAGACCAAGCGCGCGGAAATTCTGGAAGAAATGGAGGCTCTCTGCCGTCCGCATAAAGGCAGGCGTAAAAGTCTGTTCAACGGGCTGTTCCGCATGGGCCTGGAGCGGGCGGAGCGTTCCGCCGCCGGTTCCGTGGAGGCGGGGGATACCGAAAAGAGCATCGGAGAGGGCGAGCTGTGAGCGCGGCGTATTTGCAAGGCGTGGGCATGGGCGCCGGGTTGATTGTGGCCATCGGCGCCCAGAACGCCTTTGTGCTTTCCCAGAGCATCCGCAGGAATCACCATTGGGCCGTGGCCGGGCTGTGCGCCCTGCTGGACGTGCTTCTGATCACCGCCGGCGTGGGCGGCCTGGGGGCGCTGATCGCCTCCAGCGAGTGGTTGCAGCGCCTTTCCGCCCTGGGCGGCGCGGTGTTTCTGATCTGGTTCGGGTTCACCTCCCTGCGCGCCGCTTTCGGCGAGGAGATTCTGGAAGCCTCCGGGGCGGAGCCGCACAGTTTTTCGCGGGTCATGGCCGGGACGTTGGCCGTTTCCCTGCTCAATCCCCATGTGTATTTGGACACGGTGGTCCTTCTGGGCGCCATCGGCGGCCAGTTCGCGGGGGGGGATCGCCTGCGCTTCGGGCTCGGGGCCTGCTCGGCCTCGGTGGCCTGGTTTTTCTCTCTGGCTCTCGCCGGCCGGCTCATGGCCCCGTTGTTCAAAAAACCGCTTGCCTGGCGCATGTTGCACGTGATCGTGACCTGCCTGGTCTGGTGGGTGGCCTGGGGACTGGCGGCGCGGTTCGTGCTGGAGTTCTAGGCGGCCCTGAGCCGGTTTTGGAATCGGCCGGGAATATGTTGTTTCAGTTTGTCGGCACCGCGTACTGAGTATGCTCCGCCAAAGGAGGCGCTATGCGAAACGGCACAAAGGAAGGCTCCGATCTGCTTCATGATCTGGCCACGGATCTCGCCCGCAACACCATGCCCGACTATCTGGTGGCTTTGGCCATTGCCGTGGGCGGTGTTTTACTGATCATGATCTTTCGGGGGTTCTTGTCCCGGCGTATGCACGCCTGGATCGAACATACCGGGCGCTACGGGCGTATCGATCGCGCCCTGGCGGCGCACATGGTCGGCTCGGTGCTCTGGTTGTTCATGTTGGTGCCTCCGGCCTGGGCCATCAGTTCCCTGACCTTCTCCAAGGCGTTGACCGGGCTGATCCGCTTTATCTTTTTGCTGTTGTTTTCTTTCGGGGCGGCGCGTTTTTTCTCGCGTATGCTCGGGTTTCTGCTCGACGCCTACCTGCGGCGCGATGCGCACGGCACCGGCGCCAAGGCGCTGATGCCCATTGTGTCCACCGTGGTCTGGGCCATCGCGGTGACGTTCGTGCTCGACAACCTGGGGTTCCAGATCTCCAGCATCGTGGCCGGTCTCGGCATCATGGGCGTGGCCGTCGGTTTGGCGGGCCAGGCAATTCTCGCGGATTTTTTCAGCTACCTGGTCATTTTGATGGATCGTCCCTTCGCCATTGGCGACGCGGTCAGTTTCGGCTCGGTCACCGGGACCATCGAGCGTATCGGGGTGAAGACCACGCGGGTGCGGGCGAATTCCGGCGAACTGGTGATCGTGCCCAACGGCGATATGACCAAGCAGGTGTTGAGCAACTTCAAGCCGGTGCGCAACCGGACCAGGGTATTTTCCTTCGGCATTCTGTACGAGACCCCGGTTTCCGTGATCAAGGCCGTGCCGGATATGGTCCGGCAGGTGGCCTCGCGCATTCCCGGCATGTTTATCAACCGGGTGCATTTCACCACATTCGCGGATTCCAGTTTGAATTTCGAGGTTTCCTTCACCATGCCCGTGGCGGATTTGGCATCGTTGCTGGAGGCCCAGCAGGCGCTGAACCTGGGGATCATGGAGCGGTTCGAGGAAGAAGGGATCGGGTTCGCCTATCCCACAAGGGTGGTGTATATGGCGACTCCGCAGGGGAAGGAGGGGGGATCGCCGTATTCTTCGGCGGAAGAGTGAGGACGTAAGGGGGATGCGGGGAGAGGGTCGCGGCGAGGGGGGAATCGTGACGCGGGCTCTCGGGACGCGGCATGAGCGCCGGTCGCGGCGAGTGAGTTTTGTTGCGCCTTGAATTTTTGTTGCACCCTCCGGGGGCCAAAGAGGAGCCGCGTGGCTCCTCTTTGGAATTTCCGCGCGCCGGGGTTTCGCCCCTGGACCCCGCTCCCGTCTCGGCGTGAGCGGACGAGGGCGACGAAGCTCTCCCCCCTTTTACCACTCAGCACCCGCACTCGTCAGCCCACGCCCGCCGCACTCTTGCGGGCGTGAACACCCGCGATCGGCAAGAGCGGGATGCTACGGCTTCATGAGCGCTTCCTGGCGGCAGGGCAAATTCCTTCGGAGTTCCCCTCGGCCTTCGGGAGCCTCCTCGACGCAAAGTTGTCTGCGGGGTCTCCCTCCTCGCCCTGCCTGAATGCCGGCTCACGCTCCCGCGTCACAGCACACCTTTTGAGGTTCCAGTGAAATTTAAAACGGCCTGGCCGGCTTCCGCCGGGTGTTTGGCTGTGGGGGAAGAGTCAGGGCGTGTCGAGTTCGAAGGCGCGGCGGATGTTTGCGGGGGTGGGTTGGGTGAAAAGTTGGTCGCGGAAGCGGCGGATGCGCTCGGGGTGCTCGGGATCGCGAGCGCGCTCGGAGAGAAGGGCACAGGCGGGTTGGATGTCGTCCGGGCCGGCGACGCTTGTCCAGAGGGTATCGCGGCCGCAGTCGGGGCCGTGCTGGGGCAGGTAGTTGAGGTCCGGTTCGGGGCTGTGCTGCGGTTGGGTGGGATAGAGGACCGGCACACCCAGAGCGCAGGCCTCGGCCACGGAGCCGGAGCCGGAGCCGAGCACAGCCGTGGCTTGAGACAGCGCGGCAAGGAGGTCGCCGGTAATGACCCGGGGATTGGGGGGGAGTTGGGAGGAGAAACGGGAAGGGGCATCCGCCGGGTGGAACTTGTAGGCGGTGGGGTTGCCGGCCCGGGCATAGGGCAGCACAAGCTCGAGGATACGGCGGGTTTCATCCGGGTGGTATGAAAGGAGGACAAGCAGATGTTTTTCGGAGTGCGGGGGCAGGGGCGCGAAAATTCGGGTGTAGCGCAGGGAAGGGCCGACCGCGTAGGGTGTGGGGGGATTCTCGGGCAGCAGGGCCGGGCCGTTGACCAGGGTCAGGTCCGGGGCCAGGTCGGTTTCCACCGGGTCCGGGTGGTTGTTGAGCAGTTCCGGCGGCCAGATGAACAGTTGCGCGCCGATGACCCGGGTATGGGTGCCGGTCTGGGCTTCGGCCCGGCGCAGGCCCCGGATGAAGGCTTTGTTGACGGTCTGGTTCTCGTGCCAGGAGACGACGAGGGGAGAGGCGGTATCGCGCTGGAGGAGGCCCAGGCGGAGGCCTGTGAGCCTGCGGGCCTCGCCCGGCAGGACGCATTGCCCGGCGGAGCGGATCAGGGCGGAGCGGATCTGGTCCTCGGCCGAAAGGGGTTGGGCATCCCTGAGGGTCTTGATGAGCGTTGAGAGGGCGCTGGGGTAGGTGAAAATGTGCCGGAGCAGCGCCCACCAGTCGGCCGGTCGGAAGAGGTGCATTTCGGTGCAGGCGTTGCCCGTGGCGGCCAGGACGCGCAGGGCCTTCCATAGGGTCAGGGGGTTGCGCGAACCGTAGAGCCGGAAGAGGATGGCCGGTTCGCGGCCGGCGGCGCGGGCCTGGGCCTCCAGGCCGGGCAGGTACATTTCCTCGTAATGGCCGGTTGAGGCCAGACGGGGGAGCAGGGCGAAGGTGTCGATGACCAAGGGGCGCTTGGCGCGCAGGGCGGTCGGGGTCTTCCAGCCGAGCAGGGCGATGTACAGCCGGCCGAGGAGCAGGAAGGCCAGATGCCCGAAGTTGGCGAGCAGGTAGGAGCAGGCAAGGCGCAGACGGGCCGGCGGGGAGAGGGCGGTGTGGGGCGTTCCGGCTTTGAGGCGGCGCAGCACGTCGCCGTAGTTCGGGGCCTTGGAAAGGGTGGGGCAGGAGAGCAGGATATCCGTCTCTCCATAAGCCTGCGCGCAGATGCGCGAGAAGGCGGCGAACAGATCGCCGGCCGGGCCGCCGGGGATGCGCATCAGCGGAAGGCGTCCGCGCAGGCCGCGTACATGCGCCGCAGTCCTTCGTCAAGGGAAACGGCCGGGTCGTAACCCAGATTTTTGGCGGCCATGGAGATATCCGCGAAAATTCCGTGGATGTCGCCCGAGGTCATGCCGGAGTATTCCACAGTCACCGGAACCGGGTGCAGGGCCTGGAGTTTTTCCACCAGTTCACCCACATGCACGCGGGAGCCGGCCGCGATGTTCAGGGCTTTTCCGGCCGACTGGGGCCTTTCCAGGCAGAGCAGGAAGGCCTGGACCACGTCGTCGATATAAACGAAGTCGCGGTACCGGTTGGGGCTGCCCTTCACGTGGATGTGCCCGTCCTTGAGCATCATGGCCATGAAGATGCTGACCATGCCCTGGCGCAGGTTGGTCATGTTCTGCCCCGGCCCGTAGACATTGAACAGGCGCAGGGAGGTGGAGCGGATGCCGTATTGCTCGTACAGGCGCAGGTAATGCTCGGAGGCCAGCTTGCCCACGCCGTAGAAGGATTCGGGGAAGCAGGGGGTATCTTCCGGGGTGGGCGCGTCCGGGCGCTTGCCGTATACGGACATGGTTCCGGCGTAGATAAAGCGCCGACAGTCGCACTCCAGGGCGAACTTCAGAAGCCTCAGGGTGGATTCGGCGTTGGTGCGCAGATCGTAGACAGGGTCGTCGAAGCTGATTTCGCCGCTGCTCTGCCCGGCGATGTGGAAAATGGCGTCATAGGATGTTCTCGGCAGGCGCCCGTACAGGTCGTCCGCCTGGCAGTCGCTGTGGAAAAACTCCACGCCCCGCGGGATATTCTCGGGAAAGCCGGTGCTCAGGTTGTCGACGCCGACAACTTCATGGCCTTTGTCCAACAAGGCGCGGGCCACGGCGGACCCGATGAATCCGGCGACTCCGGTAACCAGATGACGGCCCATGACGCACTCCTTGGTTTCGCTGTTGCCGATGTGGAGCGGATATACCGCCGAACCCGGCCATGCGCAAGAGGGGGCGCCGGCGCAGCAGGAGAGACGCGGATCAATTCCGGGAGCCGAGCCAAGTGGTGCTTTTTTTCCCGGCCCATGCCCCGGCGGGGCCGCCCGGCCTGAAAAGTGTTGCTGTGCCGCCGGCGCGTCGGCCCTGCCGCCAAGACACGCTCATGAAAGGGGGAGCGCTCCCGGCCGGCCGGCCCATTTCACAGGCGAAACAAATCCCGCCCGGTATCCTCGCGGGGATTGTACTCGGCCAGGAAATCCTGCATGGACTGGGTCATTTGTTTCAGTTGGGTTTCCATCTTCGCCCACAGGCGCAGAACTCTGCCGTGCTCTTTGGGCAGGGCGCCGTTTCTGGCCATTTCCTCAAGCCGGGCGCAGGTCATGAACAGCCCCCCCCGAGTGTAGTGGCCGGAGAGCCCCTTAAGAGCGTGGGCGGCGGTGAGCAGGCCCGCATTGTCTCCGCTGTTGACGGCGGAGAGGGCATCGCGGGAAAAGCGGGGAGCGTCGCGCAGATACAGGCGTATACTGCGGCAGGCGAACAAATCGTCGGTGCCGAAAGTCCGGCGCAGGGTGGCTGCTTCCAGGCCGCCGCCATAGTCGTCCATTTCGTCGTCAAAGATATATTCGACAAACGTTTTATCGGGGGGGGCGGTCGCCGCCTCAAAGGGTTCCGCAACGGGCGGGGCCGGCTTGGCGGGGCCGGCGGCCGCGCTCTGGGCGTTCCTGGCGGCGATTTCTTCCCCGGAACGCCCGGAGAGGCCGAATACGGTGATGATCCGCTCGATGACCGCGTGCAGGTCTTCCAGGGCTATGGGTTTGGCCACGTAGTCGTCCATGTCCGCGGCCAGGTACTTTTCTCTGTCTCCCTTCATTGCATGGGCGGTCATGGCGATGATGGGCGTGCGCCGGTTTTCGAATCCCCGAATGCCGGCCGTGGCCTGTACGCCGTCGAGCTCGGGCATTTGAATATCCATAAGGATCAGATCGTATTCATTCCGCCGGACGGCGTACAAAGCCTCGGCGCCGTTCGGCGCGATCGCCGTCGAATGGCCCAGGCCGCGCAACATGCGCGCCGCAACCAGTTGATTGATTTCCATATCTTCGACCAGCAGAACATGCAGGGCAGCACTCGACTCGGTGGGCGGGCGAACCGGCCGTCTCAGCTTGGCTCCGACCTGAAGGTCGAGAACCGCAGTCATGGACAGCAACAGATCCTTGGGAGACACGGGCCTAATCAGCGTGGCGGCGAAATGCTCGGTTGTTTCGGGCTCCATGTGCGGCCCGGCCGGGGAAAGCAACAGCAAGGGGGTGGCGCGGAGTTCCGGGGCTGCCGCGACAGCGCTGCCGAAACGGGAGCCGTCGCGGCCCGGGAGCCGGGCGTCGACCAGAACCAGATCGTAGGGCGCCCCGGCCTGAACCTCCTGGTGCATCAGAGCCAGGGCGGTGTCGACATCGACGCAGGCATCGGCCGGGATGCGCCAGGCGGCGAATTGCTCCCGCAATATGCGTCGCCCGGCCTCGTTGTCGTCGAGCAGGAGAACTTTTTTGTTTCGCAGGGGCAGGGGAGGCCTGTCGACGTCCGCTTCCTCAAGGTGCGGCAGTAGCAGATCCAGTTGGAAGATGCTGCCTTCGCCCTCTCTGCTGCTCAACGTCAGACGCGAGCCCATGATTCGGGCCAGACGGGAGGAGATGGCCAGGCCGAGGCCCGTGCCGCCGTACCGTCGGGTGGTGGAAGCGTCCGCTTGCTCAAACGCGTTGAAGATGCCGGCGATTTTGTCTTTGGGAATGCCGATACCCGTATCCGCAACGCTGATACGCACCCCGGCGGTCTGCTCGTCATTGCCCGGCAGCGGCCGGGCCGCGAGGATGACTTCGCCGCGCTCGGTAAACTTGACGGCGTTGCTGACCAGGTTGAGGATAATCTGGCGCAGGCGCAACGGGTCGCCGGAGAGGCAATCCGGCGTTTCCGGGGCGACATGGACATTCAGTTCCAGCCGCTTGCCGTGCGCCGCGGGGGCCAGACTCCCGGCGCATTCGAACAACACGTCGCGCAGAGAAAAAGGGATGTTCTCAAGGGTGATTTTTCCGGCCTCGATTTTGGAAAAGTCAAGAATATCGTTGAGAACGGCAAGCAGGCCGTCGCCTCCGTTTTTAATTATCGAGACCATGGAGGCCTGCTCTGAGGAAAGGGGAGTGCGCAAGAGCAGATCGGCCATACCGATAACTCCGTTGAGGGGAGTGCGGATCTCATGGCTGATGTTGGCCAGAAAGTCACTTTTGGCCCGACCGGCGGCTTCGGCCGCTTCTTTGGCCTCGCGCAGCCCGGCTTCCATCTGCTTGTGGGCGGTGATGTCCACCACCACGCCGCCGGTGCCCTCCAGGGTATCATCCGGCCCGATGAGGGGAAAAATGAGCACCGAGTGGGTACGCGGAACGGCGCCTTCCGCCGCAGGCTCGATGTATTCCATCTCCACCCCGCGCATGGTGCGCACCGCTTCTTCGGTGCAGGCCGAGACATGCTCGGAAACGGGGGCCGCGACCAGGTTGGCGTCGGTTTTGCCGATTATGTCCTCCGGACGGGTATGCAGGAGATCCGCAAACCGTTTGTTGACCATGGTGAATTCCTGGGCGATGTTTTTTGTGAACACCCCGGCCCCGGCGTTGTCGATAAATGCCTGGAATTCTCGGCGGCGGCGTAGAATCTCGTCGGTGCGGGCGGCCACTCGCTGTTCCAACTCGTCGGTAAGGCGGGCGAGATCCCGGCGGGCGAGGTCGCGCTCTTTGACCCGTTTGCCCATGCGCAGCCCGGCCAAAATTAAAACGACGCAGCCGGCGGCGAAGAGCAGAACGTGCAGCCCAACCAGAAAAAATTCGTGCCGCAGGGCGTCCGCCCGTAATGGATCCAGAGGAACCGCCAGCGAGACATACGCCACGCCGCTCCTTTTGTCGGTATGGCAGGCGGCGCAGCCCTCGGGGCGAGCAAAAGTGAAGATGGAACGCCGGAACTCCCGCCCGCCAAGTTCCGTATCTTCAATCCGGACCTGCATCCCGGGCGGGAGGGTGCCCGGCGGCAGCTTGTGAGGTTGGAACTCGAGGACGGCGGCCTCCCAGGCGTCCGGGGCTGTCGGGCCGGAAGGGGCTCTGCCGAAGATGCGCCCGAGAATGCCCCCGCCCATATCACGGACTTGGTGCGGGTTGGGGGCCCCCGCCTCGAGAACATGGGAAAAATCCTTCTCGCGGACCAAGTCGGCCATGATGTCGGCATCATACGGCACACGCTCGGCCGCCCCTTGGATGGAGAAAAAACAGGAAAACGCGACGGCGCCGCCCCAGGCAATCAGAAGCAGCGCGGTATATGTGTAAATCCAGTTGCCGCTTGTCAGGCCGGCACGCTGAGGGAGGTGGGATGACATATTCACTCCGGCATTGCGGATTCGAACGGTCCACATCGGGGCTTGTTACGTGAAATCCGCATGGCCGGCAATATCCGCACGGCGAGAAGACCCGGACGACGTTCCTACGATATCCGCATTATTCCGTGAAGGATATGAGAAAGAACAGGCCGGAGCGGCGGGAGGCATACCGTTGCGCCCGGGTCCATAGCAGACGCGACGGGCCGGGGAGGTTCACTCCCCGGCCCGGATTCCCGCCTGCGTGAAAGGGCGGCGCTTTTTTACAAAGAGCTATTTCGCGCCCACGGCCTCGATGTCCACCAGGGCATCCTTGGGCAGTCGGGCTACCTGAACGCAACTGCGGGCCGGGAAGGAACCGGAAAAATACGAGGCGTAGACCTCATTGACCGCCGTGAAATGGGCCATGTCTTGCAGGAAAACCGTGACTTTGACCGCCCGGGCCAGGCTCGAACCGCCGGCCTCCAGAACGGCTTTGACGTTCTCCAGGCACTGTTTGGCCTGGGCCGCCGGCTCGGAGGGCATGGCGCCGGAAACCGGATCCATGGGCAACTGGCCGGAGGTGAACACCAACGATCCGACGACGATGCCCTGGGAGTAGGGGCCGATGGCGGCCGGAGCCTTGGGGGTGGAGATGACGCTTGTGGGCATGACGACTCCTTGTCGCGAAGACGGTTGTGATTGGCCGAGTTGTCGGAAAAATTCCTATCATTCGCCCGCCGGGATGGCAATCCCGCGGTACGTGTTCCCAAGAGGTGAACATCCGGAGGGGGACAAGCCCTTACCCTCCAATGGACGACATGCCCCGCCGAATCACCGCCGCGCCGGCGGTCCGTTCCCGCAGCAGCCGGTACCCCAGGGGCTTGTCGGCCATGGCGGCGGCCATGAGCTCGACTACGGCCTCGATGCCCTGCTCCGGGTTGCGGAGCATTTTTCGAAAAGGATGCTCGATGTCGGAGAACAGGCAGGTCCGCAACCGGCCGTCGGAAGTCACTCGAATCCGGTTGCAGGTGGTACAGAAGTGGTTGGTGAGCGGCGCAATCACCCCGAAGCGCCCCTTGGCCCCGGCTACGCGGAAAAGACGGGCCGGCCCGTTCGGGGCGGTCGCATCCGCCCCCTCCTCGGGGGAAAGCTCGGCGATGCGCCCGGCGGCCGCGAGAATATCCGGTTCGGGCCAGAACAGGTCGTCGTGTCGAAGCCCCCTGCCTCCCAGAGGCATGTGCTCGATGAAGCGCACGTCGACAACCTGTTGCCGCAGGAGATCGAAAAAAGCGGGCAGTTCATCGTCATTGATGCCTTTCAGGGCCACGGCGTTGATTTTGACCGGGATACCGGAGGCGAGCGCGGCCTGGAGGCCTTTGTGGGCCTCCGCATAAGCGTCCCGCCCGGAGATCTTCCGGAACGTCTCCGGCCGAAAGGTATCGTACGAGATGTTCAGGGCGTTGACACCCAGATCCCTGAGCGCCGGAACATGGGGCGCGAGCAAGGTGGCGTTGGTGGTGATGCGCACGTCCAGATCGGGAAACGCCCGGCGCAGGCTCTCGAGGAATGTAATAAATCCTTTGCGGGCGAAAGGCTCCCCCCCGGTAAGGCGAACTTTGTCTATGCCCAACGGCACCGCGGCCGCGATGATTCGCAGCAATTCCTCGTACGTGAGGATGTCTTCGTGGGGGATGAAGGTCAGCCCGAGGGAGTGGGCACAGTACAGGCAGCGCAGGTTGCAGCGATCCGTGACGGAAAGGCGCAGATACCGCGCGGTGCGACCGTGCCGGTCGGCCGGGAGCGCGTTCATGACCACTCCGTGGCGGCTCGGACCAGTTCCCGGCCGTCCTCCGCTCGATACAGCCCGTGCAGGAACCCGCCGGATTGCGGGGCGGTGCGACAGGTCACGACATCCCCGAGCCGGCCTTCGGACTTGAAGACCAGATCCAGGCGGCGCAAGGCTCCGGCGTTCCCGTTGAGCGACCGGGCCGCCTCCAGAACAAAACCGGCGAAGCGCACATTATTGACGTGGCCGTTCCGGTCGATGTCGTCCAGACGCACGGGGAAGGAGGGCCCCGGCAGGCCGCTCGCCGGGTCGCCCGGACGGATGTCCGCGTCATCCATGGCGGGGTCGGGCCGTTCAGGCGTCAGGGCGGTGATATCCACGGGCATCCGTTCAAGCCTGCGCGAGGCCAGGTTCATGATCACCCATTGCGAGACGGCCCGGGCTACGGCCTCGTCACCCACAGAGACGGTGAAATCGCGGCGGAACTGCAGCCGCTCAATGCCGATGGGGCGGGTATGCACCCGTACCGCTTCGCCTTCTTCCGGCAGGCGAATGATATCCAGACGCATCTTGGCCAGTATCCAGGTCAGGCCCTTGGCCTGCAGGTCGGCAACGCCCACGCCGAGGGCGTCGGCATGTGCTCCGGCCGCGTCTTCCAGATAATTGCACAACTGCGTGGGGCGCAGACGCAGATCCGGCCCGAGCTCATAGCGCCGTACGTGGTATGTTTCCGTATGGGAAAGGTTCATGGCGTCTCCCCTGGCGGCCGGAGCCGCCTGTGTCGAAGTCCGACCTTGTTGCCGGAGGAGCGGGCTTCACGCGTTGCGTGAGTGGAATCCTTTGGACTCAACGCCCGCCGGAAGCCGGAGCGGCGTTTCGAGCCGGGGCCGGCGGATTTGGGGCGGGCGGATCTTTCACCACATAGGGCCCCGGGGGTTCGGGTGGGGATGCCCCCCCCATGGCGGAGAGAAAAAAAGCGCCGAGAAAGGCGTCGCGCCTGTCGGACACTTTCTGCCGCTCGCGCCCCGTGAGCCTGCCGCAACGCTGTTCGCCGTTTTTGTCGGAATCGCAGGGCGCGAGCAGGGAAAAATGATCGGATTCCGACAGCAGCAGTGTTTCCGGCGGGATGGGCAGGCCGGAAAAATACGGCCCGCCGTGCTCCGCCGGAGGATAAATCTCATCCCGCCCGGCTTCCACCAAGGCCACGGGAACGTGGATATTCCGCAATTCCTCCGGGGCGAAGAGCATTCCCCCGGCCGGGGTCACCAGGGCCGCCGCCCGGATGGCCCGGACCTGCGGAGAGCGGCGCGGAACCTTGGGAGAGCGCACATCGGTCGGTTGGGATCGGGGCGACTTGGGGGTCTTTTCCCTGGCCACCAGTTGCAGAGCCGCAGAAGAGTCCGGTGGGTCGATATACACGAAACGCGACCCGGAAAACGTGCCGAACTGGGGCCCCCCCTGGAAGTCCAGGGCCACGGCGTAGGCGCTTTTGTCTTCCTCAAGCACCTCCGCGAGCGCGCTCAGCTTGTCGGACAGCGCGGCGGCCGGAGATGTCGGGCGGGGCGCTTCCGTCGGGCGGGCGGGGGCGGCCTCCAGATCCGGGGCAAAGAGGGTCAGCGGGGGGGTCAACTGAGACGCCAGGCGTTCGGGCGCAAGGCCGGCCCGTTCCCGGCCGGCCTCGGCCATGCGCGCTCCGGCCCACCCAGAGCAGAAGATATCACGGCGTTCCACCTTGGGGCAGTAAGTGCCAAGAAGGGTATGATCGGGTTTCGCGCCGAGCAGTTGCATGACGCTGATCGCCCCGTAGCCCACACCGATCAGGCCGATGCGCGATTCGTCAGCCAGGGGGCCGAGATCCGGATTATCGAGCACGGCCTCCAGAGCCAAAAGCAGCAGCCGGGGGCGCTCGACCATGTTTGTAAAGCTGAACACCTTGCTTTCGTCGCGGATATTATCGCCGTCGTGGGTGGGAACTATGACCATGAATCCCTGGGAGGCCAGGTCGGCGGCGAGATCGCCGGAGTCGAACCGGTTGCCCGCCGTATCGTGGGAAAGCAGAATGATTGGGTAAAAGCCCGGCAGGGGCCTGCCGTGGCCGGCGCCGAAGCGCCTGCCGTCCATGACGCCCGAGTTTCCGCTTGCCCCGCCGGGGTACCAGACCGCGAGATCAAAACGCAGACCGCGAGATTGGTCCCATACCCCCAGCGAACGATAGGCGACCGGGCCCGCTTTGGGTAGGGCCCCCATAGCCGCCGCCCGTCCGGCGCAGAAAAGACAAAGAACAATCACCGACAGGACCGGCGCTACGCGGCGCAACGGGCGTGGGATCATCGGCGCTCCGGGGGCGTGGACCAGAGATCATGTCTCGGGTTGTAAGGCTTCAGAACGGCCAGGGGAATGTCCACCCGCTGTACGCCCAGGTGCTCGGCTGCCCCCCGCCCGGCCGCGAAGAACAGGCTTATGCCTTCCGGCGTCAGGGCGAAACTGGAGAAATTCAGGGCGTCCGGCCCGGTTCCCCTGTGCAGCACCACATCGGTATCGCCATCGGTACGCCCGGCAAGCTCTTTGCGGCTGTAGGCGGACAGGAAGGAGGGCAGCCCGGCGTCAACGCCGAACACATCTTCCAGACGCAGCAGGCGGGCGGTCCGCAGATCGTAAGTGAAGGCGGCGACGGCCTGGTCGGGCTGGAACCCGCCGGTATCCGTGGTCAGCAGAAACACGATGGACGTCGTGTGGGCGGAGGCCTGGAAAATGCGGTATTCGATGCTCAGGCTGAAGTGGGTCGTCTCGTCGGCCGGAATATCGGCCAGGCCGGAGATGAAGGTTTCCATCTTTTGCCGGCACCAGACGGCCGTGGCCTGATCGACGGCCTGCACGCCCACGGAGGGGTATTCCACCTGGACGACATAGCGGGGGGCGCGCTCACGGATGCTGTGGCGCTCCTCCTGGGCCTTGGGGGGGGAAGAGGGGGGGATGACGTGGGGGCCCGAGACGGGCACGCTGTCGGGCATACTGCGCAGGCCGGCCGGCTCGCGCAGGGCGCGTCTGTTCGCGGCAAAGGCCGGGTCGGCGTCAAACGGCGCCGCGCAGACCACCGCCCAGAACAGCAACGCTCCGGAACATAAAACCGGCGAGAAAAATGCGGAAACCCTGCGGCCGAAGCGGCGCATCATGCCTTGCTCCTGAAAAAATCGAACGCCTTGTGAAGGAACGTTCCTCGGTATCTTTACGTCTTTTGGTTCTGTTCCGCAAGGGAACGCGGACAGTGCCGACAAAAGAGCAAATTCCGCCCTCTTGCCGCCCGCGTTATTCTGCAGCGGACTTTTGTCGCACCCGAAACGGCAGTGACCGGCCGGGCTTCGCGGATCCGTTTCAGGCGCGGCCGTCTTGGCCGAAAGGGGTGACTCAAGGGATACTCGATCGCGGGGCGATATGGACGCAACGCGGTCAGCGCACACAAGACCTCTCGAGACAACACTGTCCACGGGCTTCGTCAAGAGGGGCGGCCTTTCTCTTCCAGCCGGGGATTAAAATACCCCAGGCGCAAATTGGGACATTCCTTTTTCAGCCGCTTGCGAAAATTGAGAAAGCCCAGGCCCGGCCCGGTCTCGATGCCGTCCATCAGGTCCAGGTAGAGTTCCGGGTCGATGTTCAGGTTCCGCAACTGAATGCAGTCCACGCCGGTCTCGTTGACCAGGGCGATCAAAGCGGCGGTTTCCTCTTCCGTATCCGTGAAGCCGGGGAAGAAGAGCAGGTTCAGGGATACGAACACCCCGCCCGCCTTGGCGGTTTCGATGCTTTCACGCACGGCGGCGAAGTCGTACCCCGAAGGGCGGTAATAGCGGGCGTAGCTTTCCGGCCGCGCGCTGTTGCAACTCACCCGCAGGGAAGAGATGCCCGCCTCGGCCAGCCGGCCCACGGCCTCGGGCAGCGAGGCGTTGGAGTTGACGTTGACCGTGCCCCGGCCGCCCCCGGCCCGGAAGCGGGCCACGGCCTCGGCGATCAGCGGCGTCTCGGTCAGGGGCTCGCCCTCGCAGCCCTGGCCGAAGGAGAAGATCGGCTCCGGCTCGTTGTCCGCGTGGTGGCGCATGACTTCCAGAATTTCGTCCGCCGTGGGGGTGAAGGCCATGCGGTTCTGGGGCGTGGCGCAGATGCGCGAACCTTTTTCCTGCTGTGAGATGCAGCCTATGCAGCGGGCGTTGCAGACCCGGGAGACCGGCAACGGCGCTTCATAACGCCCCAGGCAGAGATTACGGGCCGCCGGGCAGCTATAGGTAAGCGCGCACTTGGCGGCCAGGTGCTGCATCAGGCGGTTCTCCGGGTATTGGCGCAGCAGGGCTTCGGCCTTTTTGCGCAACACGGCCGGCGGGACGCCCCGGAAGACTTGGCGCGGGTCTTCGTCCACCTTCTTGGCGCAGACGTAGAAACGCCCGTTGGCAAACCCGACGGATCCGTATGCGAACAGGGGCAGGGTGGGGGCGCCTTCGCCCGTCATGTAGGCCGGGTGCCCGGTCAGGGTGTGGGCCGGGGCGACGAAGGCGGCGACCGCCTGTTCCTCCACGGTCTCGACCTCGCCGGTTTCCGGGTCCAGGCCAAGGGCGAAGCGGCCGGGCAGAAGGAACAACTCGCTTTCGTCAGGCAGAGGCATCATCTCGTCCGGCCGGGGCAGGCTGAATTCCCTGCCGTGGCGGCAAATCATCAAAAGTTCCGGGCGATCGTAGATGTTCCCGGCGGCGTCCGCCGTCACCAGGCAGGGGCGGATGGAGGAAGAAACCATGGGCGCGGCTCCGAAGTCATTGTTTCCCAAGCTGTTTTGTGATAGGCCTGCGGCAGGCCCGAGCGGGGCGGGGCAAGGCTTGAGGCCCTGCCCGGCCCCATGCTTACGCCGATACGCCCCGTTGAGGCAAGAAAAAAACCGGCCCCGGCTTTTCGGCGGGCCGTTTCCCGGGAGCCGAACGGCCCCGTTGCGAGTGCGGAGAATCCATGACGTCTTCTTCCGGCCTTATGCTGATGTTGCTGCTCGGCTTTGTCGGCATTCTGGTGATGTTTCTGTTCCTGATGCGCTCCCTGGCGGCCCAGCAGGCCCTGCTGCGGGAAAACGCCGCCCGGCACGAGGCGCTCCTGGTGGATCTGGAGGGCAGGCTCAAAGAAACCCTGCACCTGCTGCGCAAAGGGGCCGGCCCGGCGGACTCGGCCGGTGCCGCCCAACCGCCGGCCGAGCTTTCGGATCTTCTGGAAGGCGCGTCCAAGCTGCCTTCGTTGGATGCCCCCTTCGCGCCGCCCGGCCGTCCGGCCGGCGGACGCGGTTCCCTTGATCTGAAGCTGGATCCTCGATGAACCGAACGGCGCGTATTTCCTCCCTGGGTCTGATCGTCAAGCAGGGCAATGCGGAAGCCGAGGCCGAAGCCCGCGCCGTGCGCCGGATGCTGGAAGAGCGCGGTGTCGTCGTGTATCAGGCCGAGCACGGTCAGGACAACGACGCCTGCGTTGGGCTGCCCCCGGTGGATATGGTTCTGGCACTGGGCGGCGACGGCACCTTGGTTTCCATCGGCCGGGCCTTGCTTGGGCGGGGTATCCCTCTGGCCGGGCTCAACTTCGGCCGGGTCGGCTTTCTGGCCGAGCTTACCCGCGCCACGTGGCGGCCCGCCCTGGAGCGCGCCGTGGAGCACGGCTTCACGGTGGAGGAGCGCATGTCCCTGGCTTTCTCGCTCAGGCGCGATGGTCGGGAAATCCTTGCCGGCGAGGTGCTCAACGATGTGGTTGTGACCCGGGGCAAGCTGGCCAGACTGGTGCGCCTGGAGTTGGCCGTGGACGACAAGCCGTTCATGCTGTTGCGTTCCGACGGCCTGATCCTGTCCACGCCCACCGGGGCCACGGGCTATTCCTGCTCGGCCGGAGGGCCGTTGCTGCACCCCGGCCTGAACGCTTACGTGGTGGCGGCCATCTGCCCCTTTTTGAGCAGCTTTCCGCCCATGGCCCTGACCCCGTCCACCCCCTTTTCCGTCACTGTGGGCGAGGCCGGCACCAACCTGTACCTGACCTTGGACGGGCAGGAGACCCACTCCCTTGAGGTGGGCGATTGCCTGCACGCGCACGGCCTCCCCGGCCGGCACCTGACGGCCTCTCTGGGCACGACCGACTACTTCGAGCGCCTGCGCAGCGTCGGCTTTGTGCAGGAGGCCGCTCCCCCCCGCCCCGGCGGGCGGTAACCGAATCCTTCCTGAAGGAGGGCCGCATGTCGAAACTCCCCGTGGTCGAGCGGGTCAGCGATATCCGCATGGGCAGGAATCCGGCCCTGGAAGCCTGGTTGTACCACTTCCTCACGGAAAACAACCTGGAATACCTGCTCAACCCTTCGTTTGTGGCTTCGCCGGAGCAGTTGCGCTTCATGGTGGCCCTGCGCGACGACCAGATTTACCTGCCCTGCGGGGACGGCATCTTTCAGGATCTGTACGATCGCCGGGAGGGCCGGCGGTATGTGCACGAGTACCGCAAGGCCTGGCTGTTCATCGTCAAGTTGATCAAAAGCTACAACATGAACCGCAGCGACGAGCGCCGGGTGCTCGGCTTCTGCCGCTACCGCTTCCAGATGTACCTGGAGTCCGGCATGGTCCTGCCCTCGCGCTTGATCAAGCGCCTGGTCGGCATCGTCCTGACCCAGTGCGGCGACAACGATCCCTTTCGCGAAAAGAAGCGCCTGGCCAACCAGCGCGCGGCCGAACGCCTGCGCGATTCGGCCGTGCAGCGGGCGCTCCTGCACTGCGCCCCGGATTTTGGCAACACCTGCGCGGACATCCCCTCCCTGCGATGGGAGATGGACCTGGCCGAAATCGCCCGGCTGATGCTTATTTCCACCCAAGAGGGCATGTGGGAAGGCAGCATGTCGGTCTTTGACATGGAAGACGACATCCGCCACGCCCGCAAGCGCTGCGACTGCCTGCGCCGGGTTTTCGGCCCGGAGAGCGACGAGCGCCGGAAGATTCTCTTTATCCCCGACGTGGCCGGGGGCTTCATCTTCGATCTGGCCCTGATTAGAGCCCTGCTGCGCCAAGGGCACCAAGTTGTCCTGGCCCTGAAGGACGCTTTTTATTTCAACACGCCCACGGTCATGGACCTGGAGTACGACAAGTTGCTCAAGGAACTCCTGGGCGAGGCCCATGTGGTCCCGCGCGACGGCATATCCAAGAACGAATTGTTGCAGATTCTGCGCGAGAGGCGCTTTCTGCTCATTTCCGACGGCACCTCCGAGCAGCTCAACCTGTACCGCACGGGCGTAACCTTTGCCCGAGCCTGGAAGGAGTGCGACGTGGTTCTGGCCAAGGGCCTGCGCAACAAGCGGGTGCTGATCGACTCCAGCCACGAGTTCACCCGGGATATCATTTCCTGGTGGCGGGAAGAGGACGGCAGCTTTCATATCCAGGCCGAACCCCGGGCCGCCTGGATCCACAAATTCGCGGAAAAAGACCTGCTGGCAAAGGCCCGGAGTCTGATCCAGGAAATGCGCCAGGCCAGGGCGGCCGGCAAAACCATCATGTTTTACAGCGCCGTCATCGGCTCCATTCCCGGCCAGACCAAGACGGCCATCGCCCTGGTCAACGCCTTTGTCGGCCGGCTGTGGGAAAAGATGGAGGGCACCTTCATCATCAACCCGGCCGAGCACTTCGAGGAAGGCATGGACGGCGACGACCTGATGTATATGTGGGAGCACGTTCAGCGCAGCGGTCTGCTGGATGTCTGGCGCTTTCAGACCGTGGAGGATATCGAGGCCGGGTTCGCGCTCCTGGAGCGCAAGGTGCCCTCGGTCTGGACCGGCAAGGATTCCACCTTCTCCACCGGATGCACCAAAGAGATGCGGATCGCCCTGGACGTGCAGCAGAAACAGCCGGAATTGCAGATTATCGGCCCGGCGGCGGAGCGGTTCTTCCGCCGGCGCGATTACGGGGTCGGCAAGTATTTCGATGCCACCTTGCGGGCCTGAACGGCGGGAGAGCAGCGCGACCGCTTTGGGCGCCTGTTGAAGGCCGGGCCGGTTCCGGATACACTGGAGCATTCGGCTTTAAGACAACCAGCAAAGATAGATTGTTCGAGGAGAATATTATGAACGCGTTCCCCGAATCCGATTTCGATTCCCTCACCCCTACCCAGGTGAATGCCTTCCTCGACGCCGTGGATGAAGACCAGGTGGACGAAGAACACCCCCTGCTCATCCATATTGAAAGCCGGGTGCGGCATTTCACCACCCTGGCCGGCGATGCTTTGGAGGCGGGGCAGGACTATTTGCCCGTGCTCACCCCCACGGCGACGGCCACTGCCGTGGACGCGGTGGCCATGGAACTGGTTCTGGCCGCCCTGGAAGAAGCCATGGAAGAGGCCGAGGAGTAGGCGCTGGAACGAGTTTTTCTCTTTCGTTCACCAGAGAGGCGAATGGACCTCGCAACGGGTTGCCGTCGCGAGGTCCATTCCGTTTTGCCTCCAGAGGAATCCGGCCTCAGCCGCCGAATGTAGTCAGCAGATTCTGCTGTACAAGCAGGTACTGGTCGCTGTGGTCGCCTGTCCCCTGGTAGACGTTGTAGGTGATTGTTTCCGCCGTTCCCTGCCGGTCAATGGTCGTCGTGTAGGTTCCCAGAGAGGCGGTCCACTCGCCGGATTTCAGTTTCGCGGAATCAAGCCCCGCATCGCCGGAAATGCGGACCAGCCCGGCTCCCTGGGCAATGCTGCCCCCGTCGAAAGCGAGGGCGGCGTCGAGCGGGCCGGCGCCCATGTTCAGCACGTCCGCCATGCTCAGGTTCAGGGTGTTGGCGATGCCGCCGGCTCCGTTGTAGATATTGCCCCGCAAATCCAGGTGCTCAAAGCCGGAGATCCCCATTTTGCCGTCGCCGAAGATGGAGCCGAACGTGATTTCCGGCCCCATGTTGTCCAGGTTGAGGATGTCGTGCCCCACCCCGCCGTCGAGCAGGCCGGACCCGTGGATTTTGTTGCCCCGCATCACCAGCATGTCGTCGCCCGCGCCGAGTTCGACCTTGGCCCCATCGGCGAGAAGCGCGTCGCGCAGCGCCACCCTGTCGTTGCCGCCCCGGGTGTTGATGAGGCTCGTGCCGTTCAGGTTGCCGGATACCGTGAGGCAATCGCCGTTCAGATCCGAACCGGTGATGGAAACGGCATTGTTGCCGCCGCCGACGGAGAACGCGTTCGGAACGTCCATGTTGTAGCCGTAATACGCGGCATTGCCCAAAGCCCCCGTGACGTTCAGCGTGTCGTCACCGTCGCCCATGGACACGGTGGTGTATGAGTATACCGGTTTTTCCGCGGTGCCGTCGGATACGTTGAAGGAGAAGCTGTTGTTCCCACCGTGCAGGGAGACCGACCGGCAAAAGATGGAACCCTGCGAGGACAGGCTGACGGTATCGCCGAAGCCGTCCCGGCCATTGATGTAGTAGATCTCGTTGGCTCCGGTGCCCAGAGCGAAAGACGCGTTTTCCAGATACGCATCGACCTCAAGGATATTCCCCCCGTTGCCCATGATGAAATCGGCATTTTTGATGCGGGCATCCGCGCCTTGGGCGCTGTTGATTTTAAAGACGGTTCGACCCTCGCCGAAATCTATGTCGGTGTTGGCGCCGTTGATATTCCCGCGTAGCAGCAATTGCTGCGCCTCGGTCGCGTGCAGTTTGACGTTGATGGTATTCTCCCCGCCGCCGACATCCATAAAGTACAGGGGCCAGGTCGACATGTTGCCGTTGTCTATGTCTCTGTTATAGTCCGCTTCCGAGTTGACGATCAGGCTTACCTTGTCATTTCCTCCCCCCAGCTGCACGGACGCCCCGGAAGCGTTTCTGACGGCGACGGTATTGTTTTTCTCTTTATCTCCATACAGAGACAGAGAGGATTCACTCAGGTTCATGTCAAAGATGACGTCATTGAGCAGAACGCCGAGTTTTTCCGAACCGGAGGAAACCGTGTTGCGCGAATTCGCGCCGAAGGTGAAATGGGTGTGGTGGAGCTCCGTTATATCGGTAATGCGCAGGGTGTTATAGCCCTGGCCGAAGTCGATGGCCGTATAGTCCTGCTCGGAGGTAAAGCCGGCATTCCCCAGAATGGTCTTCCCCTTGCCGCCGCCGATCTGGAGTGAAAAGCAGGCGTGTTTGAGGTTTTCGTCATCGATCCGGATCTTTGCATCGCCAAGGTTGCCCGCCAGCATGACGGAGGTCAGCGTGGAGGGGGTGTCTATCCGCGGAACCTGATTGTTGAACCCTATAGGTGTGCGGGAAATCTCCTCTCCGGTATCCGGATCTTTGATGACGGTGTAAGACCAGGGATTCACGCGTGATTCCTTGACCGTGCCCGCATTCTTTTTCAGATGCAGCTCCACTTTGTTGTTGCCGTCGCCGAGATCGAAAAACGAATCGGTAAAGCACAGCGCGGAGCTTTCGGAGCCTATCGTCAGGGTATCATCTCCGCTGCCGAACTTGGCCACGACCCCGTCCCGGATATCTCCGGTATTGGTGGTCACATGTTCCACAAAGTCGTCGTATCTTCCATAGTAATTGGTGCATGGCCGTCCCTGCTGGTCCCGGAAATTGTAAGTCGAGTCCACCCTGTTCTGCCAATCGGGATCGCCGGCCGGGTGCCGCGTCGCCCCGGTGCTGTTCGGGTAAGTTCGCCACGCGTCGGACGTCGTGGTCAGCGAAGAGCTGCCGCTGAAGGTCAGAGAGGCTTTGCCCCCGCCGGCGGTTCCGTCGATGTTCAGGCCGTTGACGCCGCCTTCCATCGTAATGGCGGCGGCGCCCGCGCCGAGGGTGATTGTGGCGTCTTCCACCTCACCCAGCGTGATGACGTCGTTCCCGCCGCCTGTTGCCACTCCGGTCTGGGTTGCCTTGCCCGCGATGTTCAAGGTGTTGTTTCCGTCGCCCAGGTTGATGGTCGTGTCGCCGGCGGAGCCCGCGGTCACCCGGTCATTGCCGGAGCCCGCCGCGAGAAGTGACCGGAGGAGCCCCCCGGAAACGGACAGCGTATTGTCGCCCGCCCCGAAATCCAGGGTGGACCTGTTGATCTCGGCGGCGGAAAGGCTGTCCGCTCCTGATCCGGCGGTCAGGCCGGAAGCCCGGATGGCCTGCGCGACATTTATCGTCGTGCCGCCGTTCCCGAGCGAGAGGGTCGACTGCAGGATGGAGTTCAGCGTGAACACCCCACCCCCGTCGCCTAGGGTGACCTCCGCATAGGCGAGATCGGAACCGGCGGGGATCTGCGAGGGATCGGTAAAGTGCCCGCCGTCCATGAACTCCAGCTTGGCGTCGATCAGCAGGCGCGATTTGCCGCCCTGCAACTCGACCACAAAGTACCGCGTATTCTTGTAGACGGTCGTGCCCACCAGGGACCACTCGGAGCTGAGCATGAACTTGTCGTTGTCCGCGCCCGTGATGATCAGCGCCTTTTCGTTATAGGTCTTGGTGGCGCCCGTGGCTTTGCCGGAAGCGCCCGTGTACGTCAGGGTGTAGCGTATGGAGGTTTCGCCGCCGAGGGTGAGGGGCAGCGGGCCGTCTATGAACAGCATGGTGCTGTGCGCATTGTTGTGCACGTCCATCGCCTCAAAGCCGGAAACGGAACTCCCTTTGCCGGGGGCAAGCGTCGCGGATGTGAAGTTGAGACGCCGCTCGCCGGGGCCGGCGTCGACGGAGAGCCCGGAGACGTTCAGGGTATCAACCCCCGCGCCGCCCATAATCACGGCTTTTTCTCCCAGGGCCCGGTCAAGGGATACCGAGTCGTTGCCGGCGCCCGCGTTGACGGTAGCCCCGGTGACGGTTCCCCGAATGGAAATGACGTCGGACTGCGCGCCACCGAGAATAGAGACGTACGTGCTGTTTTCCGGCGTGGCCCACGTTCCCTGTTCCTGATCCACGATGTAGGTTTGGAAGCCGACATTGCCGTCAATCGACAGGGTGTTGTTGCCCGCGCCCAGGTTGATGACGCCCGTGGCGGTCTTATGCATGGCGGTGACGTTGCCGGTGATTTGCACCACATCGTCGCCCGCGCCCGTGTTCAGGGCCGACTTGCCGTCCAGGGCCACGCCGTTGCCGGCCGTGGCTTCAAGCCGCACGGTATCTTTACCCGCTCCGAGGGAGATTTTGCTGTTTGAGAGCAAGATGGCGCCGGCCGCGTCGAGGCGGATGCCGATGCTGTTGTCGCCGCCCGCATCCGTAATGGACGAGTCGCGCAACTCGCCGATTATGGAAATGACGTCGTTGTTCTTGCCGCCTTTGATTGTGGTGAAGTCGAACTCGGCTCCGGCCGTCAAGGTGTTGTTGCCGGACCCCAGGTCGACGGTCGTGTAGGACACCTCGCTGTGGTCCTTATTCCCGAAGGTGTATTGGCCTGTGCCGTAGTTGGGGTCTTTCGCGATGGTGATGAGGTCGTTTTGCGCGCCGCCCAGGATGGAGGCATACTTGATGTTGCTCTCCATGTTCAGGGTGTTGTCGCCCGCGCCCAGATTGATCACGGCCTGTTTTTTCGTATTCAGTCCCTGAACGCCACCGACCATCCCGACCTGGTCGTTGCCCGCGCCGGTGTTCAAAACGGAACCGCCATACAGTGCGTACGAGGGGTATTCCCCGTACGGGGCGTGTCTGTACTTGGCGGTTATGTTCACCGTGTCGTTGCCCGCTCCCAGGGTGACCGTGCTGTTGTTCATGCAGATGGCGCCGGGGGCCATGCCGGTCATGATCAGGGCGTTGTTGCCGCCGGTATCCGTCAGGGTGGCGTTGGACATGCACATGCCGCCGTTTTTGGCCGCGTGCGCGTAGATGCTCGGATCCCCCCCCGCATTGAGGGAAATGACATCGTCTCCCCGACCGGTCCTCAGCACGGCCGCGGCCGTGACCTTGCCGGCGGCGTTGGTTTCGCTCAGCAACCCGTATTTGCCCTGGATGGTCACGGTGTTGTTGCCGTCCCCCACATTGATCTCGGCCCCGGAAACGGCGGTGCTGGTTCCATCCGTGGAGTTCACGCTGGCCCGCTGGGTCAGAATTTCCACTTTGTCGTTGCCGGAGCCCGTGAGTATCCGGCCTTTCGTGCCCAGGCCCGTGCCCATGGCGGCCGTCACCGTGATCGTGTTGTCGCCGTTGCCGGCGTTGATGACGCTGCCCGCGCCCACAGCATAGTTCAGGCCCCGGGTGTAGTGGCCTCGCGGCATGATGGGGTTGGGCTCGGTGTTGTCCACAGGGCTTGAACCGTCGGCGGGAGTACGCTCCCGGCCGTGGGAGGTTATACTGATGCTGTCGTTGCCCGTTCCCGTGGTGATGGTGGAGGCCGTTATGCCGTTGGTGCCGGTAAAGCTGAAATTGTTGCCGCCGTTTCCGCCCTTGACGGTGGAGTTGCTCATGGCCATGTCCTTGCCGGCCTCGGCAAGCACAAGGGTTCTGTAAGCATCTTTGGTTGTTTTCAGGTTGGAGACGACCAGCGTATTGGCGCCTTCTCCCATATCGATGGAGGACCAGGCGACGCATGTTCCCGTATCCAGGGCGTTGATCTCCGCCAGGGCGGCCCGCGCGATATCCTGGTTCTGGTAGTAATCGCCGGTAAACTTGGGTTCCGTGTGCGCGGTGCGCTCCAGGCGCAGGGTATCGTCACCGCCGTTTGTGGTAAGGGAGGCGTTGGCCATGCCGCCGAGGGCGATCTTGTTGATGCCCGCCGCAGTGACGGTAACCCCGACAGCCGCTTTGGCCGTCCCTTCGCCCACGGTGCCGGTGACGATCAACTCGTTGTTGCCCGTGCCTAGGGAGATTCTCCCCCCCTTGTCGACATCGCCGTCTATTTGCAGCGAATCGTCGCCGAAGGTTCCCGTGATTTTATAGGCCGCGTCTCCGGCCGCCGCATACCGGCTGCCGCCGGGCGAGCCGGGCAAAGCGTCCGTGTTGTTCTTGGCGGCGCTGTAATTGGTCGCGGAAAGATCGATTGTCAGCGTGCGCTCTTTGCCGTCCACAAGGTAGTCCAGTGTCAGGTTGTCGTTGTCCGAAACGGTTAGACCTGTTTTGGCCGTGATGGATTCCAGCGTGTCGCCGAGGTCATCCCTGCGGTCTTTCGCGTCGCGCAGCGCCGTTTCGGCCGCGTCCTCCCTGGCGTCGGCCGCGTCACGGGCGGCCAGGGCTTTTTCAACCGGCGCCTTGGCCGCCGCCAGGGCCGCCTCGGCGCGGGTGACGGCCTTTTGCAGGGCCGCGTTCGTAGGCTCCTCGGCCAGCGCGTCCCGTGCCTCCTGCAGCTTTGCCTCGGCCTGGCTTATTTTTCCGGTGGCGGCGGCAAGAGCCTTTGTATAGGCGGTCGCGGCGGCGGCGGCGGATTTTTCGGCCGAAACCAGAGCCGTCTGCGCGGTTGCGACCGCCTTTTCCGCCGCCGCGAGGTCGGCTTGGGCGGCCGCCTTCATGGCGGCGTAGCTGCTCTGCGTATGTACCCCCGGCATCAGGTTGAGTGTGAAGGTGCCGGAGGCCTCATCGGGTATAAGGGTGCCATAGTGGGTCACCCCGTCCGGAAGATACAGTTTGTAGCTGCCGTCGCTTTCCGGAGTCAGCCCCTTCAACTGGAAGTCTCCCGCGCCGGGGGGCTCGGCCTTCATGTAGTTGATGCCCTTGAGGGACAGGCCCGCGTCCTGCATCGACATCGGTGCATGTACGGTCACATGGAGATCGGCCGATTGCTCGACCGGAATCCCGGTTTTGACCATGATCAGCTTGGAAGAGTTGAGGGCTCGCGCATCGCTGGACCAGACATCGTAGCCCATGGCCGTGCCGACTTTCGTCCAGCCGTTTTCAAAATACACTTTGTCGCCGGCCGCGCCGGAATCGCCGTTGACGCGCAGCACGCCGTCATCCTGACCTTGCAGTGCGGCCTGGAGTTGCGCGGGGGTGATCCCGGCGGATACGGCCTTATCCACCGTCACTCTGCCGGAAACGACAAGCCCTGGGGCGCTGTACCCATTCAGGTCCGCGGCACGCACGTAGAGAGCGCCCGCGGCCTTATTCGTCAGATCGATGAATTCAAAGTTCGTGATGGTTCCATCGCCGCGAATCTGGTCCAGGGTGACCATGGGACGGGAGCCGACGTTCAGCACGTCCCCTGTTCCGTCGCCCCCGTCCAGGGTTACGCCGCTTCCCGGGCGGTCGCCCAGGTACAAGGTGTCATTGCCCGCGCCGAGGCGCACCTGCGACCCGGAATCCAGGGCTCCCAGGCGCACGGAGTCTCCTCCCGCTCCGGATGTCAGCGAAGCTCCGCCGGAAAGTTCGGCAATGGTCACGCTGTTTTTGCCGTCCCCGAGACTCACCGTCGAGGCGTTCGTCACTTTGCCCAGAACCAGGGTGTTGTTGCCGGCGCCCGCGTCAATGGATGAAGCGCTGATGGTTCCGGAGACTGTGATCTTGTCCGCGCCGGCGCCGGCGAGCAGCGACGAGCCGTTGGTCATGGCCGCGGAGGATGCGGTGATGTCCACGATATTGTTTCCCGCGCCCAGATCAAGGTGGGCGTTGTCCAGCCCGGCTTCAACGCCGCTCAGGGTGATTTTGTCCACCCCTGTGGTTCCTGTGACCAGCGCGCCTTCGCCGGGGGCCGTTCCGCCTTTGAGGGCCGTCTGGCCGGCCTTGCCGTTGCCGGCCACGGTCAGGGCGTTTGTTCCCGCGCCAAAGTCCAGGTAAGCGTTGTTCAGGGCGGTTTGTCCCCCGCTGTTCAGGGTCACGGTGATATTGTCCGAGCCTTTGCCGAACAAGTACCCGAGGCCGGACAATGCCGCTGTATTTTCCTGATCGCGGGGAGTGACCGTGATCGAGTGGTTGCCGTTGCCGAAATCAACGATCGAAGGAACGAGGATCTCGTTTTTATTGGGAGGGGTGGGCATGCAGATCTCCTTTTCTGCGTTTCACGGCGCGAGGCCGTCGGTTTGCATGGGCAGGGCGGACCTTGCCCTCAGGTGCTTTTCGTTTTTTGGAAGGAATGCCCCGGTAAGGGCAAAGGGACATTTTGTAGATTATGAAATTTAAAATCGTTATGACGGCGGCAAATATGCCGAGCCGGGAGCTTATGAGGGAGCCAGCCGCGCCCGCAGACTCCGTTTCACCAACTTGGGCATGACTTCCGGAAAGGAGGCTACGGACGGCGCGAGTGTATAGTTTTCTCCGGCGCAATCCTTGAAAATCTCGATGCTCCGCAGGTTGGGATGCTCGCTTTCGTCCACAAGGATGTAAAGATCGATGCCGTTTTTCCTGAGCCTGTCGCACATCTCGGCTATGGCATTGTTGGATTCATAGAAGTAGCCCGTGGTCATGGAGCCGCCTATCAGGAGAATGCGTTTTTCCGTACCGCTGTGATAGTCGGCGGGGTAGTCGCCGCGTTCCCAAATGTCGCGCCAGTTTGGTGAAAGCATACGCATGGCCCAGGCCAGGCCTTCGTCGACGCCTGTTGTCCACATGGGGCGGAAGGAATCCATTCGCTCCAGCAACTCCTCTTTACTTTGCGAGGCCACCAGCATGGGCATGGGCGGGCAGTCGAAAGGCACATGAATGACGGAATCGTCCGCCAGCAGTTCCCCCCAGCCCTGCACGCCCTTGGTGGGGTCTATCTTGAGGAACTTGCTGTGGGTGCGCCCCCACAGGGTGTACTTGTTGTGGTCATGAGCTTCAGAACCGACGACGTATTCTTTGGGAACAGTCGCGATATCCCGAATATCGCCGTTCCTGACGTAATACGGCCCGGCTGACGGCCTGGCGCTGTAGGCGGCTATTCCCTCGGTGAGAAACCCGTGCGTTTGCCGGGTGGCGGCGTAATTGGAAGAGTCCGACGTCACGGGGCGGCCGTCGTTCATCAGCAGGGTAAAGCCTTGATCCGGCGAACTCGGTGGCACTTCGATATTATCGACATAGCGTTGGATCATGGCCCGGCTGGTCCCTTTTCGCGGCAGAGGGGCGGGGCGCAGAACGCACGCGCCCTCGCGCACGCCTTCGGGCCCGGCGGGGTCAAGCAGATCCGTGAAGCCGTATTGCCTCGCCGTCGCTCGTTGGGCTTTTGAGTAAATTCGCCGCGACTCGGGGGTGATCAGTTTGTCTTTATATTCCCAGCCGATATTGACGTATCCGGAATAGGCGAGAAGCGAGATGTGGGTGCTTTCGCTGTCCACGGCGAAGACTTCATCAATCACATTGGCCACACTCTGCTTCAGGAGATCATGCACCCCGATGGAAGAGACCGAGCCGTCAATGACGATGACCAACTCCAGGGGTTTGTAGGTGCGCTCGGCAATGACCCGGTCTTCCTTGAACGATGGGAAAGCGTTGTCCAGCAGGTCTTCGAAAATAGGCCGCTGCTTATACTGAGAGATAATGCGTTCTTTGTCGTCACCGATGGGCACACGCCGGGAAATGACCGTATCTTCGCCGGCCCGGAGGGCGCGCAGGTTTTCGGCAATATAGGAACGCATCAGCGCATTGCGTTCTTCCGCCGTCGCATGGCGGCCTTCCTTGGCAATCGCGTAAGCCGCGCTGATCTGGGCCTGCACCAACCGGGTCTGGCGGGTGAGGCTGCTTGTGACCTGGATCGCAACGGCGGTAAACGTCAGAATCGGGGCAAGGCAGAGGCAGGCCATAATGGCTATGGAACCTCTTTTATCTGTAAACAACTTTCGAATCATACATTGCCTTGTGTATTTATAAGTAAAGCTATTCAGCAATGATGCAGTGCGAGATAAATGGTATTGAGATCGATAATCAATGTCAACCATTTGTATAAAATCAGTCACACCGACCTGTACGATTATACTCAATATCTAGAGAGTCTGTTGATTCAAAGCCACAGTGCCGGCGACAGCTCCGGCAGCAGTCGGACGTCCGGCCTGGCATCGTCTGGCGCGGCTGAATTCAACGTTTTCAAAGGTTCTTGCGCCCGGCGGTTCCGATATTTCCTATGAAGAAAAAATCCATAAGCACATCCGATTATCCCCATGTTTTCGACTTATATTTTTCATAAAAATTCGCTGATCATTGTGCGACAATCTTTTTACAATATGAATTTGACTTTCATTATCAAATTAGATAAACAGGCTCCGATTTTGTCGGAGTGCCGAGGGCGTGGACCAGCCGGCCCCGATGCTCATTTTCTTGGGAACGCTTTGCCGCCAACCGGTGAAAACCGGGGTGGAACGGATGACGTTCCACCGGGTAGCCAATGGATTGTACTATGGAACGCTTCTGGAAAAACCGCCGAGGGGCGCTTACGGTGGAGTTCGCTTTGAATGTGGCGCTGTTTGTCGCCGTATTCGTGATGAGCTTCGAGGTGTGCCGCGTTCAGGTGGTCGGTATGCTGCTTGAGCGGTGCGTATCCGATATCGCCTACCAGAGCAGGGTTGTCGCCGGGGAAAACTTTGGCGGGATCGCCCGGCGCGTGTTGAACAGGCGAAGCAACTCCCTTTTTTCCGCCGACGATGTCAGGGTCAGAGCCCGACATGCTTCCGACTTCGCTTTGTTGCGGAATTCTGGAGGCATAGCCGGAGCGGGCGGGTCGGGCGATGCCGTGCACATCACGCTGGAGGCCGAGATCGGTATTTTCACGAACCTCGTGCCCAGCCCCTGGAAGATGACGCGCACAATCGAGTACTACTACCTGAACGAACACACGCAGGCCGGCGGCCGCGCCGGGCGGCAGGGCAAATGAATTGTGAAAGGCTGAAACGGCTCCGGAGGGGGGAACGGTTGATCCAAGGTCCGCTGCGAAACGACGGGGGCGCCGCCACCATCGAGTTGGCGCTTCTCGCTCCCGTCTTTTTCCTGGTCATGTGGTTCGGGGCCGAAACAGCCTTTCATCTGCGCGTTGAAAACAGGCTGCATCGGGCGGGCGCGACGCTGGCCGAGCTTTTGGCCAACGTTCCCGTAGGCGAAGGGGAAAACGTCCCGGACGCCATGCGCCTGCGGATCGCCGTGGCGAACAGGTTGCTGCAGGATATGATGGGAGACGAAGAAGAGGGGAGCACGGGAATCCGGGTCAGCTACTTGAACTCCGCGATTTCAGAGGAGGCGGCGGATATGGACTTTCCCGTAACGCTTTCGTTTGTCGCCTCCAGCGGAGTCAACTGCCCGCGCACCCACCAGCCGGCCCCCCTGCGCTCTCTTGTCTGGCCGGGCGGGGGGTTGACCACCGAGAAAAATGCCGCGAAGTCCGAATTGGTGCGGGTCGAGGTTTGCTATGAACTCACGGAGCGCACGGAAGTGCTGAATTTGATTTTCCCCAGGACATACTACAGCCACTACACCACGTTGCGCCGGGAGTGAGAGCTTGTTCATAAAAGAGGCATTTCCCTCATCCTCGGCTCACGCTCCGCTTCTTTAATGGGCAAGCTCCAAGCGGGCCTCAAATCCGGCACTTCTCGGGCGGTGGTTGTCTGAGGCCTGAGCCTGGAGACTCCTCTAGCCGCGCCGGAACACCTCCGCATCCAGATCGATGCGGCGCAGTATTTTCTGTAACGACACCCGCCCGATGCCGGAAACCCTGGCGGTTTCGGAAATGTTCCCTCCCGTGCTCCGCAATAGATCCCCGAGGTATTGCCGGGTGAAGTTTTCCACGACTTCCCGCTTCGCGTCCTTGTAAGGCGAGAGCGTCCCGCCGGCCGCGCGTCTGCCGTCGCCGGAGCGCAGGTGGCGAGGGTCGACCACGGGGCCGTCGGCGAACACGGCCATGCGCCGCATGAAGTTTTGCAACTCTCTGACATTCCCCGGCCACTCGCGCAAGCTGAGGGCGCTCATGGCCTCCGGGGACAGGTGTTTGCGCTCCACTCCCATTTCCTCGCAGGCCTGGGTCAGAAACCAGGCCGCCAGCAGGGGGATGTCCTCCTTATGCTCGCGCAGGGCGGGTGTCTGCACGTCGAGCACGTTCAGGCGGTAAAACAGGTCTTCGCGGAACGTGCCCGCCCGTATTTTCGCCTCAAGATCCTGGTTGGTCGCGGCGATGATCCGAACGTCGGCCTGAACTCCCCGGCCGGCGCCGATCGGGCGGATGACGCCGTCCTGCAGCACGCGCAACAGTTTGGTCTGGACGGCCGGGGGAATGTCGCCGATTTCGTCGAGCATCAGGGTGCCGCCCGCCGCTTCCGCGAACAGGCCCTTGTGGTTGGAAGTGGCACCGGTGAAGGCGCCTTTCACGTGGCCGAACAGCTCGCTTTCCAGAAGCGTCTCCGGAATCGCCGGGCAGTTCACCCGGATGAAGGGCCGGTCCCTGCGGGCGCTCAGCCTGTGGACGGCCTCGGCCACAAGCTCCTTGCCGGTGCCGGATTCGCCGTGGATGAAGACCGCGAAGTCCACCCCGGCGACCGCGCCGATTGTTTCCCGCAGCCGGCGCATGACCGCGGATTCGCCCACCAGGTTGCCGCCGTTGCCCGCTTGTGAGGCCAGGAGCTTCAACCGCCGGTTTTCCCCCAGTAGAAAACTCCGCTCGCAGCCCTTGGCCACGACGCGCTGGAGCTCCTCGTTGCCCACGGGTTTGGTGAGAAAATCCCAAGCGCCTTTTTTCAGGGCGGAAACGGCCGTCTCGATGGTCCCGTACGCCGTGAGCACGACCACGGAAAGGTTGGGGTGCTTTTCCAGGGCCTGGTGCATCACGTCGAGGCCGTGCATACCCGGCATGTTCAGATCGAGCAGAAGCAGGTCCGGGGCGGACGCTTCCATTCGTTGCAGGGCCTCGGCGCCGGAATGGGCCGCGGCCACGGTCAGATCCGGAAAATCGGCGGCGATGAGGCGCACCAGGCCGTTGGCGAAATCAACCTCGTCATCAACCACCAGTATGTTTTGTCGGGTCATCCCGGCTGTCCTCCACAGGCTTCAGCGGCAAAGTGATGGTGAAAACGGCCCCGGTTTCGCCGTCAGGCCGGGGGGCCGGGGAAACGTCGAGCCGGCCGCCCATGTCGCGGACCATTCCAAAGGCGATGGCGAGGCCGAGCCCGGTACCGGCGCCGGGAGCCTTGGTGGTGAAGAAGGGATCGAAAATGCGGGGGATGTCTTCTTCCTTAAGGCCCGTGCCGTTGTCACGCACGGAAATACGCAGCCCTCCACCGGAAGGTTCCCGCTCGGCCCGCAGGACGATACGCCCGTTTTCCCGCCCGCTTTCCTTCACGGCGTCCACGGCATTGAGCAGCAGGTTCATGACCACCTGGCCGAGCATACCGCCGTCGACGCGCAGGGTAGGCAGGGGGGCGGGGATTTCCAGTTCCACCTCAATACCGGCCGAACGCACCTGGGGGCGGAGGATGTCGAGCAGCGGGCCGAGCAGGCCGGCCATGTCGCACGGGGCCGGGGAGGCCACATGCGGGCGCGAGAAGTTGAGCAGATCCCGCAGGACGGTTCGGGCCTGCTCCACATGGCGGAGGATGACGTCCAGATCGGCCTGGGCCTGCCCGCCGGCGCTCGATTTTTTCAGCAGCTCCGCGTAGCAGCGGATTACGCCCAAAGGGTTGTTGATCTCATGGGCCAGACCGGCCGAGAGCTGGCCCACGGCGGCCAGTTTCTCATTCCGGCGCAGATGGGTCAGCATACGCCGTTCCGCCGTGGTCTCGCGCACATGCACGACGCTGCGCGTATCGCCGGCGTACACGGCCTGCATGGGGTGAATGCCGACGGCGAAACTCCTGCCGTCTTCCAACTCCACTTCATGCTGGGCGGCGGCGCGGGATCCCGGCAGATCGCGGCCCACTTCGAGGCTGTCCAGCAGGGCCGTCAGGTCCGCCGTATCTTCCGGCCCGGCGGGAGGTTCCGGCGCCAGGGTCGCGGCCAGGCGGCGGGCGGCCTGGTTGGCCAGCAGGGGGATGTTGCCGCGCTCGGTCAGGATGAGCGGCTCGGCGATTCCCTCGACCAGGGAGTCCAGCAGTGAGTGCTGGCGGAGCAGGGCGTCAAGGGCGTCCAGATTGTCCAGGGCGATGCCGAGCTGCCGGCCGAAGGCCAGGGCCAGGGGATACCGGGCGTCGTCCGGGCCGGTCGGCGGCGCCTCCGGGGCCGGGGCTTTGCCGGCGGGGCCGGACGCATCGTTCCAGTACAGGCCGAGAACGCCCCTGGCCTGCCCGGAGGTCTGCACGGGGATGTACCAAGTCCCGGGCAGGAGCATGGGCTCGTTGTTGCGCAAGGTCTGGTGCAGGCGCTCTTTTTCCTCGGGGGGGATGCCCGCTCTCGCGCCCCCTTCTTCGGGCGGCCAGCTTTGGAAGTCCGTATCCGCCAGACCGCAGGCGTAGATGGCGCGGCGGGCGTGGAAGTGCACGGCGATCAACTCAAGCCCGGAGCGCAGCAGGGCGCTTTTTTCTCCATTGCTGTTCAGGCCGCCGAGCAGGCGCACGAACAACTGCACGTCGGCGCTGCGCTCGTGCAGCACCCGTTCCAGGTCGGCGGTGCGTTCCTCGACCATGCCCTCCAGGTTTTTGGCGTATTCGCCCAATTGCCTGCGCGCTTCGCCCAGGTGGCCGGCAACGACTTCGATGGAGCGCACCATGCCTTCGATTTCCTCTTCCTGTTCCAGGCGGGCGGCATTGCCGCCGTGGTCCTGCGGAAAGCTGCTTTGCAGAATCGCGCCCACGCGGCGCAGGTTGTGCACCACCAGCCGGTTGAAGAATGTCTGCATACTGAGCAGCAAAAGGGCCATGCAGGAGCCGAAAAAGATCACGAACATGCTGATGGATTGGACGATGGCTCCCCGGTGGCTTTCCGTGGGCACGGAAATGATGTCCAGCCCGGCCGGCTCGTCCGCCCGGCGGTGGAAGCCCCTGGTGTCGCCATACATTTGCAGCAGGATGGCCGGGGCGTTTTCGGGCTCCCCGTGGCAGCGCATACAGTCCGCGCTGAAGCGAACCGGCCGGATCACGGTCAAGTACTCCCGGCCTTTGGTCGTCACCAGGCGCTCCATGTGGTGCAGGGATGGGTCCGCCTCCAACTGGTGGAGAAAGCGCTTTTCGTCCTCGGTGGCTTCGTAATCGGGGTTGCGCGCGTTTTTCGCCACGCGGCGGTAAGTGAAATCGTTGTCCTCCAGAGAGAGGGCATCCAGAATATGCCGGGTGACGAAGGAGGTGGACATGGCCTCGATCACGAACTCGTCCGGGTTGCCGAGCGCGGACGAGACCGCCGGACGCAGAACGTTACGCACGTATGCCTGGATGGCTTCCGTGTGCGCGGCCATAATTCCGGCCTTGGCGCGCGCCTCCGAGAGAAACAGATCCCGCATGTGAGAGCGCAGCACAACGGCGAACAGGCCGCCCACGACGAGCATGATGGCGAGCATTCCGGCCAGAAAACGGCCCTGGAGGGAGTAAGGGACGATACGCATTGCGGTTTCGCTTTCCGTCTGTATAAGCCCCATCCCGATAAAGGACAATGCCGCTGCGAAGGTACACCTGTAGCCTGAAGGATGCACCCTGAGCCTGAAGAATATGCGTAACCTATTGAAAAGATGTTGGTGGGGCGCGGAATGGTTCTTGCTTTGTCCAGTGCGGGATTGCGGGCGGGCGTCCGCTCGCGCCACGGGAACACATCCACCATCTTCTTGCAATGAGGAAGCGCCTATGAGCACAAAAGTCGGAGTCAACGAAGACAAGGTCGCCCTGATCACCGGGGTCTTCCTTTTTCTTCTGGCTATGGCGGGCATTGCCGGGGTCGACCTGCTCGGCTGGGTCGTCAAGGCGAACACCTGGCTGGACGTGACGGCCATGTTCGGCACATCGTCGAAGAGCTACAGCTTCTTGAACGGGTTCGCGTCCCTGCTGGTCACCTACGTGGCCCTTGCCGCCCTGTTGAGCGTGGGCGTGAAAGCCCTGGGCGACGATGTGGGCAAGTTCATCAAAGGATTCACCTTCATCTTTTTCGTTTCCTACTTCTGTTACGCGGCCGGCAACTACGCATATATCGCGGTGACCCCGGACAAGCTCCAGAAGTTCGGCATCCCCTGGGCCCTGGGCCTGACGGGCGAGGCCGGCTACATCATCGCCCTGGTGGCCGGGGTTGTCGTGGGCAACTTCATGCCCGGCGTCGTGGACAAGTTGAAGGAAGCCTGCCGGCCGGAAATGTTCGTGAAGATCGCCATCTTGATCATGGGCGCGTAACTCGGGGTCAAGGCGGCCGACGCCATGGGCCTGGCGTCCTCGATCATCTTCCGGGGCCTGTGCGCCATTGTTGAAGCCTACCTGATTTACTGGGCTGTGGTGTACTTTGTGGCCCGCAAGTACTTCAAGTTCAGCCGCGAGTGGGCCGCGCCGCTCGCCTCCGGCATCTCCATCTGCGGCGTGTCCGCGGCCATCGCCACCGGCGGCGCCATCCGCGCCCGGCCCGTGGTGCCGATCATGGTGTCTTCGCTGGTGGTTGTGTTCACCTGCGTGGAAATGCTCGTTCTGCCTTTCATCGCTCAACAATACCTGTACACCGAGCCCATGGTGGCCGGCGGCTGGATGGGTCTGGCCGTGAAATCCGACGGCGGGGCCATCGCCAGCGGGGCCATCGTGGACGCCCTGATCCGGGCCAAAGCCATGGCCGCGCAAGGCCTGAACTACCAGGAAGGCTGGATCGTGATGGTCACGACCACGGTGAAAATCTTCATCGACGTGTTCATCGGCGTCTGGTCCTTTGTGCTGGCTTACATCTGGTGCACCAAGTTCGAACCGACCGCCGACGGCAAGCGCATGGGCCTTTCGGACGTGTGGGCGCGTTTCCCCCGCTTCGTGCTGGGGTACATTTCGACCTTCCTGTTGTTGCTGCTTATCTGCACCCAGCTTGACGGCGGTGCCGCCATCGGCAAGAGCATGACCGGCTCGATCAACTCGCTGCGTCTGATCTTTTTTGTGCTGACCTTCTTCACCATCGGCCTGGTTTCCAACTTCCGCCGCCTGTGGGCCGAAGGCATCGGCAAGCTGGCCGCGGTGTATTGCGTGTGCCTGTTCGGCTTCATCATCTGGGTCGGCCTGTTCATTTCCTGGCTGTTCTTCCACGGTGTGCATCCCCCGCTGGTGGGCGCCTAAACTACAGCCGGTAAGGAGAAAGATATGAAAGAAGCAATGGACGTCAAGTTCCAGGAAGAACTGCAGAAAATGGAATATGAGCCCCTGAACGATACGGAGAAGAGCCTGGTGCGCAATTCTCTGATTCTGGGGATCAGTCTGCTGATCGTTTTCTACTTCGTGAGCGATTGGCTCTTCCCCGGGGCGCACGGCTAGACGCTGTCGGTGTGAAATGCGCTTCGCGCCGGCTTGGTGCGAAGCGCCCGAAATGCTCACAGGAGGCCGATAATGGCTTGGTTCAAGATACGGTACATCTCGGGGTTTCAAGACAAGCTGAAGCAGGAGCGCGAAGAAGTGCTCCAGGCCGCCTCGCTGCATGAGGCCCTCGGCCGCTACAGTGACTGGCCGGTGGAAGTGCGTTACAACTGCACGACCGCCTGGGCCAAAAATCCCGGCACGAGCCTGTACTACGTGGAAGCGTGGGAGGCGGAACACTGCGCCGGGCCGGAGGGAGCGTGCCTCCCCTCCTGACGCGCCTCAGCCGCCCGCCCGCGGGTGGCTGAGGACGGAAAGCGGCCCGCGAAACGAGGCCCCGGCCGGTTCACAGAACCGGCCGGGGCCTTTCTTCTTTCCCTCAGCGGGAATGGGTTCAGCCGCGCTTCATATCCTCGATCAAAGCGCCGAGGGCCTGGGCCTGGGCGGCGAGGTCGGAGACGGCCTTGGCGGCCTCGCCCATGGCCTGGGCGGTCTGGGTGGCGATGTTGTTGATCTCGCCGATGGAGCGGTTGAT
>JAVBQP010000073.1:0-13247 GCA_031548905.1 Desulfovibrio sp. | reverse complement strand
GGTTTGGGCGGCCTGCTGGTGCCCGCCGGCAGCAGGTACTTGTAATATCTCAGTTACGTGGGGGCGCGGGTTTATCCCCATACCTTTTTCTTGCGGTAAAACGGGGCCGCGGCCGCGGCCGCGGCCGACCCCATCTACCAGGCCATGCAGTTTGAAAAAGATACTCTGGTCTTTTTCATCGCCCTGGAGGATATGGTGCCGGAATCCGAGCGCAAGCACGTGCGCGAATGTGCCGAAGAAGAAAAGCGGCATCTGAAGATGCTCGCCCGGCGTATGGCTGAAAAAGCCTGAGTATCCCTTGGAATACCCTTTACCTTTTTAAGATCGGGAGCCCGAATGCTGACCCATATCGTTTGGTGGACTTTGAAGCCTGAAGCTGAAGGCCGCACGGCCCTTGAAAATGCCGAGTTCATTCGGGAGCGGCTGTACGCCCTCAAAGGCGCCATCCCCTCGCTGAAAAGTATCCGTCTGAGCTCGGAATGTCTGGGGAGTTGCACGGAAGGCGTGGATCTTGTCCTGCTGACGGAGCATGACGACGCCGAAGGCCTGAGCGCTTACGCGACCCATCCGGAGCACAAAAAAGTGGCCGAGTACATCGGCAAGGTCGCGGGATCCCGCCGCGCATTGGACTTCGTCTCCTGAGGCTTTCCCCGGAAGGACCGGAAGAGCGTTATACGCAAGGCTCTTTCTTATTCTTGCAAAAGGCACCGCCGGAGTGTAAAGTCCGGCGGTGTTTCTCTTGTGGAACATATCAACCGAGACGCTTTTCGCCGGCTGTTTCCGGTGGACCGCCGTCGGGCATGTCCGGTGCGCTGTTGCCGCCGGAACCGGATGCCTCCGCCGTCATGCGCCCGGGGAACGGGTGTATTTCAAGATCATCAAGGATCCCCTATGCCGAACATATCCTCTGCCGTCCGCGTTTTTCTCGGCGCCCTGAGCCTGTCCGCGCTGTTCCTTACGGGCTGTGGCGACGGTTCCGCTCCTCCGCAGAACATGCTTTCCGTCACCTACCTGGAACTGCGGCCGGAAACGGTTATTCTGACCACGGAGCTTTCCGGCCGGGCTTCGGCCTATAAAGTGGCTGAGGTCCGCCCGCAGGTGACCGGGATTATTCAGGACCGACTCTTCACGGAAGGCTCCGTCGTGCGCGAAGGCCAGGTGCTCTACCAGATCGACCCGGCTCTGTATCAGGCCGCCTTCGACAACGCCAAGGCCGGCTTGATGCGGGCGGAGGCCAACGCCAAGGCCGCCGGCCTGCTGGCCCAGCGCTACGGCGCGGTGGTCGGGGCCAAGGCCGTGAGCCGGCAGGAATACGACAACGCCGTGGCCTCTTACGGGCAGGCCCAGGCCGAGGTCGCGGCCGCCAAGGCGGCTCTGGACACGGCCCGGATCAACCTGGAGTACACCAAGGTCACCTCGCCCATCGACGGCTACATCAGCCCTTCCAAGGTCACTCAGGGCGCCCTGGTCACCCAGAACCAGCCCACGGCCCTGACCACGGTGCAGCAGATCGACAAATTGTATGTCGACGTCACCCAATCCAGCACCGACATGCTCCGATTGAACCGTTCCCTGGCCCAGGGCAGGCTGATCTCCGGCGGTGTAAGCTCTCTGAAGGCCAAACTGATCCTTCAGGACGATTCCCTGTATGTCACGCGCGTTCCCAAGAAGGACGAGGCAGGCAACCCGGTTCTCGGCCCCGACGGCAAGCCTGTGCTCGTGGACGCGCCGGTCATGGGCGACGTGCAGTTGCGCGACGTGACCGTGGATGAAGGCACCGGCTCCGTGACCATCCGCATCCTGTTCGAAAACCCGGACAACATCCTCAAGCCCGGCATGTACGTGCGGGCCATTTTGGAAGAGGGTGAAATGAGCGGAGCCCTGCGCGTTCCCCAGAAAGCGCTCTCTCGCGACAACGCGGGCCGGGCCGTGGCCAGGGTGTTGACCAAAAATTCTTCCCCGCTGCCGCAAAACGCGGATGACGCGGCCAAAAAAGCCCACGACCAAGAAGTGGAGGCCCTGAAAAAAGACGGCGTCTACAAGGTTGAACCGCGCCTGCTCGGGCTTGACCGGGTTATCGACAACGAGTGGCTGATCCTGAGCGGCCTGGAGGCCGGTGATCTGGTCTTGGTGGACGGCCTGGCCCGTCCCGGCCAGCTTGTGCAGGCCACGCCGGTTGAGAAAAAGGACGTTGCCAAAGATCCCATCGCGCAGCGCAAATCCGCGGCTCCGAAAAAGAGCGGCGAAGTCGTTCCGGAAGCCGGGAAATAGGGCGGTTGCGATATGGCTTCATTTTTTATCGACCGCCCGATTTTCGCCTGGGTTATAGCCATCCTGATCATGATGGCGGGGGCTCTGTCGCTGTATACCCTGCCCGTTGCCCAATACCCGAACATCGCCCCGCCGGAAATCTCGGTCACGGCCATCTTTCCCGGCGCGTCGGCCAAGACGCTGGAAGATACCGTCACCCAGGTTATCGAACAGCAGATGAAGGGTATCGACAACCTCAACTATATGTACTCCACCTCCGACTCCACGGGGCAGGCGGTGGTGACGCTTTCGTTCACGGCCGGCACCAACGTGGATATCGCCCAGGTGCAGGTCCAGAACAAGCTCCAACTGGCCATGCCCAAGCTGCCGCAAGAGGTGCAGCGCCAGGGCGTGACCGTGGCCAAGGCCACCAAGAACTACCTGATCGTCATTGGGTTCGTGTCGCGCGACGGCAGCATGTCCGGCTCGGATATCGGCGATTATATCGCTTCCAACGTGCAGGATCCGATCAGCCGGGTGCCGGGCGTGGGCGACATCAACATCTTCGGCGCCCAATATGCCATGCGCATCTGGTGCGACCCGGCCAAGTTCGAGCAGTACAAGGTCACGCCCCAGGATGTGGCCCAGGCCATCCAGGCCCAGAACGCCCAGGTGGCCGGCGGCCAGCTTGGCGGCGCGCCCTCGGTGCCCGGCCAGCAGGAGACCATGACGGTCATCGCGGCCACCCGCCTGGAGCGGAGCACGGACTTTGAAAACATCCTGATCCGCACCAACCCGGACGGCTCCTCCGTGTACCTCAAAGACGTGGCCCGGATCGAACTGAACGGCGAGAGCTTCAACAGCCTGGCCCGCTACGGCAACACCAGATCCGGCCAGACGGAAAGCACCACGGCCTCGGCCCTGGCCATCAAGCTGGCCACCGGCGCCAACGCCCTGGCCACGGCCGACGCGATCAAGGCGCGCATCAATCAGCTTTCGCACTTCTTTCCGGCCGGGCTTGAGGCGGTCTATCCTTACGATACCACGCCGTTCGTGCGCATCTCCATTCACGAGGTGTACAAGACCCTGGGCGAAGCCATCGTCCTGGTCTTCCTGGTCATGTACCTGTTCCTGCAAGACTTCCGGGCCACGCTCATCCCGACCATCGCGGTGCCCGTGGTGCTGCTCGGCACCTTCGGGGTTCTGGCCGCGGCCGGATTCTCCATCAACACCCTGACCATGTTCGGCATGGTCCTGGCCATCGGTTTGCTGGTGGACGACGCCATCGTGGTTGTGGAGAACGTGGAACGGCTCATGCGAGAGGAGCATTTACCGCCAAAAGAGGCGGCCAAAAAATCCATGAGCCAGATCACCGGCGCCCTTGTGGGCATCGCCATGGTGCTCTCGGCCGTGTTCATTCCCATGGCCTTTTTCGGCGGCTCCACCGGGGTCATTTACCGGCAGTTCTCAATCACCATCGTGGCTTCCATGGCCTTGTCGGTGCTGGTGGCCATGATCCTGACCCCGGCGCTCTGCGCGACCATGCTCAAGCCCCACGTGCAGAAAACGGCCCAGGGCTTTTTCGGGCGCTTCAACCGCTGGTTCGACTCGGTGACCCTCGGGTATCAGGCCAAGGTGCATTCCATGGTCGTCAAGCCCGTGCGCTGGCTGATCATTTATGGCGGGGCCGTGGCCCTGATGGCCTTCATGTTCCTGCGTCTGCCGACGGCATTTTTGCCCGATGAAGATCAGGGCATGATGTTCGTTATGGTCCAGTTGCCGCCGGGCGCGACCTTCGAGCGCACGAACGATGTGCTGAAAGAGGTGGAACACCACTTCCTGGTTGAAGAAAAAGAAGCCGTGGACGGCCTGATGACCGTGGCGGGATTCAGCTTCGCCGGCAACGGCCAGAACTCCGGCATGGCCTTTGTGCGCCTGAAGGACTGGGAGGAGCGCAACCGCAAAGATCTGCGCGTGCCCGCCATTCAGGCCCGGGCCTTTGCCAAATTCGGGCAGATCAAAGAGGGCATGGTGCTGGCCTTTGCGCCGCCGGCCGTTATGGAGCTCGGCAACGCCACGGGCTTCGATTTTGAACTGATCGACCAGGCCGGCCTTGGGCACGATGAACTGATGAAAGCCCGCGACACCTTGCTCGCGTCGGCCAAGGTGCGGCCGGAGCTCATCGGCAGTTCCGTGCGCCACAACGGCTTGAGCGATGTGGGCCAGTATAACCTGGAGATCGATCTGGCCAAGGCCGGGGCGCTCTCCGTGCCGCTCAGCGAGATCAACAGCACCATCGCGGCCTTCTGGGGCAGCATGTATGTCAACGACTTCACGGACAAGGGCCGGACCAAGAAGGTCATCTTGCAGGCCGATGCGCCCTTCCGTATGCAGGCCGACGATTTCAAACGATTCTACGTGCGCAATACCAAAGGCGACATGGTGCCGCTCTCGGCCTTCACCACCGGGAACACGGGAACCGGCTCGCCGCGCCTGGAGCGCTACAACGGCCTGTCGTCGGTGGAAATCCTCGGCCAGCCCGCGCCGGGCAGAAGCTCGGGCCAGGCCATGGCGGTTATGGAAGAACTGGCCTCGAAGCTGCCCTCGGGCTTCGGCTTCAGTTGGACGGGCATGTCCTACCAGGAGCGGATGTCCGGCAACCAGGCCCCGGCCCTGTATGCCATTTCGTTGACCGTGGTCTTCCTTTGTCTGGCCGCCTTGTACGAGAGCTGGAGCATTCCGTTTTCGGTGCTGCTGGTGGTGCCGCTCGGCGTTATCGGCGCCCTGGGCGGGGCCTTCCTGCGCGGTTTGAACAACGACGTGTATTTCCAGGTCGGCCTGTTGACCATCATCGGCCTGTCGGCCAAAAATGCCATTCTGATCGTCGAATTCGCCAAGGAATTGGAGGAGGAGGGGCAGGATCTGATCGAGGCCACGGTCCATGCCGTGCATTTGCGCCTGCGGCCGATCATCATGACCTCCCTGGCCTTTATTCTCGGCGTGTTGCCCTTGGCGATCAGCACGGGCGCCGGCTCGGGCAGCCAGAATGCCATCGGCACGGGTGTCATGTGCGGGATGCTCACAGCCACGGGCCTGGGCGTCTTCTATACGCCGATCTTCTTCGTGGTCGTGAGCCGGCTGTTCAAGGTAAAAGTCGCGCACAAGCAAGCGGTCCAGGGAGGAGCGCATGGGTAAGTTCGTTCCGTTCATTCGTCTCTCGGCCCTGGTGACGGTCACCGCTTTGCTCGCGGCCTGCACCATGGCCCCCAAATACGTGCGCCCGGATGCGCCCATCCCGAGCACCTACGCTACCGGGGCCCAGGGCGCGGCCGGCGATCTGCCGGTCTGGAAGGAATTCTTCCGTGACCAGACCATGCAGCGGGTTATCGAGCTGGCCCTGGTGAACAACCGGGATCTGCGCATCAGTATGCTGAACATCGAAAAGACCCGGGCCATGTACCGGATCCAGCGCGCGGACCTCTTGCCGACCATCGCGGCCGAGGGTTCCTCCAGCAACCAGCGCCTGCCGGCGGACGTGTCCGGCATGGGGCAGTCCGGGGTATTCCGGCAGTATTCCGCCTCTCTCGGGTTCAGCGCCTTTGAGTTGGACCTGTTCGGGCGGATCCGCAGCCTGACCGACCAGGCCCTGGAGACCTATTACTCCACCGAGGACGACGCCCTGACGGCCCAGATTTCCCTGATTGCGGAAACGGCCGGCGTGTACCTGCAACTGGTCGCCGACCGCGAGCTTCTGGACATCACCAGGGAAACCTATGAGAATCGGAAGAGCCAATACTCCTTGATGCAGCGCAAGCTCCAGGCGGGCGTGGCCTCGGATCTGGAAGTGAGCCAGACCAAGAGCCTGATGGAAGAATCCCGCGCCTCCCTGGCCCGGTATGAGGCTCGTGTGGGACAGGACGTCAACTACCTGGTCCTGCTCGTGGGCGCGCCCCTGCCGCAGGATCTGCCGGACGTGCGCCGCCTGAAGGACGTGGCCTCTCTGCACGACCTGCCTGAAGGCGTGCCTTCCACCTTGTTGGAGCGGCGCCCGGACATCCGGGCCGCCGAGCACCGCCTGAAGGGCTACAACGCGAACATCGGGGCGGCCAGGGCGAACTTCTTCCCGACCATCACCCTGACCGGGGCGCTCGGCACGGTCAGCACGGACTACGATAATCTCTTCCAGGGCCCGGCCCGGATGTGGAACTTCCTGCCCCAGGTGTCGCTGCCCATCTTCGACACGGGCCGGAATATCGCCAGGCTGCGGGTCTCTCAGACCGATCGCGACATCGCCGTGGCCGAGTATGAGAAGGCCATCCAGAACGCCTTCCGCGAAGTGGGCGATGCCCTGGTGCAACGGGCGCATATCGGCGATCAACTCGACGCCGAGCGGGCCCTGGTGGAATCCACCGGCACCAGCTATAAGCTGGCCATGGCCCGCTACGATGTGGGCGTGGACAGCTACTTGAACGTGCTGGATTCGCAACGCTCGCTGTATACAGCGCAGCAAAGCCTGATCGGTACGCTGCTGCTGCGTGAGTCCAACGCCCTGACCCTGTATAAGGCCTTGGGCGGAGGGGTGAAGTAGGCGGTGGCGCGCTCTCGGGCCGGCACTGCCGGAATCTCCCGGTAAAAATCGGACGACTGCAGACAAGAAGGCATTCTACGGAATGCCTTCTTGTCTTTCAGCGAGGTGTATATATTGATTTTGATTTTTAATTTCATATAAAAATATTCACTATCAGTCCGCCATAACAAGAGAAATACTAATTTTCAAGACTGCCATTATAAAAAAATATCAGCCATTCCCCTTGACTTTTTGAAATAACCAGCTTAATTGTGAAATTAAGAACAAACGCGAATGAAGGTCATGCGAGAGAGTCCCTTTCAACTGAAGGGAACGCCGAAGGGGCAAGGGGAAACCCGAAACTCTCAGGCATAAAGAAGTATGACCGGACGCGCCTCTGAACCGGGTTCGCCCTGCAACAGAGATTACAACCCTCCCAGTGGAGGTTTTCGTGATCGGTTGCGCGGCGCTTTTTACCAACAACCCGGCCTATTCCCGTCTTCCTTTGCCGCCGGGCGTATTGTACGCGGTGCAAGGTTCCGCCCTTGACGTGTGCGTTTGCGCGCGCGATCGCATCCATCTGGGGGCAGTTCTCCTCCACCACCCCTTGTACGGAAATTTCCAACCCCGCCACCAGCCTTTCCGCAGTCTGTTATTATCTGTGGAAGAAGGCGCCGGTCTTGACCCGTTCTCATTGCGGCTCCTTGAAGAGGCTCTTAAGATCTTTGCCAAGGACGCCCCGCTTTTGCCGGAAGATGTGCCCGCGATCATGCTTCGGGACTGCTCCCTGCTCGATTTCGAGCTGATGCGCAGAACCCTGGCGCTGGCCGGCCTGCTTGAGGACGGCGTCCCCGCCCCGGCGGTGGACGGAGGGTTCCCCGTTTTATCCTGAGTATCCGCAGGCCCGCCGGTTCCGGCGGGCGAGACCCGGCCCGAAATACCGGCCCCGGAGTGTGAGGCCGGGGCGTTCGCGTCTCTCCGAGCGAACTTTCTCCCACCCTTTGCCTGCCATGAACAAATGGAGGTGGCTTATGGATTTGGAACTGCACAAGATTGCCGTCAAGAAAATTGAGTTCGGCGCGGCGACCGGCGTCAAGGCCGGCGTGCTGACCGTCAATAAGGACGAATTGCGCGCCTTGTTACTGAAAGACAACCGCCTGGCGAAGGTCGAGTTCGACACCGCCCACCCCGGCGAAGCCGTGCGCATCCTGCCGGTTAAAGACGCGATCGAGCCACGCTGCAAGCTTTCGGGCGGCAACGAGGTGTTCCCCGGCTTTATCGGCGGAGTGGATACCGTGGGCGAAGGCCGGACCCTGGTCCTGGAAGGCATGGCCGTGCTGACCACCGGGCGTCTGGTGGCCCCGCAGGAAGGCATCGTGGACATGAGCGGCCCCGGCGCCGACTACACGCCTTTCTCCAAAACCAACAACCTGGTGATTCTGCTCACCCCGCGCGAAGACGTGAAGCTGCACCAGGCCGAGGCCGCCTGCCGCATCGCCGGCTTCACGGCCGCGCACTACCTGGCCAAGGCCTGCAAAGAGCAAAAGGCCGACAAGGTCGAGAAGTACTCCTTCCCGCCCTTGGCCGAAGCCATGAAGGCCCACCCCGGCCTGCCCAAGGTCGCCTACATTTACATGCTCCAGTCCCAGGGCCTGCTGCACGACACCTGGGTCTACGGCATCGACGCCAAAGCCATGCTGCCCACGATGATCAGCCCCACGGAAACCATGGACGGCGCCATCGTCTCGGGCAACTGCGTCTCCGCCTGCGACAAGAACAACACCTACGTGCACCTGAACAACCCGATCATTAAGGCTCTGTATGCCCGCCACGGCAAAGACCTGAACTTCGTGGGCGTGATCCTGACCAACGAGAACGTCACCCTGGCCGACAAGAAGCGCAGCTCCTCCTATGCGGTGAAGCTGGCCCAGATGCTCGGCGTTGAGGCGGCGGTCATCTCCGAAGAAGGCTTCGGCAACCCCGATGCCGACCTGGTGCTCAATTGCGCCAAGGCCGAAAAGGCCGGGATCAAGACCGTGCTGGTCACGGACGAGTTCGCGGGTGAAACCGGCGCGGGCCAGTCCCTGGCCGACTCCTGCCCCGAAGGCACGGCCGTGGTCACCGGCGGCAACGCCAACATGATGATCGTCCTGCCGCCCATGCCCAAAATCATCGGCGAGCCGGCCTCGGCCGACATCATCGCCGGCGGCTTCTTCGGCTCGGTCCGCCCCGACGGCTCCCTGCAAGTGGAAATCCAGGCCATTCTCGGCGCCACCAACGAGCTGGGCTTCAACCGCCTGGGCGCGTATACCATCTAACGGAAAGGAGTTGACACATGGCCTTTCGCGTCATTCATTATATCAACCAGTTTTTCGGCGGTATCGGCGGTGAAGAAAAAGCCGACATCGCCCCGGAACTGCGTGAAGGCATTGTCGGCCCCGGCGCCGCGTTCAAAGCCGCGTTCAACGGCGAAGCCGAAATCGTCGCCACGGTGATCTGCGGCGACAACCATTGCGTGGCCAACATGGACGCGGTAGCCGCTTTCGTGCTGGACGCCGTGAAAAAGTACAACGCCGACGGCGTGATCACCGGCCCGTCCTTCAACGCCGGCCGGTACGGCATGGCCGCCGGGGGTATCGCCGCCGCTGTGGCCAAAGCCGGCCTGCCGACCCTTTCGGGCATGTTCCCGGAAAACCCGGGCGTGGAACTTTACAAGTCCGGCACCTACATCATCCCCACCGGCGACAGCGCGGCCGGAATGAAGGCCGCCGTGCCCGCCATGACCGGCCTGTTCCTGAAGCTCCTGAAAAAGGAAAGCCTCAAGCCCGCCGAAGCCGAGGGCTACATCGAGCGCGGCGTGCGGGTCAACAAGTTCTATGACGCCGTCGGCGCCGAGCGGGCCGTGGCCATGCTCCTGAAAAAGATCAAGGGCGAGGCCTTCGAAACCGAGTACAAGATGCCCGTGTTCGACCGCGTCACCCCGCGCCCCGGCGTGAAGGACATCACCAAGACCAAGATCGCCCTGGTGACCTCCGGCGGCATCGTGCCCAAGGGCAACCCGGACCACATCGCCGCTTCCAGCGCCAAGAACTACGGCGAATACGACATCACCGGCGTCATGGACCTGACCGAGGCCACGTACCAGACGGCTCACGGCGGGTACGACCAGACCTACGCCAATCTGGACGCCGACCGGGTTCTGCCCGTGGATGTGCTGCGCGATCTGGAGAAAGAAGGCAAAATCGGCTCCCTGCACAAGTTCTTCTATTCCACGGTGGGCAACGGCACGGCCGTGACCAGCGCCAAACAATGGGGCACGGAAATCGGGCAGAAGCTGCGCAACGAGCAGGTGCAGGCGGTTATTCTCACATCAACCTGAGGAACCTGCACGCGTTGCGGTGCAACGCTCGCCAAGGCCATTGAAGACGCCGCCGACGTTCCGGTGGTCCATATGGCTTCCATCGTGCCCATTTCCGTCAGCGTGGGGGCCAACCGGATCATCCCCACCGTCGCCATCCCGTATCCTCTGGGCAACCCCTCGCTGTCTCCGGCCGAGGAAAAAGCCCTGCGGCGCAAGCTGGTGGAACGCGCCCTTCAGGCGCTCACCACCGACGTGGACGGGCAAACCGTGTTTGAGGAAAGCAAGTAAACTCCCACCTATCGACAGAAATAACAGACGGCCGGCGGCGGCGTTGCGTTGCCGCCGGCAAGGAACTTCTCCCCATGGAAAAAAAAGAACTGGTGATCATCGGTTCCGGCCCGGCGGGCATGAGCGCCGCCGTGTACGGCAAGCGGGCCGGCATCGATCTGGTGGTCCTTGAGAAGGGCCAGCCGGGCGGGCAGATTCTCATTACCAATGAAGTGGAAAACTGGCCCGGGACCATCGAAACCACCGGCCAGGCCCTGGCGGAAACCTTCCGCACCCACGCCGAGCACCTGGGCGCGGAAATCCGCAGGACCACCGTGGAATCCCTCGTGCCCGGAACCACAGCCCATGTGGTCAAGACTTCCGATGGCGACATCGAGGCCAAAGCGGTGATCATCGCCACGGGCGCGCACTTCCGGCGCCTGGGCTGCCCCGGCGAGGCCGAACTGACCGGCGCCGGCGTGAGCTATTGCGCCGTGTGCGACGGGGCCTTCTTCTCCGACGTGGAAGTGGCCGTCATCGGCGGCGGCAACACGGCCGTGGAAGAAGCCGAGTACCTGACCCGCTTCGCTTCCAAAGTATACATCGTCCACCGCCGCAACGAATTCCGCGCGGACAAGCTGGTGGTTGAGCGGGCCCTGGCCAACCCGAAAATCCAGCCGGTCTGGGATTCCGTGGTGGAATCCATTGACGGCAAGGACATGGTAGAAGGCCTGACCCTGAAAAACGTGAAAACCAACGAAATCTCCAAGCTGCCCGTGGAAGGCGTGTTCATGTTCGTGGGCACCCTGCCCAACGTGGACTTCCTGGGCGACCAACTGGAGCGGACCGACGGCGGCTGGATCAAGGCCGACTGCCGGCTGAGCACGTCCGTGCCTGGCATCTTCGTGGCCGGCGACGTGCGCGACACGCCGCTGCGCCAGGTGGTTACGGCCGCCGCCGACGGCGCCCTGGCGGCCATGTCCGTGTACCATCATTTGGTGGCGCACCCGTAGTCGAACCGCGCTTTCCCCGCCGGGCACCGCATCGTGCCGGGCGGGGGAAGGGATTTCGCATCCCATTGCGGGCGTACCGCACCGAACGTCTTTTCCGCCAGAAGGAGTCTCCAATGGCCAAAGTCGCCGTCAAGGCAACAGCATATTGCCTCAATTTTGCCCCGGAGTTGGGCCTCCATTACGGTTCCACGCCGCACATGGAGCATGTCGCCCATCCGGATTCCGAATTCCTCAAGGGTCTGGCCGCGTCCATGCAGACCTATGATCAGGCCTGCGGCTACGCGCCCAACCTTACCTATGTCGGGGCCATGAGCACGGGCGAACTCGCCGCCCACGCCCAGCCGTGGGTGGACAACTACGACAAGCCGCGGCGCTTCGGGGCCTTCGGCGAAATCATGCCCGAAGACGAATTTCTGGGCCTGCTGGACATCTGCGACGTCTTCGACCTGATCTGGCTGGAAAAGGGCTTCGCCGCCTCGGTGCGGGCCACGCTTTCCAAGAACCCGGTCATGGGCGAAGAGCAAATGAAGCGTCTGGAAGAAGGCCACGAGGCCGCTGAAATCACCGCCGAGGTCAAAGACAACGGCGCCCTGCCCCTGCATTTCGGCGGCAAGGTCGTGGGGTGCTGCCGCAAGGGCCACGCCATCGACGAGAACCTTTCGGCCCACGTGCTCATGGAAAACCTGGCCTCCAAGGCCGGCGGCACCCTGGCCATGCTGCACCTGATCAAAAACGCCGGCATCTCGCCCAATGATGTGGACTACATCGTCGAGTGCTCCGAAGAAGCGGCCGGCGACATGAACCAGCGCGGCGGCGGCAACATCGCCAAGGCCATCGGCGAGAGCGCCGGCTGCATGAACGCCAGCGGCCTGGACGTGCGCGGCTTCTGCGCCGGCCCGGTGAACGCGATCATCGCGGCCGCCTCGATGGTGGCCTCCGGGGCGCGCAAGAACGTGGCCGTGGTCAGCGGCGGGGCCATCCCCAAGCTGTACATGAACGCCCGCGAACACGTGAAAAAAGGCGTGCCGCCCCTGGAAAACTGCCTGGGCTGCTTCGCCATGCTCATCGTGCCGGACGACGGCGCCACGCCGGTGATTCGCCTGGACGCGCTCGGCAAGCACACCGTGGGCGCCGGCGCGGCCCCGCAGGCCGTGACCTCGGCCCTGGTCTGGGAACCCCTGGAAAAGGCCGGTCTCGGCTTCAAGGACGTGGATAAGTACGCGCCCGAGCTGCACATCCCTGAAATCACCCTGCCCGCCGGGGCCGGTAACGTGCCGGAAGCCAACTACAAGATGATCGCGGCCCTGGCCGTGATGAAAGGCCAGTGCGAGCGCGCGGAAATTCCCGCGTTCGTGGAACGGCACGGCCTGCCCGGCTTCGCCCACACCCAGGGGCACATCCCCTCGGGCATTCCCTACATCGGCCATGCCGTGAAGGAAATCGCGGCCGGCGAGATCAAACGGGCCATGATTATCGGCAAGGGCAGTCTGTTCCTGGCCCGCCTGACCAACCTGGCCGACGGCGCTTCTTTCCTTATCGAGGCGCCCACGCCCGTGGCCGCCGCCGTGGACAAGGGCGACATCAAGAAGGCCCTGCTCGAGGTGCTGACGGAACTGGCCGGAGAAATGAAGGGCGGGAGGTAGCCATGTCCGATTCCCGTAAGCTGATTGCCGAGGCCCTGCTGGAAGTTGTCGAGCAGGCGCAAAGCGGCGGCCCCGTCGTTCGGGTGGGTCTTATGGCCCACGGTTCGGAGCTTGGGGACGACGAACTCTTGCGCGGCGCGATGATC
>JAVBQP010000013.1:0-8395 GCA_031548905.1 Desulfovibrio sp. | reverse complement strand
ACTCCCGATCAGAGATTGCAAAGGGGGTTACCCCCTTTGCCCGCCGCAGGCATCTTATCTACTCTCTCGCGCTATACCAATCTCGCCACATGCCCCATGCGGTCGCCGGGCAGGAGGGCCACGGGGGGGACGTCAATGAGCGTATGGCAGCCGGGGGCCAGACGAGTGGCGGCGCGGGCGGCGGCGACCAGAACCTGGGCCGTGAGGGCCGGGTTGTCGATGCGCATGTCGAAGGAGAACCGCTGGTTGGCGGTCAGGCCGGAGGCGCCGATACGCTCCATGAGCACGCCGTGGGACGTGTCGGAGACGCCGGCCAACTCCTCCCTGGTCTTCACGAACCGGACATCCAGGGGATCATGGCTGAAGTAGGGGTCGGCGGCGAGTTTCTTGGCGATGTCGCCCGAATCGGCCCCGGCTTCGGGCAGGATGTAGACCAGACGGGAATGCCGGCCGCCGCCGATGGGAATGGTGATCGACACGGCGTCGGCCACGCCGGGGATGGCGCGGGCGGCCACGGAGTGGCCCATGGAGCGGCCGCGTCCGAAATTGGTGAAGGTCGTGCCGACCGGGGCCATGACTTCAAACAGGGCGCGCAACACGGAGTCCGTGCCCGGATCCCAGCCGGCCGCGACCACGGCGGCCTTGCCGGCGGCGCGGGCCTTGGCCTCGAGATCCGCGACCACTTCCGGCACCCGGTCGTGGATGTCGAAACTGTCGGCGGTATGCAGGCCCCGGGCCAGATAATGGGCCGCGTCAATGGGGGCCTGGCGGGAAGGGCCGCAGAGGATCGCCACGTCCGGCTTGCCTTTGGTCGCGATCAACGAATCCAGATCCGGAAAATCTTGCAGGCCGCGCAGGTCCAGGGGGTTCTTGCCGAGGGATTCCTTGCGGCGGATCACCCCGAGGCAGGTGAAGTCCGGGGCGGCTTCCAAGGATTCCACGACAAATTTGCCGATATTGCCGAGACCGTGGACGACGGCGGTAATGCTCATGAACGCTCTCCAAAACAGTTGAGGTGAAACAAAATTATTTCATCGCTTCCGGAAACAACTCGGCGGCGGCTTCGCGCAGCTTGTACTTCTGGATCTTGCCGCTGGCGGTCAGAGGGAACTCCTCGACAAGGGCCACATGGCGCGGCACCTTGTGCCAGGCGATCTTGCCCCGGCAGAAGTCACGCACGTCCTCGGGGCCGATACCCGCGCCGGGCTTGGGAATGATGAAGACCCCGACTTCCTCGCCGTACTTGCGGCTGGGCACGCCCACCACCTGCACGTCGAGCACGCCGTCCATGCCGCTGAGAAACTCCTCGATCTCGCGGGGGTAGATGGTCTCACCGCCCCGGATAATCATGTGCTTGCTCCGCCCGGTGATCACCACATAGCCGTCCGCGTCCATGGTGCCGAGGTCGCCGGAGCGCAGCCACCCGTCGGGCGTGACCGCGGCGGCCGTGGCCTCGGGCATATCGTAGTAGCCCTTCATGACATTATAGCCTTTGCAGACCACCTCGCCGGGGATGCCGCGCGGCATTTCCTCCATGGTTTCCGGGTCCACGACCTTGACCTCGATACCGGGCATGGCCCGGCCCACGGTGGAGACGCGGCGGTGGAACTCCTCGTCGGCGTGGGTTTGGGTCATCACCGGCGAGCCTTCGGTCAGGCCGTAGCAGATGGTGATTTCCCGCATGTACATTTTTTCGATTACCCGGCGCATGAGCGGCTCCGGGCAGACCGAACCGGCCATGATGCCCGTGCGCAGGGTCGAGAGATCGAACTTGGGGAAGACCCGATGCTCGAGCACGGCCAGGAACATGGTGGGCACGCCGTACAGGGCGGTGCAGCGCTCGGTTTCCACCGAGGTGAGCACCTGAATGGGATTGAAGGTCTCAAGAATGACCATCGCGGCCCCGTGGTTGACGCAGGCCATGACCCCAAGCACGCAGCCGAAGCAGTGAAACAGCGGCACGGGCAGGCAGACCCGGTCTTTGGGGCCGAAATTCTGATGCCGGCCGATCCAGTACCCGTTGTTGACGATGTTCACGTGGGTGAGCATCACCCCCTTGGGGAACCCGGTGGTGCCCGAGGTATACTGCATGTTCACCACGTCGTGGGGTTTCACCAGGGCTTTGCGGGCGGCGTATTCCTCGTCGGAGACCATGGCCGCGAGGCCCATGATCTCGGGCAGGGAGTACATGCCCCGGTGCTTCTCCATGCCCAGGAACATGACCCGCTTGAGGTACGGGAATTGTTCGCTGTTCAGGTTGGAACGCGAGCGAACCCGCAACTCGGGCATGACCGCGTACAGCGTCTGGATGAAGTCGTGGTCGCGGTAGCCGTCGGTGATGAAAAAGTTCTCGCACTTGGAGTGCTTGAGCAGGTAGGCCAGCTCGTTCTCGCGGTAGCTGGTGTTCACGGTCAGAAGAACGGCGCCGATCCGGGCCGTGGCGAACATCAGGCTCACCCAGTATGGCACGTTGGTCGCCCAGATGGCGACCTTTTCGCCCGGCTGCACGCCGAGCGCCATCAGGCCTCTGGCCAGACGGTCCACGTTGGCGCCGAACTCCGTCCAGTTCTGGCGGAAGTCGCGGTCGACATAGACCAGAGCGTCGTTGTGCGGATACTTGGCGATGGTTTCGTCAAGCAGTTGCCCCAAGGTTTTTTCCCTGAGCACAAAGGATTCCAGTTCCATAGCCCACCTTGCGCGGCAAAATGTGAATACAACCGAGTCTACGGATAATACATGATCGCGTAGATCGTACAGGAACCCTCATGCGCGCCCACATAGTGAGGCACAATGGAGTTGTAATAGACCGTGTCGCCGGGGCCGAGAATTTGCTCTTCCTTGCCGTACACGACTTTAAGCTTGCCGGAGACCACAATGATGAACTCCTCGCCCTGGTGGGAGGAGAGGGAGTGATCCTCGTCGGGCAGGATCTCGATGAAGAACGGCTCCATGTTGCGGTCGGCCTTGCCCTTGGCCAGGGAGTGGTAGCGGTAGCAGGCCTTGGTGCTGCGATTCTTCTGCATGGCCAGGTCGAGGTCGCGATCGTCGGCGCGGGCGATGATCGGGTCGGTGCTGTGCACATCGTCCATGAAGGTGCCGAGCCGGGCGCCCAGGGCGCGGGCCACCTTCTGCAACGGGCCGATGGAAGCGTAGACGTTGTCTTCTTCCAAGGCGGAGACGGAGGAAAGCGAAAGGCCGGCGGCGTCGGCCAACTGCTCGCGGGTCATTTCCCGGCTTTCACGAAAGCGCCGGATACGGGCGCCGAGTTTTTCCACTGCCATGATATCCCTCCAGACTGGGGTATGCGCGCGGGGCCGAAGGCCGCCGGCGACAAGCGGAAAGCCTATCCCAACCCTGTTTCGCCGGCAAGCGCCGACCGGACGAATTCGCCACGCTTTTTTTCCGGGTCGACGAGCGCGCCCCCTTACGCCATCTTGACAATTTCAACGGGAGGTATAGGATCCGCCCGCAACGGCCGCTCTGTCTCACCGGTCGAAAGAAAAATTTAAAAAAACCTTCTACTTGTCGCCGTTTTTTGGAGGATCCCATGCAAACGATTTTTCGACGCAGCCTTTTCCTTGTGCTGGCTTTGGCCCTTCTCGCCGGCTGCGGCAAGAAGAACACCGACGACGGCCTGACCCCCGAACCCGGCGATGCGCCCCTGACCGCCGAGGAGCAGCAGGCCGCCTCGCAGATCAGCAATGCCGTCGTCTACTTCGAGTACGACCGCTTCGATCTGCGTTCCGACTCGCAAAATGTTTTGCGCCAGAAGGCCCAGGTCATGAAACAGTTTCCGCAACTGCGCGTGGTTATTGAAGGCCACTGCGACGAACGCGGCACTGAAGAATACAACCTGGCCCTTGGTGAGCGTCGCGCCCGCGCCGCTTACGAGTTCCTGCTGAACTTGGGCATTCCCGCCTCGCAGATGGAAATGGTCAGCTTCGGCAAGCTGCACCCGGCCGTGTCCGGCAGCGGCGAGGCCGCGTGGTCCAAGAACCGTCGTGACGAGTTCAAGGTCTACAAGCCCAAATAAGGTCGCTCCCACAGTTTGAAAGAAGCCGCCCGGCCCCGCGCCGCGGCGGCTTCTTTTATGCGAAAATGTTTCCCGCGAAAGCTTTTCACCTCAAACGGCAAGACGCGCAACCCTATTTTCGAAATCAAACGCAAATCCACGCTCAAGCAACCGGCTCCCCTCGCTTGAGCACGTGGCGGTGCGCCTGACACAGTATCACGCCACATCAGGCCCACCGCCGTTTGCTTTTTGCGGGATTATTCTCTATGCAGCGAAGATGCCGCTTACGCCCGCACATTTTTTCCCGGCCGGCCGCGCCCTTCTTACCGCCGCCCTCCTGTGCCTGCTCCTTGCCGGGGGGGGCTGTTCCCTGCCGCAAAAAAATCTGCCGGACGATCTCGGCCCGGGCGCGCGCGACCCGTTGGTGCAGACCGCTCTTTCCCAGGTCGGCGTGCGCTATCGTATGGGTGGGGAGTCTCCGGGCGAAGGCTTCGACTGCTCCGGCCTGGTCATGTGGACATACGCCAGGCACGGCATCAAGGTGCCGCGCACCACGTCCGAGCAAATCGGCACTGGGCGGGAGGTGGGCAAAAGTTCCCTGCAGCCCGGCGATATCGTCTGCTTCCGGATCGGCCGGGGCCGGCACACCGGGCTGTATGTGGGCCAGGGATATTTCGTCCACAGCCCCGGCACCGGCAAGCAGGTCACCGTGGATTCGCTGAACGCGGACTACTGGAAAAGCCGCTTCAGTTGCGGCCGGCGTCCGGCGGGACGAAGATGACCCCCACATGCCGATAAAAAATGTGGCGGGCGGGAACATAATTCCCACCCGCCGTTTCTCTTCCGCTGCCCGTATGGGCGCGTCGCTTCAGTCTCCCACGTTGAACTGCATGGCGTACAGCTTGGCATACAGCGGGCAGGCGTCCAACAGTTCCGCGTGCTTGCCCAGGCCAACGATGCGGCCTTTGTCCAGCACCAGAATGCGATCCGCGCCCAGCACGGTGGAAAGGCGGTGGGCGATAACGATGCTGGTGCGGTTTTCCATGAGGTTGTCCAGAGCCTTCTGGACGAAACTCTCCGACTCGGAATCCAGGGCGCTGGTGGCTTCGTCCAGAATCAGCAGGGGGGCGTTCTTGGCCAGGGCCCGGGCGATGGTCAGGCGCTGCTTTTGCCCGCCGGAAAGCTTGACCCCGCGTTCGCCGATGATCGTGTCGTAGCCTTCCGGCATCTCCATGATGAAATCATGGGCGTAGGCCGCCTTGGCCGCGTGCAGCAATTCCTCTTCCCCCGCTCCCGGCAGGTTGTAGAGAATGTTGTGACGGATCGAGACGTTGAACAGAAAGTTGTCTTGAGACACTATCGAAATGTTCCGGCGCAGCGAGGGCAGGGTATAATCCGCCAACGGCAGACCGTTGAGGCTGATCATGCCCTCCTGGGGATCGTAAAAACGCGGCAGCAGGTTGACGAACGAGGTCTTGCCCGCGCCGGAGGGCCCGACCAGGGCCACGCATTCGCCCGGGCGCAGATCCAGGTTGATGCCGTCCAGGACTTTGGCGCCCTCCTTGTACGAAAAGCCGACGTCGCGGAAGGTCATGCCGGCGAATGGGCCGGAGAACTCCACAGTACCGCCCTTCTCCACCCCCATATCCGGGTTGTCGAGAATGGCGAAGACGCGATCCGCTCCGGCCAGAGCGGCCTGGATGGTCAGGTTGGCCCCGGCCAGCTTCTTGACCGGGTCATACAACATCACCAGGGCGGCCACGAACGAAAAAAACGTGCCGGGCGTGGACTGGCCGTCGATAACCTGCAAGCCGCCGTACCAGAGCACCAGGGCGACCCCCACGGCCCCGACCAGTTCCATGGTGGAAGAGGAGAACTCCCCGGCCAGGCTCTGTTTCAGGCCCAAGCGCAAAATGCGCTTGTTGACCGTGTCGAAGCGTTCGCCCTCCATCGGCTCCGAGGCAAAGGCCTTGACCACCCGGATGCCGCTGAAGGTTTCCTGCAGCAGGCTGCTGACGTCGGCCGTCTGGGCGTAAGATTCCCGGCTCAGGCGGCGCATCCGCCGGCCGAAGTAGATGAAAGGGAAGAAGGCGACGGGCAGCACCACCACGGCGTAAAAGGCCAGTTCCGCGTTCTGGTAGAACACCACGCAGATCAGGCTGATCATGGTGATCACCTGGCGCACCAGCATGACCAGGGCGGGCAGGCTGCTGCGCACCGCGCCCACATCGTTGGTCACGTGGGACATGAGCACCCCGACCTGGGCGCCCTCGTAATAGCGCAGCGGGAGCATGACGATTTTGCGGTACAATTCGTCGCGCAGCACTTCCAGCACCTTCAGGCCGCAGTACTGCATGATATAGTTCTGCAACAGCTTGCCGCCCGCGTTGACCAGAGTCAGGCCCACGAAGGCCAGGGGGATGAGCAAAAGCATCTCCCTATCTTTATTCATGAAAATATCGTCCATAGCCGGCTTGACCAGCCAGGCCGTGGCCGCGTCGGTAAGGCCGGCCGCGACCATGATGATCACAGCCAGTAAAATCAGGCCGATATATGGTTCGAAATAACCGACGCACCGTTTGAGCAGTTGTTTGCTGCTCAGCGAGCTCATAGGTTTGGCGGGTTTCTTGCGTGCCATTCGATGCCTTGGGAAAAGGGTTAGGCGCCTCGGCCCGGTTGGGCGGGCGAGGCACTATAGCCCAAGGCCGGCGAGGCGGCAAGAAAAGAGGGGCGGGCTACTCCGCGACCACAAAGTTGCCGGGGTACCTGGAGCGCAGGGAATCGGCGGCGCTCTCCGCCCGGTTCAGGCTTGGGTAGGGGCCGATCTGAACCCGCCAGAAGCCCACGGTTTCAGCGAAATACGCGCGCGCGCCCGAGCCTTCGCCCTGAATCTTGCGCACCAGGTTGCGGGCGTTGGACTCCACGCCGAAGGCCCCGACCTGGACGTAGAAGTTGCCGGAAAGATCGCCGTTTTGCAGGCCCGCCACGGTGCCGACGCTTTCGATAATCACCGGGGCCGTGCCGGAAGCGAGCATGTCCAGTTCTTTCGCGCCGGTGCGTGTCAAATCGATGACCCGATCGGCCACGAAGGGGCCGCGGTCGTTGACCCGGACCACGATGGAGCGCCCGTTGCGGGTGTTGGTGACTTTGACGTGGGTGTTGAAAGGCAGAAGCTTGTGCGCGGCGGTCATGCCGTGCATGTCGTACCGCTCGCCGTTGGCGGTTTTTTTGCCGTGGAAGTCCGGCCCGTACCAGGAGGCGACGCCTTCCTCCCGAAACCCGTGGGCCGAGAGCAGGGGGTGATAGGTCCGGCCCCGGATGGTGTAGGGTTTGGTGCCGGGCGCGCCTTTTTTCACCGGCCCCGTCTGGATTGGGGCGGTGGGTTTTGAGCCCCCCAAGGTGCAACCGGCGGCGGCGACGGGCAGGATTATCGTAAAGAGAAGGCAGACCGCCCGACAACGGAGAAAAAACGCTCGCATGGCGGTCACCCTACCCAAAGAAAAGCCCGGACGCAACAAACCCCGGAGGAGCCGCCGGCCCGCCGGTCCGGCCGGAGGCTCCTCCGGGGACAAGCAAAGCATCCCGGCGCAATCAGATCGCGGGCAGGGTCGAACGGGCGGTCTGCTCGAACTGCACGGCCGTGCCGTAGCAGGTAAAAAATTTACTGCCGTCGGGGTGGAAGGCCACGTTTTCCTGATAGCCGACAATGGCCTGGGCGCCTTTGTTCACCGCGCGGGCGGCCATGCCGAAAAATGCCTCTTCGGAGTCGTAGCCGCGGCACACCACCAGCCCCAGAATCCGCCCCACCTTGCGGTCTTCATCCAAATCCGTGGTGGTGACCACCGGGAAACGTCCCATCTGGAACAGTTCCTTGACCCGGTCCAGATTTTCCACCCGGCGTTCCTGGACTTTTTTCTTCTTGTCTCCGCTCAGCAAAAACAGCATGGGGCACTCCTCGCGTTGTCTATTTCCACCCGCGTCACGCGGCGTGCCTATTTTTATGCAAATCCCCTGCCGGCGCTGAAGAATGGCGCCGTCGCCTTGCCGGGCAGTCTTACACGCTGGAATACGGGGTGAGCCACCCCGGCCGAGTCTGCCGTTTTTTTGACTTGCGGGCGGAAAAAAGAACCGCCCGGGGTACAGGTCGTTTTTTTACAAGAAATCCCCGCGCCCGACGCGTATGTTCCGGCGAAAACCGGGCAGTGCCCTCACTGTCCACAAACGGAGGGACGACTCATGACTTGACCTGGCCCTAAAAAACTGGTCCACCGCAAAAGTTAGTATAAGGTGAGGCCACGGAGGAGAGGTCATGGGTCGAAAAACATTCACGGCGGAGCAGATTATCTTCAAGCTCCGCGAGGTTGAGGTGCTGGTCGGCCAGGG
>JAVBQP010000087.1:0-5947 GCA_031548905.1 Desulfovibrio sp. | reverse complement strand
GGGGGCCGGTTCTTCGATCCGCCGGCAACGTTTGACGGGTGCAAGGTTTCGCGCCTTGCTCCCGGCAAACGTTGCCGGCGGCTCTCAAGCGCGGGCCGAAAAACATCGGCAACGCTGCATCGCTTTTCCGCGCCGAATAGCCGGTTTGACATTCACTTTCATGCTGCTAAACATGAAAGTCGTCGGGCGGAACGCCGGTCGTATCCGCATTTCACACGAGCATGGCGGAGAATTAAAACAACATGGCTACGACGGCCGCGTTTTCCTTCCTCTTCCGACGTCGCGCCGGAACGCCGCGTCTGTTCGGCAGTGCGCTCATGGCCGGAATGATTCTGAGCGCGCTTCTGGGCGCCTGCGTTCCCGCGGACATTGTTCCCCAGGCGCGGCAACTTGACCCGCGAGATCTGGAAGGCGTCCCGCCTCTCACGGCTCCGGCGCAGCCCCCCTGGCCGGAGCGGCGCTGGTGGCGCGTCTACAACGATCCCCAGCTTGACGGCCTGGTCGAAGCGGCCGTGGAGCACAACCCAACCATACGCGTGGCCGCCGCCCGGGTACGCATGGCGGGCGGCATGGCCGAAAGGGCCGGGGCCGATCTGTACCCGCGGCTTGATGCCGGGGGCCGCGCCACGCTGCGCCATTACAGCGAAGACGCCTATCACGCCGTGGAGCTTTCCGGGCGCGACAGGTGGGACAATGCCGCCCTGGCCCGCGCCGTTTATACGCTCGATCTGTGGGGCCGGGAACGGGCGGCCTATGAAGTCGGCCTGGACGAGCTGGCCATTGCGAAAGTGGAAGCCGATCTCATCCGCCAGGAACTGGAAACAGCCGTCGTTCGAACCTACATCGCGCTCTCCCTGCACTACTCCCTGCTGGATGTCGCCAAAGAGACGCTGGGCCAGCGAACGGGGGTGCTGGAAATCGCCCGTGGGCTGTACGATGCCGGAATAGGATCCGAACTGGCCGTTCGTCAGGTAGAAACCGCCGTCCCGGCCGGCCGCGCGGCGATCATCGCCATTGAATCCGAAATAACCGTCACCAAGCAAAAACTCGCCGCGCTCACCGGGCGCGGGCCGGGCGCGGGCAAAGGCATCACGCGGCCCGCCCTGAAGCTTGACGTCGTGCCACCCATTCCCGCAAGCCTGCCTGCCGAGTTGGCCGGGCGCAGGCCGGACATCACAATCCGCCGCCTGCGCGCGGAGGCCGCCGCGGGAAGAATCAAGGTGGCCAAGGCCGACTTCTACCCCAACATCAACTTGGCCGGCACATTCGGCTACGCGCTCATCGGCCCCGGGAATCCGTTCTCCCGATCGGCGCTTGAGACCGGCGTCGGGCCGGCCATTTCCCTGCCGCTCTTCCAGGGCGGCCGTCTGCGCGGCGGCTTGATGGCGGCCACCGCCGCTTATGACGAGGCCGTGGAAGAATATAATTCCGCCGTCATCCAGGCATTCGGAGCCGTGGCCGGAAGCATGGAGGAGCTGAACGCGCTGGAGCGCCGGGCCGCCGAGGAGGCCAAAACCCTGCGTCTGGCCCGCAGGGCTTACGCCATCGCAAACAAGGGATACCGGGCCGGGCTCACGGACTACCTCGGCGTGCTGACGGCGGAAAGCACCCTTCTGCGGCAGGCGCAGCGCAACGCCGAACTTGCCGCCGACCGTCTGGACGCCTACGCCCGGCTGATGCACGAACTGGGCGGCGGGTACATGGAGCCGCCCGCCGGAGCGCGGCCGTGAGCGAGGCCCTCGTTGGAGGAGTCCCGTCCGGGTCGCTCGCTTATATCCGACGCCATTTCCCGGCCATCCTCCGTCAGGAGGCCGCCCGCTGGGGCTTTGTGCTCCGCGCCCTGATGGGTGCGTATCTGGCCATGCTGCTTTCCATGTTTCTCAACTTGGAGCAGCCTTCCACCGCCATGCTGACCGCGCTGATCGTCATGCAGCCGCAAAGCGGCGAGGTACTGGCGAAAAGCTGCTACCGCATACTGGGCAACATGGCGGGCGGCCTTTTCGCGGTGTTGCTGTTCGCGGTATGCGGGCAGGCCCCGATGCCGATTTTTCTCGGCATGGCCCTGTGGGTGGGCCTGTGCGTTTTCGGCTCGGCATACCGGCGCAACGCGCAATCCTACGGTTTCGTGCTGGCCGGGTATACCGCCTGCATCATCGCCCTGCCCGAGATGCAAAATCCGGAGCATATTCTCATGCCCGCCCTGTTGCGGGTGTCCGAGGTATTTGTCGGTATCCTCTGTGCCGCCTTCACTTCCGAGATGATTTTTCCGGAAACCGTTCAGCGCGTGCTGTTCAGCGCGGCGGAAGGCCGGCTCGCCCTGTTCGATGACTTCGTGCGCGGCGCCCTGGCGGGCGGCATGAACCGCATGGACGTGGAAAAGGCCCAACAGCGCTTCATGCGGGATGTCGCCGTGCTGGACGGCTACGGTTTCGCGGCTTCGTTCGAAGCCGGCGGCGCCCTCGGGCAAGCCGGGGTGCGCCTGTTCAATACGAGCTTCATGTCCGCCGCGACCAGTTTTCACTCTTTGCACACCTTTTTCGGAGATCTCGCGGCATCCTCCAGCCGGCGGACGCACGATTTTTTCACGGACGCTTTCGCTTTTGTCGCGGAAAATATGACCACGCGCGGCAAATCGGCCCATACCGGGCAAACCGCTCTGGAAACGGCCTCGGCCCTCAAGCGCTGCAGGGATAAAACGCGGGCGGGCGCGAACCTGCTCAGGCGGACGGGTGGCCTTAACGATGCGGACAAGGCGGAGCTGGCGGCGGGTATGCATCTGCTGGACCGTTTCCTCAACGACATGAGGGACTACCTGCTGCACTACGCCGCCCTGACCGGGCACCTTCCCGGCAAGAGGCCCGGGCGCGCCCGCTCCACCCCCGGCACGGACGCGGGCATCGCGCTGATTGCCGCCCTTCGGGCCGCCCTCGTGCTTGTGCTTGTGGCGCTCTTCTGGTGGGCGACAGCCTGGCCGGTCGGCAGCAGCGCCGCCATTTTCGCCGTGGTCTTCTGCTCGCTCCAGGCAGCGGCGCCGAACCCCGTGCGCTCCATTTTCGTGAGCTGCCTCGGCTGCGTACTGGGCGTTGTCGCCGGCGTACTTTACAGTTTTCTGGTCCTGCCCGCCTGCTCGGACATCGTGCCGCTGTGCGCGGCCCTGTTCCCGTTCCTCGCCGTCGGCCCCTACCTGATGACCATTCCGGTCACCGCCGGCCTGGGGCGCTCCTACAACTTCATGTTCGCCTCTTTCACCGCCGTCGGTCTGTACCTGAGCATCAACCCCACCGACCTCATGGGCGGCGCCCTGGCCAAGCTGTTCGGCATAGCCGTGGCCGGGGCCATGCTGGCGGTTTTTTTCCCCGCGGGCGGGACGTGGTGGAAAAAACGCCTGCTCAACAGGCTGCTCCGTCTGGGCATACGCGTGTGCCGGGGACAGACGGCCGGAATCCTGCCGCGCTTTGAAAGCGGTGTGCGCGACTTGGTCCTGCAATTTTCTTCCAACGCGCTCACCGCTCCGGCCGAAGAACTGGACATGCTGCGACGGGCTCTCGCCCTAGGCGATCTGGGGCGCCTGATCATTGAAGTGCGCTTGGGGCTGAGGCAAAAACTGTTCACCCCCGGAGAAGAAGTCTTGCTCCGCGATCTGCCCGAGACCCTGGCCCGGTTGTTGGAAAAGCCGGAGGCCGGCCGCCGCCGCGCCGCCCTGGAAACGCTCCGCTCCCGTCTGGCGTCGCGGCCGAAAACCGATGCGGGCGTCGCGGGTGAAGATGCGCAAACCGACAGGCCGGGCGGAGCCTTCTGCCTGCTCCACCTGTTGGAGCGGGCACTGCTTCGGGCGACGGGCCTCGGCGGGAACAGAGAAGGAGGGACCGCCGATGCCGCGTGAGGTTGTCGTCTTCGGGGTGATGATGCCCGCGATTGTGCCCCTGTGTCTGCTCTGCCTCGCGGCTATGTGGTGGCTGGACAAATTTCTTTCCGGCCGGGCTCTGTACCGGTATGTCTGGCATCCCCCGCTGTTCCGCCTTGCCCTGTTCATCCTCCTGTTCAGCCTGGCCGGGCTGCTTGTTTACCGCCTTCCCTGAGGAGAAACCATGCGATTGACCCTGCTGATGCGACTCTCCCTGACCGCGGCGGTGCTGTGCGCGGCCGTGGCCTCGGCCATACTGCTCTGGCGCCACTACATGTATTCGCCCTGGACGCGCGACGGCAGGGTCGAGGCCGATGTAGTGATTGTCGCGCCCGACGTCTCGGGGTTGGTGGAAGCGGTGCCGGTCAAAGACAACCAATTGGTGCGCAAGGGCGATGTGCTCATGGTGATTGACCGGGAGCGGTTTCGTCTTGCCCTTGCCCGAGCCGAGGCCCAAGTGGCGATGCGCGTCGCCGTGGCCGAACGCCTGCGCGGCGACGCCGCGCGGCGCGCCCTTGTCGGCTCGGACGTGATTTCACGCGAGGGGCACGAACAAGCCGAAGCCGCCGCCCGGGCGGCCCAAGCCGAACTGGGCGAGGCCGAAACCCTGCGCGACATTGCCCGACTGGATCTGGCCCGCACCGAAGTGCGCTCCCCGGTGGATGGGTATGTGACGAACCTGAATGTGTTTTCCGGCAGCTACGCCCAAGCCGGCAAACCGCTCGTGGCGATCATCGACGCACAGTCGTTCCGGATCTGCGGCTATTTTGAGGAAACCAAACTCCCCGGTATTCATCCGGGAGACAAGGCCACGGTCGAACTGCTCGACGGCACACCGCCCCTGACCGGGGTGGTGGAGAGCATCGCGGCCGGGATCGGGGAGCGAGACAACCCCACGGGCAGCAGTCTGCTGGTGGACGTCAATCCGGCGCGTAACTGGGTGCGTCTGGCCCAGCGCATTCCGGTGCGCATCCGCCTGGACGGGCCGCCGCCCCGCCTTGCCTTGGGAATGACCTGCACGGTGAGCGTCACCCCGGCGGGCGGCAGGTAACGCGGAATCCGGGCGCGGCCGCCCCGCGGCCCCATGAAAAGCCCTTGGGTCTCCGAGACTTTTCACGTTGACGCGCCATACCCCACAGGCTAAAAGAACAGCGCAACCTCCCGGCGTTTTAAGGAAAAAATCGACCGCCACGGCTTCGATTTTTCAACCCGGCAACGAAGGATCCGCACCCCTCCGGCCGGCCCTTCCTCCCGACATTCCGGCGGGAGGGAGGCAAACTCCATCCCCCCCGGACCGCCATGAAAAAACTCCTGCTCGTCTTCTGTTTGCTCGCGGCCTCCTCTTTCCCGGCTCAGGCCGAAACGTTGCGCCTGGGCATTCTGCCCGTTGTGGACGTCGTGGTGCTCTACACCGCACGGGATGAGGGGTTTTTCCGCGATGCCGGGCTCGATGTGGAGCTGACGTCTTTCCAGAGCGCTCTGGAAAAAGACGCCGCCGTGCAGGCCGGCAGCCTGGACGGCTACTTCGGCGAGATCAGCAATCCTGTTCTGCACCGCTTGGCCGGGATGGATTACATCATTGTGGCCACAACCTACTTCAGCAACCCGAAAACCCGCATGTTCGGGCTGGTGGCCTCGCCGCGGTCCAAGGCGGCGACGCCAGCGGACCTCAAAGGTGGCGGCATCGCCATCTCGCGGGGAACGATCATCGACTACCTGCTCGGGTATTTCCTCAAGGCCGGCGGTTTGGCTGAGTCGGATATCGAGCGGCGCGACATCCGCAAAATTTCCGTGCGGGTCCAGATGCTCCTGGCCGGGCAGGTGGACGCCGCCCTGCTGCCGGAACCGCTCCTGAGCATCGCCGAAAAACAGGGGGGGAAAGTGGTGCTTGACGACAGGGGGTTCTCCCGCCCCCTGGCGATTATCGCCTTCGCCCGGCAAAAGAGCGACCCGGCCACGGTTACGGCGTTCCGGAAGGCCTACGCCAAAGCCGTGGCCCTGGTCAACGACCGGCCCGACAAGGCGCGGGAGACCATGCTGCGC
>JAVBQP010000042.1:0-22130 GCA_031548905.1 Desulfovibrio sp. | reverse complement strand
GGGAGGGCGCGCTCGGCGAGGCTCTCGGTATCGCCCGGCTCATGCCGGGAGACGACGCCCGCGGGAACATACGCCCGAGCGCCGTCAACGCCGTCAACGGTGTGCGGCATGACCACGGCAAGCGCGGCCCCGGCCTGGGCTTCGGGCAACAGGAACTCCAGCACGAGCGGAGCAACCGGGCCGGCGGCGCCGGAAAAGAGCGGAGCGAGCTGTTTGGAGCGGAGGGTTATGCCTTCCCGCTCAAGAAGCGGCGCGGATTCATCCGGGACGGGGGGCGGAGTCGCGGGAAACACCACCGCCGGCGTGTTCTGCGCTTCATCGGCGAATAAGAACAGGGTGTCGTCTATCCGAAGGGAGGGCGTGGGCGTTTGGCCGACGGTTCCCGCGAGCAGCCGGCTGCTGACAAAAGCGCTGTAAAACCTGCGGTCAAGAGCGTTTTCCGGGCGTAAGTCAACCGTGCGCGAGGTCGCCATGAGAGCCTCCGGCTGGCGTTGGGAATTTTGGGGGCCGACCGTCAAACCGGAACGAAAGGTATCACGAAACAGCTCTTTGTATACCCCAGTCGGGCGGGATTCCGCATATATTCTGAAAAAGAATACATATCATGCAAAAAAAGAAATATACAATTCAGGATAATTCCATCTAAGTTTTCCTCCAGAGCAGCGCTGCTTCTCCCGATCATGGGAAGGCACATCCATCCGTCATAGTACAGAACGTTTTCGACTGGCTGTAAGTCTTCCACCGTGTAACCCTGTTATGGAGGTTTGGTATGCAATACACACGGCTTGGCAATTCCGGCTTGAATGTCTCACGGCTCTGTCTCGGCACCATGAATATGGGCAGCAAGCAATGGAAGCCCTGGATTTTCGATGAAAAAGAAAGCGAGCCGATCATCCGGTACGCCTTCGACAACGGCGTCAACTTCATCGATCTGGCGGACTTCTATTCAACCGGAGCCAACGAGGAAGTCTGCGGCAATGTTCTGCGCCGTATCGCCAAGCGCGATGAGACCGTCGTCGCCACAAAGGTCGGCTATCCCATCGGCGGGGGCGTGAACAACGGCGGGCATTCGCGCATCCATCTGGAGAATGCTCTCGACGGCAGTCTGAAGCGCCTGAAAATGGACTATATCGACATCTATATGCTTCACTATTACGATACCACCACGCCGGTGGAAGAGTTCTGGGAAACCATGGATTCTTTTGTCCGCAGCGGCAAGGTCCGGTATCTGGCCTGCTCGACCATGATGTCGTGGCAGTTCGCGAAAATCTACTACACAGCGGAAAAGAACGGATGGCAGAAACCCATCAACATGCAGTTGCAGATGAGCGCCGCCTACCGCGAGGAAGAGCGGGAAATGATTCCCTTCTGCCGCGACGCAGGCGTTGGGGTTTCCGCCTTCAGCCCGTTGGCCAGGGGCATTCTCTCCTGCGATTTTTCCTCCAACCGCAACACGACCGACTTCTTCACCCATGAAATGTTCGGTGACGCCGTTTCGAAAGAGATCGCCATGTCCGTGAGCCGGGTGGCGCAGCGCCACGGCGTATCCCCGGCGCAGATCGCCCAGGCCTGGGTGTTGCAACACTCGGGTGTGGACGTCATGCTGGTGGGAGCGGACACCAAAGAGCAGTTCGACACCGCGCTCAACGCCCTTGCCATGGACCCGCTGAGCGCCGAAGATATGTACGAGATCGACCGTAACTACACCCCGCGCGATCATATCAACGACTACAACGCGGATTGCCGCATCCCCCGCGACGCGCGCCCGGCAAAGAGCCCTTACGCCTGACGGCCCCGCTTCGCCCACCCGGCGAAGCCCCAACGAACCCTGCAACGGATCCGCGTCGGCCCGCCCTCCTCCGCTCCCTATCGAGGCGTGTGAGACGAGGGGAGCACGAGGGAGGAATCGCCATGAAAGTATCTTCTGAACTGTTCGATCGCGTCGCCAAGTGGATGAAGCTTGAGAAAAAGAGCTACATCAACGGGCAATGGGTGAAAGGGGAAGGCGCCGCCATCACCCTGTACAACCCGGCTACGGAAGAAAAGCTTTGCGAATACGCCGGGTTGAGCCTCAAGCAACTGGACGAGGCCATCGACGGAGCCGACGCGGCGTTTCGCAAACAGGCCTGGGGGAAACTCCCCGCCCGGGAACGGGCTCTGCTGCTGCGGAAAATGGGGGAGGTGGTGCGGAAAAACACCGAGGAACTGGCCCTCATCGAAACCCTGCAAAACGGCAAAACCTTCAATGAGTCGCTGTTCGACGACCTGCCGGATTCGGCCGACGTGTTCGACTACTATGCCGGCTGGACGGACAAGTTTTACGGCGAGCTCGGCCCGGTCGGGCATTCCACCCTCAACTACATCGTGCGTGAGCCTCTGGGTGTATGCGGGCTGATCGTTCCCTGGAACTTTCCGCTTCTGCTGACCATGTGGAAGGTCGCTCCGGCCCTGGCCGCGAACAACACCGTGGTGGTGAAGCCGAGCAGCTACACCCCGCTGAGCTTTATCCGCTTTATGGAACTGCTCGCGCAGGAAGTGGAACTCCCGGCGGGCCTGCTCAACATGGTGCTCGGCGAAGGGCGTTCCATCGGCGACGGTCTCTCCGCCTCAAAAAAGGTGGCCAAGATTTCCTTCACCGGCAGCACCGGCGTCGGCAAAAAGATTATGGAGAACAGCGGCAAGCACCATTTGCGGCAACTTTCCCTTGAGCTTGGCGGCAAGTCCCCGTGCATCTTCTTTGAAGACACGCCGAATCTCGACGAGGCCGTGGACAGGGCCTACCAGGTCATGTTCTCGCAAAAAGGCGAAAAATGCACGGAACCCACGCGTTTCATCATCCACGAGTCGATTTACAGGAACGTGGCGGACAAGCTTGTAGCCAAGGCCAAGGCCTACCGGCTCGGCGACCCCCTGAAGGAGGAAACCCAACAGGGCGCCCAATGCCATCGGGCTCATTTCGAGTCCGTGGTCTCCTACCTTGAGGAGGCGGATCGCATCGGCCTGAAAAAATTGTGCGGCGGTATGCCCGAAAAAACAGGGGAAATCGCAAAAGGCTTTTACGTGCTCCCCACCATTTATGACGATGTCGACCCGAACTGCCGCCTGGCGCAGGAGGAAATATTCGGGCCTCTGCTCTGCCTTTTCCCGTTCAAAACCGACGAGCAGGCCGTCGCGCTCGCCAACAATTCGGAATACGGCCTTGCGGCCGGCCTCTACACGGCGAACATTTCACGCGCCCATGCCGTCGCCCGAGAGCTTCAGTCCGGTCAGGTGTTCATCAACAAATACGGGCAGTACGACTTTGCCGCGCCGTTCGGCGGTGTGAAGCAAAGCGGGCTTGGCCGGGAAATGGGCATCCATTCGATTGAAGCGTTCACCCAGGTGAAGAGCGTGCTTGTCGCCTTGTAAAGCGCCGTTGTTCCCGGCGGCATGGGTTTTCGCGCGGCGCGCCGGTAAACCCATGCGCGGCAAAAAGGGTTGAAACCGGCTTTCAGCAAGGGGTTGTCATGCCACAATTGCCAAATGCGAAACTGTTGCAGGCCTTTGAAGCGGTCGCCCGCCACTGCAGTGTGACCGTTGCCTCAAAGGAGCTCTACATCACCCAAAGCGCCTTGAGCCGGCAACTCAAGGCGCTGGAAGCCCAGCTCGACGTCCGGCTGTTCACCCGCGAGAAAAACAAACTCGGCCTGACGGAGGCCGGCAGAGCGCTGCATCTTGTACTGGATAAGAACTTATCCGAAATCAACGCCTGCATCACCAACATCCAGCGGGGCGTGCCGCGCAGAATAACGGTCAAGGCCCCTCCCTCTTTGACAACGCGCTGGCTCGCCCCCCGTCTGGTTCGTTTCTATGCGGAAGCGCGCTGTTCCGTTTCGCTGTATACCGATTCCCAGCCCGTCAACGTTCTGCCGGGAGCGTACGATTGCGAAATCTGTTTCGGGCACAGCAACATCCCCATTTTCAATTCCCGCGTGCTGTTTGAAGAACTCATTCAACCGGCGTGTTCTCCCAAGCTTTTAGGAAAAATCCAAAAATACGGCATAGACAGTGTGCCCGTTCTGCACACCCTCTCCGCCGCGACTCCGCTGCCCTACTGGGAATTCTGGATGCAGGCCAACCCGAACAGCCCATACGGCCCGAGTGTCGCATCCCTGATGAGCGGCATGGAGTTCAGCACGCAGGAGCAGGCCATCAGCGCGGCTGTGGAGGGGCTGGGGGTCGTCATGGTCGACACCAACATCGCTTCGCTGGCCCTCAAAAAGAAACACCTGATCACACTCGCCGAGCCGGTCACAACGCCGTTCAGATACTGGCTGGAAATAAACAAGACCTCGAAAGCCAACGAACTTGTGAAGAAGTTCTGCGCCTGGCTCGAGAAGGAGTCTTTCCTCTGCCACGTGTAGGGTGTCGGGAATTTTCCCGAGGATCCCGCCCCTGGTCGACGCCCGGCTTCGCGGCCCAACTTCGGAGGACAGGATGAGCATTTTTTCCAAGCAGGACGCCCTTGAGTACCACGCCTTTCCCAGGCCTGGGAAGGTTGAGGTCGTTCCATCCAAACGGTGCGCCGATCAACGGGATCTTTCCCTCGCGTATTCTCCCGGAGTGGCGGAGGCCTGCACGGCGATCCATTCCGACGTTTCGCTGAGCGCCGCGTATACCAACAGAAACAACCTGGTCGCCGTCGTCTCGAACGGCACGGCGGTTCTCGGGCTCGGCAACATCGGCCCCCACGCAGCCAAGCCGGTGATGGAAGGCAAAGGCGTATTGTTTAAAATCTTCGCCGACATCGACGTCTTTGATCTTGAGCTTGCGACCACGGACCCGGACGAGCTTATCGGCGCGGTGAAGCTGCTCGAGCCGACGTTCGGCGGAATAAACCTGGAAGACATCAAGGCCCCCGAGTGCTTCTATATTGAGGAACAGCTCAAGGCCGCAATGAACATTCCGGTTTTTCACGACGACCAGCACGGAACGGCGGTCATCTCGGGGGCGGCGCTGCTCAATACGCTCGATATCGCGGGCAAGTCCATCGCCGACTGCAAAATCGTCGTGGTCGGGGCCGGCGCGGCCGGGATCGCCTGCGCCAACCTGTACATCGCTTTGGGAATCGACCCCGCCAATTTGTTCCTGTTCGACTCGAAGGGCCTTATCCACAGCGGGCGCTCCGACCTGAACACGTACAAGGCGAAACTCGCCCAGAAGAAAGACGCCGGCAGCCTTGCCGACGTGCTCAAAAACGCGGACATGTTCCTGGGGCTTTCGACAAAAGACCTTTTGTCACCGCAGATGGTCGCGAGTATGCACCCGAAACATCCGGTCATCCTGGCCTGCGCCAACCCGGACCCGGAAATCCCTTACGAGACGGCGAAAGCCGCCCGCCCGGACTGCATCATGGGCACCGGGCGCTCAGATTACCCCAATCAGGTCAACAACGTCTCCGGCTTTCCGTTCATCTTTCGGGGCGCGCTGGATACCGCCGCCACGCAAATCAACGAAGCAATGAAGATGGCCGCCGTGCGCGCCCTGGCCGCCCTTGCCAAAGAACCCGTGCCCGACGAGGTGGGCGCTCTGTACGGCGGCAAACAGTTCAGCTACGGCTTGGAGTATGTCATCCCCAAGCCCCTGGACCCGCGCCTGCCGGCCCGAATAACCCCGGCGGTGGCGCAGGCCGCCATGGATTCCGGCGTGGCCCGCAGGGCAATCACGAATATGGATGCGTACGCGGAATCATTGCGGCAACGCATCGGAGCGGCGAACACCCGTATCGCCGCGTTTGTCGCCTCGCATGAAACGCCGGCGCACGCTCGGCAGCAGGACGCCTGACCGCGGAAGACAATAGTACCCAACGTGTCGCCGCGACGGGTGGAAGCGTCTCACGCGATGACCAGAGTATATTCATAAACAAATAACGTCTCTACGCGAAGACTTCTTGTAAATCGCTGTTGCAGCGAGCTGCTTTGTTTTACCCAAAATAAATATATAGACTGATATTTTTATAAAGGAGGTATCTCAGCCGATCTGCCCGCATCACGATACATCGCACAACATTTTACTATGGAGCCTGGTATGAGTGTAAAGCAAACGCGACTGGATGACCTTCCTCTTAGTAAATTTCACTTCAAAATCACCGCCCTGACCTTCGGGGCCCACCTGACCGACGGCTATATTCTCGGCCTTATCGGCATAGCCTTCACGCAAATCACGCCGGTCATGGGACTGGATCCTTTCTGGCAGGGGATGATCGGCTCTTCGGCCCTTATCGGCCTGTTTCTCGGCAGCCTGTTCTTCGGCATGGTCTCGGACAACCTGGGTCGGCAGAAAATTTTTTCCATCAGCTTCCTGGTCATCGCTGTGGGCTCGCTGCTGCAATTTTTCGCGGAAACTCCGCTGCAACTCGCCATGTGCCGGATTTTTATAGGGATAGGCCTTGGCGGGGACTACAGCGTGGGGCACGCCCTGCTCGCCGAATTTTGCCCCAAAAAATATCGCGGCCCCATCCTGGGCTCGTTCAGTGTGATCTGGACATTCGGCTATGTGGCCGCGACGTTCATCGGCACCGCGATGCTCGACAGCGGCCTGGGAGAGAACGCCTGGCGCTGGATGCTTGCCTCCTCCTTCGTTCCCGCGGTGCTGATTCTGTTCGCCCGGATAGGCTCGCCGGAATCGCCGCGCTGGCTCGCCAACAAGGGCCGCCCGGAAGAGGCCCAGGCCGTGTTGACCAAGCACTTCGGCCCGGGCGTCATCCTCGGCGATGAGGCCGTCGACCATACGTCGGCCGGGTTCAAGGCGCTGTTCACCCGCAAGTACATCACCCGTACCGTGTTCAACTGCCTGTTCTTCGTCTGCATCGTTATGCCGTACTTCGCCATTTATACGTTCCTGCCCATGATTCTCGGCATCATGGGGCTTTCCGAGAACTTCACCACCGAGTTGCTCCTGAACCTCATGTTGATTCTCGGGGCGCTCATCGGCATCTGGTGCACCATCAAATTTTCCCGCCGGGGATTCCTGATCGGCTCGTTCGTCATCCTTTCCGCCGCGTTGCTCCTGCTGGCCATGTTACCTGCCGCCATGAACCTTCTGCTGGTGGCGACATTCGCCTTCTTCACCCTCACGCTGTCCGCGGTGAGCAATCTGGTGGGCGTGTTCCCGGCCGAAAGCTTCCCGACGGAAGTCCGCTCCAGCGGCATCGGCCTGGCCACGGCGGTGAGCCGTTTCGGCTCGGCGATTTCCACCTTCTGCCTCCCCGCGAGCATCATGCATTTCGGGGTCAACGCGACCATGCTGATCCTGGCGGGCGTTCTTCTCGTGGGTACGCTTGTTTCGTATCTGTGGGCGCCGGAAACCAAGTACCTTTCGCTGGCCAAAGCGGCTTCGGTGGATGCGCGGCCGGACGACGCGGAAGGGGAATACGCGCTTCCCGAGCAAGTGTAAGAGCGACGGCCTGTGCCGAATACGTCGGGCGGCGAAAACGGCGCCGCCCGACGTATTCGGGCGAAGCGGCTTTTCCGGCAAGGTATTTGATCTGTCTGCTCGTCGGGCTTCTGCCGGCGGTCGTGCTCGGTATCCCCCCAAAGGGGGGTCAGGCGTCACCGCCGGCCGGCGCAGCCTGTTTCGCCGGGCCGGGCTTCCGGCTCCGCTTGGCGGCTTCGGCCTTCTTCTTGCTTTCCGTCTTCGCCGCAGGATCCACAAAGCCGGGACAGGCACCGCCCGCAATGGCCCACAAGTAAAGACTCGCCACCGTGGCGTATGGCGAATACCGCTTTCTGTACCTGGCGAACAAGGACGGCGTGATGGTACGGTGCCGGTACAACATCCTCAGGCCACGCTGCACGGCAAGGTCGCCCCAGCTCAAGATATCCATGCGCTGCATGGAAAAAATCATCAGCATTTCCGCCGTCCACACGCCGATGCCTTTAAGGCCGCTGAGGCAAGCGCAAACGTCCGCGTCGCTCATCGTTCGCAACGCGTCCAGATCCAGATCGCCGAAGCGTACCGTGTCTGCGATTTCCTTGATATACAGGGCCTTGCGCATGGAGATGCCGCAGGTTTGCAGTTCCTCGGCCGCAACCGCGCCGATGGTTTCCGGCGTCAGGGGCGTGAAGCGCTCCCGCATACGGTTCCAGATGGTCGTCTGGGCCTTGGTGGAAATCTGCTGCCCGACAATGGAGTTGACCAGGGCCATGAACAGGTCGGGAATAACCGGGCGCCGCAAAGGCCCGATTTCAGCCATGACCGCGCCGAGAGCCGAATCGCGCGAGGCAAGCCGCCCGACCTCCGGCTCTCCGTAAATAAAATACGGCGTGTCAGGCATGGCGCTTTTCCAGACCCAAAAGGTGCTCCTTGACCGAAAGGCCTCCCCCGTAGCCGGTCAGCCCGCCGGAACGGCCGATGACCCGATGGCAGGGAACGATAATGGCCACCGGGTTGCGGTTGTTGGCCATGCCCACCGCCCGGCAGGCCTTGGGATTGCCGATTTGGACGGCCACCTCCCGATAGCCGCGGGTCTCCCCGAAGGGGATGGTCAGAAGCGCCCGCCGGACGGCAATCTGGAATTCCGTGCCGCGCAGGTCCAGGGGCAAGTCGAAGGCCGCCCGCTCACCGGCGAAGTATTCCCCAAGCTGCCCCGCCGCCGTTCGGATCAACGGGGTCTCGGCGGCCGTGAGGCCCGCGAAGGAATTCTCACCGCCAAAAGACACCCGGATGATTGCGCCGCGTTCTTCGGCAATCCCGATCCGGCCGGCCGGGAAGGTGTAAAAATGCACGTTCTTCATGCGCTCAGTCCTTGTAGACGCTCCGCAGCAGAGCGATCTCCCGCCCATAGCCGGGCGCGTCGTTGGGCGTTTCCAGGTAAAAGGGCAGATGCCGCAGGGCCGGGTGGTTGATGATCCGGGTGAAGGCCGCAAGGCCGATGTTCCCCTCGCCTATCTTCGCGTGCCGGTCCTTGTGGCTCCCCTGGGCGTTCAGGCTGTCGTTCAGGTGGATGGCCCGCAGCCGCTCCAGGCCGACGGCCGCGTCAAAGTCCGCGAGCACCCCGTCCAGGTCGTCGACGATGTCGTACCCGGCGTCGAACACGTGGCAGGTATCCAGGCAGACCCCCAGACGTTCCTTGTGCTCCACCTTGTCGATGACGGCGCGGAGTTCCTCGAACGAGCCGCCGATCTCGCTGCCCTTCCCGGCCATTGTTTCCAGCAGCACGATTGGACATTGTTCCGGCCGCAGCGCCGCGTTCAGCAGTTCCGCGATCAGGGCCACGCCGGTTTCCGTCCCCTGCCCGACATGGCTGCCGGGATGGAAGTTGTAGAGGCTGCCCGGCAAAAGCGCCAAACGGCTCAGATCGTCCCGCATCGTTTCCAGCGCGAACCGGCGCAACTGCTCGTTCGCGGCGCAGGCGTTCAGCGTATAGGGCGCGTGGGCGAGAATCATCCCCAGGCCGTGTTCTTCGGCAAAAAACCGATAGGCCGCGATATCGGCTTCATCCACGGCTTTGGCCGCGCCGCCGCGTGGATTGCGGGTGAAAAACTGAAAAGTGTTCGCCCCGATGCCGACCGCCTCCCTGCCCATGGCGAGGAATCCCTTGGACGACGACAAATGACATCCGATTCTCAGCATATAGCGGTTGCTCCGTGTTCCTTCATGCTTCGTCGCCATCCATATACCATCGCGCGGCCGGCGCGTCTCCCCCGTTGCCGGGCTCCAACTCCGGCGCCCCTTCGCATGGCCGAAAAATGCGGAGAGCCGCTTCACAAAGCGGCTCTCCGGAGTTCCGCACGGCGTGGCCGAAGCCGCGCCACGCGCTATATTGCCTTCACCCGATTACGCCGTCGTGCCGGTACGCTTCCCGCTACACCGGCACGGCCGGATCGGGCTCGTGGGTGATCCGGCTGCGCAGATCCCGACGGGCGAGTTCCATGACCCAGGCCCAAAACATATGGCCGGTGGCTTCGGAGAAGTGCTCCGCGAGAGGCTGATCCCAGGGGGCCGGAACGGTCCCGAGAGCCGGCATGAGCAGGATGTGGAAGGCAATCCACACGAGCAGACCGTACATGGCGCCCTGCCACAGGGTGATGCCGGGCTTGCACTCGGCCGCCACGGCGTACAACACCCCGAACGTGATCGAAAAACCGAAGTGCAGGATAAAGCTCACGATGGGGCGAGCGTTTTCATTGTACATGTAGGTAATGTGGGTGATATCGTATGGTACGCCCAACTGTTGCAGCAGTTGCTGCGGAGGGTTCGTCAGATCCCGCAGCGGGGTCCGGGGCGGGAAGGGAACCTCCCAGCCGAACTTGACGATGGCCCCGATTATTCCGATAACCACCCCGATGAACACCGCCATCCATATCCGTTGCCGCATGGTCATTGTACGCATGGCAAGTTCTCCTCGTTTATATGCAACAGGGTAAGATCACGGGGAAAAAAGTCCATAACCTACATGATATTTATAATCTTTATCATTGGGGCCAAATCTGTGGAGAGCTTATGGCGAATCTGAGAGTGGGCGCGCGCGAGGAAGGTGAAAAACTCCTGCGCTTTCTGGAGCGCCGGATTCTCGACGCTCCGCCGGCCTCCCTCCTGCACCGCTGGATCCGCACCGGCCAGGTGCGGGTCAACGGCGGCCGTTCCAAGCCGTTTACCCTGCTGCGCGAAGGCGACGAGGTGCGCCTGCCGCCCTTTGCCGCGCCACGCCCCCTTGCGGCCGAAGCCGGCGGCCCGCCCGAGCTCGGCCCGGATCTGCCTGTGGTCTCCTGCTCCGACGACCTGCTGGTGCTCGCCAAACCCGCCGGTTTGGCCGTGCAGCCCGGCACCGGCCAGAGCGACAGCGTGGCCGACCGCCTGCGCGCCGCTTACGCCGGCGCGGCCTTCATTCCGGCCCCGGCGCACCGCCTGGACGCCCCCACCTCCGGCCTGCTTCTCGTCCCCCTTGCCCAGAAGGCCCGCACCGAGGTACACGCGGCCTTCGCCGCCGGAGGCATCGGCAAGGAATACCTGGCCTGGGCGGCGGGCGTTCCGCCGGCCGGCGACTCGTTCGAGATGCTCGACACCCTGGAGAAGCTGGCCGACGCTCACGGCTTCGAGCGCGTCGTGCCGTCGTCGGAAGGCAGGGAAGCCCGGGCAACCGTCACGGTTCTCAAGCGCGGGGAAGGGGCCTGCCTGCTGCGGATCCGCCTGCATACCGGGAGGACGCACCAGATCCGGGCCCAACTGGCCGCGCGCGGCCTTCCGCTGATCGGCGACCGCAAGTACAACGGCCCGAATCACCCTGCCCTGCTCCTGCATTGTTTCCGCCTGACCCTGCCCGACGGGCGCGTCTTCACGCTGCTTCCCAATTGGACCGGGCCGTTCGCGGTTGCGTAAGGAGCCATGCGCTCACGCTCCCCCTTGACAGAAGAACATCCCCCCGGTAGCTTCCGCCCGTAACGTCCGATGGATGTGTCCGCAACCCACAAGCCCCCGAGGTCCGCGCATGGCGGAATACTATATGCCGGAGCCCGGCGCCGGTTACCTGAACAAACTCTGGACCTGGATCAGAACCGGCAAGCGCTTTCGGCCGGCCTTCCCGCGCACGGTGGAGTTCCAGACCCTGTCGGTCTGCAACGCCAAGTGCATATTCTGCCCGCACAGCCAGAGCCCGGAACTCATCCCCCACGGCCGCATGGAAGACGATCTGATCCGCAAAATCGTGGATGAGACCTGCCGGCACCCGGTGAACCGGATCAGCCCCTACCTGACCAATGAGCCGCTTGTGGACAAGCGGATGCCCGACATTTTGCGCTATATCCGAAAAAAAGCTCCCTTCTATACCAAGACCAAGATCAACACCAACGCCGGTCTGCTCAACGAGGAAATGAGCCGGAAAATTCTGGATTCCGGCCTGTCGCAGATCTGGTTCAGCGTGAACGGCTACAGCCCGGAGACATACCGGGCTTCGATGGGACTCGACTTCGAGACCTCGATCACGAACATTGAAAATTTCCTCAAGCTGAAAAAACACCTCGGCGCAAAGCGGCCCACGGTGCGGGTGACCACCCTGCGGACCAAGCTGGTCGAGCATGAGTTGGAACACGCCAAAGCATACTGGGCCGAGCGCGACGTGCGCTTTTCCATCCATCACATGGACAACCGGGCCGGGGACGGCACGGACGCCATTTCGCCGGAAAAAAAACGCCGGTTCAAACGCAACTGCGACCTCTTTCTCAAACAGGCCTATATTGTGGAAAACGGGGACATGATTCTCTGCTGCCACGACTGGAAGCAGAGCGTGGTTCTCGGCAACGTGGCCCGCACGTCGATCAAGGAAGTCTGGAATTCCAAGACGTTTCAGGATCGCATCTATGAATACTACTCCGAACGCTTCGAGAATATCGAGATCTGCCGCAACTGTATGTGACCACGACAGGCGTGTGACGACACTGTCTACGGCGCGGCTCCGGCGCTTCGGCCCTCACTGCCGAACTCGATTTCCTTTATGACCATCCGCGCTCTGAGCGCGGGGGAAAAGCCCGCCCGCGATGCCACGCCCGACACTGCGGCAAGGGGCGGCGCTTCTTCCGCCGTCAAGGTCACCTCTTCAAGGGGGCAGCTCCACTCCCCGCCGAACATCGCCGTGGAGCGGCACTGGTCGTAATTCGGCCGAGGGTCGGTGAAACCGACGGTCCGGAGCACGGCCACTTCTCCGGGGCCGATACTGAACGCGGCCCACAAGGGGCGCCCTGCCGCATCTTTTCCCGGCGATATGATGTCGCACTCCACATAGTGCCCGACCACGCGGGAAAACGTGCGGGTGGACCAGTAGCCCATATTCCACCCCGGCTGAAAGAAGCCGCCGTGCCATCCCCACCAGCCGTTTATTTCCGGCCGCACATACACCGGCGCCTCGTAGTACTGCAGAAGATCCTTGTTGCGCAGCTCGACCCGGCCGAGACGGGAAGAGCGGTACTCATCGCCGGCCGCCTTCAGGTGGAGCACGGCGCCGTCGATGACGGCCGGGCCGCCCGTGAGCACATAGGTTCCCGGCTTGATGACGATGACGCCGTACTCGTCATCAAGAGGTTTGCGGCGGGAAGCGGTATCGAAAGTGACGGCCGGGTCGCTCACGGACTGCCAGACGGCGCCCCCCCGCCCCTGTACAATCACCACCGCTTTTCCCTCGGCGACGGCCGCCTCGGTGATGCCGCGCGCGCTGCGCCAGACGCTGTCGTCGGCGACCGGGCTGAGGGCGCAGCCTGAAAGGAGCGCCGGCAAAAACAAAGCGGGGAAGAGCCGGCAAAAAATCTTCCGCAGGAGCAGTATCACTGTGTCGAGTGTCGCGCGCATGGGCCATCCTCCCGAAAGGGGAACATATACCCATATGTATGCCCGCGGACCGGAAGGGTCAACGGGACGCGTCGGGCATCGCCTTATTCTTTTCAGTGGAGTGCGGCGCGGACTCGAAAACGTATGACGCCCCCCAGCTCGAAGGCGATTCAACTGAATGGCGCGGGCCGTCGAACACCTCGCCGGGAGTGAGCGTACGCGCGGCGATACGCCCCTCCAGGGCGGGTACGAACCCGGCTTTGCGGGCGGCGGCCCTGCACGCCTCAAGATCGGGCCCGGTCCCCAGGGCGAATTTGACGCTTTTGATGGGGCAACTCCATGCGCCACCCCAGATGGAGGTGGAGCGGCACTGGGTGTAATCCGGCCGCAGTGCGTAAAATCCGACGGACTGGAGCAGCACTACTTCACCGGGAGCGACACGAAACCCGGCCCACAGCGGCCTTCCCGCCGCCCCAGCCGCCGGCGTGACGATGCGGCCGGCCACGTAATGCCCGATGACCCGCGTATCGGTGCGGGTTACATAGCCCCCCGGGCGGGTTTCCTCCCACCGGGTATTGCCGCCGGAGTCGGTGACCCACCCGTAAGTGGGAAGTTCGTAGCTCTGGTATTCGTAGGTTTCTTTCACGTCCTCATTGCTGAGATCCACCCGGCCGAGGCGTGAAGAAATATATTCCCCGGTTGCGGCTTTCAGGTCGAGGCTGCTGTCGTCAAGACGGTCATATCCCCCGATCAGCGTGTACTCCCCAGGTTTGACGGGGATGACCCGATACCCGCCGAAGGTTTTCTTATCCCGGCTGCCGGTATGGAAGGTGGTTTTGGGTTCGCCGACTTTTTGCCAGACGGCGTACCCTTCGGAGTCCACCAGCACCACGGCCTTGCCCTCGAGCAACGCGCTTTCGACAATGCCGTGCGCACTGTGCCAGACACTATCATCGTTGAAGGGATTGAGCATACCCAGGCCGCACCCGCTCAGAAGCGGCAGGAACGACAAGGCGAAAAAAAGGAACAGCAAGGGGCCGGAGAACACCTGCCGGCTCGGCTGCCGCGTAGTGTCGGTCTGACGCATGAATATCCTCCCGGATATGTGGACACGCGTCCGATCATCTACGCCGGTAGACGGGGAAAATCAATGAGGCCCGCGATAAGGTCGCGCCCCGTTTGCCGATGGTTGTGGCTGCGAGGGCCAGGCCCCGGGCGGGCTCCATGATGGTCTTGTCGATCTTGCTCAGGATGCCGTCGGACATCAGCGGCAACTGCGCGTTGAGCAATTGGTTGCGCATGTCCTCGGGGTAAAAGTAGGTATTCAGAATGATGATCGCCGCCGCCACGAATAACGGCGGCGAGATGAGCAACAGGTTGATTTTTCTGCCGAGCGAGAACATGTCGCCGTCGCGGATGAATTTTTGAGTGCCGGGCGCAACTGAATTATTCTCAGAGCGAAACAAGGAAAACAGCCAGAGAGATTCGTTCCTGCCGTATAACGTAAAACGGCCGGCGGCATGTTTCCATGTTCGCCGGCCGGAACCGCGGCGGGGCTCGCCGCTCAAGCGGAGTTCGCCTTAAAACGGCCAGACGTTGTCCAACAGCCTGGTCAGCCAGCCTGCGCGCTGCTTGTCGGCCAGCACGCCCTCGCCGTAGTACTCGACCTTGGAATCCGCCAGTTGGGTGGATTCCACGGAGTTGTCAGAAGCGATATCGCGGGAGCGAACCAACCCGGAAATCACCATGTACTGAGTTTCCTCGTTGACCCGCACCTCGCGGGCTCCCTGGATCTGGAGCACCCCGCCGGGCAGAACCTGAAGCACCCTGGCCCCGATGGTGGCGGTCACGTAGTTCTCCCGCTTGGTCTCGCCCGTCGCCTTGAGGTTGGAAGACGTGGAGGTGGCCAGCATCGGGTCCACGCCGATGTCGCCGGTCAGCGGGCCGCCCATGCCGATAAGCGGGCCGATGGTGTTGCGGCCGAAAGCGGCGGTGACGCCGAGTTCCGAGGTGGACGTTTTCCCGGCCGTGGTGTCGGCCTTGCTTTTGGACTTGGAGTTTTCCACCACCTTGATCAGCACGATGTCTCCGACCTGACGGGCGCGGTTGTCCGCGTAAAAGTCGGAGTTGGTCGAATCCCGGTACAGGGAGCCTGGGTTGGCATACTGCTGCTCCGGTTCGGTGTAGGCCTGGGGCGGGGTGATCGGCGGCATGGGCGCGGCCGTGCGTTGCTGGGCGCTGCACCCGAGGGCCGAAAGACCGGCGCCGAGGATGAGAAGAGGGATAAGCTTGTTCATGATCGTCCTCATGATGTTGGCGTCATTGCAGGGCGGAAACGACCACCGTGGAGGGGTCGCGGACCACCGCGTACACTTCTTTTTTGCTCGCGACGTTACGCACCGGCACGGACGCGCCGGCGAACCCGTCGGCCATAACCTCGGCCTTGGCCGAAAGGCGCACGCTGCGACCCTCGTACACCAGGGTCACGATGGCGCCCTTGCTGATGGTCGGAATATGGGCCACGTCGCTCTGGTAAATGACCTGATCCACCCCCACGGGGCGGGTCAGGCGCAGGACGCCGCCCTTGCCGTCCCAGGGAACCTCGCGCAATTGGGCCAGATTCATGCGCACAAAATTCACGGCCGCGGGGTCCAGGGGCTCGTCGCGGTTCAGGGGCTTGGTCGCGCAGGGCACGGTTTTCCAGCAGTCCACCATGACCGAGCCGGTCAGCTTCTGGGTCACGGCGCCATCCAGCTCGCGAACCACCAGACGGATGCTCAGCCGGCCGGGAGCGATTTTTTTCGGCGGTTCCACGGCCAGGGTCTGGCCCGCATGTTTGAGGAACACCGCCGAGGGCGCGCGCACGTCGCGCAAGGAGGCTTCGCCCTCAAGGCCGGCCAGATAGGGAGTCAGATCCTTGACGACCTGGGCGTGGACCGCGGCCTCGTCCAGCACCGCGCCGCCGCGCTGCAACAGCATGGAACCGGGGAACAGGCAATAGGGCGCGAGATCCGGCATGGTCCGGACCACGGCCTCTTGCAGCCGGGGGCGGGTCATGCTCATAACCTTGCCGTTGTCCGGCGGCGCGGGCCACAACTCGCGGGCGGCAAGTTCCGCCCATCGCTCCGGGGGCATGTCGCCCACCGGCGCGGCCAGCTCGCCCAGGAGCACGCGCTCGCCCGAGACCACGGCGGCCTCGAAAAAGCGCAGACGCCAGGCCGTCTGTTCCGCCAGGGCGCCCGGCGCGACGCCCAGAAGCCCCAGAATAAGGGCGAAAATACATGAAATCCGCAGCATGTTCCCTCCCCGCGCGGACTTACGACCGCTTGAGCTGCACGGCCACCTGGAGCATGGAGTCCGAAGTCTGGATGGCTTTGGAGTTCATTTCATAGGCCCGCTGGCCCACAATCATGTTGACCATTTCGTCCACCACCTCGACGTTGGACATTTCCAGAAAACCTTGGGCGATGGTGCCCACGTTTTCCTCGCCCGGTACGCCTTCGGTGGCGTCGCCGGAAGCTTCCGTGGTGGTGTAGAGGTTGCGGCCGCGCGCTTCCAGGCCGGCCGGGTTGATGAAGGTGTACAGCGGGATGTCCGCCCCGGCCAGTTCCGTGCCGGAGGCGTCCATGGCCGAAATGTGGCCGTTTTCGGTGACCACGATGTGTTTTGTTTCCGGCGGCACGGTGAACTCGGGCTGGAGCACATAGCCGTTGGCCGTGACCAGGGTGCCGTCCTGGTTGAGCTTGAAGGCCCCGGCCCGGGTGTAGGCTTCCTCTCCGTTGACCTGCACCTGGAAGAAGCCATCGCCTTCAATGGCCATGTCCAGGGGGTTGTTGGTGTTTTGATAGTCGCCCTGGGAAAAGAACTTGTGCACCGTGGTCGGGCGCACCCCAAGGCCCACCTGGATACCCGTGGGGATGCGCTGATCCCCGCCGGTGCCGGTGATCGAACCCGCGATGCGCAGATTCTGGTAGATGAGATCCTCGAACTCTGCCCGGCTTTTTTTGAAGCCCGTGGTGTTCACGTTGGCCAGGTTGTGAGAAATGACGTCGATATTCAATTGCTGAGCCACCATGCCGGTGGCCGCGGTCCAGAGAGAGCGCATCATGGAAGTTTCTCCTTACGCCGGGTTGCTGTTGGAGTCCGCGGAAAGCACCTCGGCCCGCACGATGCGCGGGGCGTGATACACGCCGGCCAGGGAAAGCAGGGCGAACATCCCCGCCACGGCCGTCGACAGGGCGGCGGAAACAAGGTTCCAGAAGGAACCGGAGATGAAATACTCGTTGTTGTCCATCATGAGTGTGGTTTCCTGTTGCGAAAATTCGGGAACAATCATTCTGCCGCCGGATATGCTCATGGGAAGGACGACTTAACGCCCTCGGCCCACTTTATTGGTCACTTCCTTGTCGATACCGTCGGAGGTCTGCATCACCTTGGCGTAGGCCTCAAACTGGCGCTGAGCCTCGATCATGTTGACCATCTCGTACACCGCGTCCACGTTGGGAGCCTCCAGAAAACCCTGGGCCATGAAGGCCGTTGTCGGGGTTTCGTCGACCTGCGCGCCGGGGCGCGGGCGGTACATGTTCTGCCCCAGCTTTTCAAGCTTGGAGAGATCGTCGACGCCCACCAGCCCGATCTGGCCAACCAGATCGTTGTCGGCGAAAATGCGGCCGTCCTCGGCAATGACGAAATTCTTGACTCCGGCCGGCAGGGTGATCTGCCCGCCGTCGCCCATCACCGGCCAGCCCTGCTCGGTGATCAACATGCCCTCGGCGGTCAGTCGGAAATGCCCGTTGCGCGTGTACATTTCACCGTTCTCGGTCGCCACCTTGAAAAAGCCGTTGTCGCCGCTGATGGCCACGTCAAAAGGCGCGCCGGTCACTTTCAGGGCCCCCTGTTGGAAATCCGTCACCGCGACGGACATGCGCACCCGGGACTTGTGATCCGGGTCGGGAAAGAGCTTCTCAGAGCGTACCGTGGCCTGGGCTTCCATGATCTGATCGTGGGCATAGAGCGAGAAGGTGTCTTTGAAGGCAACCAGGTCGCGCTTGTAGCCGGTGGTGTTCACGTTGGCCAGGTTGTTGGCGATGGAGTTCATGCGATGCTCGTTGGCCAAAGCCCCGAACAGCGCGCTGAACATGGCGTTTTGCATACTGCCTCCTCTTTGGGGTGCCCGGGCTCAGGCCCTATCAAGCCAAAAATCCGACATCCCCCACGGCGGGGAAAATTGTGCGGAACACTTCCACCCCATACATTTCCCGTAAATGTCGACGGTTCTGTGCCTGGTAGTATGCAAAGACCGGGCCGGCGGAAAAATACGCCAAATAGACCGAAGGCGTACTCCCGGCTCGGCAACGCGCATGAGCTGGATCATATGCTGGAATACGCGGTCGACATGATGCCCGCCAAAGGCCCGCCGAGTCTCTCCCCTCCGCTCAACCGGCCTCTCGCCGCCGGCGAGGGGGAGGCCTCCCTTCGTCTTGGGCATCGGTCGCGCCATCTTGTACTGCGGGACGGTATCCTTCTTTCTCTCAGACACCCCGCCGGCACTTTTGAGGAATGGGTTCACTTTTCATCATTTTTTTGCTTACATACCGAAAAGCGGGCGCAAAGCCCTTTCCCCCCACCCGTTACTCGAGGCGATCGGCATGTCCATCTGGATGCATTTCAATCACGCCCGCAAGGCCGCCGGGCGGGGCGCGGATCTCTCCGCCCTCTCCCGGGCCGAGGCCGAATCGGTGCGGCGGTTTCACGCCACGTTCAAAGAATACAAATCCACGCCCCTGATCGCCCTGCCCAACCTGGCCGGGGATCTGGGGCTGAAGAACATCTATCTGAAAGACGAATCCCGTCGCTTCGGCCTGAACGCCTTTAAGGTGCTCGGCGCTTCGTACGCCGTGGGCAGATACCTGGCCGGCAGGCTCGGGCGCACCATTGCCGAGCTGTCCCGCGACGATCTGTGCCGGCCGGAAACCAGCGCCAAGGCCGGGGATCTGACCTTCATCACCACCACCGACGGCAATCATGGCCGGGGCCTGGCCTGGACGGCCCGCCAACTGGGCTACAAGTGCATCGTTTACATGCCCAAGGGCTCGGTCCAGATCCGCGTGGATCACATCCTGGCCGAAGGCGCCCGGTGCTCGGTCACGGATCTGAACTATGACGACGCCGTGCGCATGAGTTGGGATCTGGCCCAGAAAAACGGCTGGGTCATGGTGCAGGACACGGCCTGGGAAGGCTACGAGGAAATCCCGACCTGGATCATGCAAGGCTACATGACCCTCGCTTTTGAGGCCCTGGAACAGATCCAAGCGGCCGGAACCCTGCCCACACACTGCTTCCTGCAGGCCGGGGTGGGATCCTTTGCCGGGGCCGTGGCGGGTTACCTGACCGCCGCCCTTGGCGACAAAGCCCCGAAAATCGTCATCGTCGAGCCGCACGCGGCGAACTGCATCTACAAGTCCGCCTCGGCGGGCGGGGGCAAGCCCCTCGGCGTTACCGGCGATCTGGCCACCCTCATGGCCGGCCTGGCCTGCGGCGAGCCCAACACCGTGAGTTGGGGCATCCTGCGCGACTACTGCGCGGTCTACGCCTCCTGCCCGGACTACGTGGCGGCCAACGGTATGCGCATTCTGGCCGCGCCGCGCGGGGGCGACCCGGCGGTCGTTTCCGGCGAGTCCGGCGCGGTCACCGCGGGCCTCCTGCAATGGCTCATGCAGCATCCGGCGGCAAGCGCGCGGCGCGAGGCCCTCGGCCTGGGCCGGGGCTCCACGGTCCTGTTGGTCAGCACCGAAGGCGACACCGCCCCGGAGATTTACCGGAACGTCGTGTGGCACGGGGCCTGCCCCGACCCGGATCCCGCTTAGCCGGCGGAGCCGGCCGCCCCGAAGCTCCGGAGTTCACCATTGGCCGGAGGTCGTGGTCTTCTGGGAGTCTCCGCGTGGCAGGGCTGCTCCCTCCAGAGATCTCCCCTCCAAGGCTGCGGGAGCCTCCTCCGCGCCCTGCCTGAATGCCCTTTTCGCTCCCGCGTCACAGCAACATTTTTGAAGGACCGGCAAAGTCGGAGCGGTGTGCCCGGGCACATGGAATGAGGCGTGTCGCTCTCGCGGATCGGTCCCTTCCGCCTTGTTTCACGGTCGGGAACATGCCATAGTGGAGCAGGCCGAACGGCGAACGCTTCGGCCGGAAATTCCTTATGGAGCGGAACCGATGCCCGCACTTATCATGTTTCTGAACGGCATGGCCGTTATGGTTTTTGAAATGGTCGGGGCCCGGTTGCTGGCGCCCTGGCTCGGTACTTCGGTGGTCGTCTGGACCAGCCTGATTGGGGTCATCCTGGCCGGCCTGAGCCTGGGGTACTGGCTGGGGGGACGCTTCGCGGACACCACGTTACGCTCGGCCTCGGACAAGAAGAAACAGAAGGAAGAAGCGCGGGCTTTGCAGAGGCGCGCCTGGGGTTTGCTTTCGCGCATCCTTTTGGCCGCGGCGGCCTTTGTGGTTTGCGCGGCACTGTTGCAGGATTCCCTATTGCCGTACCTGGCGGCCGCCATCCCTTCATTGCATTTGGCCACCCTGGCGGCGGCTCTGTTGTTGTTCGCGGTCCCCAGCGTTCTGTGCGGCATGGTCTCGCCCTATGTGATCCGTTTGGCCATTCAAGATAATCCCCGGGCCGGAGGCGTCATCGGCACGCTGACGGCCTGTTCGACCATCGGCAGCATTGTGGGCACTTTTTTGGGCGGTTTCGTGCTGATTTCCTTTTTCGGCAGCCGGGACATCGCCCTTGGCACGGCTGTTTGTCTGCTGGCTGCGGCTTTTTGCGCCAAGGCCCGCCCGCTGACTCCCAAATTTTTCGTCATCGGCCTGATTGTCGCCTGCGGCCTGCTCGGGCGGGTCACCGCCCTGGCCCAGGCCGAAGCCGGGACGTACATTCGGGAAAGCGCTTACAACACCATGCGCGTCAGTGAGGGCAGCCAGGACGGCCGGGCCGCCCGCTTTTTGATGACCGACCCCGGCAGCAGCCAGTCCGGCATGTACCTGGACGCCCCCACGGATCTCGCCTTCAGCTACACTCGCTGGTATGCCCTGGCCACCCGCATGGCGCCCTCGGCCAAGCGAGTGCTCATGCTCGGCGGCGGCGGATTTTCCGTGCCCAAGTGGATTTTGGCGGGCAAATCCGGCCTGGATCCCGAGCGGGTGGAAATCGAGACCGTGGAACTGGACCCCGGTATCACCCGCGTGGCCGGAGAATTTTTTGAAGCGCCCGTGGACGACCCCCGACTGCGCGTCCATCATGAGGACGCCCGCATTTTTCTGAACACCCGGGCTTCTCGGGTTGACGGTTCTTACGGCCCCTACGACCTGATCTTCGGGGACGTGTTCAACTCGTACTATACCGTGCCGTTCCACATGGGCACGGTGGAGGCGGCGGAGCGCATCCACACCCTGCTCGCCGAGGACGGCATATTCATGATGAACATCATCGCCGCCGTGGAGGGCGACAACGGCAGGCTGCTGCGCGGTATCCGGGCGGCCTTCGCCGAGGTGTTCGGCGAGGTATACGTCTTTCCCGTGCAGGTGCCGGGCAGGCCCGATGCCGTGCAGAACGTCATGCTCCTGGCCTTTCGCACCCCCCGTGACACACCCGTGGACGAAGCGGCCCACCCCGAGTTGGCCCGTTTCCGGTCCAACCTGTACACCGCGCCGTTCCCGGAGGATGTGCCGGCCCTGCGGGACGACTTCGCCCCGGTGGAGCGCTATACGCTGGGCTTTGTGCCCTAGACAGTGTCAGAAAACCTTTTTATTCCAGTCATGTACAGAAGAGCACACTCCTTCCA
>JAVBQP010000077.1:0-24852 GCA_031548905.1 Desulfovibrio sp. | reverse complement strand
GACTCCACCAGGCTCACTCCGGAATCGTCCCAGCGGCAGAGATCCGACATGGCCGTGAACCCCACGGCGGCAAGTTCCTCGACCACCCGGTCCTGGGTGATGCGGGTGCGCTCGCTCCTGGCGGCCTTGGCCGCGTCAATCGCGGCGCCCACATGCGGACGATTGAGGAGCTTGCGTACCTGAGCCCCGGCATTGGCCGGAGCATACCCGGCCCGCACGGCGGCCTTGGCCGGGCTCAAGTCCGCCAGGTACTCATCCACAAAACGGGCCTGCCGCCTGGTAAGCTTTTTATGGCTCGCCATGAAACCTGCCCCCGTCTCCGGCCCGTTCCCGGCCGCGCATGTCCGCGCGCATATTTTCCAATGTTCTCTGCATGGCTTCCAGTCGCTCTTCCAGGCGGGCCACGCCGACCATGACCGAGCGTAATTGCCCGCTTTCAAGCTCCAGGGACTTGGCCCGGGTCTCCAGGTGTTCCACCCTGGTCGACAACGCCGCGGCGAGGAACACCACCGTTACAAGGCTTCCCAGAACTGAAAAGCAGACCGATAGGGTAATTCGCCCGTCGAAGCGCCAAAACTTCCCCGCCGGGCCGGAAAGATACGCTTCTCCGCTCATTGTCCGCCTCCGTCGGGTGTCCGCTTCTGTTCCAGTATGGCATTCTTGCGGAACGACCCCAACGATGACCCCAGGTAATAGTTGACCACGGAACCGAACGCCGTGCCCAGAAACCCGAGCAGGAGCAAAGTGGGCTCATTGACCTGCGTTTGCTCCATGACGCCCGACAGCATCCAGAAAAAACCGCCCACCACCACCATAGCCACCAGGCTGGTGGCGTAGGCCGCGCCGTGACCGGCCCTGGCCAAGGACACCTCGCGGGCGCGGGCGTCTTTGCCGTCGGCCAATTCCGCCGCGAGCTGCGCTTCTTGCCAGGCCAGGAGCCTGTCCTGCCTGCGCAGTTCAAGCTCCTGCAGAATCACCGCGCTTTGCGGGTCCGAAAGCTTGCGCAGCACGGCTTCAGGCGCCGCCTCCACCCCAAGGGCCGAGGCCAGCAGCGTTCCCGCCGCCCCGGCAACGGCGCCGACCGGGCCGCCGAGGGCAGCCCCAAGTATGGGCGCGGCCTTGGCCGCCACCACGCCGACATCTTTCCAGTCCATCTCCATCTCCTTTTCGGGTTGCGGATTGCGCATCCTTTCCCACTCCCCGCGAGCACGACGGTATAGCAGACGGGAAACGGCGAAAAACGGCGGGAAGGGGGTCGGAAGGGAGCCGGAAGGCAGGCCCGTGCGTACCGGGCAACATCGAGGCAAAAATATGATCTCGTGACGACACTGTCCAAACAGGGGCGGCCCACGCCGATCGCTTGCCCATGCGGCTCTTCGCGGCGGTGATAAATTTCCTGGTCGGCCCATTTTCTGGAAATACCGCGCGGTAGAACGATCGGCTTGCCTTCAACCGATTAGGAGCAGTCGGTAATGCGCGTGCCGCGTCTTTACTCGGACGCATATTTATGGTCTATGTATACGTCAAGGAGTACGACGTATGAGAGAACCGGCCGCCACGGCGCACGCCCACCCGGAGCGTTCTCCGGCCCCCCAACGGATGAGTAGGGATGCCATCAATTCACTCCCCCTGTTCCATTACGAGGGCGAAGTGACGATGGTCCGAACTCCGGAAGAAGCCCGCGACGCTGTGGACGTTCTTGCGCGCCGGCCTGTGCTGGGCTTTGATACCGAAACCCGGCCGAGCTTCCGTAAAGGCACGACGTACCCTCCTTCTCTGATTCAACTTGCCGATCAAGAGCGGGTCTATATTTTTCAACTTTTCGGCCTGTCTCTGGAAGGCCCCCTGGCCGAACTCCTGAGCCGCCCGGATGTGCGCAAGGTCGGTGTGGCCGTGCATGACGACTGTCGCGTTCTGACCAAGCTGCATCCGTTCAGGCCGGCCGGAATCATCGACCTCGGCGATCTGGCCCGCCGGGGCGGGGTTGCCGAGCAAGGGCTGCGCGGCCTCGCCGCCCACTTTTTGTCCCTGCGTATTTCCAAGAGCGAGCAATGTTCCAACTGGGCGGCGAAAAACCTGACGGCCAAGCAGATTCGCTACGCCGCCACAGATGCCTGGGTCAGCCTCGCCGTGTACCGGAGTATGACGACACGTGGGCTGAACACGTCGTAGCCCCACGCGGCATCTCTCCCGGCAGGCTTCCTCCGCCCCGCCGTCACCGATTTGTAACAATTCCGGCCCGACTTCGTCACGTTTGCCGCCTATGATGCGCGTCATGGAAGCAGGCATAATGAACACAGCCCCCCGCATCGCGATCGTTGAAGACGACGCCGACATCAACCGGCTTCTGTGTCTTACCCTTGAAGGCGCCGGGTACGAAGCCCACGCCGCCGCGGACGGCACGGCCGGCCTGGCATTGATCCGCGCCGTCACGCCCACGGCCGTGATTCTGGACTTGATGCTGCCGGGCATGGGGGGGTTGGATATCTGCCGTGAGTTGCAGCGCGACCCCCTGACCGCCGACATCCCCGTGATCATGCTCACGGCCAGGGGCGAGGAGATCGACCGGGTCGTCGGCCTGGAAATGGGCGCTTCGGATTATCTGGTCAAGCCGTTCAGCCCGCGTGAATTGTTGTTGCGCCTCAAGCTGATCCTCAAGCGCCGCCCGCCGGCCCAGGCCCCGGAAGCCGGCCGCGCCCTCTCCGCCGGGGGTTTGGTTCTGAGCCCGGAGGCCCACCGCCTGGATATCGACGGCTGCGAGACCCCTCTGACGGCAACGGAATTCAAGTTGCTCCAGGATCTTCTCAACTCGCGAGGCAAGGTGCGCAGCCGCGAGCAACTGCTGGACTCGGTCTGGGGCTATAGCTTTGAGGGGTACGCCCGCACCGTGGATACCCATATCCGCCGGCTCCGGCAAAAGCTCGGGGCCTATGCGGAATGCGTGGAAACCGTGCGCGGCGTCGGCTACCGTTTTACCAAAGATTGAGCCTATGACGGAAGAAACTTCGCCCATCACCCTCTCCGCCCGCGAACTGCAATTTTACTACGGCTCATTCCAGGCTCTGGCCGACATCAACCTGGACTTCGCCAGACAACGGGTCACCGCCCTGATCGGCCCCTCAGGCTGCGGCAAGAGCACGTTCCTGCGCTGCCTGAATCGGATGAACGACCTCATTCCCACGGCCAAAGTGGAGGGGGAGCTGCTCCTCGACGGGGAGAACATTTACGCCCCGGGCGTGGATGTGGTCGCCCTGCGCCGGCGTGTGGGCATGGTCTTCCAGAAGCCCAACCCCTTTCCCAAGACCATTTTCGAAAATGTGGCCTACGGGCTGCGGGTGAACGGGGTCAAAGACAAGGAATTCATCGCCGAGCAGGTGGAAACGAGCCTGCACAGCGCGGCCTTGTGGGATGAGGTCAAGGATCGCCTGCACACCTCGGCCCTGGGGCTTTCCGGCGGGCAGCAGCAACGCCTGTGCATCGCCCGCGCCCTGGCGGTGCGGCCCGAAGTCCTGCTCATGGACGAGCCCGCCTCGGCCCTGGACCCCATCGCCACCCAGAAGGTCGAGGAACTGGTGGGCACGCTGCGCGAGCGGTACACGATCATCATCGTCACCCACAGTATGCAGCAGGCGGCGCGGGTTTCGGACGTGACCGTATTCTTTTATATGGGACGGGTGGTGGAATTCGGCTCCACCGACATGATTTTCACCCGGCCGAAGGACAAACGGACGGAAGACTACATCACCGGGCGGTTCGGCTGAGGCGTTGCACGGTTGCAACGTCCGGCGGCTCCGTCGACGCGACAAACTCTTTGAAGGCAAACCGATCGTTATGAGGCTAGAACAAGAAATCACCCTGCTCCGGCTCAAAGTCCTGGAAATGGCCGCTTTGGTCCGCATCGCTGCGAACTCCTCGGTGCGCGCCCTGCACACGGGCGACGTGGAACTGGCCGCCCGGATCATCGAGGGCGACCGAATCATCGACGACCTGGACCTGGAAATCGACGACTCCTGCCTGCGCCTGTTGGCTCTCGGCCAGCCCTGGGCCAAGGATCTACGCTTTATCGTGGCGATCATCCGGGCCTGTGTGCATATCGAGCGCTGCGGCGATGAAGCCGTGGTCATTGCCGGGGCCGCCGCCTATCTAAGTTCCAAAGAACCCCTGCCGGAGGCCTTCACGGACGCTCAGGCCCAGTTGGACGCCCATGCCGCCCACAGCCTGGAGATGCTCGGCAAAGCGGTTGAGGCGTTCCAAGGCAACAACGCGCATCTGGCCCAGGCCGTGCGCAAAATGGAGTGCCGCTGTGACGAGCAGGATGTGCTCGTGCTGAAAGCCTTTATCGACGCCATGGACCGCTCGGACAAGCCCGCGCTGGAACGTTCGGTGCGCTGCCTGAATATCGCCCGGGCCGTGACCCGCATCGGCAAACTCGCCTCCAACCTGGCCGAGGGCGTGCTTTTTATTGTTGAAGGCACGGAGGCCCGCCACCGCCCATTGGATTGCGGCGAATAGCCCGCCCCGCCATACTCCGTTACGGCGGGCTCCATTCACGATTGAATGGGGCCCGCCGTAACGTTTTCCAAATAAACCGATCAACCGGCAATTCCTCTTGCCTCGCGCAAGACATATTGCGTATACTAAAATGGAATGACTTTGAAAAAATCCATTCGCTCCGGCGGCCGCCCGCGAGCCCATATGGAGAGTTTCAATAGCAAAATCACTCCATGAGGTGCCCATGAAGCTCCATCTACGCGGAAAAATCCTCATTCCCACGGTCTGCCTGTTCGCGATCGCCTCCAGCCTCAGCTTGTTCTACCTGGAGCGATTGATGCGCGAGGAAATAGAAACCCTCGTCTCGGAACGCCTGGCAGGCGAATTGCGTACCGTTTCCACCGGCCTGGGGGGCATACGCGACGCCATCGTCATGGATCTTGAGGGCACGACCCTGATCCGGCCCGTGCATTTGCTGCTCGGACCGTCCCTGCCCGAAGGCGAGTTGAAGGCCACTCTCGGCGTCATGGACTACTCCCTGGATACCAAGCCGTTTCTCGCCAAAGACAAGCCGGAAATTCGAGAGATGAGTGTGCTGGACAAACACGGGCGGGTCATCATGAGCAGTTCGAGAGGTCTCATGCCCCTGGAGAAGTACAAACCCGGCCCGGAGACCTGGGTTCTGAATCCGAGCCTGCCCATGACCCGCGACCCGCGACTCTTCGAACGGGTTGTGCGGGAAGGCAAAACCCTGTGGGGTTCCCCAATCGACCTGGATGCCCCACGCAAGGAAGGGGAACGGGGGGTGGCGTTTATCCCGGTGATCGCTCCGGTGCGCGACAAGAAAACCCATGAGGTGATCGGCGCGGTGGAGGCGTATGTCGACTTCTCCGTGCTCTCCGAAAAATTCGTGAACCCGGTCAAAATCAAAAAACGCGGCGAGGCCCTGGTCTGCACCGACGGGAACTTCATCATCAGTAACGGGAAGTTCACCATGGCTCCTCCCGGCCCCGGTTGGCGCACCCCGAAGTGGCGGCAGGAGCAAATCGGGCGCGACGAATACGAATTTATGGGAGAACGCTGGCTGGCCCTTTTCGCCACGGACCCGGAAACCCGCTGGACCACGACCGTCAAAGTGGCCGTCGACGAAGTGCTGGCGCCGGCCGACAGACTCGTGCTGCACGCCCGCGTCGCCAACGTCCTGTCACTTCTGGTCGTTCTGGCCTTTCTGGCGGGCGTCACCACCTATCTGGTCCGCAACCTGAAAAAAACCGTGGTTTTCGCCGAGCAGGTGGCCGGCGGCGCCCTGGACAAGGTTCTTGAGGTGCGATCCGAGGATGAAGTCGGTCTTCTGGCTATGTCCCTCAACCGCATGGTGGAGAGTCTGCGGGCCCTGCTGGCCGACGGCGAGCGCCGCGCCGGCGAAGCTCTCGAACAGACGCGGCGCGCCGAGCGGGCCGTGCATGAAGCCGAGGAAAGCCGCCATGCGGCGGAAAAAGCCCGGGTTGAAGGCGTCCACCACGCGGCCGCCCAGTTGGAGAGCCTGGTGGCCGATCTGGTCCGGCAGACCTCCACCCTGGAAGGGCGGATCAGCAAAGCCGAAGACGGGGCGCAACGCCAGCGGGCCCAGTCCGACACCAATACCGACGTGGTGGAACACATGGCCAGGACTGTGGAGCAGGTCGCGACCGGCGCGCAGGACGCCTCGCGGAGCGCCGCCAAGGCCCACAGCCTTGCGGAAGGCGGCTCGAACGCCGTTGCCGATGTGGCCGCCGCCATTCAGGAGGTCGACGCCCAGACCCTGCGCCTGAAAGAAAGCCTCAACCGCCTGGGAGCGCGGGCCGAAGACATCGGCAAGGTCATGACCGTCATTTCCGACATCGCCGATCAGACCAACCTGCTGGCCCTGAACGCGGCCATTGAGGCGGCGCGGGCGGGTGACGCCGGGCGCGGTTTCGCCGTGGTCGCCGACGAAGTGCGCAAGCTGGCGGAAAAAACCATGACCGCAACGCGCGAGGTCGGGGAATCCGTTTCCGCCATCCAGACGGCCACCCGCGACAACATCGCGATGATGGACGAAACCTCCGGCACGGTGGATCGCACCACCGGCCTGGCCCGCGACGCCGGAACGGCCCTGACCTCCATCGTGGAGGCCGTGAACACCAATGCCGTCCAGGTGGAAAACATCGCCGCCGCCGGAGCCGAGCAAGCCGAGAGCAGCAAAGTTCTGCTTCAGGGAATCGAGGCTGTGGACGGCATTTCCATTTCCACAGCCGAGCTCATGCGCGCGGCCGCCGGGGATCTGGCCGCCGTCACCACGGCTACGGAGAACCTCGCGGATTTGCTGCATAAATTGAAGCAATAACGGCAGACAAAATGGACGGAGCGCTTCCGTCCCGCGGCGGCGGTCCCCGCTCCTCTCAGGGGCCGGGAGTTGCCGCCGCTGAAACGCCGACCCGGAGCACGACGTGTTCCTTCAGCTTGCCGCCGGCGAACAGATCGTAGGCGCATTGATAGAAGGCTATGGCCCGCAGGGTTCGAGGATCGGCCGGCTCGGCAGGGAACCCGCGTTCGGCGGACGTTCTTACCCCGGCGGCCGGCCGCAACAGGGCCAGCCCCCCGGTATCAAGATACCCCAGCAACTGATAGGTTGAAATCCAGGCCCTGCCCTCTTCCGGGCGCATATCCAGAACGTTTCGCCCAAAGAACTGCGAGCGGTACCCCCACCCCAGCAGGGCGAACAGGGTCGGGGCCACGTCGATCTGGCTGCACAGCGTGTCCACCTTTTGCGGCCGGATCAACTTGGGGGCGTAAAAGATGCAGGCTATGCCGTAGCCGTCGGCCGGAACATAGGTCTTCCCCGCCACGGCGGAAGGGTGGTCGCCCACAAAAACGAACACCGTGTTGTCGAACCAGGGCTTCTTTTTCGCCTCTTCGATAAACCGGCCCACGGCATAGTCGCAGTACTGCACCGCGCCGCGCCTCCCATCTCCCGGGGGGATGGAAACCTTGCCGTAGGGGTAGGTGAAGGGCCTGTGGTTGGAGGTGGTCAGCACCACCTGATGGAAGGGAGTTCCGGCGGCATGGGCCGCATCGGCCCGATCCAGGCTGACGCCGAAAAGATCCTCGTCGCACTGGCCCCAGGCGGTGGCGAACGTTTTCCGCTCGGGGGGAAAGTCCGTCCTGTCCACCACGGTATAGCCGTTGCCCGCGAAAAAGGCGTTCATGTTGTCGAAGTAGCCGTACCCGCCGTAAATAAACTCCCGCGCATACCCTTCCTCTTTGAATACGGTGCCGATGGAGAACAGATTCCCGTTGTCCGGACGGCGGACGATGGAGTTGCCCGGCGTGGGCGGCAGGCTCAGGGTGATGGCTTCCAACCCCCGCACGGTGCGGGTTCCCGTGGACCGCATGTTGGAAAACGACAGCCCCTCGCCCGCAAGCCGAACCAGGTTGGGGGAATATTCCCCCAGCCATTTGCTGCCGAAACTTTCCATGACGACCACGATGACGTTGGGCCGGCTCTCCGGTCGGCCGGGAGCCATTTCCCGGCGCAGATCTTCCGGCAGGGAAGAAACAAAATTCGCCTCCGGCTCGGCCAGTTCGGCCCTGACAATCCGGAAGGCCTCCTCCCGGTCCATCTGCGGATAAAACGCGCGGTAGTCCAGCGTGTTGTGCCGGAAGGCGGAAAACAACTCGTACAAGCCGTTGCGACCGGCTTCCTGAAAATTTTTGTCGGCATTGCCGCCCGACGGCGTGAAGCACAGGAATACGAAAACGGCGGCCAGAGTGTGCAGGCCCACAAGACTCAAGCGGGGGAGCAGCCTGGTCGGGGCAACGGCCGGCCCCTTGACGACAAAGCCTTTCCAGGCCGACATGGTCAAGGCCAGGGAAATCAGGCCCACGGAGCCGAGCAGCGGCGCCAGCGGGTAGGACTCCACGATGTTGTTGAGCACTTCGTTGGTGTAGATGAGGTAATCGACCGCGATGAAGTTGAAGCGACAATGGAACTCGTCCCAGAAAAAATACTCCGCGAACGCGGTAAAGACCGCCACGCAGACGAACAGGAACAGCGCGCCGGCCATGAGGGCCCGTCCGGCGCGCCCGGCGAGGAAGCGATCCGACGGCGCCATCAGCACAAGCATGGGAAGCGCCAGAGCAAAGACCAGGGAGGCGCAGTCGTTGATTGCCCCCAGGGCCAGGGCACCGGCGGCATCGCCGAATCCCCCCGTGAAATCGGCGGGGAACAGGAAAAACAACGCAAGCCGCGTACCCGCGCCGATCAGCAGGAATACGCCGGTCATGGCGGCGAGGCAGCGAAAGCGGGATGCCCCCACCGGGTGCGGATGTGCTGCGGGATTGGACGCGCCGGTCATGAATCGACTCCTTTTCTCCGGTCTCATTCAGTGTGGGGCGGGATATACGCCCGTGAATGTAACTGGGGTTCACGCGGCGTAACAAATTGTCACCGGCGGGCGAGACGGCTTTCCCGAGGAGGAAAAGTACGGTACAGGGGCTGTGGGAGATATACCGGAATGCAGCGGATACTTATTGTCGACGACGACGTGGAATTGTGCGGATTGCTGACGGAATACCTGGAAGAAGCGGGGTTCTCCTGCCGGTGCGTTCACCGCCCGGAACAGGTTCCGGCCGCCGCCGAGCAGGGCTGGGATCTGGCTCTTCTGGATGTCATGCTGCCCGGCCAAAGCGGCCTTGAGGTGCTGCATCAACTCCGGGCCAATCCCGCTTCATCCGGCCTGCCGGTGTTGATGCTCTCGGCCAAGGGAGACGAAACCGACAAGGTCGTGGGGCTGGAAATGGGGGCGGACGATTACCTGGCCAAGCCCTTCAGCGCCCGCGAGTTGCTGGCGAGAATCCGCGCGTTGCTGCGCCGGGCCGGGCCGGCCGGCGGCGGACCGGGGCGGGCTCCGGTCCAGGTGGGCGATCTGCAACTCCACCCCGAATCGCTCCAGGTAAGCGTCGCGGAGAAAAGCGTCGACGTCTCGAGCATGGAATTCCGCCTGCTGGAAGCGCTGGTCGAAACTCCGGGCGTCGTGGTGGGCCGCGACCACTTGTACCGCGTGGTCATTGGGCACACGCCCCATCCCTTTGACCGCCGGCTGGACATGCTGGTCAGCCGGATCCGCAAAAAACTCGGCCCCCGCGAGGACGGCGGCGAGCGCATCAAGGCGGTGCGCGGCGAAGGCTACGTCTATCTGCTGCCGGGGGCTTCCGCATGACCCCGGGACGTTGGTGGCGCGCTCTGCCCTTCTCGCGGCAAGTGTTCTGGCTCACCCTGCTGCTGCTTTCCATTGGCGTATTTTTTGTCGAGGGCCTGGGCGAAAATATCCTGGAGCCCTTGCTGCTCCCGTCTTTCAGCGAGTATGGTGAAGAGTTCGAAACCTTCCTGTGGTGCGTCGGCATTCTGCTGCCTTCGCTTTTCAGTGGCTGGTTTCTCTCCCGCTATGTGGAAAAAAAACTGCGCGGGCTGGTGAAGACCGGCGAACGGCTGGCCGGAGGGGATCTGACCGCGCGCATCCCCGTGCCGGGCAACCCGGACGACGCCTTCGGCAAGGTGGCGGAAAGCTTCAACGTCATGGCCCAGAAGCTGGAAGACCTGTTCACCATGGAACGCCGCCTGCTGGCCGACATTTCGCACGAGCTGCGCTCGCCCCTGACCCGCATGGGCATGGCTCTGGCCCTGGCCGAGCGCGGCGCCGACCCGGCCGCGCGCCGGCACCTGAAAACCATGGAAAACGACGTGGAGCGGATGAACGAGCTGGTCGCCTTGCTCCTGCAACAGGGGAGGCGGTCCCTGCACTCCACGGAGCAGGGACGGATCGACATCGGGGAACTGCTGCGCTCCGTGGCTTCAGACGCGGTCTTTGAGGGCGACGATTCCGGCAAGAGCCTGGACTTTCGGCTCGAAGACGGCCTGCTCGTCCAGGGCGCCGGAGTCAGCCTGCGGACCCTGTTCGCCAATGTTGTCGCCAATGCGCTCCGCTATACGCCGGCCGGCAAGGCCGTGACCATCCGCGCCCGCAGAGAAAACAACGACATCCGCGTGGAGATCCGGGACCACGGTCCCGGCGTGCCGGACACCATGCTCGAGGATATCTTCCATCCCTTTTTCCGCGTGGACGACTCGCGGGATCGGGAAACCGGCGGGGTCGGCCTCGGCCTTGCCCTGGCCCGGCAGGCCGCGCATCTTCACGGGGGGAGCATTGCCGCCCGGAATGCAAACCCGGGGCTGCTGGTTCTGATCTCCCTTCCCACCGCCCGCGACTGACGCCGGCCATGCCTCGTAAACGCCTCTTTCTCGCCTGCCTTGCCGGGCTGCTCGGTTCCGTGCTGCTGGAAAACCGCGCCGCCTGGGACCGGGCCGCGCAAAGCCTGTTCTACTCCCACTGGCAGTGGTTGATCACCCAAGCCGACCATGAGCGCCTGAAACATATTTGGTACATCGGCCCCAAAATTCTGCTCGGCGTTATCGGGGGGGCAAGCCTGGCCGTCGCCCTGCTTTCCCTTCGCGTCTCCCGGCTGCGCGACAAGCTCGGCCCCTAGGCGCCGTTTTTGTTCCTGCTCGGGCTCGGCATCATCTGCGTTCCCCTGGCGGTGGCGGCCGAGAAAGCCGTTACCGGGGTGCGCGGCCCCTCCAATCTTATCCCGTATGGCGGAGCCTACCCGCATGTCGGCCTGCTGACACATTTGCGGCAGTTCGGCGTTCTTGACGGCGGCAGGAATTTTCCCGCCGGGCACGCCTCGGGCGGCTTTGCCTTGTCGGCGCTCTGGGCCATGCCCACGCGGCGCTTGTGGCGCGTTCTCGGGCTCACCGTCGGGCTTGCCGCCGGCTGGGGCATGGGAATCTACCAGATGGCCCGGGGGGGAGCACTTCTTCTCGCACACGCTCGCAACCATGTTTCTGGCCGGGTGCGTCATCCTGCCGTTGTGGGCCGCCTGCGCGGCCTGGGCCGAGCGGCGGGGCATTCCCTCCATAGAGCGGGCCGGCGCCTTCCCCAAAGCCCCCGCGGAATGAACACCCCGGTGTTTACAAGCCCGCCCTAAGAGATTATACGCTCTGGGTGCCCAACGGGCGTCTTTTCCATCCACAACCCACGGACAGCACATGCCGAACACCGAAGCACAGCAGCCGGTGCGCATCGAAGTGACGGACGGGGCCTCCATTCCCGACCCCTCGGACAAGCGCATCCTCACGGCCTGGTCGTTGAGCCTGACGGGCGCGGTTTGCCTGCTCGTCTACCTGTGCAGCGCCTACCCGGAATCATACGGCAAAGTGGCCGCCCTGCTGCCGGAAGGCGTTCTCGTCACCTTTCAGGTCACCGTCCTGGGCATTTGCGGGGCCATCCCCCTGGGGTGCATGGTGGGCCTCGGCAGGCTCTCGCGTTTTAGGCCCCTGAACCTGATCGCCTCCACCTACGTGGAGATCATCCGAGGCATTCCGCTGCTGGTGCAGCTTTTTTACATCTTCTTCTCCCTGAACTACTATCTTCAGGTGCCGGACATGCTCGCGGCGATCATCGCCCTGAGTTTCTGCTACGGCGCCTATATGGGGGAAGTGTTCCGGGCCGGGATCAGCGCCATCGGCGTCGGTCAGACCGAAGCGGCCCGCTCGCTCGGGTTCAACCGCTTCCAGACCATGCGCTACATCATTCTGCCCCAGGCCTGGCGCACCATCCTGCCGCCGATCGGCAACGAGTGCATCGCCATGCTCAAAGACACCTCGCTGCTTTCCGTGGTCGCCATGACGGACATGTTCCGCATCGGCCGGGAGTATGCCTCGGTGTCGTTCCAATATTTCGAAACCTACACGATCATCGCCCTCATCTACCTGATCATCACCCTGCTCCTCTCCAAATGCGTCAGCATCATGGAAGCGAGGCTCGCCTATTATGACAAACGCTGACAACATCCCGCAAACGTCGGCTGCCGCCGAGAGCGGCCCGATCATCCGCATCGACCACGTCTTCAAGTTCTTCAAGGACGTCATCGCCCTGCGCGACGTTTCCCTTGACGTGCGGCGCGGCGAAAAAGTGGTGATCATCGGGCCTTCGGGCTCCGGTAAAAGCACCCTGCTGCGCTCCGTCAACCGCCTGGAATCCGTGGATCGCGGCGGCATCGTCGTGGACGGCAAGGACGTTCTGGACCCAAAAGCGGACATCAACGCCATCCGCCAGGAACTGGGCATGGTGTTCCAGGGCTTCAACCTGTTCCCGCACATGACCGTGCTGGAAAACCTGATCCTCGCGCCCATGAAGCTGCGCCGGGTGCCGCGCCAGGAAGCGGTCGAAACCGCCATGCGCCTGCTGGCCAAGGTAAACATCAGCGACAAAGCCATGGCGTTCCCCTCCATGCTCTCCGGCGGGCAGCAGCAGCGCGTGGCCATCGCCCGGGCCCTGGCCATGAACCCCAAAATCATGCTCTTTGACGAGCCCACCTCGGCCCTGGACCCGGAAACCACCGGCGAAGTGCTCGACGTCATGGTCACCCTCGCCAGGGAAGGCATGACCATGGTTGTGGTCACCCACGAAATGGGTTTCGCCCGCGAGGTGGCCGACCGGATCATCTTCATGGACCAGGGAGAGATTCTGGAAGAAGGCACCCCGGAGCACTTCTTTACCAACCCCGAGCACCCGCGCCTGCAACGCTTCCTGCAGCAAATTCTGTAACCCGGACCCGTATATGGCCCTGCAACTGATCATCTTCGACTGCGACGGCGTGATTCTGGAAAGCGTGGACTGCAAGAGCCGCGCCTTTGAGCGTATCGGCCGGGAATACGGCCTGGAAGCCGGGGAAGCCCTGCTGCAATACCACCTGGCCCACGGCGGTGTGAATCGGGTGCAGAAATTCCAGTGGTTTTTCCAGGAAGTGCTGGGTCGCGAGATCGGCCCGGAGGAAATGGAGACCCTGAAAAAGAAGTTCGTGGATTACGCCCTGGCTGAAATCCGCGGCTCAGCCCCTGTTCCGGGGGTATTGGACGTGCTGGAACGCTGGAAGGGCCGGGTGCCCATGTATGTGGCTTCCGGCGCTCCCCACGAGGAACTGGTGGATATTCTGGAGCAGAAAAATCTGGCCGCGTACTTCACCGGCATTTACGGCGCCCCTCCCGGCAAGACGGAACTGTTGCGGCTCATCCTGCGCGAGACCGCCCTGCCGCCCCTCGACACCCTGATGATCGGCGACAGCGACACCGACCGCTACGCGGCCGAGGCCGTGGGCGCGCAATTCTACGGCCGGGGCGAATACTTCAATCACTCCCCCTGGCCCTGGCACCACGACCTGACCAAGCTGAACAATTTTCTGGAAGACATGGCGAAAGCGCCGTAACCGTGCAACTTATCTATGAAACGGAAACGCCGTCCATCCGGGCGGCGTTTCCGTTACGCGGCCGATATCAGGGTTGGGAGCTTGTCCATAAACAAGCGGAGCGTGGGGCGAGGACGAGCAAAAAAGGATTTTGCCGAAGCAATCGACCACGAAACGCTTGTTTATGGACAAGCTCAAGGCTTGCGGGCGATATCCAGGGCCAATACCCCGGCATTCAGGCACAACTCTTTTGAATGCACGCTGCGAAAACCGCACTCCAGGGCGGTTTGGGCGATAAACCCCCTGGGCATGTTCACCTGCAACCCGGTCAGCAGGGAATACACCGGGTATTCCACCGGGAAGGAGGGGAACGGCTCCGGCTGCTCCGGCCAGGAATCGTGCAGGCTGACGAAGTATCCACCCGGTTTCAGGGCATCGTAAATCTTCCGCACCACCCGTTCCGTGGCGTGCTCCGCCAAGGTAATGTTCAAGGTGCTGCCGGCCAGAACAAGGTCATACCCGCCCGGCAGGGAGTCTTTCAGGTAGTCGCCCGGCAGGGTGCCGACCCGGTCTTCCATACCGTAGGCTTCAATATACTCCCGCGCCACGGCCAGAACGGCGGCGGAGTCGAATACCTGAACCCGCAGATCGGGCAGCCGTTGCGCGGCATACAGGGAAAACACCCCGTGGCCGCCGCCGAGATCAAGCATACGGGTGAAGCGCTCCGCGCCGGGCAAGGCGGCCAGTTCACCGGCGAGTTGCGCCCCGGCCCCGCGCAGGGCCCAACTCGCGCCGCCGTGCGAGGATGCCGCCCAGGCTTCTTCCGGCAGCGTGCTCATGCTTTGCCCCTGCTCGGGGGCGGGCGGTCCTTCCCGCAGGAATCGTGGAAACTCCCGCAAGGGTTCAAGCAGGCCCATGCGCACTTCGCCCAGCAGGGAAAGGATATTCGCGTAGGCATCCTCGGCCAGAAGCTCGGCGGACTCCGGCGTGTCCTGGTACACATCACCCTTCTTTTCCAGCAGATCGAGCACGGCCAGAATATCCAGCAAGCCGCGCAGGGTCGGCTCGTGCAGGCTCAGTTCCCCGGCAAGCCGGGCGGCGGTTTTGCCTTCTTTCAAGCTGGTGAAGATGCCCGCCTCGGCGGCGCAGAGCAACAGTTGCCCGGCAATGCCGCTGCGAAACCAGGAGTAATACCGGCCGAATCCGGCCAGATCGTTGGGAAGCTGTTTCATTGATGCTCCTTGGGTTGTGTCCGTTGCTCCGGTCGACTCGGGTAAAGTCTAAAAACGCACCCTGAAGGTGGCTCCGAAGGTGCGCGGGTCGCCGCTCTGGGCATAGGTCGGGTACCCGGGGAAGGTAAAGACCACGGCGTTATAATCCGTGTCGAACAAGTTGTTCACCCAGAAGACCAGATCCATGTCCCCGGTCTCCAGGCCGGCCCGGATGTTGACCAGTTCGTAAGCGTCCTCTTTAATCGTGTTGGCGTCGTCCCAGTAAGACGGCCCCATGCCGAGCACCTCAGCTCTGGTAAACAGGCCGAGCGAGCCCTTGCGGCCGAACAGATCGATATTCTCGGCCAAGGGAACGCGATATTGCAGGGCCAGGGAGTACGTGTATTCCGGGGCCAGGGGGGTGGAATTGCCCTTGTAGTCGGCGCCGAGCACGGAATCCGAATACTCCCGGTACTCGGCCTTGTTCCAGCCGGCCGCCCCTTCAAAGGTCAGGCCCTCGGCCAACAGGGCGGTCAACTCGGCCTCCACGCCCATGCTGCGCGACCTGCCCGCATTCTTTGTCATCATGTTCGCGCCGCCGGGCTGGAGCTGGACCACCTGCTGGTCTTCCAGGTCGATATAAAACAGGGCGGCGTTGAAGGTCATCCTGTTGTCGAACCAGGTCGATTTCAGACCGAGCTCGTAGGTCCAACTGTATTCCGGATCAAAGGAGGCATCCTCGTTCCTCTGGAAATTGGAGTTGAAGCCGCCGCTCCGGTATCCTTTGGAAATACCGGCGTAGGTCATGAACTCCGGGGTCCAACGATAGGCGATCTGAAACTTGGGCAACAATTCCCCGGAGTGCTGCGAGGAATCGACGGCGCGATCCATCAAGGGGTTCGGCACGCCGCCGAAAGCCGCGCCATAGTTGTAATCCAGACTGCTCTCGGAGTAGTCGTAACGAAGGCCCGCCGTGATATCGAGCCTCTCGAACAACGTGTACGTCGCCTGTCCGAACACAGCGACCCCGTTCTGATCGATGGTGGAATCCTCCCGTGAAGTCATGGCGAACGGATACACGTTCATGTCCAGATCCTGCTCTTTTCTCCCGTCGTAGTAATACACGCCGCCGAGCCACTTCAGAGGGCCGCGACTCTCATCCGGCGAGGCCAGGCGCAACTCCTGGGTAAACTGCCGGTTGCGCAGCTTTTCACTGCTGTCCGCCACGCTCAGCGGGGTGAAATCCTGATCGGAAACGGCCTTGTCCCGGTATGTGCGGAAGGCGGAAATAGACGTCACCTTCACCTGCGGGGTATCCCAGGCAACGCGCAAGGACGTGCCGACGGAGTCGCGCAGGTACTTGCCGTCCGCGTCGAAATCCACATGATGCGGCTTGCGCTGCACGTTTTTGTAAAGCCCGACGGGAACGGCGCCGTCGTCGTCGTTTTCCGCATCCACGGAGGCGGTGATGTCCAGATTCTCCGTCGGGAGCCAGCGTAGCTGGGCCCGGCCGTTGACGTCGTTGCGGGAATCGACGCGATCGCCGTCGAAGTCGTTTCTGGTGTAGCCATCCCGCTGTTCCCACATGCCGGAAACGCCGAAGAACAGCTTGTCTTTGACCAGGGGCGCCCGCAGGGCCAGGGTGGAAGCGACCGTCTCGTAATCGCCGAAGGTCTGCTCGGCAAAGGCGTGGAACTCGTTGTCCGGCTTTTTGGTCACGATGTTGATGACCCCGCCCAGGCTGTTGCGGCCATAGAGCGTTCCCTGCGGCCCGCGCAGCACTTCGATCCGCTCGATGTCGAACAGGTTGGAATCGAACACGCGGGAGTCGCCGTAGTTCACGTCATCCACATAAAACCCGACCGCCGGGTCGTTGCTCACGGCCCCGATGCCCCGGACGAACACGTAGGAATTGCCGCGCATACCCCAATTGACGATCCGCATGTTCGGCACCCTGGCTGCGATGCCCCCGATATCGTTCAGCCCGGAATCCTCAATCTCTTCAGCCGGCAGGACGGACACGCTTGCGGGGATGTCCTGGACGTTTTCCTCCCGCTTTTCGGCGGTCACCACGATGGGGGCCAATACCAGGGGCTTGTCCTCCCCGGCCGCCGGCGCCGCCGACATCAACATGAGCGCGCCCAACACACCCGGCACAAGCAGACAACGCCTGACGGGACGCAGCGAACGATTCCACACGAGCTTCCTCCTTTTCCACACTCCCCACACGCATCGTGAGGAATATTTCTTGATTGTGAGTTTCATTATCATTAATATACAAAATCCGCGCCGTTCACAGGTCAAGCAATACCCCACCTCTCCCAAAGACCTTGCCCGAAAAGCATGTTTTCTTTGCCGGAAAATCATGCCGCCGCGTCGAAGCCAAGGAGATCTTTATGTCCCACGCCGATATCGCCGCCTTGCATCCCCGGAGTTTTTCTCTGTATCAGGATCTCGCGGAAACCGGCAGCTTTGCCGAGCGCCAGCACACCGTGCGCCAGGAGGATGAGAACGCGGTCGGCGCGGCCACCATGTTCGTGCCGTTCCGGGGAATCCACTTCGGCGTTTGCGGCCCCGTGGCCTTGCGCGCGCGCCGAAGCTTCCCCGTGGCCCTGGACATTCCGGTCACCGCGATCATCCTGACCGTCTCCGGCGCGGTTCGCTACGAGGCGGCGGACGGCTCGGCTCACGAGTGCGCGGAACACGAATTCCTCGTCGCCGATCTGGTCGGGTTCGAGGGGGAAACCGTGCTGGATGCGGGCCAAACCCACTGCCACATTGAATTCTTTCTGGAGCGAAACGCCCTGGAAGCGAACTTCGGCCGGGAGGCGGCGCGCAACATGGCCGCCGCCCTTGAGCGACGCGTGCCCGCGTCTCCCGTCGCGCCGGTGCGCCTTGCCAAAGGCATGGTCTGCGCCGCCGGCATCGCCCTGGCGAACCGTGTGCTCGCCGCCCGCGAAGACAGCTCGGTCGGGAGCCTGGAAATGCGCGGGCTCTGCCTGGAACTGCTGTCGCTGCTGCTCAAGAACCTTTCGCACGGCGACGCGACGGAAGCGCCCTGCGGCAATTCCCGGGAGATCGCCGCCCTGTACAGACTGAAAGAGGATATTGAACGCCGCTTTCTTGAGGATGATTCGCTGGATGATTTCTGCCGCAAGGCCGGCATCGCTCCCTTGCGGGCGGGGAAAGAGTTCAAGCGGTTGTTTCAGGTCGGCCCCGGCCGGTACCGCGTGCAGTGCCGTCTGGCCCGCGCCCATGAGTTGCTGCGCTCCGGGGCGGTCAACGTCAGCGAGTGCGCCTGGGCCGTGGGCTACAGCAACATCAGTCACTTCGTGGCCATGTTCAAGGAACACTTCGGGATCACTCCCGGCAGTCTGGCCGGGCGGCAAACGCGCAATTCATAACGGCCTCCGCTCCGTAACGACGAATGCCGCCTCAAGGGCGGCATTCGTCGTTACGCGTTCGAGCCGACACGTCATGCAGGCAACGCGCTCCGCACCGCGGCCGCAACCAAAGGAAACTCCTCATCCCGCAGAGTCCGCACGTCCAGATGGAAGGCACCCTCCTCCACCCGGCCGACCAGGGGAATCTCCCCCGCGAGCAACCGGGCCCGCACTTCCTCGGCGGAAACAGCCGTTGTCAGTCGCACCAGCGAAGTGGGCAAATCCCGCTCCGGGAAGGCCCCGCCGCCGACTCGAGAAACGCCGGGCACCACCAGTGCGGTGAGGCCCGGCACCCCGGCCAGGACTTCCGCCAGCGTTCCGGCCCTGCGGCGCAATTCGTCCGGCGCGGCGCAGATCATTGCCAGTGTGGGCACGCGCTTCACGGCCTCATCCGGGTCCAGGTACAAGCGCAGGGTCGCTTCCAAGGCGGACAGAGTCAGCTTGTCGATGCGCAGGGCGCGCAGCAATTGGCATTTTTTGATCCGGTCGATGTACTCGGCCTTGCCCGCGATGATCCCGGCCTGGGGACCGCCCAGAACCTTGTCGCCGCTGAAGGTGACCACATCCACCCCGGCCGCGACCACGGCCTGGACCGTGGGCTCGTCCGCCAGGGCGGGCAGGCCGTGGGCCGCGAAATTGCACAGGGAGCCGCTGCCCAGATCCTCGATTACCGGCAGACCGCGCTCGTGGGCCAGGGCGGCCAGATCTTCGGCCGAAACCTCTGAAGTGAAGCCTCCAATCCGGTAATTGGAAGTATGCACCTTGAGGACGGCTGCGGTGTTCTCGTTCAAGGCCCGGCGGTAATCTTCCGCATGGGTGCGGTTGGTGGTGCCGACCTCGCGCAGGATGCAGCCGCTGCGCTCCATGACCTCGGGAATGCGAAAACTGCCGCCGATCTCGACCAGTTGCCCGCGCGAGACCACGACCTCCCGCCCCTTGCACAGGGCGTCCAGAACCAGGAGCACGGCGGCTGCGTTGTTGTTCACGGCCAGGGCGGCCTCGGCCCCGGTCAGGCGGCAGATCAGCTTTTCCACATGGCTGTAGCGGGTGCCGCGCCCGCCGCTTTCCAGATCGAACTCCAGGTTGGAGTAAGATCCGGCCGTTTCGGCCGCGGCCGCGGCGGCCTCCGGCGCCAGGAGGCTCCGCCCCAGGTTGGTGTGGATGACCACGCCCGTGGCGTTGAGCACCCGGCGCAGATGCGGCCGGCAAAACCGCCCGGCATACGCGATAAGTTCCGGCAGCAAGTGCGGCAGGGCGAGATCCCCGGCCGATTCCACCGTTCCGGCCGCAATGGCCGCGCGTTTGCCGTTCAAAAAGGCGTCGGCCGCGTCGCGCAGCAACGGCCTGGGCGTGGCCGCGCACAACTCGGGCGCATCCTTGAGCAAAGCCTGGAGCACGGCGTCCATGGCCGGCAGGGCGCGGTACAGCTCGGCGCCCATTATTCCACCGTCACGCTTTTGGCCAGGTTGCGAGGCTGGTCGACATCGTTGCCCAGGTACCCGGCCGTCTCGTAGCTGAACAGTTGCAGGGCCGGAAGCATCAGGAACCCGGCCAGGGGCCCCCAGGCCTCCGGAATCGTCCAGAGGTATTCGGCGTTGACCTCAAAGCCGGGCTTGGCCGGATTGGTCAGGGCCACCACCGGGCCGCGCCGGGCCTGGACTTCCACCAGGTTGGACTTGGTCTTGGGGAACAACTCGTCGTGCGGGGCCAGCATGAAGGTGAGGAAATCCGGCTCCACCAGGGCGATGGGGCCGTGCTTCATCTCGCCGGCCGCGTAGCCTTCGGCGTGGATGTAGGAAAGCTCCTTGACCTTGAGCGCCCCCTCCAGGGCCAGGGGGTAGGACTGCCCCCGCCCGAGAAAGAACATGCCTTTGACCGCCGCGTACTTCCAGGCCAGTGCCCGGGCCTCGCTCTGCAGGGAAGGTAGAATGCTCTCCAATTGGGCGGGCAGGGCCGCCAGGCCGGTCACCGCCGCGTGCAGGGTGCCGGCTTCCAGATTCCCGCCGCGCGAGCCCCAATGCAGGGACATGAGCAGCAACACCGCCATCTGGCTGCACAGGGCTTTGGTGGAGGCCACGCTGATTTCCGGCCCGGCCTGGGTGTAGACCACGGCGTCGGCCTCGCGGGCGATGGAAGAACCGATGACGTTGCACAGGCCGATGACCTTGCAGCCCTTCTGCTTGGCGATGCGCAGGGCGGCCAGGGTGTCGGCCGTCTCACCGGACTGGCTGATCACCATGACCAACTCGTCGGGAGACAGCAGCGGCTCGCGGTAGCGGAACTCGGAGGCGATTTCCACGCTGATGGGAATGCCGGACCAGCCCTCGAGCAGGGGCATAGCCCAGAGCCCGGCGTGGAACGAGGTGCCGCAGGCCACGATGCGCAGCCGGCCCGGCCGGGGCAGGGCTTCCAGTTCGGGCACGCGCACGGTTTTTCCGGCAATGTCGACCCGCCCGGCCATGCAGTCCGAGATCGCCTTGGGCTGCTCGAAAATTTCCTTGAGCATAAAGTGGCGGAAGCCGCCCTTCTGGGCCGCCTGCATGTCCCACTCGACGCGCCGCACCGGCTTTTCCAGCGAAGCCAGATCCTTGAGCGAAAATACGGCCCACTCGTCCGCCGTGATCCGCACGATCTCGCCGTCATCCAGAAAGACCACGTCGCGGGTATAGGGCAGGAAGGCCGGGATGTCGGAGGCCACGAAGTTTTCCCCCATGCCGATGCCCAGCAGAAGCGGCGCGGACTGTCGGGCCGCGTACACGACGTTGGGCTCCTCCGGCGAGAGCAGGGCCACGGCATAAGCCCCGTGAGCCCGGCGCAGGGCCCGGGCGAATGATTCCAGCACCGTGCCGCCGGCCTTGCGCTCGTCCTCGATGATGTTCGCCAGGACTTCGGTGTCCGTTTCGGACGAGAAGCGCACGCCTTTGGCTTCCAACTCGGCCTTGCACTCCTGGTAGTTCTCGATGATCCCGTTATGCACGATGCACAGAGCCCCGGTGAAGGACTTGTGCGGGTGGGCGTTGGCCTCGGAAGGCGCGCCGTGGGTGGCCCAGCGGGTGTGGCCTATGGCCGTGACGGCCAGGGAAACCTCCATGCCGGCGAGCTTCTCTTCCAGGCGATCGAGCTTGCCTTCGGCCCTGACCACGCGCAGTTCGTTGCTCTGGGAAAAGCAGACCCCGGAGGAATCGTACCCCCGGTATTCAAGCCGGCGCAGCCCTTCCATCACAAGAGGAACGGCCGGACGCCGGCCGGCGTATCCGATAATGCCGCACATGGCGACCTCCCAAGCGGCCCCGAGGGCCGGGCCATTTCGGCCGATAATGTTGTGCCGCCGGAATACCGGCGACGGTCACTTATAGCGCACTCCACAGGCGGGGCGCAAGAAGCGGGGAAACAGCCGCTGATGCGGCCCGAGAGGAAGATACGCCCAAATGCGGCGGTATCAAGGGGAAATGAGGCTTTTGGCGAAATCGCCCGTCACCACCGGAACGGCCGAATACCGGAAAAAGTCTGGATCTACTCTTGATTTTCCATATAACATCACGTAACGGATTACGCTGCTGGAGTGAAATCACGTCGTTGCCGGAGGAAGCAGTGCCCAAACCACAGGTCGCCGCCCGCATCGGGGCGGAGCAGGAACGCTGGCTCAAGGATTATTTCCGGACCAAGAGCGCCGGCGCGGAGTTTATTCTGCCTTGGGCGGTGGATACGTTCTTCCGGGCCATCATGGCGTTGAAAAACAGCTTCGCCCCGGCCGAGTTGAAGACCATCGTCGAAGCTTACAAAGACATCCGCCTGACCCCTGAAAGCACCCGCGCCTCTTACCTGATCCTGCGCCTGCAAGACGCCTGCGAAGCGGGCCTGCACGAAAAGCACGGCACCGGCAAAGACACCCTTCTGGCCAAGGTCAAGCGCCTGGACGACACCCAGGCCACCGCCCTGATGGTCTGGGCCGCCGCCTTCTGGGTAAGCCGCTCCTGCACGGCCGAAAACCTGGACGAGTATATCCGGACGTATTGAGCGGGCCGGCAAGAAGAACCCACGGCACGGACTTCGCCTCTCTCCCCTTCCCTTCCTTCAAAAACGTGGCATAGCTTTTGCTTGCCTCCGGGGTGGCCGGCATTTATTGACACGCCGTTCGCCGCCGGGAGGGCTCATGCATTTTTCACTCGTCAAATTCCATCCAGGGCCGGAGCCCGCCGCTTCCGGGTTTGACGACGCCATCCTCCCCCTCTACTTCGGCTTCCGCCGGCTTGGGTTCGCTGTGGAAATCCGGGTCAACTCCCTGCACCCCACGGCAACGAACATTCTCTTCGGAGTGAACCAGTACACCCGTCTGCCGGTGGAGCATATTCCGAACAACACCATCATTTTCAACCTGGAGCAGCTTTCGTCGGGCGATATCTGGTTCACCCCGCAGTATGTGCGCATACTCAAGGAGTTCCAGGTCTGGGACTACAGCGCGCGGAACTGTGAAGGGCTGCGGCGGCGCTTCGGCATTCACGCCCGGCATGTGCGCCTCGGGTATGTGGACGAAATGACCCGTATCCCGGCCGCCCGGCCGGCGGTTGATGTCCTGTTTTACGGATTCCTGAACAAGCGCCGGATAGAAGCCCTCGACAAACTGCAACGCGCGGGAACCCGGTTGTTTTTGCCTTCCGGCCCGCTGCTGGGCGAAGAGCGGGACCGCATGATCGCCCAAAGCGCCCTGATTTTGAACATCCATTACCATCTGCCCGCGAGCCTTGAGGTGGTGCGGCTGGGTTACCTGTGGGCCAACCGGAAGGCGGTTGTTTCCGAATGCGGGCCCGACACGGAAATCCCGGCCGGGCTGGAAACGGCCTGTATTTACAGTGCATATGAGGATCTCGTCCCCTGTGTCGAGCGCCTGCTGAGCGACGGAAGTGCGTTGCGGGCCCAGGCGGAGGAAGGCTTCCGGTCTTTTGCCCGCCTGCGGCAGGCGGATATTTTGCAGGAAATCGTCGGAGCGCGCGGACATTCCGCCGGCGGTTCCGCCGAAACATGGGAACAGGCCCGGAGCGCGGCCTCCGGGGGGAACGAGCCGCCCATCGAAAGCTTACCCGCCCGCCTTACGGAGCACAACGCATGACTGAACATCACGCCCGGCCGGGCAAGAGCGCCCGCCCCCTGATCAGCATCATCATGTCCGCCTGTAACGCGGAGGGTTTTGTCCAAACGGCGATGCAATCCATGCTGGGGCAAACCGAAGGCGATTTCGAATTCCTCATCGCCGATGACGCCTCCGACGACCGCACGGCGGACCAAATCGCCGCCATACAGGATCCACGCATCGCGCTGCATAAAAACCCGGAGCGCCTGGGCCTTACCGCCACGCTCAACAACCTGCTGCCCCTGGCGCGTGGCGAGTTTATCGCCCGCATGGACGCCGACGACATCAGCCTGCCGGGAAGATTGGCCGCCCAGGCGGCTTTGCTGCGCGAGCATAAGGATATCTGGGTTTGCGGCGGCGCGTTCTCCGTGCGATCGGCGGAACACTGTTACCTGGACACTCCCCCGCAAACAGACGGAGAAATCAAAGCCGCGCTCTTGTTTTTCAACCCGCTGCCGCATCCGTTCGTCATGTTTCGCGGCGCTACCCTGCGCCGGCACAATCTGCGCTATGATCCCAAAATGACCTGCGCCCAAGACTACGAACTGTGGATGCGGCTGGCGCTGCATCACCCGGAAGCGCGTTTCGCCAATCTGAAAGACGTTCTCGGCCAGTACCACCGGCACTCGGCACAGGTCTCAAGCCGGCGAACGCAGGAACAGCAAGCCCTGAGCAAGAGGGTGCAGATGCAGGCCTTCCGGCTGCTCGGCTTCTCTCCCCTCTGTCGCGAAATCGCCTTTCACGAGCATTTTTTCTTCGCGTCGCCGATAAAAACCCGAGCGGAAATCGCCGGCGCCTTCGATTGGGCGCTGCGTTTACGCCATGCCAATGACGAAAAAGGAATTTTCGATCGGACGCACTTCAATGGATTCTTGCGGCAAAGACTGCTCGGCTTGGCCGCCTCAAACCCCGCGTTGCGCCAGGACGGCACGCGGCTGCTCGCCGCCTGGCCGGAATGACCACGAGACGGGCCGCGAACGCGCGGCATCCACGGCGCGGTAGCGCCGGCTTTCTCTGAAGGCTGCAAGATACTACGGAGCAAACGACCCGGCCGCAGGCACTTCCCTCCTCCCGCACTCGGACTTAAGAAATCAAAACCACCCGCATAGCGGGTGGTCAGACTGCTGACAAAGCCCGGATTTGGCCAAGCCAAATCCGGGCTTTGTGTCTTTTGGAAAGATGTCAGGCTCGTTGCAGGTTTTGGTTTTGTCTGGGCCAGATATAGATAAAAATGTCCAGCAAGATCCCGTAAAGA
>JAVBQP010000036.1:0-18461 GCA_031548905.1 Desulfovibrio sp. | reverse complement strand
TGCCGTGTGAAAGTGGGAAGAAAGGCTTGATACGTTCGAGTTGCCCGACAGAAAGGTAGAAAAGTTGACCCATTGCACCCTCCATAAGCACAACTAACCAACTTTCCTACTTTTTGCAATTAATGAGTCCTGAGCCTAGGTTCCGGTATACTGGGAAGGATTCGCCGGAGTCATAGACCGGGGAAGAAAAATGCCGCTTGGCGCTGCGACAAATTTAAAAGAGGGGCTGGACGGAAGAGCCGGCCCCTCTTTCAAAAGGATGCGTAACAGCGTTCCCTTCCTTAGATGTCCGTTCCCAGGCGCTTGGCCGACGACATCCCGCCGAGCACCGAGCGGGTGTTCGCGAAGCCGAGCGCGGTCAGTTCCAACTGCGCCTCGTACGAGCGCAGACCGGTGTTGCAGACCAGGACCACGGGCTTGTCCGTGGGCACTTCCTTGAAGCGCTCGCGGATCTCGTCCTGAGGGATGTTGTGCCAGTGGCGGGGGTATTTTTCCAGATACGGCGCGGCGTCGCGGTCCACGCGGGCGTCGAGGAAAAAGACCTCGTCCGTGTCCCGGTTCGCCCAGAGTTTTTCGAATTCCTCTTGGGTCATGGGCCGGCAGCGGTCTTCCAGAATGTTCTCGGCCACGTTGCCGACCACGTTGATGATGTCCATGGCAGCGGCAAAGGGCGGGGAGTACAGCACCTCCAGGTTGGAGACGTCGGAAACGACCGCCCCGCGCCCGATCAGAGGGGCCAGAGCGTTGATCCGGGCGGCCAGGGCGTCGCCGTTCGGGCACATGCCCTGGATGCCGAGCACTCGGCGGGAGGCGCGGTCCACGGCCATTTCCAGAACCATCAGGGCCTTGTCCGGGTAAAAGTGAGCCCGGTCGATCTGCTCCACGTGGACGTTGATCGCGTCGAAGCCCTCGCGCAGGGCGCTTTCCAGGGTCAGGCCGGCCCCGGCCGCGCATTGGCCGAACAGCTTCACCCCCCAGGCGCCGACCCCGCCGGGGAAAGTTTCGTCCTTGCCCGCCAGGTTGGATCCGATCACCCGGCCCTGGCGGTTGGCCATGGAACCGAGCGGGTACCAGCCCGGCTTGCCGGTGACCAGGTTGGGGATCGCCACGCAGTCGCCGCCGGCGTAAATATCCGGGTCCGAGGTGCGCATGTGCTCGTCGACGACGATCAGGCCGCGCTCGGTCAGCTCCAGCCCGGCGGCCTTGGCGATTTCCGTATTGGGGCGCACCCCGGCGGCCATGACCACCAATTCGGCTGAAATCTCGCGCTTGTCGGTGATCACTTTGCTCACCCGGCCGTTTTCGCCCTCAAAACGCACGACCTTCTCATTGGTGAACACGGAAACGCCGTTGTCGGTCAGGTCTTTTTCGGACATGCGGGCCAGGGTCGCGGACAGGAAGTTGGGCAGAATCTGCGGCGCGATCTCCACCACCGAGGTCGGAATGCCCCACATGTCGCCAAGGGCCACGGCCACTTCCAGGCCGATAAAGCCGCCGCCCACGACCACGGCGTTGTTCACCGAGCCGGCGGCCACGGAATTCTTGATCGCCTCGGCCTCGTCCAGGTTCGTGGCCGGGCCGATGCCGGCCAGCTCGATGCCCGGAATGGGCGGCCGGTTGGGCGAACTGCCCATGGCCAGCACCAGCTTGTCATACGGCAGGGTGGACACGGCCCCGGTTTCGAGATTCTCGACGGTCACGGTTTTGCCGGCGCGGTCCACGGCCGTGGCCCTGGTCCGGGTCATGGCCGTCACGCCCTTGTGGGTCCGGAAAAATTCCTCGTCACGGATGGTGCCGTATGGGGTGGCCTGGAGTTCTTCCACCCGGTTGACCTCACCCGAGATATAATACGGAATGCCGCAGCCGCCGTAGGAAATACGGGAAGATTGGTCGATCAGGACGACCTCGGCCTCTGGCATGAGCCGCTTGAACCGGCAGGCCGCCTTGGGTCCGAGGGCCACCGCGCCGATAACGACAACTTTCATGGCCATTGCATACCTCGCTTGCGTGAAGGTGAACCGCCCGCCGAAAAGCGTGGCGGGCGTAGGACGGCATTATATCCCAAGAAAAATGTAAGCCCTTTTGCGGGCGCCGGCAAGGTCCGGCCCCTGCGCCGCCTCAGCCCGCGTGGATCATCCCTTCCAAATACAGCCGGGCCGAACCCGCGATCGTCACCCGCCCCCCGGCGTCCCCACAATACAGAACGCCACCTCTGGGCGAAAGTTGGCGAGCCTTCATGATCTTTTTGCCCAGGCGGGCGGCCCAGAACGGAATGAGCGTGGAATGGGCCGAGCCGGTCACGGGATCTTCGGGGATGCCCGCGCCGGGCGCGAAGAAGCGGGAAACAAAATCCGCGTCGCCCTCGCCCGCGGCCGTGACGATGATTCCGAACGTATCGGGCAGGGCCTTGAGTTTTTCCATGTCCGGGGTCAGGCGGCACACGGCCTCGGCGGATTCCAGCACCAGCACCAGATCGCGCGAGCGATGCGCCTCAAGAATCACGGTCCCAAGGGCCTCGCACATGGCCGGAAGAAGCTCGGCGGGCGCGGGCGGCCGGGAGGGGAAGTCCATTTCCAGAAGATCCCCCTTGCGCGCAACCCGTAACTCGCCGCTTTGGGTGTGGAACACATAGGGGCCGGGAGCGCCCACGCAGCGGTCAAGCACAAAGGCCGTGCCCAGGGTGGCGTGGCCGCAGAGGTCAATCTCCGTTTCCGGGGTGAACCAGCGCAGATCCCAGTCCGCGCCGTTTTGCAGCACAAAGGCCGTCTCGGGCAGATTGTTCTCGGCCGCGATCCGCTGCATCAGGGCATCGGGCAGGGGCCGGGCGGGCAGGCAGACCCCGGCCGGGTTGCCGCCGAACGGGGCATCGCTGAAGGCATCGACGACATAATACGGAATCATGGTCTCCTCCTTGGTCCGCAAGATGACCGGCCGCCGCGGGACAGGACGCGCCCCGCGTATCGGAAAGCTACCGAAAAGTTCGCTACTCCACCCAGGTACAGTTCAGCGGCTCGCGGGCCGGAATACCCGTGGGGCGCAGCCGGATGAACCCGATCATCTGGACCGCGTGAACCGCCTCGCCCTCGCGCAGGCCCACCACAGCGCGCATGGCCGCGCTCTCGCGCAACAGGCTCATGGCGTAGCCGGCCCAACAGCAGCCGATGCCGTGGGGCAGGGCCGCCACTTCGAGATAGGTCGCGGCGATAACCGCGTCGACCCCGTCCCAGTGGCCGTTCGGGCCGATGACAAACACCGCCTGGGGCGCGCCCCGGAAGATTGGGTCCATCCCCCTGCGCCAAGCCAGGGCCAGACCTTTGGCCTCGACGATCAGCGCGGTTGCCTCGGGTTTTTCCAGACGTTCGGCCATCAGGTCTCCCAGGGTGCTCAACGCCCCCCGGCCGAGACAGGCGAAGCGCAGGGACCGCTGGTTCTTGGCCGTGGGCGCATGGCCGGCCGTTTCCAATATCGAGGCCAGCAGTTCGCGCGGCACCGGGTTCTCTTTGTACTGCCGGATGGAACGCCGGCTTTTACAGAGCGCGGCCACGGCTTCGGGCGAGGGCAGCAGCTTGCGTTCCACCGGCCGGTACAGGTCGGGCGGAAGGACGTCGATATCGCAGGCCCGGTGCGGGCAGAAGGCCGTACAGTGGCCGCAGGCGATACAACGGCCGTCCGTATTGGGGCGCTGCGAGGGGAACGCGCCCTCCTCCCCTTTCAGGATCTTGGCCGGGCAGACCAGGGAACAGATTCCGCATTGCTTGCAACGTTCCCGGCGCAGAATGAAGTGAGGCATATGTGCTCCTTGCCGCCGTGAGACGAGCGGCGAGTCGGCCCCGGCTCCATGAGTGACTCATGAAGCCGGGGCGCCTAGCGTTTTCTGGATTGGGATTTCCGAGCGGGGGCCTTGGCGGGCTGTTTGCGCGGCGCGGGTTTGGCCTCTTTTTCCGCCTCGGGCAGGACGCTCAGGCAGTCCACACGGTCCAGCAGGCTCGCCTCCGTGGCGATATTCGGCAATTCCGCGCCGGGCCGGAGCGAGGTAACCACAGCCTTACCGATAACCGCCCGGCCGGTCATGGGGCCGTCCGGGCCGGCGGTGTTCACCCGCAGACCCCAGACGTTGTGGAACATGGCCGGCCTGCCCGCGTATTCCCCCACGTACAGGCCGATGTGGCCGGGCATCCGGATCAACGAGAAAAAGGGTTTGCCCCCGGCCAGGATGCGGGCTTCCTTCTGGTCCGCGTCCTGGCCGGCCAGATCCGTTTGCGCCCCGAATTTCGCCTGCGTGGCCGAGTTGCGCGGCAGGCGGAGGCCGAAGGGAATGAGCAGATCCCTGGTCAGGGCCGAGCAGTCGCGGTTTTCGAACAGGCCGCCCCATCCGTAGGGTTGGCCGATCATCTCGTTGCCCAGGCGGGCGATGTTCGCGGGCGTGGCGGCAAGGGGCCAGGGCGCGATCTCGTCCGGGGCCGGGGCGACCTCGACCCAGATCGCCCGGCCGTCCTCTGCGCGGCGCGGGAAGACCACGGTAAGCGGCGAGCGCCGCGCCAAAGGCAGGAGCGTGCCGATATGCGCCGTGACCGCGCCGGGCCTGCCGGTAACGCGATCTTTCGGCCCGCCGTGGGGTTGCAGTACGACCTTGTCGCGGGTAACCGCGGCCAGGGGCGTGGTGCGCATCCGGGTCATGAAAGCCTCGTCGACCACGGCCACATCCTCGGCCGGAACCCAGCCCGCCGAGAAGTCCGTTTCGGCCAGCACCCATTGCCCGTCGGCGGAGACATGGCAGATGTAAACCGGGCTGCCGATCCACAAGGCCGAATGCTGAAAGTAGTCAAAGGGATACCCTTCGCCGGCCATGTCCGGATTCAGGAACAACGGCGTGTGCGTGGGCATGGCCCGGAGCGCGGTGTTGCGCACCGTGATGCCGTATTCCCGGCGCAGCGGGTATTGTTCCGGCTGGGCCAGGGCGCGCAGGCGGGCCCACTCCTCCGGCGGGAAGGGGCGCAGGTTTTCGGCATAGCCCTTGGTCGGCTTGAGGTTGAAATCGGCGGCCAGGGATTTCTTCACCCACTTGGAGGGCTCGCGCGTCTCCCAGGGCCGGAACAGGCGGAGGCGGGATTTCTCCACGGCCTCGGCCTGTTCCGCCACCCCGAGCAGGACGGTGTTCGCCCCGGCCTTGTCGGCATAGGGCGCGAGATCCTGGGGCATGGTCGTCAGATCCCGGCAGATTTGCGCGTCGGAAGCTCCGGCGCCCGGGTAGCGCGTGCCGAAGCCGGCGGTTTTCGGGCCGCAGGCCGCAAGCGCCAGGCAGCAGGCCAGGGCGGCCAGGGAGAGAGACGTCGCGCGGATCGGCCGGGAGGGAATCATCAGCGCGTCCCCCGGCCGGGCTCAAAGGGCTTGTCGGACGGGCCGGATACCGTGACCTGGTGGTCAATGACCGAGCTTTCGCCCGGCTTGAGCTCCAGGCTCCAGCGGTAGATCTTGCGGGTGCCCTGGAGGGGCTCGGTAAAGGTGGACTCCGGCGCGGGCTTGGACTCAAGCTTGACGCTGAAGGCGTCGGCCGCCGGGTTCGGGGCCGGGTCTTCCACCTGCACGCTGATCGGATAGGAACGGGCGTTTTTGGCCGTGATTTCCCAGTGCCAGACCACCGTGTTTTCCTTGCTCAAAAAGCCCTGGGTGCCGGTCTCGCGCTTCAGGTCGCGCATGGCCGCGGTCACGCGCGGATCCTGGCCCAAAAAGAAGCGGCCCTTGTCGCCGTTGAAGGCGAAGGGAGCCTCGCCCACGAGCACGCCGTCCACATAGTAGCGGGCCTGGCCGGGGGGCAGTTCCTGCGGCTCTTTGGTCGCGACTTCGGCGCAGAGAAAGCCCAGGCGATCCGTGGCCGGGCGCAGGGTGTAGAAGAAGCGGGCGTCGTGGCTTTCCTTGAGCACCTGAATCTCTGTGGCCCGGCCGTCTTCCAGGCTGCGGGCGCCGAGATCCCAGAGCCGGAAGGTGCTGCGGTCTTCGGCAACGGCAACGGGAGCGGGCCGGGGCGCATCACCCCGCATGTCCAAGAAGGCGACATTGGCCTGAGCGGGCGCAGGGGCGGATTCCTCCACTTTCATCCGGCTGAATCTCGTTTCTTCCGTGTAATTCGTCTCATCCGCGACGACGGGCTGCTCGAAGTCCACCGTCCAGAGGGCCGGGTAACGCGGGGCCAAGGTCTGCTGTTTGCGCAGGGTGGAAACGGAAATCTTCACGTTCTTCCAGTCCATGCCGGAGTGCTGGGCCAGGGCCACCTGCTGCACGATGGTCACCCGTTTTTCCTTGGGTTCGGCCAGAATGCGGTAGTTCGAGGCCATTCCGGCCGGCACCGCGTAGGTGTAGCGGACCTCAACCGGGCCGGACACGCCGTCGGCGGAAAGGAGCACCTTCAGATCCTTGCGGTCCTTGTCGTAATCACGCAGGGCTTCTTCGGCTTTGTGGATTTTCCGCTCCTGGGCTTCGATGCTTTGCTCAAGGTTCTCACCGTCGGCGTGGAGCTTGGGCAGGCGCTCGGCCAAAAGGGTGTCGAGCTTGTCCAACTCGTCGGGGCTGTCGCCTTTTTCCGGCGGGTTACGGTCGTTCCAGACACCCAGGCGGGCCTGGACGCCGGCCAGAGCACCTTCCAGGCGGATCTTTTCACGTCGGCCGTCCAGAATGGCCTGGAGCAGCGCCCGGCGTTCCTGGTCGGTCTCGTCCTCGGGGTCCACGACCGCCGGCTTGCGGTTGTCCGGGTCGGCGCCGGTGAACCAGATGCCCGGCCCGGCGGGCTCGCCGGCCACGGTCACGGAAAAGCCGCGCGCGTCGGCATTCTGGGGCAAGTGCAGAAGCAGGCCGCGCCGGCCTGCCACCGTGGTGGGGGCCAGGCGCTCGACCACGGTGACCTCGGCCATGTCCGGGTAGAAGAGCACGGATTCCGGCATGGCCGGGGACTGAGCCGGGGCGGCCGGGACCGCGCCGAGCAGGAAAAGAAGGGGCAGAAGAATTTTTTTCACAGGTCGCCTCCGGCCGGAGCCGTTGTGCGGATGCGCTCGATCAGCGCGGTGGTGGAAAAACCGGACAACAGCGGCAACGAGTGCACGCTTCCGCCCGAAGCCTCGACAAGATCCCGGCCGACAATGCGCTCCGGGCTCCAATCCCCCCCCTTGACCAGAATATCCGGGGCCACCGCCCGGATCAACTCCAGGGGCGTGTCTTCAGCAAAAAACGTCACAAAATCCACGGAGGCCAGATGCGCGGCCGTGAAAGCCCGCACTTCATAGGGATTGACCGGCCGATCCGCCCCCTTGCCCAGGCGCCGGATCGAGGCGTCCGTGTTCAGGCCCAGGATCAGGGCATCGCCCAAAGCGCGGGCGCGGGCCAGCAAATCCACGTGGCCGGGGTGCAGGACATCATAGCAGCCGTTGGTGAAGACCAGCTTCTTCCCGGCCGCGCGCAACGATCCCAGGGTGCGCAGCAGAGCCGGGAGGTCCAGAACGTTGGGGTGGTGCAACCGATTCATTCTTTTTCCTTGGGGGCGAGCGCCGCTCCGCCGCCCAGAAAGACCAGTTCCAGCCAGTCCAGGGCGAAGTCCAGGCGGGCTTCCGGGTCGTCCAGGGCGCGGGCCATGCGTTCCCCGGCCTCCGGGGTCAGGGGCCTGACCCGCTCGAACAGGCCCACGGAGCGGATCAGATCCGCGAAGCGATCCTGCTGATACAGACAGAGCAAGGCCATTGTCGCCAGCCGGCCGGAAAGGATCGCGCCGCCGGATTTTTCCTTGTAGCGGGCCAGAAGCAGCATGTAGCGGTCATTGGCCAGGTGGTACGGGACAAGCCCCTGATCCGAGAGCCAGGTCGCGGTGGTGAAGGCCGCGTGCTGCTCAAAGCCTCGACAGTGTTCCTCGCGGACCAGGAAATATTGCTCGCGCAAGCCACTCGCCCCGTCCGGCCGGCAGCCCCGGCCCAGAGGGTAGGTGCGGCAGGCCGAGGGGCGATCCGGGTACACGGCGCAGCCTTGCCCGGTCACAAAGGGGCAGGGCCTGCCCGGTATGTCCTGCATGAGCAGGTGCACGCGGGGGAAGCCGGTGTCTTCGACCGCTCCGGCCTCGACGAATTCCTCGAAAAACTGCTCGCTGCTCATGCCCAGGTTGCGGGTCAGGCGCAGGACGTCGTAGGGCGTCAGCGGCAGGGTCAACTCCGCGCAGCAGGCGTTGAAGCAGGGAACATCGGGATGGCAGGAAAAGAAAAACGTTTCGCCCGGCACGATCTCCGGCAGACCGGCCAGGAACGCTTCGGTGGGATCGGCAGGGTTCGGGGAAGGGTTCGTCATGAGTGCCTCCGGCGGCCGGCCGCCCCGGCAGGGGTTGTGGGACTTGAGGCAGAACCTCGGAAGAGTGCTGCACCCCGCTTTGAACCGGGAGGGAACCCTGACGGAACTGTGCCGCCCTCGTCACTGGAAATCAAAGTTTTTTGGGAAAGGGGGAAGGGTTTTCCCCCTCCCCCGAGTCCTCTCTTCTTTAAAACCCGATGCGTTCCCGCACACCTTCCATCGTCGCGCGGGCCACGGCGCGGGCCCGGGAGTTGCCGGCCTCAAGCACGTCGCGCACCCGGGCGGGGTCGGCGTCCAGGGCGGCGCGACGCTCTTGCAGCGGGGCGAGAAAGGCGTCGAGGCCCTTCAGGAGAATGCCCTTGCAGTCCACGCAGCCGAGAGAGGCGGAGGTGCAACCCGCGCGGATTTCGGCCTGGGTCGCCGGGTCGGTCAGCAACTCATGGTACGGGAAGAGGTTGCACTCGTCCGGGTTGCCGGGGTCGGTGCGGCGCAGGCGGGCTTTGTCCGTGAGCATCCCCTTGACCTTGGGCGTGATGGTCTCCATACCCTCGCGCAATTGGATGGTGTTGTTGTAGCTTTTGGACATCTTGCGCCCATCCAGGCCGGGACATTTGGCCGCCGGGGTGAGGTGGGCCTCCGGCTCGGGGAAATACTCGCCGTACAGATAGTTGAAGCGCCGGACGATCTCGCGGGAAAGCTCCAGGTGCGGCACCTGGTCCTGGCCAACGGGTACCCAGCGGGGCCGGTACATGACGATGTCGGAGGTCATCAACACCGGGTAACCCAGGAACCCGTAGGTGGAGAGATCCTTATCGGTAATTTGCTGTTGCTGCTCCTTGTAGGTGGGGCAGCGCTCCAGCCAGGAAACCGGAGAGAGCATGGAAAGGATCAGGTGCAGTTCGGCGGTTTCCTTGATCTGGGACTGCTGGAAGATCACGCACTTTTCCGGATCCAGGCCGGCCACCAGCCAGTCCTTGACCATTTCCGGCACGAACTCGCGGATTTTCAGCGGGCTCTCATACTCGCTGGTCAGGGCGTGCCAGTCGGCCACAAAAAAATAGGCCTCCAGGGTTTCCTGCATGGCGACCCAATTTTTCAGCACGCCGAAGTAGTGCCCGATATGCAGGGCGCCCGTGGGGCGCATACCCGAGGCCGCGCGGCACGAAGCCTCGGCGGCGAGTTTTGAGACGGGGGAATCCGACATATGCTTTCTCCGGGAAGGACGGTGGGTTAAAAGCCGTAGGTGATGCCGGCGATATGGCCGACAAGCTGCGCCGTGGAGCGGATGAACGGCCCGATGATCGTGCCCAGAACCCCGGCCCAGGCCAGGGCGAGCACGATAATCAGCCCGTAGCGGCCGAATTCCTCGTACTTGATCGCCAGATCCCGGGGCAGAAGGCCGGAGAGGATATGGCTGCCGTCCAGGGGAGGGATGGGCATGAGGTTGAACCAGGCCAGGCCGCAGTTGATCAGGATGCCGTATTGCATCGAAAACCGGGCCAGGTAGGTGACGTCGTTGAGCGGCAGCATGGCCAGAACGCGATAAATAAGCGCGCACAGCACGGCCACGGCGATATTCGCCAGGGGGCCGGCCAGAGACACGGCCATCATGCCTTCGCGCGGCTTTTTAAAATAGCGGGCGTTGACCGGCACGGGCTTGGCCCAGCCGAACATGAGCATACCGGGGGTCAGGCAGGTCAGGGCGAAGACCAGGGTGCCCATTGGATCTAAATGCTTGATGGGGTTCAGGGTCAGCCTGCCCAAAAACTTGGCCGTGGGGTCGCCCTGCTTGAAGGCGGCCCAGCCGTGGGCCACCTCGTGGCAGATGATGCCGAAGAAACCCGGGATGAACGCCAACGCGAAAATAGTCAGGTTCTCGGTCGTGATGTGTGGGAACATGGGGTGTTACGCTTTAACTCCGGCCTTTTGCAGAACCTGCTTGATGGTGTCTTTCAGGATGGTCAGGTCCACGGACTTCACGCAGTAGGCGTCCGCCGCGATGGACTTGAGATCGTGCTGGAAACTGTCGTACGCGGTGCTCAGGATGACCGGCAGAGCCGTATCATTGGCCCGGATGCTCTGGAGCAAATCCAGGCCGGAAACGTCGGCCAGTTTGATGTCGAGCACCACCAGATCGGGCTTTTCCCGCCCGACGGCGCTCATGATGGGCTCCTGCCCGTCAGAAACGCCGACGGCGTAGCCTTCGGCCTGGAGCTCTTCCTGGTACAACATACGGACGTGGGGTTCATCGTCCACAACAAGAATTTTCACGGCCATGTCGACCTCCCGCCGGTTGGGAACGCACCGGCCCGGCTGCCGGCAACAATACGAATAAGCATACCGCGCGGCGTTTGCAAGGGCAAGCGAAAAGCCGGCGGACAAGCCGGCCGCGCACCCGCGCCGAGAACGCCTACTCCATGCGGCACAGGCTTGATAGGTCTTGACACGCCGGCCGGGGGGCACATACGGTACCTGTGTTCCACGCGCCCACGCGGCCTCTGCGCGCCTTTCACCTTCAACGGCATGGAGAAAGCGTCATGAGCACCCGGATCAAAGTTCTCGGCCTTCTTCCGCTCCTCATCTGCATTACCCTGTCCGCCGGAGCGGCCTTCGCGGCCGACGCTTCGAAATTATATCTGCCCGGCGACACAACCATGGAACAGGCCCACAAAGTCATTGCCGCGGCTGTTAAAAAGGCCGAGGCGCAAGGCACCCTCATGAACATCGCCGTGGTCGACGCGGGCGGCAACCTGAAGGCATTTGCCCGCATGGACGGAGCCTACCTGGGCAGCATCGACATCAGCATTAAAAAAGCCAAATCCGCCCGGGCGCTGAACATGTCCACCTCGGAACTGGGCGCGGCCGCGCAACCGGGGCAGCCGCTGTACGGCATTGAAGTGACCAACGAAGGCATGATTATTTTCGGCGGCGGCGAGCTGCTGAAGAACAAGGACGGCCTGATCGTCGGCGCCGTGGGCGTCAGCGGCAGCTCAGTGGAGAACGATGTGGAAGTCGCCAAGGCCGGCGCGGCCGCGCTGTTGCGATAACCCGCGCTTGCGAATAGCCGGCCATCCCGGTTCCGGCCGCGCGGAGCCGGGATGTTCCGTCCCCTTGAGCACAACCCAGGGGAGATGATAGAGTTGTGCGGGTAAAAAAACGGTCATAACCCCCGTTCCCCCGGAGCATTCCATGTGGCGGCGAAAGCCCGACAAGACCCACGCCCGCCGGCACACCTCCGGCCGGGAGATTCTCAAGTATATCGGCCCCGGCCTGCTGGTTGCCGTGGGCTTTATCGACCCCGGCAACTGGGCCGCCAACCTGGCCGCAGGGGCCGAATACGGCTATGCGCTGCTCTGGATGGTCACACTTTCCACTATCATCCTGATCGTCTTGCAGCATAACGCGGCCCACCTGGGAATAGTCACCGGGGAATGCCTGGCCGAAGGCATCACCCGTTTTCTGCCCCGCCGCGTTTCCCGGCCCGTTCTGCTTTCCGCTTTCGGGGCGGCCGTGATGACCGGCATGGCCGAGTTGCTGGGCGGGGCCATCGCCCTGCGGATGCTCTTCGGCCTGCCCATTCCGGCGGGGGCCGCGCTGACCGGCCTGCTCACGGGGTTCATGCTCCTGACCAATTCCTACCGCAAAATCGAGCGCTGGATTATCGGTTTCGTCTCGCTGATCGGGATCTCCTTTCTGTATGAGCTTTCCCTGATCCACGAAGAATGGCCGGCAGCCGCGGCGGGCTGGGTCACCCCGGCCTTTCCGGAAGGCTCCATGCTGGTTATTATGAGCGTTCTCGGCGCCGTGGTCATGCCCCACAACCTGTTTCTGCATTCCGAGATTATCCAGAGCCGGCAATGGAACCGCGAGGACGAAACGGTGATCGCCAAGCAACTCGACTACGAGTTTCTGGACACCCTGTTCTCCATGCTCGTGGGGTGGGCCATCAACAGCGCCATGATCATCCTGGCGGCGGCCGCGTTCTGGTGCGCGGGCACGGCCGTGACCGAGCTGGAACAGGCCCGGGAACTGTTACAACCCCTTCTGGGGGCGCACGCGGCGGATATTTTCGCTGTGGCCCTGCTGATGGCGGGCGTCGCGTCTTCAGTCACGGCGGGCATGGCCGGGGGCATCATTACAGCCGGCATGGCCGGAAAGGCCTATGACATCCACGACCGCCACAGCAGGCTCGGGGTTGTCGCCTCTCTCACCCTGAGCCTGGCGATCATCTGGACCATCGACGACCCCTTCAAGGGCCTGCTGCTCTCCCAGGCGGCGCTTTCCGTACAGTTGCCGATAACCATGATCGCCCAGATCGGCTTGACTTCCTCGCCCCGGATCATGGGCAGGCACGCCAACAGCCCCTTTCTGAAGGCCACATTGGTTGTGTTGGCCCTTGTGGTGACCGCGCTGAACATCATGTTAATAATTGATCTTTTATAAATCCTCTTTCAAAAATTATTTCTGATAAATTTGACTTTCACATTGCCACAGTGTAGAGAAAATTTCTACTAGAGATTTTTTTTCGCACTGAAAGTATCGTCTTATCGATACATCAATAGGGCCTATATGTTCCCGATTTGATCTCTCACGCGCGCCGGTAGAGCCGGTTCCCGCGTATGTTCTTTGTCGTTGCGCCAACGCTCCGCACTGCGGACTGCCGGCGCCAACCTGTAACCTACCGAGGAGGTAGCTATGGCAGTGACAGGACAAGAACTTGCGACTCTGGATTTCGCCAATCTCATCGGCGGCCCGCTCAACGCCGTGGTTACGGCCCAGGCCAAGGCGGCCATCTCGACCGTCAACTTCATCAAAGAAGCGGCTTTTGACAAGGACGGCAACGCGCGGACGGTTCAATTCTCTTATAACCGAGCCAGCGACGACCCGGCCAAAGCGGGCCAGTCTGAACAATTCACGCTGAGCGTGCCGTTCCTCACCATGCTGCCCATTCCCTACATTTCGGTAAAAAAAGCCACCATCGACTTCAACGCCAAAATCACGTCCACGCTTGAGCAAAAATCCGAGGATGACTTCAAAACCGACACCAACCTGGACGTGAAGTCCGGATGGTTTGTGACGGCGAAGCTCAACACCAAGGTTTCCTATCAAAAGACCAACGCCAGCTCGAATAAGGAAGAGCGCACCTTTGACATGCATGTGCATGTTGAAGCGCAGAACGAAGAGATGCCGGCCGGCACCGAGCGTCTGCTCTCCCTGCTGGAGCAGTCCATCCAAGAAAAGAAAGGCGGCATTCCGCCCAAGACCACCGGTGGGACCACGACCGACAAGTAGGCACCCATACGGTACCGTTGCCGGCAACGCTCATCCCACACACGATAAACCCAACCTCCGGGCGCCCCCCGGCGTCCGGAGGCCTCGCCCAAGAGGAACGCCATGTCCGACTCCTCCGATAATTCCCGTGTTCTGTTTTCCGACGTTCTCGGCTCCCTTGTTTCCGGCGCGGCCCAGGCCAGGCAGATTGCCGACATGGCCACGGTCAACCTGGCCTACCTGTACCGCCGCCACCCGCTGATGCAAGGCATGGCCGTGCCCCGCCTGCGCTTCCGGAGCATTGATATCAGCCTGCCCGTGCTGGTCAAAAAGGTGCATGCGCCGGCATCCCTCAGGATTGTTCCCGCCGGGCGCCTGGCCGATTCCGCCGCCGCCGAGACACAACGCCTGGCCGATCTGGCTGCGGAAAAACTGGCCTTTGACCACGAGCTGCTTGCCGAAGAAGACCCCACTCGCAAAGATCTCTCCGTCGGCATTGAATTGTGGCGAGCCCTAGCCCACCCGGAGGCGCTGGAAATGCTCTCCAAGTCCATACAAGAGCAACTCCGGGCCAGGGTTTACAGTTTTTTGGAGTCCAGGGGGCCGGATATTCCCTCCGCCCTTGAGCCGATCATTCGCGAAGAAATCGGCATGGCGACCAGGACGGGCCTGAAACGGCTGGTACACGAGATATTGTTGCGCGCCCTGCGTCTGCTTGAGCCGCAGAGCTCGCTTCGGGCGGCCGTGACGGCTGCGGAATGCGCCGAACGGCTGGCCGAACGCATAGGCCGGAGCGACGCCTATCTCGACGCGGAAAACAAAAAGGACTACCTGCGCAAGTTGTTTAAGGAAATCCGCGACAACGCCCAGTACAACAAGGTCGTCCAGGCGGCCGGCCAGGCCGCTGCGGACCTGTGCTTCAGCGTCGCCCCGGCCCCGGCTGAGCTGGAATTGGAAGTATGCACCGACGACATCAAGAACAAGGCGGAGGCCGGGAGCCTGACCCGGCTGCGCTTCAGCCTGCTGGAAGAGGGATTGTCCTGGATCGAAGATGAGCAAGGCGCCCGCCTGACCCCCGAGTAAGCCATGCTGCAATCCATCATCAAGGAAATTCTGACCGCCCACTTGGCGCGGCTCTCCGATCTGGCCGCGAAGTACCGGCGGGACGAGCCCTCATGGCCGAACGAAGCGGAGAAATGGCTGGAGGAGGCGGAGAAGCACCTGGCCCAATTTCGCTTTCCCGACGCGGGCCTGATCGCGGCGGCGCGGGGCGGCATCAGCAAAGCCGCCGACACGGCCCGGGCCGGCGGGCAAAGCACACGCCGCCAGGCGGAAAAGGCCGGCCGCGCCACCTCCTGGGAGGCTGTTCAGGAAGCCGCCCGCCTGCTGGAGCAACATGCCCGCCAAGCGGATGAGAAACTGCAAACATTTGAAGACAAGTTGTGTGAAGGCCTGACAGCCTACTTTCTGCACCACCCCGCCCCCGGCGAAACGCGGCCGCAGGCCGAGGATGTCTGGCAAGGCATCAAGACCTGGGATTCAACAAAACCCCTGGCTCTTTACGTGGAAGCCTCTCTGGGTATGCAAGACAGGCTGTACCTGCTGCACCGGATTCTGTCACGCTTCCATTCCCGCACCGGGGAGTGACACCTACCACACGCCCAAGGCCCTCAGGCAGGCTTTGCCCAGTTCAATGCGCTCCGCCGGAGCCGAGTCCGGGGTGATGTCCATGTTCAGGGCAAAGGTATACACCCGGCCGGAGGTCTCCACCCAACCGACCCACCAGCCCACGTGAGGCGAGGCGCTCAGCGCGGAGCCGGTCTTGGCGAACAGGGCCCGTTCGGAGGTCTGTTCCAGAAGAAGAATTTCCCTCACGGCAGCCTGCGCCTCCCGTGAGGCCGGCAGTCCTTTTCCGGCCAGGCGGGCGAGAAACCGCGCCTGCTCGATCGCGCTGATCCGCAGCGGCCCGTCCAGCCAGAACCTGTCCACCTCCGAGCCGACTTCACCGTTGCCGTAGTCCAGCGCGGCCAGGCCGGCCCGCATCCGCTCCAGGCCGATACGCCGAGCCAATTCCTGATACACGGGCACGTTGGAAACCCGGATCGCCTCGCGCAGGCTCATGTCCCGCTCCCAGGCCTTGACCGGCTGCGATTCGCCGCCGTAGGGCAGCACCTCGTCGACACTCGTGACCGCGCCGGTTTCAAGCCCAAGCAAGGTATTGGGGATCTTGTACGTCGAGGCGGGCACAAAACGGGTTTCGGCCCGTTTGTGGTCGTATCCAATAGACACACCGCCGGCGACGTCATACAGGATAAACGTTCCCTTCGCCCCTGCAGCGGCGAATACGGCCGCGATCTCGGGGCTTTCCCGCCATTCGGAGGCGTACGCGGCCGGGCAAAACGCGAACAGCAAAAAAGCGATGCGTAAAGCGCGAAACATGGCGGCTCCTTTCCCGACCGTCCGGCCTGGGCGCGATTTTCTCCTCAGGGGCCGATTCCCCCGTCCCAGGGCGGTATAGTCCCTTCCCCCCAGGCCGTCAACGCCGTCCTTCCGGCCGAACCGGCGGAACTCCCGACATCCGCGATGTCGGGAGTTCCGGTATGGCACTCGGGGTGGCTCCGCCGGGGGGTGGGCTTGACTCGGGGCCTTTGCCCGGCGGAGCCGGATACATCAACAGGAGGCTTCCGTTGGATGTATCTTTCTCAGGGTGACGCCGAAGCGGCGTGCATCCGTAAAACCATATCCACATGCGAAGGGAACATTCCCTCGCGGGTTATTGCAGCTTGCCGCCGCAAGCGGCCTTGCTCTTGCGCGCGAAGTGGTAGCCCACGCCGAGAACGGCAAACCACACCGGGGTGATGATCAGCGCGTCGCGGGTGATTTCTTCAAGCAGGAGCGCGACGACCACAAACGTGAAGAAGGCCAGGGTCGCCCAGATCATGGGGATGCCTCCGGGCACCTTGTACTTGGAGGCGGCGCGGCGCTCGGGATACTTACGCGCGTAGGCCAGGTACGAGAGCAGCATAATCGTCCACACAAAGATGAACAGGCTCGCGGAGATGGTCGTGATGACCGTGAAAGCCTCCATGACCGAGGGCATGATGATCAGCATGGCCGAGCCCAGCAGCAGGCAGAGGCAGGAGAACATCAGGCCGAACGCCGGCACCCTGTGCGAGGAAAGGCGCCCGAACAGTTTGGGCGCCACGCCGACCACCGAAAGGCCGTACAGCATCCGGCTTGTGGAGTAGATGCCGCTGTTGGCGGAAGAAGCGGCCGAGGTCAGCACCACGAAGTTCACGATACTGGCCGCGGCGGCCACCCCGACGAGATCAAAGGTGTGCACGAAGGGACTCCCGTTGGGATCAAGCAGGTTCCAGGGGGTGATGCACATGATCGCCACCAGGGCGAGCACGTAGAAGAACACGATCCGGAACGGCACCGCGTTGATGGCGCGGGGCAAAGTCACTTCGGGATCTTTTGTTTCCGCCGCCGTGGTGCCGATAAGCTCAATCCCCACAAAGGCGAACAGCGCTATCTGGAAGCCCGCCAAGAAGCCCATCAGGCCTTTGGGGAAGACGCCGCCGTGTATCCACAGATTCGCGAGCGATGCCTCGTGTCCGGTGGGAGAGACAAAACCCGTGGCCACCAGGCCGACGGCCACGGCGATCAGCGCCACGATGGCGACAATCTTGATGGAGGCGAACCAGAATTCCATTTCGCCGAACAGGTTCACCGACACCATATTCAGGGCGACCAGCAGCAGGATGAACCCAAACGCCGGCACCCATGGGGTGAGCGTTGGGAACCAATAGGCTATGTAGCCCGATATCGCGATGATGTCGGCCGTGCCCGTCACCACCCAGCAGAACCAGTAGGTCCAGCCGATATAAAAACCGGCCCACGGTCCCAGGAGGTCTTCGGCAAAGTCCATGAACGACTTGTACGCGAGGTTCGAGAGCAGCAGCTCGCCCATGGCCCTCATAACAAAAAACAGAAAGAAGCCGATAATCGCGTACACCATGATGATGGACGGGCCGGCAACGCTGATGGTCCGGCCGGAGCCCATGAAGAGGCCCGTGCCGATGGCGCCGCCGATGGCGATCAGTTGAATGTGCCGGTTGCTGAGACCTCTTTTGAGTTTCTCACCGCCGTGCTCTTCTCCGGAAACATGCCCAGCCATATAGTCAACTCCTTATGGTACTTGTTGGCGTCGTCGGGTGCTCAACAACGCTGAAACCCGGACCTGTTCCGCCGCTGCCGTTTCCGTCCGGTCGCAACCATACCCGGCGGCATGTGGAACATACTCTATGTGAACGCCGCATACGCGGCCTCTTCCCACATTCCCGAGAGCGGAAAAATGATCTGGCCGCTTATGAGCGGGTCGGAGACATAGTAAAGGGATTCACGGAGAAAAGGGATGAGAACCGTTTGCTCCAGGCTTAGAGATAAGCCGGGGGGGATGCTCGGCGCGGAAAGAGTTCCGACGCCTGCTTCGTCGTGGAGAAAAGGAGGGGAACGTCCTCGCCCGAAAAAGGCGAAAATGGGTCCGTCTTCCGAGGTGGAGCGCAAATCGCTCCTGCCGGGCAGCGCCTTTGCCGCTCCCGAGTGCCGGCGAATGCTCCCGAAGATCGAAGAGATAGGCCGGCCGCCGGGTCTGAGGAACCTGAGAGGCTTTTCTCAACAGGGGGAGAAGGAAGAGAGAGAAGAAGGAGGACCGCGGAAGGGTGCGGGTATACTGCCCCCCATTAACAAGGAGCCCATGCTAAGGTAGTTTTCTTCCCTGATGGGAGGAAAAATGGAACGTCGTACCTGGGATAGCAAGACGAAGGCTCGGATTGTCCTGGAAGGCCTGCAAGGTCGTTCTGTGGCGA
>JAVBQP010000027.1:0-15655 GCA_031548905.1 Desulfovibrio sp. | reverse complement strand
TTGGAGGCGATGACCTCAACGCCGCACTTTTCGCAGACGATGCCGCGGTGCTTCATGCGCTTGTACTTGCCGCAGTTGCACTCGTAGTCTTTGACCGGGCCGAAGATCTTGGCGCAGAACAGGCCGTCGCGCTCCGGCTTGTAGGTGCGGTAGTTGATGGTTTCCGGTTTTTTCACTTCGCCGAAGGACCCATCGCGAATGGACTCGGGCGCGGCGATGGACACCGGAATCCATTTCAGGGGCTTGATGTTGGAAACCGTGGCGGAGGAGCCCCTGACGGTAAAAAGATCGTCGAGAGTCATAGTCGGGTAACCTGCCGTTGCTTAATCTGTGTATATGCGGCGCCGGCCGAACCGGCGCGCCCAAGGCCGCGAAGGCCCGCCCGGAAACATCCGGGGCGGGCCGCCGGCCTGCTACATGTCGGTATCCGCCGCCGGCTCGAAGCCCGGCTCGCTTTCGCGTTCCGCGGCCCGGTCGGCCAGGGGATCGCGCGAGGCTTCCTCATGGATGTAGAGGCCGCCGCGTTTGGGGCGCTTCTTGCCCTCTTCCTGGTGCAGGGTCACATCCAGGCCCAGGCTCATGAGTTCCTTGACCAGGACGTTGAAGGACTCGGGCAGGCCGGCCTCCAGGAAGTTGTCGCCCTTGACGATCTTCTCGTACATCTTGACCCGGCCGGTCACGTCGTCGGACTTGACCGTGAGGAACTCCTGCAACAGATAGGCCGCGCCGTAGGCTTCCAGGGCCCAGACTTCCATTTCCCCAAGGCGCTGGCCGCCGAATTGGGCCTTGCCGCCCAGGGGTTGCTGCGTCACCAGGGAGTACGGGCCGGTGGAGCGGGCGTGGATCTTTTCGTCAACCAGGTGGTGCAACTTGAGCATGTACAACACGCCCGTGGTCACCCGGTTTTTGAAGGATTCGCCGGTGCGGCCGTCGTAGAGCACGGTCTTGCCGTCGTCGGGCAGACCGGCCTTTTGCAGCCAGCCCCAGATTTCCTCTTCCGTGGCGCCGTCAAAGACCGGGGTCTTGGTGACGATGCCTTCGCGCAGGTTGCGCACGGATCGGATGAATTCCTCGTCGTCCATCTCGTCGATCAGCTTGTCCGTGGCCGGAGTGTTGAACACACTCTTGGCCTGGACCCGCAGATCCTTGATCGCCACCTTGGAGGTCATTTCCGCGAGTTGCTCGCCCAGTTCCTTGGCGGCCCACCCGAGGTGGGTCTCCATGATCTGGCCGATGTTCATCCGCGAAGGCACGCCCAAGGGGTTGAGCACGATGTCCACGGGGCGGCCGTCGGCGAAAAAGGGCATGTCTTCGATCGGCAGGATGCAGGACACAACGCCCTTGTTTCCGTGCCGGCCGGCCATTTTGTCGCCCACGTTGAGCTTGCGCTTCACGGCCACGTGAACCTTGACCATCTTGATCACGCCCGGGGGCAGGTCGTCGCCTTCGGTCACCTTGCCGCGCTTGGACTCGTAAATGCCTTTGAGGTATTCGATTTGGCGGTCGTAGTCGGCCAGCATGGCGGCGATGGCCTCGTTCACTTCCTTGCTCTTGAACAGGCCGGCGAATTTCTTGACCGGCAGGTCCGCAAGCAGGTCCGGCGTAGGCACGTGCCCGGCTTCGGCCAGGATCTCGCCTTTTTTCTTGCCGGCCAGGTTTACGGCCAGTTGCTTGCCCGCCGCGAGGACGACGATCTTCTCGCGCACCGTGTCGGAAAGGGCGCGGGCGTGGTCGGCTTCCTTCACGTCCAGGGCGGCCAGCTCGGCGTTCTCGATATCTTTGGTGCGGTCGTCCTTTTCGCCGGAGCGGCGGTTGAAGACCTTGACGTCGATGATCGTGCCCTCGATGCCCGGCGGCACCTTGAGGGAGGTATTTTTCACGTCGCGGGCCTTGTCGCCGAAGATGGCCCGCAGGAGTTTCTCTTCCGGGGTAAGCTGGGTCTCGCCCTTGGGGGTGATCTTGCCCACCAGGATGTCGTCGGGCTTCACGGCCGCGCCGATCCGGATGATTCCGCTGGAATCCAGGTTGCGGAGCATGTCTTCACCCACGTTGGGAATATCGCGGGTGATTTCTTCCGGTCCCAGTTTGGTGTCGCGGGCGACCACTTCAAACTCTTCAATGTGCACGGAGGTGAAGGTATCTTCCTTCACGCAGCGCTCGGAAATCAGGATCGAGTCTTCGAAGTTGAAGCCGCACCAGGGCATGAAGGCCACAGTCAGGTTCTTGCCCAGAGCCAGTTCGCCGCCCTCGATGCCGGGGCCGTCGGCCAGCACGTCGCCCTTCTTCACCCGTTGGCCGGGCAGGCAGGAAGGCTTCTGGCCGAAGCAGGAGTTCTGGTTCGACTTGTGGAACTTCTGCAGGAAGTAGGTACGCACGCCGCCCGTGTCCGGGTAGAGGTCGCCTTCGTAGCTGACGATGATCCGCTCGGCGTCGGCATAGCGCACGATGCCGTCGGCCTCGGACATGATGCAGGCGCCGGAGTCCTGGGCCACGTCGCGCTCCATGCCCGTGCCCACCAGGGGGCGGGCGCTGCGCAGGAGCGGCACGGCCTGACGCTGCATGTTCGAACCCATCAGGGCCCGGTTGGCGTCGTCATGCTCCAGGAAGGGAATCAGCGCGGCCGAGATGGAAACCATCTGGCTGGGGGAAATGTCGATGAGGGTCACGTCCTCTTTGGGAGCCATTTCCACGTCGCCCAAACGCCGGCTGGTGACCAGATCGTCCAGGAGCTTGCCTTTGGCGTCCATGACCGCGTTGGCCTGGGCGATGACTTCCTCGTGCTCGCGCGAGGCGTCGAAGTATTCGATTTCTTTGGTGACTTTGCCGTCTTTGACCACCCGGTAAGGCGTCTCGATAAAGCCGTAGTCGTTGACCCTGGCGTAGGTGGTCAGGGAGACGATCAGGCCGATGTTCGGGCCTTCCGGCGTTTCAATCGGGCAGATCCGGCCGTAGTGCGAGGTATGCACGTCGCGCACCTCAAAGCCGGCCCGCTCGCGGGTCAGGCCGCCGGGGCCGAGGGCCGAAAGGCGGCGCTTGTGGGTCACTTCGGAGAGCGAGTTGGTCTGGTCCATGAACTGCGAAAGCTGCGAGGTGCCGAAAAACTCCTTGAGCACGGCCGTGACCGGCTTGGGGTTGATCAGGTCGTGGGGCATCAGGGTGCCCACTTCCTGCAGGCTCATGCGTTCCTTGATGGCCCGCTCCATGCGCACCAAGCCGATGCGGTACTGGTTTTCCACCAGTTCGCCCACCGGGCGCACCCGGCGGTTGCCCAGGTGGTCGATATCGTCGGCCGGGCCGTGGGAGTCTTTCAAGTGGTTGAGCACCTGAATGGCCTTGATGATATCCTCGTCCGTCAGCACGCGCACGTTCAGCGGCGTGGAAAGGCCCAGGCGCTGGTTGAGCTGGTAGCGACCCACGGGCGAGAGATCGTAGTAATCGGGCGAGCGGAACAGGTTGTCGAAAAAGCCCGCCGCGATTTCCGGGGTGGGCGGCGAGCTCGGGCGCAGGCGGCGGTAAATTTCCACCTGGGCGCTTTCCTGATCCGTGGTTTTGTCCATGACCAAGGTGTCGCGAACCGAGGAGGACGTGTCCATGCCCTTGGTGTGCAGCACGCTGACCCGCTTGACCCCGGCTTCACGCAGGGATTCGATCAGGCCGGCGGAGATTTCATCCGTGGCCTCGGCCTGGACTTCACCGGTGGCCTCGTTGACGATGTCCTCAGCCAGGAACAGGCCTTCGAGGGATTCCGGGGCCACTTCCACGCAGGCGACGCCGCCCTCGCACAAGGTGCGCCAGGCCTTTTTGGTAATCGGCCGGCCGGCTTTGACCAGCACCGCGCCGTCGGCGCCCATGATGTCTTTGTGGGCGTTTTCCTTGCGGTATAGATCCTTGTTGACGTCGCGGGTGATCCGGCCGTCTTTTTCCAGATTGTAGAATTCAAATTTGTAGAAGGTGCGCAGGATGTCTTCCCGGCTCATGCCCATGGCCCGGAAGAGCACCGTGGCCGGCATCTTGCGCCGGCGGTCGATGCGCACATAGAGGATGTCCTTGTGGTCGTAATCAAAGTCCAGCCAGGAGCCGCGCATGGGGATAACCCGGCAGGAATACAGCACCTTGCGGCTGGAGTGCGTCTTGCCCGAGTCGTGCTCGAAGATGATGCCGGGCGAGCGTTGGAGTTGGTTGACGATGACCCGCTCGGTGCCGTTGATGATGAAGGTGCCCTTCTCGGTCATCAGCGGCAGGGTGCCGAAGTAGATGTCCTGTTCCTTGATGTCGCGGATGGTCCGGTTGCCGGAGTCCTCGTCCACGTCAAAGACCACCAGGCGGACTTTGATCCGGATGGGTGCCTCGTAGGTCAGGCCCTTGCCCAGGCACTCGGCCTGGTCGTACTTGGGCTCTCCGACTTCATAGCCTACAAATTCAAGGCTGGCGGTGCGATTGAAATCTTCAATCGGAAAGACGGAGCGGAACACGCCCTCCAGGCCTTCGCCGGGGTCGCGCTCAGCGGCGCCTTCCTGGAGAAATTTCTTGTAGGAGTCCACCTGCAGGTTGAGCAGGTGCGGCGTGGGCAAAGCCACTTCGATCTTGCCGAATTGCTTCTGGAGTTGGGCCATGTTCTCACCTCAAGGTCTGGGGCCGATGGGGCCGTCCGCCGGGGTCCGTGGGTGGACCCAGGGGCGTGGTCGGTATCCGAAGGTTGCCGCCTGACCGATCTTCCCGGTTTTATTCCATTTTTCGTTTCCCTTGCCCGGCAAACGACAAAAGGCCATGCGAAGTGGGGCCGAAGCGCCACTCCCGGCATGGCCAACCATTTAGGTATGTGTGGCAAGGGTTACAGACAAATTGCAGCCCGGTCTTGCAGCATTGGTTGGTGTCCGTTCGACAAAGAAGGTACACATAGCAGAGGGTTTTGCGGCCGGCAAGGAAAAAATTGCGGCGGCAGCGATATTTTTTTATTTCCGGCCGCGTGGATAGTTCGGTTATCGATTGATTGCCGATGTATTCCTTTCCGGGCGGCCGGCAACGCAAAGCGGCCGGGAGTTCGTTCCCGGCCGCTTTTGCTCGCGAATATTCGGGAGAGGGCCTACTTCCCCCGCAGGTCGGTCACGCGCCCGGCTTTGCCTTCGTATCGCTTCAGGCTCTTGGGCTCCACCAGGCGGACTTTGGCGGTCACCCCCAGGTAGTCCTTGATGGCCTTTTGCAGGCGCCGCTCGCGGTTCTGGATGTGCCGGATTTCGTCGGACACGAACATGTCCTCGGAAAATTCCACCCGGATCTCCAGGTGGTCCAGGTTGTCGGAGCGGGAGAGCTCAATCTCGTAGTGCGGGGCCAAGCCTTCCATATCCACGAGAATGGACTCGATCTGTTGCGGGAAGACGTTCACGCCCCTGATGATCAGCATGTCGTCGCTGCGGCCGATGATCCGGGTCATGCGTACGTGGGTGCGCCCGCACACGCAGGGGGTGTAGTCCAGGCTGGTGATGTCGCGGGTGCGGTAGCGGATCAGCGGGATGGCTTCCTTGGTCAGGGTGGTCAGGACCAGTTCGCCGGAGGCGCCGGGGGGCAAGGTTTCGCCGGTCACGGGGTCGATGATTTCGGGCAGGAAGTGGTCCTCAAAAATATGCATACCGCTCTTGGCTTCGGCGCACTCCTGGGCCACGCCCGGCCCCATGACTTCCGAAAGCCCGTAGACGTTCACGGCCGTGATCCCGAGCTTGCGCTCGATCTCGGCCCGCATTTCCTCGGTCCAGGGTTCGGCTCCGAACACGCCCACGCGCAGAGGCAGTTCGCGGATGTCGATGCCCGCTTCTTTGGCGGCTTCCTGAAGGTACAGGGCGTAAGAGGGTGTGCAGGTCATGCCCGTGGCGCCGAAGTCGCGCAGCAGCTCCACCTGGCGCTTGGTGCCGCCGCCGGAAACGGGAATGACCGTGGCGCCCAAGGCTTCGGCCCCGTAATGGACGCCCAGGCCGCCGGTGAACAGGCCGTAGCCGTAAGCGTTATGGATGAAATCCCGCCGGTCCAGGCCGGCCGCGGCCAGACTTCTGGCCATGAGCTCGGACCAGTTGTCGAGGTCGCGCCGGGTATACCCCACCACCGTGGCCTTGCCCGTGGTGCCGGAAGAGGCGTGCAGGCGCACGATGGTGTCTTTGGGCACGGCGAACATGCCGTAAGGGTAGTTGTCGCGCAGATCCTGCTTGCCGGTGAAGGGCAGCCGGGCCACGTCGGCCAGGGATTTGACGTCGGCCGGCGAGATGCCCGCCTCATCGAACACCCTGCGGTAGTGGGGGACGGCCGCGTAAACCCGCTCACAGCGATCCTTGAGCCGGCGCAGTTGCAGGCCTTCCAGCTCCTCGCGGGGCATGGTTTCTTTTTCGATATTGAAGATCATCCGGGCGACCTCCGGGCGCGTGGCGTGGGTGGAACGGAAGGAGGTATTCTTGCCCGATTCCCCGGCGGGGGTCAATGGTGGGGCGGGGTGAGCGGCTTGGGAAGGGAGGAGGGTATCGTATTCTTATTGAGGTGGTCGTGAAGGGGATTCCGGGGTGTGCCGGGAACGCCGGTCGAGACGGGCGTGGTGTGGTGTGACGTGAGCTTCTGTAAAGGGTGCCGGGGCCGGCGGCGGTCGGCCTTGCCGGGCTTTGCGAAACACCGTACAAGCGGAGAAAAAGGATTCTGCCGTGGGGCTGGAAATCGAGCGGAAATTTTTGGTCGTGGGCGACGAATGGCGCGGCCTGGGCGTGCCGGTGCGCTACCGGCAGGGGTATTTGTGCCGGGGCGAGGCCGTTGTCCGGGTACGCTTGGAAGGAGATCGAGGCCGGCTTTCCGTGAAAGGGAAGAATATCGGCCCCGTGCGCCGGGAATATGAATACGACATTCCGGCCCTTGAGGCTGAAGAGATGCTGGCGGAGTTGTGCTCCGGGGTAATTATCGATAAGTGCCGCACGACGTTCGTCTGGAGTGGATCGCGTTGGGAAGTGGATGAATTCGAGGGCGACAACCTCGGGTTGATCATGGCTGAAATCGAGCTGCCCGGGCCGGATGAGCCGTTTGAGCATCCACCGTGGCTGGGGGAGGAAGTGACGGAGGATCCGCGTTACTACAACAGCAATCTGGCGCTGCATCCCTACAAGGATTTCTGAGCGCGGTTTTCTTATTTTTTGAGCGGCCGGCAGAGGGCCGTGCCCAGCAGGGCGGCGGCAAAGCCGGCCACTTGCAGGGGAACCAGCGTATTGCCGAAAAAGAAATAGGCCTGTATGGCGGCCAGGGGCGGGGCCAGAAGCATCAGGCCGGAAATCCGCGTGGGGTCGAAGCGACGCACCAGATAGAGCAGCAGGAACGTGGCCGCGCCGGAAAGGATGAAAGCCGCCCAGGCCCAGCAGAGAAGCACCGTGGTTGTCGGCTGAAAGTGGCGCTCGCCGAAGGCCAGGGCCAAGATAAGGCAGACGGCCGCCCCGCCGACGTTTTGCAGGGCGAAAGAAGCCCGTAGATCCTCTGTTGCCGGCAGGCGCTTCTGCAAGACCGTGCCGAGAGACAGGCAGAAGATGGCGAAGACCCCGGCCGCGGCTGCTGCGAAGGGAAAGTTCTGGGCTCCGGCCGAAGTGAGGCCGGGCAACAACACCAGGGCGACCCCGGCGAGACCGATGAGGAAGCCGAAGATAAACCTTCTGTCCGGCAGGGTGCGCAGGATGATGGCGGCGGGCAGGGCCGTGAAGGCCGGCTGGAGCGCCCCGATCAGGGCCATGACCGCCGGGGGCAACCCCTGGGCCACGGCCCGGTAGCTGATGCCCAGGTAAAGGCCGTTCATGATCGCCCCGGCGATCAGGTGGGGGAGCAGGCGGCGCCCCTTGGGCAGGGGGACGCGGCAGATGCGGCAGACGGCGAAAAAAAACAGGGCCGCCGTGCCGAAGCGGGCGGCCAGAAACAGATTCGGGTCCGCGCCGCCCACGATGTACCGGCCCACGATAAACCCTGTGGACCAGATGATGACGACAAAGGCGGCGCAGAACCACATATACTTCGGGCGGGGTGGGCGAAGGCCCGCCGGCCGCGCGTGGAGTTAGATCAGGCCGGTGGCGTCTTCGTTGGGAGAGTCGGGATCCTGGGGGGCCGGGGCTTCAGAAGGGCTCGCGCTTTCCATTGAGGCGCAACCGGTCAGGGTCGCGAGGCCGAGGACGAGAAACAGGGGCAGCAGGCGAAGGACTTTCATGGGACACTCCCGGCATGTAAAAAGGTGATGCGGCCCGCCGTGGGCCGGTACTTTCTTCATACCTGCAACAGCGTAACTATACAAGGTGAATCAATGCGCCTCATCGATCCGAAGCATCTCCTTCAGGCCTTGTCCTGGTCGCTCCAAGGGCTCGGCCATGCCCTGAAAACCCAGGTGGCTTTCCGCATGGATCTTGTGGGTGTCGCCGCCGTGCTCGCGGCCCTGTGCCTGATCCGGCCGGGGGCGCTGTGGTCCGCCCTGCTGGGAGGGGCCGCGCTTTTGGTGCCCATCGCGGAACTGCTGAACTCGGCCGTGGAAGAAGTCTGCGACCTGATCACCAAAGAGCGCAACGAGCACATCAAACACGCCAAGGATATGGGCTCGGCGGCCGTGTTCCTGACGGTGGCGCTCAACGGCGGGCTCTGGGCGGCGATGCTTTGGGACCGGTTTTTCTAGGCTTATGACCCGCCAGGGCCTTTGTGTGAACAGGCCCTAAAACGCCGCCCGCGGGCTGCGAGTACACGACCTCCCGTACCGGTGCGGGAGGTCGTGTGCGTCCGAACGCGCGCGGGCGTCCGCCGGGTCAGTCCACCCGATGGTGGCAGCCGAGGGCGGAGGTGTTGCGCAGGGCCGCCTGGGTGATCAGGTAGGCGGTCTGGCAGCCGTGGAAGAGGTCCACGAGGCTCTTGGAGAGCGGTGTGGCCCGATAGAAGGTATGGATGCGCCGCGAGAGATCCCGCAGGTCTTCAAAGGCGCGGGAAAGCCGCGCCCCGGTGCGGGTGATGCCCACGTAATTCCACATGGTCGTGCGGATGGCCGCCCAATCCTGGGCGATCAGGGCCGGGTCCGCGCCGTCGCCGTCGCGGGGGGCCCAGTCCACAATGGCCTCGTGCAAGGCGGCGTCGGGGGCCAGGCCGTGGGCGTAGCGCCCGGCCACGTGATCGGCTGCTTCCTTGCCCCAGAGCAGGGCCTCGAGCAGGGAGGTGCTGGCCAGGCGGTTGGCCCCGTGCACCCCGGTGCAGGCGCACTCGCCCACAGCGTAGAGACGCTCCAGGGTGGTGCGGCCGTAGCGGTCGGTCAGGATGCCGCCGCAGAAGTAATGGGCCGCCGGCACCACCGGGATGGGCCGGGCGAGCATGTCGATGCCCCGCTCCAGACAACTCGCCATAACCGTGGGGAAGCGCCCGGCCGCGTTGGGCACCTTGGTCGCGTCCAGAAAGACGCAGGGCTCGTCCCCGGCGTGCATTTCGTCCACGATGGCCCGGGCCACGATATCGCGCGGGGCCAGTTCGGCGCGGGGGTGCTTGTCGAGCATGAAGCGCTCGCCCCTGCCGTTGAGCAGGACCGCGCCCTCGCCGCGCAAGGCTTCGGTAATCAGTTCACGGCGCGAGTCTGTATGGACCAGGGCCGTGGTGTGGAACTTCATGAACTCCATGTTTTCCAGGCGCACAAAGGCCCGGCTTGCCATGGCGATGCCCGAGCCCACGGCCGAGGCGGAGTTGGTGGTGTGCAAAAACACCTGCCCCACCCCGCCCGTGGCCAGAATGACCACGTCGGCCAGGATTGTCTCCACCACGTCTTCGGTCTCGTTGTAAACATACGCGCCGCAGCAGCGGTTTTCCAACTGGTAGCGGTAGGTCATGCCCTCGGTGTGGTGGTGCGAGGTCAGCAGGTCCACGGCCGTGCGCGACGGCAGGAAGGTGATGCTCGGGTTGTTTTGCACGGCCTTGAGCAGATACGTCATGATCGTTCTGCCCGTGTGGTCCGCGCAATGCAGGATCCGCCGGTTGGAATGGCCGCCCTCGCGGGTCAGATCCCATTCGCCGTCGGTGAAGCGGGGATCGTCGACCGCGTGGCGGTCGAACGGCACTCCCAGGCGTTTGACCAACAACTCCTCAACAGCCTCGGGGCCGTTGAGGGCAAGGCTGCGCACGGCCTCCGGCGAGTTGTGCCGGTGACCGGCGACCATGATGTCCTCGGCCAGGGAATCGGCCTCGTCCGGCTCGTCGGCCCGGTAGATGATTCCGCCCTGGGCCATCCAGGAGTTGGCGTTGTCCACGGCGTCGGACGAGGAAATCAGGGTCACGGAGATACCCTTGTCCGCCATGCGCAGGGCCGCGGCGCAGCCGGCCAGGCCCGCGCCGATGATCAGAACCGGGGTATGATTGCGGACGGACATGGCGAACCTCTCAGGCGCAAACGCGCAGCATGGTTTCCAGGGAGTTCCGGGCGTTGTCGGCGAGTTCCGGGGGAACGCGCACCAGGAATTCGTCGGAGCCGCCGTCGATGGCCCGCAAGGTGGCGCCGAGGCGTTCCTCGGTGGTCTGGGCCATATGGGGGCAGGCGCTTTCCGCCAGGGGCAGGATGGTGATCCGCCCGGCGTGCTCGCGGGCCAGACGTTCCACCAGGTTGACCTCCGTGCCGATGACGATGACGGCTCCGTCTTCGGCCTCCCGCGCGTAGCGGATGATGAAAGAGGTGGAGCCCGCCGCGTCCGAGGCTTTGACCACCTCCGGGGTGCATTCGGGGTGAACCACGATCCGGGCGGTGGGGTGCTCGGCCCGGTGCCGGGCGATCTGATGCAGGTTGAAATGGGTGTGGATGGTGCAGTGCCCCGGCCAGAGCAGCAGTCGGGCTGTGGCGGCGGCCGCCTCGTCGATGTTCGCGCCGTCGTCGCGGATGCTCAGGCGCAGGCGGTCGCTTTCCGGAATGCCCAGCGTATCGGCCGTGTTGGCGCCCAAATTGCGATCCGGCACGAAGAGCACCGCGTCGCCCTGTTCCAGCGCCCAGGAGAGCATCTTCTGCGCGTTGGCCGAGGTACAGACCGAGCCGCCATACTCTCCGACCACGGCCTTCACGCCCAAGGTGGAGTTCACGTAAGCCAGGGGGACGATTTTGCGCCCGCCGGCGGAGAGTTTTTCCATGACCTTGCGCATCCGCTCGGCCGGGGACATCAGGGCCATGCTGCACTCGGCCGAGGGCTCGGGCAGGTGGACCTTCTGGCCCGGCTTGGCCAGAAGCGCGGCGGATTCGGCCATGAAGTACACGCCGCAGAAGACGATATGCCCACAGTCCAGGGCGGCGGTGCGCCGGGCCAGTTCCAGGGAATCGCCGCGCAAATCGACGTGGCGGATGACGTCTTCTTCCTGGTAGTGGTGCCCCACGATGACGACACGCTTGCCGAGTTTGGCGCGCAGGGCTTCGATGGAATCATGCAAATCGGTCATGGCATCGGCCTTTCTGGGGAAGTATTTTCGGAGAGGGGGTGGGGCGGGGTCGTTCCACCTACGCGCGGGATGATGCGCTCCGGGAATTGGTGTTCGTTTTCCGGGTCAGGGTGACGGTCTCCTGCCGACCATCAAAGACTGTAACCTGTTTTGTTTCTTTGTGAAAGGCGGGGAATTTTGTGAAGTTTTTCACCAACCCCGCCGGCCCGTCGCCCTTCCGGGAACCAGTGAAGGAAACCAGGAGGTTGCGGCGAGCGTCATAGAGGGTGAAAAGGCCTTTTCCCAGCCGGGCGACATGGATGTCCGCCACGGACAGGACCGTTTCCCGCCCAAGGAAGATGCCGGCGAACGCGGCCATAAAAAACACGGTATAGCCGATGACGAACAGACGCATCCGCTCCCGGCTTTGCATCCGCGGTTTCAGGGGTTTCATGTTTTTTCTCATGCCGGCTCGCCCTATACGGACGTTTCGAGTCGCACCCGCATACTGAAATCCGCGGCGGGAGCGGAGTGGGTCAGGCGGCCCACGGAGATGAAGTCCGGCTTGCGGCGCGAAGCCGGGCAGGCCCGCTCCCGGATGTTGTCCAAGGTCACGTTGCCGCTGACTTCCACCTCAATGGCCGGAGGAATGCGGTCCAGGGAAAGGGCCTCCGTCGTCGGGTCCATGTTGTCGAGCATGATCCGTGAGACCTTGCAGGCCACGGCCTCGTCCACCTCGGCCACGGTGCGGCACTCCACTTCGAGCGGCGGCATGGGGTCGTAAGCCCCGACGACCTTGTGAATCGCGGCTCGCACCGAGCCGGCGGCGTCGATATGGGTATCCTTGAGCATGAGCATTTCGGAGAGGTTCATGCGGTGATTCCAGCCGCCGCCGATCCGCACGGCGTATTTTTCCGGGTAGCGCAGCCCGGGCAGGGTCTTGCGGGTGTCGAGCAGGCGCACGCCCGTGCCTTCCAAGGCGTCGGCATAGCGCCGGGCCAGATTGGCCACGCCGGACATATGGGTCAGGAAATTGAGGATGATCCGCTCGGCCCGCAAAAGCAACCGGGCCGGGCCGTCCAGCCGGCAGACCTCCGCGCCCGCTTCCACCGGCCCCCCGTCAGGGGTAAGCGGGTCGAAGCTCCATCGGCCGGGAACGAGGCGGGAGGTTTCTTCCAGAACCAAGCGGGCGATAGGCAGGCCGGCAACCAGGGTGCGCTCTTTGGCGATGATCCGCGCGCCCATGCGGGCGTCGGGGGAAAAAACCGCGTCGGCCGTGAGATCCGGCCCGTCTTCCTCCAGGCCGGAGCGCACGGCCCGCAAGAGAAAGTCCAGGGCTTCCCCCTGGAAGAATGCCGTGAAAAGATCCCGATTCATCGTTGTGTCCCCGGCCGTGAAGTGGTAAAGCAGATTCGCGTGATTGGCGGCCCTCCAAACTATCGGGGCGGGTGCCGGTTCGTCAAGCTCCCGACACATTTTTCCCCTTGGAACACTTCATGAGCAGCGGTTCGCACCAGCCCACCCCTGAAGCGCCCCACGATCCGAATAACATTCGGGACGAGGCCGCCGCCGTGCGGGATGCGTCCAGGGCCGGGGGTTCCTCCGGCTGCGCCGAGGAGTTCGCCCTGACCGAGTTCGCCCACCCGGCGGACGTGGCCGAGCATCTGGAAAACCTGAGCCTGGAAAAACAGGTCTGCCTGCTCAACTCCCTGCCTGTGGAAGAAGCGGCCGAGGCCCTGGCCGAGCTTGACGAGCACACCCGCGTCGAGATCCTCGAAAACCTGGACCCCGACACGGCCGCCGGAATCGTGGGCGAGATGTCGCCGGACGACGCGGCCGACGTGCTCGACGAACTGGACGAGGACCACAGCGACGTCCTGCTCTCCAAGCTGGAAAGCGAAGACGCCGAAGAGATCCGCAACCTCATGGCCTTTGATCCGGAAACCGCCGGGGGGGTCATGAACACCGAAATTTTGATCCTTTCCCAGGATCTCACGGCGGACGAGGCCATCCTGCACCTGCGCAGCGAAATCGGCGACAAGGAAATTCCGTATTACGCCTATATCGTGGACGCGGCCGACATCCTGCTCGGCGTGCTTTCGTTGCGCAACCTGCTGCTCAGCCCGCCCGGCACCCTTCTTGCCGAAGAAATCGAGGGCCAGGATCTGATCGCCGTGCGTTTTGACGCCCCGCGCGAGGAAGTGGCCCGGCTCTTCGGGCGTTACAACTTTATGGCCATGCCGGTCACGGATTACGAAGGCCGGCTGCTCGGGGTCATTTCCCACGACGACGTCATCGACATCATCCAGGATCTGGCGGGCGAGGACATGCTCGGCATGGTCGGCGCCGGCCAGGACGAGACCAGCGACACGCCCTGGTTCGAGTCCGTGCGTATGCGTTTGCCCTGGCTGGTGGTGAATATACTCAACTCGACGCTTTCCGCCTCGGTGGTCTGGTTTTTTGACGGCACCATCGCCCAGATGGCCGTGCTGGCCGTGTTCATGCCCATTGTCGCGAATCAGGCCGGGAATACCGGGCAGCAGGCCCTGGCCGTGATCATCCGCCAACTCGCCACGGAGCGCTTCGAGCGTAAGCGGGCCTGGTGGGCGGTGCTGCGCGAGGGCAAGATCGGGTTGTCCAACGGTATCATTCTGGGCCTGCTGGTCTGGGTCGCGGTGTTTTTGTTCTCGAGGAGCGTACCCCTGGCCTCGGTCATGGTGGCGGCGCTGATTTCGGATATGTTTCTGGGGGCCATCGCCGGAGCGTCGATTCCGCTGGTGCTGAAGGAGCTGGGCCGGGATCCGGCCCAGGCCTCGAGTATTTTCCTGACCGCAATCACCGACGGCGCGGGGTTCTTTTTGTTTCTGGGGTTGGCGACGGTGTTTTTGCTATAAGGGGAGAAGGCGCGCAGCGATTTTTTTGGGGGGTATATGCAGAGAGGTGGTCGTGGCGCTCACCCCACCACTCGAGGGCCCCTCTCCACGGCCCCCGCCATACCCCCTTTCCCCAAAAAGCTACGCCGCCCCTTCTTTCCCCCACGCGGCCCGCACCCGGACCTGGCTCCCCGCTTTATTCGTAAACAGCAAGTACCCGTTATCCCGTCCGAACAAAAACAAATCCCGCGTCAAGGCCACGTCCTGGCGGCAGTACTCTTCAATCAGGTCGAGCTTTCCCTCCTTCCACCATTTCAAGGCCAGCAACCCATCCGCGCTTTTGGCCGCGCCCAGTGTCGCCGTGGCCAGATTGTCCAAAGACACCCGGTAGGACAATTGCTCATGCACCTTCATCAGCATGTCCAGCGTGGGCAACGCCCGCAAATTCACTCCCGGCGCGTGCGGCGCCAGCACGCCGTAATCAAACCGCACGACGTTGAACCCCACCACCAGCGGCGCCCCGGCCAGCAATCCGGCCAGATCGGGAATCGCATCCTGCGTGTACGAAGTGAACGCATCGGTTCGGGAATCATATGCCACGGCAATGCTCACGCCCATGCGGTCGGTACGGTTCCAGCCGCCCACGTCGGCGGCGGAATGCCGGGTTTCCACGTCCACAACCACGAAATGCTCGGGAAGATCCATAGTGTTCTCTTTGTGTTGGGAAGAAACGACCGCCGGCGCGGCGGCGATGCCCACGGAAAGGGGGGGAACGGCATGACTGCCGGCCGGGCGCAGCAACAACTCGGCCAGGGCCAGGGCCGCGGCTTTGTCGATGGGCCGGTTGCCCGAACCGCACTTGGGCGAATGCACGCAGGCCGGGCAGCCCAGTTCGCAGGAACAGTCGGCAATAACGCTCCGGGCGCGTTGCAGTAGTTCCTCGGCCGCGTCGAAGGCGGCGCGGGAAAGCCCGGCCCCGCCGGGCATACCGTCGTAGATGAACACCGTGGGGAAGCCGGTCTGGGCGTGCATGGGCTTGGAAATGCCGCCCAGGTCGTTCCGGTCGGTCATGACCATCAGGGGCAGGATGCCGATGGCCGCGTGCTCCAGGGCGTGGATGGCCCCCATAAAATGCAGCCGGGCCGCCTCGATCACCTCCTGGGCGAAAGCCGGCACGCAGAACCACAGGCCCTCGGTCTCGAAAATCTGGGGTGGCATGTCCAACGGTTCCACGCTGATCAGCCGGTTGCCGCCCAGGGCGCGGCGCTCATAGCCGGTGGTGTGCTCGGTGACTTTCAGCCGGCCGAACTGCACCGGGCAGGAGGCCACGACAGTGGAGCGCTCCACGCTCAGGATTTCCGTATCCTTGC
>JAVBQP010000093.1:0-2594 GCA_031548905.1 Desulfovibrio sp. | reverse complement strand
GATCCCCGGCGGAGGCTTTGCGCAGCCGGGAAGCCGCGGAAGGATCTTGGGCCGGCGCGCGGGCGGCGAGTTCGCATCAACGCGACGCGGGGGCGCGCGGCATGCTCGAAAGCGTTGTCGGGGATTACAATGCTCCAACTGGCGTGGCTTCAGGGGTCCAGGGTCTCCCTGGTCGAGGTTGTCAGGGGCTCGACAGCCCCTGACCCGCCGGAGGCTGGGAAAGCTGAAGAGATTAGAATGAGTGTTCGTCGCAAGAGCGCGACAATCACGCGAAGCGCCACCACCCCACCCCCGACTTCCAGTCGGGGTTCAGCCGGAGCATCCCAAAAGGCGAAAGCCCAAAAAAACGTCAACCCATCCCTACCCCTGCTCTACCCCTGCCCTACCCCTGCGCTACCGAACATGCCCCAAACAGCATGTTAGGCTGCGCATAAATCAAAGCGGAAAAAAGCCCGCTGAAAGCCCCCTGAAACCCTGCCGAAAGCCCGCCGAAAATCGCCAAAACCCGCTGCCGAGAACTTAGGGGCTCCCGCCGGAAACCGGCGGGAACCCGCCCCCTCGCCGCACGCCACCCACCCACCCACAAAAAAAACCCGCCGGAGGCACCCCCCTTGCGCCCCATCATCCAAATCATCATCCACTGTTCGGACACCCCCGCCACCATGGACGTCGGCGCGGCTGAAATCCGCCGCTGGCACACTTCTCCGCCGCCGGCGGGCAACGGCTGGGCCGATATCGGCTACCACGGCGTGATCCGGCGCGACGGCACGGCGGAATCCGGCCGCCCGCTCGATACGCCGGGCGCGCACTGCGCCGGGCACAACGCCCGGTCCGTCGGCATCTGCCTGGTGGGCGGCCGGGGGCCGGACGGCCGCGCGCAAGCCAACTTCACCAGCGCCCAGTTCGCGACGCTGGAGCGCCAGGTGCGCGGACTGCTGAAAGACTGGCCCGAGGCCGAAGTGCTCGGGCATCGGGATATTGACCGGAGCAAGGCCTGCCCGTGCTTTGACGCCGCCGTCTGGTGGCGCGAGTGCGTGCGCAGCCGGGGGAGGCGGTAATGGGCTCGCTCATCCCATCCGCCGCGTCCATCACATGGGCGGCGCGCGTTGCGGCCGTATTGGCCGTTATCGCGCTGCTGGCCTTCATCCGGTATCAGTCCGGCCTGATCAGCGATCAGGCCGGACATATAGAGCGGCAGGCCGGTCGCTTGGGCGAGTTGACAGCCGCCAACGCCGGCCTTGCCGCCGCTAATGAAACCCTGCGGGCCGAACAGGCCCGCACGGACTCTATCTTGGAGGGTTGGAGCCGTGACAGACAAACCTTGGCCCAAACGCGCGACACTGTCCGCCGGGCCGTCAAAGAAGCTTTTACCGATGTGGATTTCGCGTCCTGGTTCAGCGGCGCTCTGCCTTACCCTCTGCTGCCTGGCAACGGGCTGCTCGGTTCCGGCCCCGGTCATTCCGGCCCCGGAAATAATCCGGCTGACCCCGCCGGCGGCGCTGCTGCAAGCCACCCCGGCCCCGGCCTGGGCGGGGCGCACTAACGGGGACCTCATGGAATACGCGCAGGATTTGGAGGCGGCCCTGGCCGCCGCCAATGCCGACAAGGCGGCCCTGCGCGAATGGACCGCCTTGGACAATGACGCGGCCGGGAAAAACGACACGGCCGGGAGTGAAAACAATGACTATGGAAACAGGCGGTGATCCGGCCATGTGGCAGCAAATAGGGGCGGCCCTCGGGCGTATCGCCATGCGTTATGTCGAATGGCTGGAGTCCATCCTGCCCATTGTCCTGCCCGCCGTCTTCGCCACCTACCTGATGGGCCGGCACCAGGGCTTCAAGGGCGCGGCCCTGCGCCTCTATATGGCCACCGGGATTTTTTTCGCGATCATCGGCGTGCCGGTGATCCTGGTCTGGTTCGGCCTGGACGGCGAAGTCTGGACCCGCGTGCTCACCTGCGCGGTTTCCGTCTACTGCTACAAAATTTTTGTCTGGGGCGAGCTGTACGTGGCCCGGCGCTTGAACATTGACCGGCGAAAGCCTCCGGAAGACGAGAGCGGGCATGGCGACGGAGAGTGACGCCCCACATGCCCCGGACGGGCCGGACGCCCCGGACGCCAAACCCGCCGGTCCTGCCCCGCTCACCCCGAAGCAGGCCCTCTTCATCCAGGAATACCTGGTGGACGCCAATGCCACGGCGGCGGCCATCCGCGCCGGCTACAGCGCGCACACCGCCGCCGTCCTCGGCTGCCGGAACCTGAAAAAGCCGGAAATCGCCGCCGCCCTGCGCGCGGCCATGGACGCCCGCGCCCATCGCACCCGAATCACCGCCGACCGCGTGCTGGAACAGTACGCCCGACTGGCCTTTTTTGACGTCCGCACCCTCTACAGCGCGGACGGCGCCCTGAAGCCCGTGCACGAGTGGAGCGACGAGGCCGCCGCCGCCGGGGCCGCCGTGGAAACAGCCGAAGCGCTCGAAAAAAGCGGCCCCGACAAGGGCGCCATCAGCGGCTACGTCCGCAAGGTCAAACTCGCCGACCGCCGCGCCGCCCTGGCCGATCTCGGCAAGCACCTCGGACTGTTCGCGGAACGCC
>JAVBQP010000079.1:0-10188 GCA_031548905.1 Desulfovibrio sp. | reverse complement strand
AGGCGGTGCGAATCCGGCCCACCCCAATGTTTCAAGGCCGAGGGCGTCAGGGTTTCGGGAAAGGCGAAGCCCATGCCGTGCACACGGGCCGCCCGGCCGGACGAGTCGCTGCCGATGCGCACCCGGAGCGGCGTGAAGCGGTAGTAAGACTGGAGGCGCGGGATGTTGCGCAGGATTTCCGTGAACAGCCGGCAACGCTCGCCCGCCCCGTCGCCCACCCGGCAACCGTAGTCTTGGACGATCTTGCGGATCAGCCGTTTCAGGGCCACGGTGCTGCCCTCGTTCAGGGCGTAATGCAGGCCGCTGATCGCTTCCAGGTGCTCCATGCGCCCGGCGTTGTAATTCTTGAGGTTGAACAACTCCAGGTGGGAAATCAGCCCCTCGCACTCGTAGAGCAGTTCCAGCACGTCCTCGACCGTCAACATGCTCACGTTGAGGGTAATGTGGCAGGTGCCGCGGATGGACGAGAGCCAGTCCACCAGGGTGGTGGGCAGCAGGCGCAGCAGTTCCGGCACGTTGCCGTCCTGTTCCATGTGCGGCAGGGGAATATCGGGATTGTTCTCGGGCAGCAGCCAGGTATCGAGGATGTCGTCCGGAGTCAGGCTGTCGATACGCTCGGCCTGCTCGCGCATACGGGCGCGTTCTTCAGGCGAGGCGTCGGGCATACGGGCGCGCATGTCTTCAAATACCGGGGCGAAGGCCCGGCGCAGGCCGCGCACGATGAGTTCCGCCAGGTGGGTGCGCGAGGTCTGGCCGATGCCCACCAGAAAGAGGATCTCCTCTTCGGGAATGGGGTCCGGCCGCACGCCGAATTCCCTGCCGATCTCGTGCCGCATGGACTCATTGTAGCGCTCGAGCAGGCGGATCACATAGCGGTGATGGTGCAGAGAGGCTTCCCGGCCCATGCGCATCAGGTGTTGGGTCGGTTTTTCCTCCAGAAACGAGATCATCTCGCGGTAATCGGCAAAGCCGCGCGGTTCCCAGATAAGCTGCACGTGCCGGCCCCGGAAGCGGGCCTGAAACTCTACACCCACCCGGACCTTGATGTCCATGATCGCGGCGGCCCGGAGCAGTTCTTCCACGGCGCCGGGCTCCACAAAGTTGTAATAAACCACGTTCAGCTCGCGGATGCCCTTGAGCCAGGCATCCATGATCAGGTGGGTCGGCGATTTGCGGCCCTTGGTATTGGCGTCGTGGACGTGATTGTCGAAAGCGGCTTGGTTCCATTCCTCGGGCATTTCCACCAAGTGGTGCCTGCGCAGCATGGCCCGCACCGTCCGCCGGCGCCCGCCCGCGGCCGTGCGGAAGTCGTGCGCGGCCTTCAACTGCTCTTCATGATCTCCGTGGGCGCGGATCAGGTGCTTCATAATCTGGATAAGCACGCGCCCGGTATTGTAGCGAAAGTCGCGGGAGGTGGTGTACAGAACCTCGTCGTGCAGGTTTTGCAACGCGTTCAGGCGGTCTTCGACCGTGCCGCCGGATTCCAGGCTGTCGAGCAGGTTGACCACCGCGTAGGCGACGCGGATCTCTTTGGAAACAGCCAGTTCCTTGATGCCGTGCGGGTGCAGGGCCGCATAGAAGTCCTTTTGTATGGTGCCGTGCGCGGCGTGCCTGTCGCGCTCAAGAAAGCGGTTGACCACGCGCAGCAGTTCGTGATCTTCGGCGTCATAATAAAGGGCGTCCAGCAAAGCCATGAGGTGCTCCCACAACCGGCCCGTCACAGGCGGAGGTAACAATATCGCACATATTCTGGCATAGCGGGGAGGTTTGGTCAAGAATAGGGAGAGAAGGCTCAAGCCGGCGCTCTCCCACCATCCCAAACCCCGGTCCACTTCACCCCACCTTGACGCCCGGCCTCGTCCGGGCCATACTCCCCACTTTGCATTACCTTCCCCTCCCCGGAGCACACCATGAAACTCCCCTTGGCAATCCTGGCCTCCGGCCGGGGTTCCAACTTCCGAACCCTTGTCCGCCATATCGAGGAAGGCCGCTTGGCGGCCACCCCCGCGCTCCTGCTCTCCAACAAACCCGACTGCGCGGCCGTGGCCTTCGCCCGGGAAAAAGGCATCCCCGTCTGGGCGGAACCCCACAGCGCCCACCCCGATCGCGAGTCTTTCGATCGCGCGATGCTCGCGGCCATGAGCGCGTCCGGCGTCCGGGCCGTCGTCCTGGCCGGGTACATGCGGCTTTTGTCCGCGCCGTTTGTGCGGGCCCACGCCGGGCGCATCCTCAACCTGCATCCGGCCTTGTTGCCCGCTTTCCCCGGCGCTCACGGCGGCCCGGACGCCGTGGCCCACGGGGTGAAGATCTCCGGGTGCAGCGTGCATTTTGTTGAAGAAGAGTTGGATTCCGGCCCTCTGGTCATCCAGGCCGCCGTGCCGGTATCGGCTGAAGACACGGAAGACGACCTGATGACGCGCATCCATGCCCTGGAACACCGCATCCTGCCCCAGGCCGTGCAATGGCTGGCCCAGGACCGTCTGCGCCTTGAAGGCCGCAGGGTCCGGCTTCTGCCCGGCGGTTCCGCCACCCCAACAGCCACGGGCGTGAACGAACACGGCCCGTTCCTGGTCAACCCGCCCCTGGAAGATTTCTGATGTCCGACATACCTCCCGGCACATTCACCGTCCACGCCGTGGACGGCAAGGCCCGTCTCGGTACCCTGCATACAGCCCACGGCCCGGTGCAGACCCCCATCTTTATGCCCGTGGGCACGGTCGGCAGCGTCAAAGCCGTGGCCCCGGACGATCTCGCGAACATCGGCGCGGAGATCATCCTGGGCAATACCTACCACCTGTATTTACGCCCCGGCGACGAACTGGTCGGGCGGCGCGGCGGGTTGCACGGCTTCGCGGCCTGGGACAAACCCATCCTGACGGATTCCGGTGGCTTTCAGGCTTTCAGCCTGTCGGAACTGCGCAAGATCCGCGAGAACGGGGTGGAGTTCCGTTCCCACCTGGACGGCTCCAAGCATCTGTTCACCCCGGAAAAGGTCGTGGAGATCCAGCGCAATCTCAACTCGGACATCATGATGGTTCTGGACGAATGCGTGGCTTACGGCACGCCGTACGACTACACGGTCAAGTCCGTGGAGCTGACCACCCGCTGGGCCTTGCGCTCGCGCGCGGCTTATCCCGAATGTTCCGCGGGCAATCTGCTTTTCGCCATCACCCAGGGCGGGTTCTTCGCGGACTTGCGCTCCCGCTCGGTGGAGCAGTTATGCGGGCATGACTTTGACGGGTTCGCCATAGGCGGCCTGTCCGTGGGCGAGCCCAAGAACGAGATGTATGATTTGCTGGCCCATACCGCGCCGCTTTTGCCCGCCGACAAGCCGCGCTATCTTATGGGCGTGGGCACGCCCGTGGATATCGTCACCGGCATCGCGAACGGTGTGGACATGTTCGACTGCGTGTTGCCCACGCGCAATGCCCGGAACGGTACCCTGTATACCTCGCAGGGCAAAATCAACATCAAGCGCAAAGAATACTCCGAGGACGACGGCCCCCTCGACCCGGCCTGCTCCTGCTATACCTGCCGGACTTTCTCCCGCGCCTACCTGCGCCACCTGCAGCATTCCGGCGAGGTCAGCGCCTTCCGCCTCAACTCCGTGCATAACCTGACCTATTTTCTGGATCTGGTACGCGGTGCGCGCGAGGCCATCCGCGCGGGAGAATTCGCCGCGTACGCGGCCCGTGTCGCGGCCGCCTATCCTGATGATGGAGTGTAGCGCAATTCCGTGCGAAAACGCACGCTATGTGCAAGAAACGACAATCGAGCGATTTCGCACGGGCGATTTCGCACAACCCTTGATGTCGTCGAGGTGGTTTACCTCAAGTCTTTTTGTAACTAGCTGATTTTTAAAAGATAAAAGTATGGCTCCGAGTTTTCGCTTGCCGGCACAAGGTTTGCTTTAGATAAAGACAACCGACGCAGCCGGGCGTTCCCCCAACACCGGCTACAAGTTCCCCCTGCTTGGTCGGAAAGTTGAGCCGTCTGAATTTCCCCCTATTCAGACTCAAAGGCTCCTCCCCCACACAGTAAACCTCCGGTATCCCCCTCCGGAGGTTTACTGGGTTTTAGGGGCACCCCTCCATTATCCCTCCCTACAAAAGATCCGTCTGTTCTCGTTGTTCCGTGCGCACTCAGTGCCGGGCATCTTTTTTTCATCATAGAACTCCATATTACCCTTGTAGATTTCGCTAGTTATAGAAGAATATAATGTCTGTTGAGAATAGACATCTCTCTTTCGCATGATTTTTCAGTATCATGCGCTTCACGTATATGAATTTTATTTAATGCCATATACGAACGCATTCGAATGGACGCTATGTTTCAGGCATAGTTGATATGTGTGGTTGCCATAGAGATGCCGGTCCCACCGAACCGACCGAGCCGGCATTTTTTCCAAACCGACATTGCCTCAGAATGTGAAGTACGTTAATGTGTTTCTCTATACACAATGAAAAATTCACTGATGCCCGAGTGCTCTCCTGGCAGAGAAGAACATTATTGATAAGGAGAATGAAAATGAAACTTGGCTTGAAACTCAAAATGCTGCTGCCTCTGTTGCTGCTTATGGCGCTGTGTTGCGGTGGTATCAGCTATATCAGCTATGATCGCGCGAGCCGGGCGCTGCATCAGGCTGTCCTCAACGATGTCCAAGGCTCGGCCGGCGGCTTGGCGACCGTCATCGGGCAGGTGTTCACCGCCGCAAAGATGGATGCCTACTCGCTGGTGACCAGAAACCAGGTGCAGAGTTTTCTGAAGGATCCCTCCCCGAGCGATCAAGACAGGGACACGGTGGAGGTGATGCTGCGGGCTCTTTCCGACGCCCAGCCGCTGTACAGCAACGTGGGTATAGTCAACCCCGCCGGCATCCTCGCGGCCAGCGCGGAGCCCGGCTTCAGGGGGCTGAACTTCAAGGAACAGGCTTTTTTCAAAGAAGCCATGGCGGGCCGGAGCGATATCATTTCCAAGCCCATCCAGGGAGGCGGCGGCAAATATTTTGTGGTCGCGGCATCGCCGGTAAAGGACGCTTCCGGCACCATCCTGGGTGTTTCCATGCTGACCCTCAACCTGGAAGAAATTTCCAAGACGTTTGTGGCGCCCATCACCATCGGGCAAGAAGGCTACGCCATGCTGGTCGACCCGGACGGGCAGTTCGTCGGTTATCAGAAAACCGAGCAGATCATGAGCAAGGATTTGGCCGGTTCGTCGGCAGCCAAAGCGCTGACCGGCGAGTTTCGAAATCAGCTGGAGGGCTCTTTTGAAGCCGATTTTCAGGGGGACACGGTCCTCTACGGCTTCAAACGCGACCCCATCACCGGCTATGCCGCGGTGGCGCGCGGCTCGACGTCCGACCTGTTCTCCGCCCTGTATGAAATGCGCAATCTCAGCCTGATGCTGGCCTTTGGCTCCGTGGTGGCCGCCGGCCTGCTCATCTTCCTGCTGGTCAACAACATCGTCGGAGCCCTGCTGAAAGGCGTTCGCTTCGCGGGAGATATTGCGGCGGGCAAGCTGGACGGCAAGCTCGATGTGCATCGTTCCGATGAAATCGGGCTGCTTGCCGAATCGCTTCGAGCCGTACCCAGGGTTCTGAGCGATATCGTCGCCGAATACGCCACGCTGGAAACGGAAATCCAGAACGGCAGACTGCGCTCCAAGGGCGATTCGTCTAAGTTCAGCGGGGCCTTTGCCGGCCTGATCGAGGGCACGAACGCCATTACCGCCCGCTTCCGGGCTGTGCTCAACAGCCTGCCTTCGCCGGTGGTCATGCTGGGCGCCGACACCAAGGCCACCTTCCTGAACGCCAAAGCCCAGGAACTGGCCGGTTCGGAATATGACGGCAAGACCTGCGGCGAGCTGTTCCGGCGCGAAGACCTCAACACTCCGGCCGATGCCCTGAACCGGGCCATAGCGACGCTGAAGCCGTCGTCCGGAGAAACCGTGGCCCGCCCCGGGAACAACGTTCTGGACATCGCGTATACGGCCATTCCCATGCTGGATGAGGCCGGCAAACTGCGCTCGGTGCTGCAGCTTTTGACCGATCTCTCGCAGATCAAATCCACGCAGCGGACCATCATGGAAGTGGCGAATCAGGCCCTTTCCATCTCCGACCGCATGGCGGCCGCCTCGCAGGAGCTTTCGGCCCAGGTGGAAGAAACCACCAAGGGCGCGGAAATGCAGCGTGAGCGCGTGCACGGCACCGCCGCAGCCATGGAGGAAATGAACGCCACGGTCTTGGAAGTGGCCCGCAACGCCGGAGAAGCCCGCAAGCAGTCGGAAGTGACCAGCGAGAAGGCCCGGAGCGGCAACGCCCTGGTCGAACAGGTCACTGAGGCCGTGAGCCGGGTGCAGGCCGTTGCCGAGCAGATGCAGGAATCCATGCAGGATCTCGGCAGACAGGCCGAAGCCATCGGCGGGGTGATGAACGTGATTTCCGACATTGCGGACCAGACCAACCTGTTGGCTCTGAACGCGGCCATTGAGGCGGCCCGGGCGGGTGAAGCCGGGCGCGGCTTCGCCGTGGTGGCCGACGAGGTCCGCAAGCTGGCTGAAAAAACCATGAGCGCCACCACGGAAGTGGGCGGCAGCATCCGGGGCATCCAGGCCGCGGCCCAAGAGAACATCCACCGGGTGCAGGCCGCGGGCAAGAGCGTGAGCGAGGCTACCCAACTGGCCCAGACCTCTGGCGACGCTCTGCACGAAATTCTCGACCTGGCCAACAACAGTTCGGATCTGGTCTCCGGCATCGCCACGGCGGCGGAAGAGCAATCCGCCACCTCGGAAAGCATCAACCAGTCCGTGGATGAAATCAACCGCCTGGCCTCCGAAGCCGCGACGGGGGCGGAGCAGTCCGCCACGGCCGTGCAGGAGGTTGCGGGCATGGCGCTGGAACTGAAAAGCCTGTTGCAGCGGTTGCAGTCCGCCGGCTAGGCATTCTGCGGCATATGAACGCCGGACGGGCGGGGAAGCGTTTCCCCGCCCGTCTTCGTTGTGCCGCTTTGGTCGCTCAATTGTCCGCGGGCCGGCGACAGGGGGACACGCCGGCCGGCTTCCTTCGGCCACCCGCAGGAAGCCGGCCCCGGCTGTGGAGTTGGGGGGCGAAGAGGCGGGTTCACCACGACAAAGGCCCGCTTGCGCGGGCCTTTGTGCTGAGAGCGAAAAACAATGCTTACTTGATTTCGACTTCGGCGCCGGCTTCCACCAGCTGCTTCTTGGCGTCTTCGGCCTTGTCCTTGGCAATGCCTTCCAGGACGGAGGTGGTGGCGGAGGCGCCGTCCACTTTATCCTTGGCTTCCTTCAGGCCCAAGCCGGTCAGGGCGCGGACGACTTTGATGACGCCGATCTTGTTGGCGCCGGCGGCCTTGAGGATGACGTCGAATTCGGTCTTTTCTTCTTCGGCCGGAGCGGCGGCGCCACCGGCGGGCATGGCCACCATGGCGGCGGCCGGAGCGGCGGCGGACACGCCGAACTTCTCTTCAAGTTCCTTGATGAACTCGGAAAGTTCCAGAACGGTCATGTTGGCAATGAAGTCGACAACTTGCTCTTTGGTAACGGACATGGATGTTCTCCTTGAAATGTCTTTGGTTTGCGATGCGGCTTACGCGGCTTTCTTTTCTTCGAGGGCTTTCAACGCGTACAACATGCCGCGGATGGTGTTGGCCAGCAGCGACACGAAGTTGGTGGGCACCGCGTTCAGGGTGCCCAGGGTCTGAGCCAGCAGTTCCTTCTTGCCCGGCAGCTTGGCCAGGGCGTCCACCTGCGCGGCGGTCAGCATTTTGCCTTCCAGGCCGGCGTGGCGGATTTTCAGAGTCTTACTGGTCTTGGCAAAATCCGATACCGCCTTGGCGACGGCGACGGGATCCTGCAACCCAAGGGCGACTGCGCAGTTTTCGCGGAAGTGATCTTTGATGACGTCCTGCGGTCCGTCGCCAAAGGCGATGCGGGCCAGGGTGTTCTTCACGACCACCAGCTCGCCGCCGGCTTCGCGAATCTTCACCCGCAGACGCGTCATCTCTTCCACCGGCATACCCTTGAAGTCGGAGACCACCGCGATGGAAGCGGCCTGGGCTTTGACCCTGAGCTGCTCGATAACCGCGGCTTTTTCAGTTCTGTTCACACGACTCTCCCAGAGTTGTGGTTTGCCTGGTGGAAACGCAAGCCAAAGAAGTCTCGGCGGGGCTTATGGGTGTTGAGCCGTGCCCGCTGTCTGTGACTCGAATTTCCTTGTCCTCAGCCAATAAAGAAGGTCGAAACCTTCCCCCGCAAGGCGCAGCTTACGCGCCGCCTTCCAGAAATTTGCGGATCAACAGCGGATCCACCTTAAAGCCGGGCCCCATTGTGGTGGAGACGGCCATGTTCTTCATGTAGGTGCCTTTGGCGGCGGAGGGCTTCAGGCGGTTCACCTCGCCGAGCAGGGCCTTCAGGTTTTCCAGAATCTTTTCCGGGCCGAAGGAAACCTTGCCGAGCGGGGCGTGCAACACGCCGGCTTTGTCCACCTTGAACTCGGCGCGGCCGGCCTTGACGTCTTTCACCGCGGCGGCCACGTCGAAGGTGACGGTGCCGGTCTTGGCGTTGGGCATCAGGCCGCGCGGGCCGAGAATACGACCGATCTGGCCGACCAGGGCCATGCAGTCGGGCGTGGCGATGGCGGAATCAAAGTCGAGGAAGCCTTCCTTGACTTTGGCGACCAGATCTTCAGCGCCCGCGTAGTCGGCGCCGGCGGCTTTGGCTTCCGCCTCCTTGTCGCCTTTGCAGAACACGGCAACGCGGACGGTCTTGCCCAGGCCGTGCGGCAGGGAGACGGCGCCGCGCACCATCTGGTCGGAGTATTTGGGGTCCACGCCGAGGCCCAGAGCCACATCGACGGTTTCATCGAACTTGGCGAAGGACGCACCCAGCGATTTGGACACAGCGTCTTCTATGCTGAAGCGATCTTGCAGATCATGGCCTTCAACGGCCTTGCGAAATTTTTTTCCATGTTTGGGCATGCCGGAAACCTTTTATCCTGTCGTTTGAATCTCCTGCCGGTGGGGCGTATGCGCTTGCGGCAGTACAGTTGATTAAACGCTACTTAACCTCAATGCCCATGCTGCGGGCGGTGCCGAGCACATTGCGCACGGCCGCGTCAAGGTCTTTGGCGGTGAGATCGGGCAGCTTCAGCTTGGCGATCTCTTCGACCTGCTGCATGGAAACGGAGCCGACCTTGTTCCGGTTCGGTTCGCCCGATCCCTTGTCCAGCTTGGCGGCCTTCATGAGCAGCACCGCCGCCGGGGGGGTCTTGGTGATGAAAGAGAACGAGCGGTCATGGTACACGGTGATCACCACCGGAATGACCATGCCTTTTTGGTCGGCCGTTTTGGCGTTGAACGCCTTGCAGAATTCCATGATGTTCAGACCGTGCTGGCCGAGAGCCGGGCCCACGGGGGGCGAGGGGTTGGCTACGCCGCCGGGAATCTGCAGTTTGATCTTGGCTACTTCTTTCTTGGCCATGTCGATCTTCCTTTATGTACGAAGCCGACGCCCGAGGGGGCGCCCGGCGTCTGCTGCATCAGCCCTTGGATACCTGGACGAAATCCAGTTCCACAGGGGTTTGTCTGCCAAAAATGGAAACGGAAACCCGGAGCTTGCCTTTGTCGTAATTCACGTCGTCCACAACGCCGTTGAAGCCGCCGAAGGGACCGTCAATGACCCGCACCTCGTCGCCGCGCTCAACATTGAACTTGGGCCGGGGCTGTTCCTGGCGGGTTTCCATGAGCGCGAGAATGCGCTCCGCCTCGGAGTCGCGCATGGGGGTGGGCCGGTTTTTGCCGCCCACGAATCCGGTCACCTTGGGAATGGACTGGATCAGGTGCCAGGAAAAATCGCTCATGGACATGCGCAGCATGACGTAGCCGGGATAAAACTTGCGCGTGAAGGTCTTTTTTTCGCCGCGCACCAGCTCGATGATTTTTTCCGTGGGAATGACCACTTCTTCAATGTGTCCCTGGTCCTGCCCGGTACGCATCATTTCGCGAATGGTCTGTTCCACCCGGTTTTCAAAACCGGAATAGGTATGCACAATATACCAGCGCGCCTTTGCTGTGGGCTCTTGCGTATCGGTCATATCATGCGCCTATGGAGAGAATGGCCTCGATCACCGAGGTCAGGAGGAGGTCCACAACGCCAAGGAAAATGGACATGAAG
>JAVBQP010000044.1:0-34738 GCA_031548905.1 Desulfovibrio sp. | reverse complement strand
CCGCCCGTGGCAGGGTTCAGCGACAAGGTAAACACGGTGACAGCGCCGACCTTTGCGGTCAACAATCCGCTGCCGTTATCGGTATACGTGATCGGTGTACCTTGGCTGGTGAGGCCAATGATCCGGACTGTGAAGCGGCGTGGAAAACCGGTTTTTGGAGGGCTGAATTATACGTTTTCAGTTACAAGAGAACGGAACCAGTCCGGTACGGCAATCGGCCTGCCACGCTCGTTGACGCAGGCATGTTGGGTCATGCCCTCGGCCAGGATCGCGTCCTGGGTCTCGTTCAAAATCTCATAGACAAAGGTCAGGGACGCCCGGCCCCATTCGGAGATGCCCGCCCGGACATAGAGCAGGTCGTCGTAGCGGGCGGGCCGGCGGTAACGGCAGGAAGCCTCGCGCACGGGCAGGAACAGGCCGCGTTCCTCGGCCTGGGCGTAAGACATGCCGCATTCGCGGATAAAGGCGCTGCGGGCGCGTTCGAACAGGTTCAGGTATTCGGCGTAATAGAGCACCTTCATAGTATCCGTCTCTCCGTAAGAAACGCGATGGGGCAGGCGGACTTCGGGGCTGGGAAAGGCGTTCACGGTTCCTCCGGTGGGGAAGGGCGGGGGATATTGCCCCGGATGCTGTTTCCAGGTATGAGCGACGGCATCGGTTCTCGCCTGTTCCGGCCGCAATGTCAAAGCCCGAGGTTCCCATGCGCCGCGCCGCTCTCTTCTTTGTGCTTCTTTTGCTCTTTTCGGCTTGCGGTTGCTCGCTGCACGGCAGCCCCGGCGGCGGAGCCACCGGGGCCGGCGGCTCGGGCGGTTCGCGCGGCACCCTGCGCATGTTCACACCCATGACCCAGTCCGGCACGAAACAGTTGAGCGACGCGGAAGCCCGCGCCCTGGCCCGTTCCTGGTCCCTGCGCACACAGCGTCTCAGCTCGCAGGCCGAGCTGGATTTCGCCCTGTCGCAGAGCCTGGCCTCGGCCAAAGGCAAGCCGGCCGGTACCGTGGCGGTGAATCGCCCCGGCCTGCGCCTGACCTGGGGGCAGATGGCCGACTCGCTGGAAGAGCTGCGCCGCGTTCTTCCGCGTTGTGTTTCCCGGCCGGAGGCCCTGGCGGATTCCTTCCGTTTCTATCGGCTCGGCCCGGATTTCGGGCTCACCGGCTATTACGAGCCGACCCTGGAAGCCTCGCGTACCAAATCCGCCACCTACCCGTACCCGCTGTACCGCCTGCCGCCCGACGTGCGCAAAGGCGTTCCGTACCACACCCGCAACGCCATCGACCGCAAGGGCGCCCTGGCCGGCCGGGGGCTGGAGATCGCCTGGGTCAAGAGCGAGACGGATGCCTTTTTCCTGCATATCCAGGGCTCCGGCCGCTTGCGCTTTCCGGATGGCTCAACAACCCATGTACTTTACGCCGGCAAGAACAACCGCGCCTATGTGCCGCTCGGCCGGGTCATGCGCGACCAGGGTCTGCTCGCGCCCGATGACGTCAACATGCAGTCCATCCGCCGGGTGCTGGACGAAAACCCGCACCGCACGACGGATCTGTTCGATACCAACCCGAGCTACGTGTTTTTCCGCGAGGCGGCCAAGGGCCCGGTCGGGGCGATGGGCCGGCCGCTCACGCCGTGGGCGAGTCTGGCTGTGGATCGGAGCGTTCTGCCGCACGGCACGATGCTGTTTTTGAGTGTGCCGCTGCCCGACGACTCGGGGGCGCACATGCTGCCCTTCCACGGCCTCATGGTGCCGCAGGACACGGGCGGAGCCATCAAAGGCAACCGGATCGACCTGTTTTGCGGGCCGGGGGATTTCGCGGCCCACACCGCCGGGTACCTGAACACCCCCGGGGCGGTTTACCTGCTGGTGAAAAAGTAGGCGGGGAGGGGAGCCCCACATGGTGCGCGGCGCATATATTCCCGCTTATGTCGGCCTTGGCTCCAACCTGGGCGATTCCCCGGCCCTGCTCGCGGCCGCGTTGCGGGAACTCGGCCGCATTCCCGGCGCCCTGGGCATCGCGGCGTCACCGTTCTATGTGACCGAGCCGGAGTTGGTGCGGGATCAGCCCGACTTTCTCAACGCCGTGGCCCGCCTGGACTGCGCGCCCGACCTTGAGCCGAAGACCCTGCTGCGGGCGCTCCAGAGCATCGAAAACCGTCTGGGCCGAAGGCGTGGCGGGGTGCGTTACGGTCCCCGGCTCATTGATCTGGACTTGCTGCTTTTCAACGAAACCGTTATGCAGGAGGCGGACCTCGTTCTGCCGCATCCCCGGATGATCGAGCGCGCTTTTGTGCTTGTTCCCCTGTGCGACTTGGCCCCGGATATGGCCCTGCCGGATGGGAACACCCCGCGCCGGGCCTTGGCCGCCCTCGGCGCGGCCGCCGGGATGGAGCGGGTCCGCCGTTTCGCCGGCTTGATCCATTAAAGGAGATCGTTCATGATAAAGTGGATAATCCTCGCCCTGGCGGCGTTTGTGCTGTACAAGCTGGTCTTTAACGACAAGGGCCGCAAGGACAAGGAAGAGGAAAAGAGCCGCGCGCGCAAGATCGCCACGGGTGAAATGGTCAAGGATCCGATCTGTGGCGCCTATGTCGATGTGGAAGGCAGCATCTCCGTGCGCGACGGCAAAACGATCCACCGTTTCTGCAGCTATGATTGCCGGGAAAAATTCCTGGAACAGCTGGAAGCCTCCGGCAGGGAACTGCCCGCCCGACCCGACTCCGATGACGACTAATTTCGCCTGGCTGATCCTGCTCGCGGCCGGAGCCTGCGAAGTGGGTTGGGCCATCGGCCTGAAGTACACCGAAGGTTTCACCCGTCTGGAGCCGAGCCTGCTTACAGGGGCGGCGATGGCGATCAGCGTGATCCTGCTGGGCATCGCCGTCCGGCAGTTGCCTCTGGGCACGGCCTATGCGGTCTGGACCGGCATCGGGGCCGTGGGCACGGTGATCCTGGGCATATTCCTGTTCCACGAACCCGCCCATGTCGCCCGGCTGTTGTGCGTAAGCGCGATCGTCGCCGGGATCGTCGGTTTGAAGCTCACTTCCTGACTCCGCCCGCCGGCGGTTCCGAGGCCGTATGCCCGATTTTCCTGCCCGCCCCGACTGGTTGGAAGCCCGCGCCCTGAACGACGCGGCCTTTGCAGACGCCTATGACGCCTTGGGCGCGGAAGGCCGAGCCCGCTTGAAACACTGTATCGCGGTGCAGCACGCCTTTTGGGGGGAACGCGCGGCCTGCCGGCGGGAGACCCGCGACTTTCGGCAGGGTTTTCGCGTCGAGGCGGAAGAAGAGCCCGCGCCGTATGCCCTTGTGTTCTGCGACGCGGATTACGACCGGCCCGATCTCCTTCTGGCCACGCTGATGCCCGCCATATTGGCGGGCTGCCCGCTGGTTTTGCCCTGCTTCCTTCCGGCCGAAGACCGGCCGGCCGCTTCCTTGTTGGCCGCTTTGGAGCTTGCCGGGGTGGAAGATGCCTATGGCCTGGATGAGGGGGAAGGCTTGCGCCTTTTCGACTCGCTGCACGAATCCGTCGGGCTGGGCAGGGTGGTGATTCTCGGCCGGGCCGCGTGGGCGGACGCTGTGATCCTCCACGCCGTCCGTCGGGATGTTCCTTGCCGGCTGATTTCCTCCGGCGCGGCCGGATTCACGGCCGAGACCGGGTTTGAGCACGTAAGTATTTTGCCGGATCTGCCGCCGGAGTGGTTTTGCCGGCGCCGGCTGCGCCTTTCGGCTTATCAAAAGGACTGAGCATGGACCCGGCCCGTTTGCGCAACATTGGCATCATCGCCCACATCGACGCCGGAAAGACCACCTTTTCCGAGCGCATCCTATTTTACTCCGACGTGATCCACCGCATGGGCGAGGTTCACGAAGGCGCGGCCACCATGGACTTCCTCCCGGAGGAACAGGAGCGCGGCATCACCATCGCCTCGGCCTGCATCACATGCTCCTGGAACGACCACACCATCAACCTCGTGGATACCCCCGGCCACGTGGACTTCACCATCGAGGTGGAGCGCTGCCTGCGGGTGCTTGACGGGGCCGTGGGCATTTTTTGCGCCGTGGCCGGGGTGGAACCGCAGTCGGAAACGGTCTGGCGCCAGGCCGACTCCTTTGCCGTGCCCCGCCTGGCTGTGGTCAACAAGCTGGATCGGCCAGGCGCCTCATACGCGGCCGTGCTTGAGGCCATGCGCGAGCGTCTGGGCGCGCGGCCCGTGCCGGTGACCATCCCCCTGGGCGAGGGCGAGGAGTTCACCGGGGTGCTGGATCTTGTGCGCCGGAACCGGATTACTTTCGATTCCGCCGGCATGGGCAAAACTATGGCCGTCACCCCCTTTACGGACGAGGAAGCCGCCCTGGCCGTACCGTACCGGGAGGCCCTGCTCGACGCCCTGACGGAGTGCGATGACGAACTGCTGGAGCAATGCCTGACCGGTGCGCCGAGCCCGGAGCGTATCGATGAATCCCTGCGCCGGGCGGTGCGGGAGCGCCGGCTGGTGCCGGTCTTCGCGGCCTCGGCCCTGCGCAACATGGGTGTGCAGCCGGTTTTGGACGCGGTGGTCCGCTATCTGCCCGGTCCGCTGGATGCGCCCCCGGCCCACGGCGCCCTGATTGCCGGCCCGGCCCGCCGACATGGCGAGAGCGGGGAAGCCTCACCGCCGGACGGGGACGAGCCGGCCCTCCCGGCCGAAACCGGCCCGGCTGTGGACATTCCCTGCGACCCGAACGCGCCCTTGTGCGCCCTGGTCTTCAAAGTGGTCATGGAAGGGGCGCGCAAGCTTTGCTTCCTCCGCCTCTACGCGGGAACGATCAAGGAAGGCGACGCGCCCCTGAACGTCACCAGGGGCGGGGCCGAGCGCGCGACCCGGATTTTCCGCCTGCACGCCGGCCGGCGCGAACAACTGGAGAGTGCCTCGGCCGGCGACATTGTGGCCGTGCTCGGCCTGAAAAAGGCCCGTACCGGCGATTCGCTCTGTGCTCGGGAACGCCCGGTGCTGCTGGAATCCATCCGTCGGCGCCGGCCGGTCATGGCCCTGGCCTTCGAGCCGCGCAACGCCGAAGAGGGCGAGCGCCTGGACGAGGCCCTCACGCGCTTCGCCGACGAGGATCCCACCCTGTCGATCCAGGTCGAGGGCGATACCGGCCGTCGGCTTGTCTCCGGCATGGGCGAACTGCACCTGGAAGTGGTGGGCGAGCGCCTGCGCCGCGAGTATTCCCTGGAGCCCAGAGTGGGCAACCCCCAGGTGGTTTGCCGGGAAACCGTCAAAGGCGGCGCCGAGGCCGAAGGAATTTTCGACCGCGAGTTGGGCGGTGTGCCGCAATACGGCCGGGTACGTCTGGCCGTAGCCCCCGCCGGGCGCGAGGCCGGGGTGTCCGTGACGTTCACGGGGAGCTTCGACCTGTCTCCGGCCCTGCTGGAGGAGGTTCGCCGGGGCGTGCTGGACGCGGCCTGCTCCGGCCCCAACGGCTACCCGGTGGAGGATGTGGCCGTGGAGATCTTCGCCGTGGAGCGTAAAGAAGGGGTCAATGCCCCGCCCGCCCTGCATATGGCCGCCCAGAGCGCCTTCCGCCACGCCCTGGCCGCCGCTGGGCCGGTGCTGCTCGAGCCGCTCATGCAGATCGATATCGGCGTGCCCGACGCCTTCTTGGGGCAGGTTGTTTCACTGTTGGGAACGCGTCAGGCCAGGGTGGAAAGCGTGGAGGACAAGGCCGGGCAGAAAACGGTCACGGCTCTGGCGCCCATGCGGTCGCTTTTCGGCTTCGCCACGGCCCTGCGCTCGGCAACCCAGGGGCGGGCCGGGCTGGTCATGCAGTTCCGACGCTTCGACGTGAACGGGTAGGGGAGTATGAGCCAATCGCCCCGCCCAAAGAAGGCTCTGGGTCAGAATTTCCTTCAGGACCAGGGCATCTCCCGCAAGATCGTTCGCGCTCTCGGCATGGAGCCGGAAGATTGCATCATTGAAATTGGCCCCGGCCCCGGCGCCCTGACCCGGCATATCGCGGAGGAGAACCCGGCCCGGCTGATCCTGGTGGAAAAGGACGACCACTGGGCGGCGGAACGCGCCGCCTCCGTGGGGGCCGAATTGTTCACCGGCGAGTTTCCCCCGCCGGAGGCCCGCCGGGCCGTTGTCTGCGCCGACGCCCTGCGCCTTCCCTGGGAGACTCTGACGTTTTCCTGTAAGATTATCGGCAACTTGCCGTACAACGTGGCATCCCCCCTGATGTGGGAGATTTTCAGCCGCGCCTCCGGGCTGCGCCGGGCGGTATTTATGGTCCAGAAAGAAGTGGGGCTGCGCCTGTGCGCGGTGCCGGGCACTTCGGCTTACGGGGCGCTTTCGGTCTGGACGCAGAGTTTTGTCGTGCCCAAAATGGAATTTATCGTTCCACCGCAGGTCTTTTATCCCCGCCCCAAGGTGGACTCGGCGGTCTTGTCGTTTACGCCTCGGCCGGAAGGGCCGCCGGACGTGCCTCCCGGCCGGCTCGGGGCGTTGCTGCACAAAACTTTTTCCATGCGCCGCAAACAGTTGGGAACTATTTTTCAAAGCACTCCCAACAGGCTTGAGTTGTTGACGAATCTCGGGATCGATCCGCGCCTGCGGCCGGAGAATCTAACTCCAAAAACCTTCCATTTGCTTGTCGGCGCAGGGTTTTTCCCAAGGGGGGATTGACTTTCACCCGTCAAGTGTGTTCTGGATAGGGCGTCCGCAGCGTCCGGTCGGCACAGGCGGAGTACGTCGGCGAACCGGGGGTTGCCTCTGGAAATTTTACACCATGAGGAGGAAGACTGGTTATGATCAAAGCTGATCTGGTGAACAAGATTGCGAGTAAAGCCGGTATTACCAAAGCCGCGGCCGAAAAGGCCCTGAACGGTTTCCTCGCCTCGGTGCAGGATACTCTGTCCAAGAAGGGTAAAGTCACGCTGACCGGTTTTGGCTCCTTCGTAGTGGAAAAGCGTCAGGCCCGCAAAGGCCGCAACCCGCGCACCGGCGCCGCCATCAACATCCCCGCCTCCTGGGTGGTGAAGTTTCGCCCCGGCAAGAACCTGAAAGACTCCGTGAAATAAGAGGTTCTCATGATTCGTTTTGGTGAGACCATTCACAGCGCTTTGCCGCAGGACATTCCCTGGTTTCTGCCGGACCACGCCATTTTTTTCGGCGTGCTGTATGCCGTTCTGCTCGTGATCGGCGGCGGCTTGGGGTATGTGATCCTCAAGTCCGTGCGTGACGCGGGCAAAGACTGCGGCTGCTCCGGGCATTGATTTCCGCCGGGGCCCACGCCTTCAGGCGCGGAGTCCGGGTGTCCCGTGTGTGCGCGTCGGTCGGTTGAACCCGCTCGGCGCGGGGCGAAAGGCGAGTCCTGTTAGAGGGCTTGCCTTTTTGCTTTTTCAGGACTATGTTAGTCGCTTCCGGCTTTGGACTATGTGCGAGCCGAGGTTATTCCCGAAGGGGGTGAGGTTCTTGCCCGGAGTTTACCTGAACGAAGACGAATACAACTTCGATATCGCTCTGCGCCGCTTCAAGAAGCAGGTGGAGAAGGCCGGCATTCTTTCTGAAATGAAGAAGCGCCAGCATTATGAAAAGCCCAGCGTGATGCGCAAAAAGAAAAAGGCCGCCGCCCGCAAGCGGTTGCTGAAGAAAATCAGAAAGCTGAACATGGGTTAAGGCGTGACCCGGTGCCTGGCGCGCCGGTTTTTGTCTTCCCCTCCTTTCCGGTTTCATGCCAAGGCCCGGTCATGCCGGGCCTTGGCATCCCGTTGTCCCGTCATGCAGAGGTCGCTATGTCTCTTTCCGCCCGCCTCGAACAAGATTACCTTGTCGCCTACAAGGCCAAGGATACCGTACGTCTGGGCGTACTGCGCCTGCTCAAGACGGCCTTGAAAAATTTTCAGGTCCAGCATCTGCGCGTTCCTGAAGAAGGTGATGTGCTTGACCTTATCGCCAGGCAGTGCAAGCAGCGCAAGGAATCCATCGACCAGTTCACGGCCGCCGGCCGCCTGGATCTGGCCGAAAAGGAGCAGGCCGAGCTTGTTGTCCTGCAAGGCTACATGCCGGAACCCCTTGAGGGTGAGGCCCTGCTCGCGGCGGTGCGCGAGGCCGTGGCCGAAGCCGGCGCGGCCGGCCCCAAGGACATGGGCAAGGTGATGCAGATTCTCACGGCCAAGTATAAGGGCCGGTACGACGGCAAAGCCGCGAGCGAAGCGGTCAAAGCCGCTCTGGCCTCTCTGTAGCATTGGTTTTTATGTGTTTGTGGCGGCCGTTCGCGGCCCCTCGTTCTCCGTTTTTTTCTCCCGGTTCGCGGTTGCTTCATGGAATCTCGCGCCCTGCAAGCTCTTGAGCTTTCCAAAGTCCTGGCCTACCTGGCCGGTTTCGCTGTGTCCGAAGCCGGAAGGGACGCCTGCCTCGCCCTGCGGCCCCTCGGCGATCCCTCCCAAGCCCGCAGGCAGGCCTCCCTGTTCGAGCAGGGCCGACTCTGGATGCAACGGGCCGAGCGCAAACCCGAGCCATTCCCCCCCCTTGAGGGCCTTTTGGCCTTTGTCGAGACTCCGACCGCCATTCTGGACGTGGACGGCCTCTGGGCTTTGCGCCGCTCTCTGGAGCTCGCCCGCGACCTGCGCCTGGACATGCTTCAGGACGCCGGGGCCGGCCTCTGGCCCCTGTGGCGGGAGCGCTGCGAATCTTTTGCCCTGCCCGCCAAGACCCTTTCCGCCCTGGGGCGGTGCCTCTCCGACGACGGTCTCCTGCGCGACGAGGCCTCGCCGGAACTGGCCCTGGTGCGCGGCGAACTGCGCGCCCTGCACCGGCAGTGCAGCAAAAAGGTCAAGGAATACGCGGCGGAATATAATATCCTGCATTTCCTGCAGGACGAGTTCATGACCTTGTCCTCGGATCGCTATGTCCTGCCCCTCAAGACCAACTTCAAGGGCAGGCTTCAGGGCGTGATTCACGATTACTCCCAGACCGGCGAGACCTGCTATTTCGAGCCGCTTTTCCTGGTGGAGTTGAACAACCGCCTTCAGACCCTCAAGCGCGAGGAGCGCGAGGAAGAGCGCAAGGTTCTGATCTTCCTGACCTCCCTTATCCGCGACGAAGCTTTGGACATCCGGGCCTGTTCGGCCTTTCTCGTGGACGTGGACGTGCTCTGCGCCAAGGCCGGGCTGGCCGACTGCTACGACGGCAGGATGATCGAGTTCGACGACGGGCGCGGCGTGCTCCTGCGCAAGGCCCGGCACCCGCTTCTGGCCCTGGCCGCCTCCAAGGTGGGGCGCGAAGCCCTGGCCCTGTTCCTGCGCGGCCGGGATGAGGGCGGCGAGATACCGCCGGCCTCCGCCGGCAGGATGCAGGCCGTGGTGCCTTCGGATATCGAATTGCGCCCCGAGCAGAAAGCCCTGGTGATCAGCGGCGGCAACGCGGGCGGCAAGACCGTCTGCCTGAAGACCCTGGGCTTGATCGCCCTGGCGGCTTCGGCCGGGCTCCCCGTGCCCGTGGCCGAGGGGTCGGTCCTGCCGTTTTGGCGCAGGGTTTATGCCTTTATCGGCGATGAGCAGAGCCTGGACGATCACCTCTCCACCTTCACGGCCCAGATTTCCCACCTTTCCCGCGTCTGGGACGAGCTCGGCCCGGAGTCCCTGGTCATCCTCGACGAGTTCGGGGCCGGCACGGATCCTTCTCAGGGCGCCGCCCTGGCCCAGGCCGTTCTGGACGGTATCCTGGAGCGCGGCGCATACGCGGCCGCGGCCACGCACTTCCCGGCCCTCAAGGCCTACGCCATGTCCGCGCCCGGCGTGCGCGCGGCCTCGGTGCTCTTTGAGCCCAAGACCGGCAAGCCGCTGTTCACCCTGGTCTATGATCAGGTCGGGGCCAGCCGGGCCCTGGATGTGGCCCGCGAGCACGGCCTGCCCGTCGATGTCCTGCGCCGGGCCGAGCAGTACCTGCTGGCCGGGGGCGAAGACACCTCGGCTTTGGTCGAGCGCCTGAACGAGCTGGCCGTGGCCCGCGAGGGTGAAATCGCCAGGCTGGAGAAAGAGCGGGCCGCGTTCGCGGAGAAGCGCAAGAAGCTTGATGAGCGGTTCGCGGCCGAGCGCGACAAGCTCATCGCCGGCATTCAGGACCGGGTCGCGGAAGTGCTCGCGGCTTGGAAAACCCAACGCAACAGCCACAAGCAGACCCTCAAGGAACTGGCCGCCGTGCGCGCGGATCTCCTGGCCGGGCCGGAGTCCGAGCGGGAGGAGAAAACGCCTTTGGATCTGGCCGGCGTCCAGGTGGGCGACCGTTTGCGCCATATTCCCTGGAAACGCTCCGGCGTGGTGCTGGAAGTGGACGTCCGCAAAGGGCGGGTGCGCCTGAACATGGACGGCGTCGGCCTGTGGGCCGGCGCGGCCGATCTGGAAGCGGATCGGGGCGGGGCCAAGAGTCCGGCCAAAGGCGGCGGGGTTCTGGTCGTCACGGCCGGCTCGCCCATACCCCTGCGCCTGGACCTGCGCGGCCGGCGGGCCGACGAGGCCCTGGCCGAGACCGAGAAATTTCTGGATGGGGCCATCCTGCGCGGCTCGGCCGAGGTGGAGATCGTCCACGGCAAAGGCACCGGAGCCCTGCGCCGGGAGATTCACGCCTTTTTGAAAAATTACCCGGGTGTGGCTTCTTTTCGCCTGGCCGACGAGGAGCACGGCGGCGACGGCGTGACCCTGGCGGTGCTGAAATGAAGTCCAAAGGCCAGGCCACGCGGGAAATCAAGGCCCGCCTGAATATACTGGAGATCGTGCGCCGCTATGTGGAACTGCGCCGGGCCGGGAATCGCTGGGTGGCGCCGTGCCCCTTCCACCAGGAGACCAAACCCTCGTTTTCGGTGAACGAGGAAGAAGGCTTTTTCTACTGCTTCGGCTGCCAGGCGGCCGGCGACATCTTTGATTTTTACGGGCGGGTCAACGGCCTGGACTTCCGGGAGACCTTGGAGCAACTGGCCGAAGAGGCCGGGGTGGCCCTCACGGATTACAAGCCCGACCCCAAGGCCACGGCGGAGCGCGATTTCCGCAAGATCGCCCTCAAGATGTACGACTTCGCCAAGAGCCACTTTCGCCGTAACCTGGAAGGCGAGGCCGGGGCCGATTGCCGGGCCTATCTCGCCCGCCGCAAGCTTGCCCCGGAGATTATCGACTCCTTTGAACTGGGTTGGAGCCTGCCGGGCTGGCAGGGGTTGGCCAACGCCCTGCAACGGGCCGGGTTCACCCAGCGCCAGGGTGTGGAGGCCGGGCTGCTCGCGCCGGGGGAACGTGGCGCGTACGACCGCTTTCGCGGCCGGTTGATCTTTCCGATCAAGGATTTGTCGGGCCGGGTTATTGCTTTCGGCGGTAGAATAATTACTACTGAGGATGCGGCCAAATACATCAACAGCACGGACTCGCCGATCTATAAGAAGGGCGACAACCTTTACGGTCTGTTCCAGGCCAGACGCGGCATTTCCGCCGGGCGCCGGGCCATCCTGACCGAAGGGTACATGGATGTGCTGACCCTGCACCAGTTCGGCTACACCAATGCCTGCGGGGTGCTGGGCACGGCCCTGACCCCGGAGCAGATCCACCGCCTGGGCGGGTTCTGCTCGGATCTGGAATTGATTTTCGACGGCGATGCGCCGGGCCGCAAGGCCGCCCTGCGGGCCGCCGAGATGGTTCTGGTCAAGGGCCTGCGTTGCCGGGTGGTGCTGTTGCCCGAAGGCGAGGACATTGACAGCCTGTTGCAGGACAAAGGCAAAGAGGCGTTTGAAGATATCCGCGCCCATGCCCCGGACGGCCTGGATTTTTGCATCCGCACCATGTCGGATACCTTCGCGCCCAAAGATATGCTCGATTGGGTGCAGGGCTTCATCGGGCGGATCGAGCAGCCGGAACTGTTGTCCGCCTACGTCTCCCGCCTGAGCCGGGGGTTGGATCTGGACGAGCGCGAGATGCGGGCCCGCCTGCCCCGGCCGGGGGCTGCCGCAAAACCGGCGCCCGCGCCGGCGGCGCCGAAAGCGCAAAACCCCCTTGAACGGGGCCTGTTGCGTTTTGTGGTGCGCTTTCCGCACCGCCTGCCCGCCCTTGAGGAGGCCGGGGCCTTGCTGATGATCGCCCACCCCAGAGCCGTGGCTCTGTGGCAAAAGATTGCCGGGACCGCGCCGGAGTATGATCCGGATGAAGTCCTGCGGCTTCTGGACGATAAGGAAAAAGAATTTTGGGGAAAGTGCCGGGTCATGGAAGCCCCGCCCCCCGATCATGAACAGGCCGAGTTCGAAGATATCCGGGCGCGCATCGCGGAAGAGTGCAGGGACAAACAGGGCAAAGCCCGCCTGCAGGCATTGCGCCGCACCGCCGACGCCCCGGACGCCGACTTCGCCCTGCTCAAAGCGCAGCAGGAAATGCTGAAAAGTACACGTACATCCGGGAGTTCCGATGGGCAACATTAAAGACATACAACAGATCAAGGTCCTTATCGCCAAGGGCAAAAGCATGGGCTTTCTCACCTTCGACGAGGTGAACAAGGCCCTGCCCTCCGAGGCCTCCTCCCCCGAGCAGGTGGAAGAGATCATCGGGATCTTCGATCAGCTCGAGATCGCCATCGTCGACTCGGAGAAAGACGGCAAGAAGATCTCCGTCTCCGCCGGCGAGCCCGACGAGGAACCGGCCGGCGAGCCGGGCCTGGATCTGGTGGAAGACGAAGACGGCGGCGACTACTCCTCCCGCAGCACGGACCCGGTGCGCATGTACCTGCGCGAGATGGGCGCCGTGCCCCTGCTCGACCGCGACGGCGAAGTGGTTATCGCCAAGAAGATCGAGAACGGCGAGCAGGACGTGCTCTATGCCCTGGTCGAAGTGCCCGTTGCCGTCGAGGAACTGATCAACGTGGGCGAGGATCTGAAGCAGAACCGGATCAAACTCAAAGACGTGGTCAAAACCATTGAGGAAGACGACCCCAGCGAAGACGAGATGAACCAGCGCCAGCGGGTCATCCTGCTTCTGGACGAGATCCGCCAGACCTTCAACAAGAAGCGCAAGATTTACAGCCGCCTGGACGAGTGCTGCACCTTGGAGCGCCGGGTGGCGTCCCTGCAAAAGGACATCATCAGTTTTAAGGAGCGGATCGTCGAGCGCCTGCGCGACATCAAGCTTGAAAAGACCCTGATCGACCGAATCATCGAGACGGTCGAGGATTACGTGCGCCAGATGCACAACTGCCAGCGCGATCTCTCGGCCTATCTTCTGGTTACCGGCAAGAGCCAGACCGAGATTCTGGACCTGTTCGGTCGCCTGGACGAGCGGGCCTGCCCTCCCGGCGAGGCGGCCGAATGCCTGGGCCTTTCCGTGGACGAACTGTTTTCTTTCAAGGAAATGATTCTGGGCAAGATGGAAATCCTGAACCGCCTGCAAGAGAAATGCTGCCACAACGTGGGCGATCTCGAGGAAGTGCTCTGGCGGATCAAGCGCGGCAACATCGCGGCCATGCGGGCCAAGCAGGAGTTGATCCGCTCCAACCTGCGCCTGGTGGTCTCCATCGCCAAGAAGTACACCAACCGGGGTCTCCAGTTTCTGGACCTGATCCAGGAAGGCAACATCGGCCTGATGAAGGCCGTGGACAAGTTCGAATACCAGCGCGGCTACAAGTGTTCCACGTATGCCACCTGGAGGATCCGCCAGGCCATCTCCCGGGCCATCGCGGATCAGGCCCGGACCATCCGTATTCCGGTGCATATGATCGAGACGATCAACAAGCTGATCCGCACCTCGCGCTACCTGGTGCAGGAGTTAGGCCGCGACCCGACGCCCGAAGAGATCGCCGAGCGCATGGACTACCCCCTGGACAAGGTCAAGAAGGTTCTGAAGATCGCCAAGGAACCCATTTCGCTCGAAACCCCCATCGGCGACGAGGAAGACTCCAGCCTGGGCGATTTCATCGAGGACAAGAAGGCTGTGGCCCCGGCCGAGGAAGTGGTCAACACCAAGCTTTCCGAGCAGATCGCCTCGGTTCTGGCCGACCTCACCCCGCGCGAGGAGCAGGTGCTGCGCAAGCGTTTCGGCATTGGCGAGAAGAGCGACCACACCCTTGAGGAAGTGGGCAAGCTCTTTAACGTCACCCGCGAGCGGATTCGCCAGATCGAAGCCAAAGCCCTGCGCAAGCTCCGCCACCCGGTGCGCAGCCAGGTGCTGCGCTCGTACTACGAAAGCTGAAGACTGCCGGCCCCCTGCGGGTGAAGGTCGAAGAACCGCAATGATTCGAATGGATCATTGCGGTTCTTTCTTTCGTCGGGTAAGAAAGAAAGACTACGTATCACGCGGGAAATCACACAACGAGTAGGATATGCGTATCTGTGCACTGCTGATCGGCCTGATTTTTTTCTCTTTGGCCGGGCCGGCCGAGTCCGCGGTTGAAGCCTTTGAGGATTCGGTCGCCCCGGCGGAGTTGGAGGCATCCGCTCCCGACGCGCCCGGCCCCTTCGGGCGGTTCGTCACCCGGCTGGGCCTGGTCTGGGACTCGCCGACCTGGGATGTCTACGTTCCGGCGTATACCTGGCACAACCGCTGGATGTACGACCGCAGCGACTGGTCGAAATACAATGAGAATCCCTGGGGCCTCGGCTTCGGCAAGTCCATGTTCGACGAGGCCGGCGACTGGCATTCCCTGTACGCCATCGGGTTTATGGACTCCTACAACAAATTCGAGCCCATGGTCGGGTACGGCTTTTTGAAGAACTGGTATATCGGTAACGAGGGCGGGCGGAACTCGGACTCAGACGCCTTGCGCTTGGGCCTGGGTTATACCGTTGGGGTCACCGCCCGCGAGAACTACGACTATATCCCTCTGCCGCTGCCGCTGCCCATGTTCGGGGTGGAATACAAGAAGGTGGGCGTCCAGGCCGTGTACATTCCCGGCACCTACGGGAACGGTAACGTGCTCTTCACCTGGTTGCACTGGGAGCTGCCCGAGTAAACGGTGTCGTCACAAGTCGTCTTTTGCCCTCCGCCCGCGTTGCGTCCGTTTCGTTCCGCGATCGAGTACGTCTTGCTACACTCCCTTCGGCCAAAATAAACGCGCCTGAAACAGAACCGCGAAGTCCGGCCGGTCAAGAGGGTTTCCGGTGCGACAGCAACCTGTTTTCCGGCAGCGCGGGCCGCAAGGAACAACATCCGTTCTCGTGGCGCACTCCCAAGTCCCACTTTTCCGGCGTCGGGCGGTCCTTTACGGACCTCCCGACGCCTTTTTTCGGGTCAGTCTCGCGCGCGCAGCCAGATCTTGAACTCCCGCATTTCCCGGGCCTGGGCCGTGATGATCGACTCGGCCAGAGCGGTTACGGACGGGTTGTCCGAATACAGCAAGGCTTCACCGGCCATGTCCAGGGCCGCCTTGTGGTGCGCGAGCATGGCCGAGACAAAGGCCGTGTCGCTGGAGCCGTCCACGGAGTGCCGCATGGCGTTGGCCGTTTCCCGCACGGCAGCTTCCTTGTCCAGGCCGCCCAGGGGCTCGAGGAGCTTGCGCATCAGGATGATTTCCGGGGTCTGGGTGTCGACGACGGCCCGGCACCAGGTCGCGACCTCCGGCTCCGGCTTGTGTTCCAGGGTCTTTTTGGCCATAGCCACAGCATCTTCGTGGTGGACGATCATGGCGCTCAGGAACGTCCGATCGCTGTAAGGGGTCGTCTCGTGGGCCGCGTGGGAAGCATCGGGCTGCATAGGATGGGAGAGACCGGCGAACAGGGCGGGCACAAGCAGCAGGCCGATCAGGAGCGATGTCGAGGGTTTCATGGTCGCCTCCGGAGAAGAGGTGAGTGGAGCCCGCGCCCCGTCGGAACGCGGTGTTGGGGGGAGTCCTTGGAATACTCTGCTCTTGGGGCCGGGTTTGGAAAATTATTTTCGAGCGGCCCGCAAAGATCACGCTTACAGCCATGAAGAGGCGGCGCATTCCCGGGGGAGCGCGCCGCCTGTCGCGGGAAGGTAAAGCCGCTCGCCTACTTCAGGGTGCCGATGTAATCGGACACGGCCTTCAGTTCGTCTTCGGAGTGTTTTTTCACGATATTGGCCATCATGGCCTTCTGCTTGCCGCCGTAGGAACCGTCGGCATAGCCCCGGAGCTTTTTCAGGATGTCCTCGGCGCTCTGGCCCTTGAGGGGCTCGGATTCACCCGCTTTCTTGGACCCGTCGGCCCCGTGACAGCCCCCGCACGATTTGTACAAGGCGGCGCCGTCGGCCGCATACAAAGAGGTTCCGGCAAAAAGCAGCAGAGCGGTGGTCAAGGTACAGAAGATTTTTTTCATGGTGAGGCTCCTTGTTTTCGATCCGGTGATACCGATTTCTCCATATTCCCACGCTATACCCGCGCGGGGGAAAAAAGCAAGAACTCTAACGCCGTTCCGGTTTCTTAAAAAAACAAGGAGCACGGTCGGGTCGATCGCACTCCCGAGGCTTTAAGGGGCCTTTTCCGCCCGGGCTCTTGTATACACGCAGCCCGGCGCGGCGAACGTGTCGATGGGCACGGCGCCGGCCTGGACGATGCGGGCAAGAGCGATGTTCGTCGCCGCCTGACTCCAACTGCCGTCGGCGCCCACCACGCAGAATACCTGATGCCCGGCTTCTACCGCGCTGAAGGCGGGGAAAGTCGTACGGACGTCGGCCAATCAGCGCTTTGCCGGCCGCCTGGGTAACGGCCTTAAAGCAGGCCGGGCCGGCCCAGGCGGTAACTCCGCCCGGTACTGCCGGCAGCTTTGCCGTGCAGACGGCCGGCCGGCCTCTCGGCGACCTTGAGGGGAGCCGCAAGGGAAAAAAGAACGCCCCCCGGCACCGGCCGGAGGGCATTCCCGCTTGTCGCGGCGTGGCGGCTACGCCTAAGCGAGGATTTCCACCATACTGATGTACTTGTCCAGCGTGGTCATGAAGTCGGGATGCTTTTCGGTGAAAGAGAGGCCCGTCAGCAACTTGGTGCCGGAGATTTCCACATTGCGCACGGCGGCCGAGCCCCCGCAGGGCAGGCCGTCGGTATTCAGCACGGTCTGCATAACGACCCAGTCGCCCACGGCCAACTCGCGCAGGGCCGACTGACCGGCCAGATCCAGAGCCAGACGGCAGCCGCCCATGCTGAGGTCAAGGATCATCCCGGCGGCGTCGCCTTTGGCGGAGTGCAGGGTAACGGGCAAAGCGCAGGAAATGCGTCGGTGCCGGCGGGTTTCCTTGATGCGGATCCGGTCCGGGTAGCTGGTGTACAGAACCAGGCTGGGCTTGGTGGAATGACTCAGGATCTCGGCGTGGAACGAGTTGACCGAACCCTCGGACATGTAACTGATTTCCACCATGGTGTGGGGGATGATGTATTTCAGGAGCCCCGGCGTGGAGGGCAGGCTGATGATCAGAAATTCATAATGGCGCCCGCCCAGAAACTCTCCCTGCATGGGGGGAATCTTCTGGCCCAGGGGACTCAGACGGACCAACACGCGACTGTTCAGGTCCAGCCCGATTTTCGGCAGTGTGTCGCTGTATTGCTTGACCGCGACGGCTTCCGCGCCCGGCATCATCGGCTCGTTGCTCATAGATGGCTCCCCCCCCAACCTGGTTACGGGCCGGGGCTATCGAAAAGGGTTTTTCCCGTCCCCTTCACGCGCGCGCCAAGCCAACAAAACCGACTTATATTCAATATCCTGATTTTTTACGATCTTTATAGTAAGGACATCCGGCGTCTGTACCGGCCGCCCGTATAGATCATTGTTTTCAGGCGGATCAAATCCGGTGTCTTGCACAACACCGCGCCGGACATGCTTTAAACATGTATGATAATACCTATGGAGCGGCCCAAGGTCAATGGGAGGTGTATCGATTCGACGAATCAACCTTGCGGTGACGCCTCGCCCATGAATGGCTCCGCCGGAATTCGGCAACTGTTGGAAAATATTGGGGGACAGCTGTGTTCTGTGAATTTGGCTGAGAGGGTTGACTTTTTGTAGAATTTTTCACAAACTTCAGAAAGCAGGCGCGGCCGGAAGGCGGCCGGCCTGGACGGCCGGTCGCGGCTCACGCCCCGGCGCATCCCTTACCCAACCGATGAGGAGTTGAGCATGTCCAAACTGGTTCCCCCGCATGGCGGCAAAGGCCTTGTTTGTACCCTTCTTGAAGGCGCGGCCCGCGATGGCGAGCTGAAAAAGGCCGAGGGCCTCCCGAAAGTCGAAATCAGCCCCCGCGTTCGTGGCGACCTGATCATGATGGGCATCGGCGGGTTCTCTCCGCTGGACGGCTTCATGACCAAGGCGGACTGGAAAAGCGTGTGTGAAAAATTCACCCTGGCCGACGGTACCTTCTGGCCCGTGCCGGTGGTGCTTGACGCCTCCAAGGCCGAAGCCGATTCCGTGAAGGAAGGCGGCGAAGTCGCCCTTGTGTATAAGGAGAAAGACGGCTCCACCACTGTCTACGCCACCATGAAGGTGACGGAAAAGTACGCCCTGACCAAAGACGAGAAGAAGTGGGAGTGCGAGAAAATCTTTAAGGGCGCCGGTGAGGATTCCGCCGACGCCAAGTTCTGGACCATCGCCGAAGCGGAACACCCCGGCGTGAAGATGGTCATGGAGCAGAAGGAATTCAACCTGGCCGGCCCGGTCAAGGTGCTCTCCGAAGGTCGTTACCCCAAAGATTACCCCGGCGTGTACATGCGCCCGGCCGAACTGCGCGCCGAGTTGGACAAGCGCGGCTGGAGCACCGTCGCCGCCCTGCAACTGCGCAACCCCATGCACCGCTCCCACGAGTTCCTGGGCAAGATCGCCATTGAAGTGTGCGACGGCTTGGTCATCCACTCCCTGATCGGCAACCTGAAGCCCGGCGACATTCCGGCCGAAGTGCGCGTTCCCGCCATCAACAAGCTGGTGGAACTGTACTTCGTGAAAGACCACGTCATCCAGGCCGGTTATCCCCTGGACATGCGCTACGCCGGCCCGCGTGAAGCCCTGCTGCACGCCCTGTTCCGCCAGAACTTCGGCATGAACCGCCTGATCGTCGGCCGCGACCACGCCGGCGTGGGCGACTTCTACGGCATGTTCGAAGCCCAGGAAATCTTCGACCGTATTCCGGTCACCGGCAACCCGGCCAAGGATCTGCTCTGCCTGCCCCTGAAGATCGACTGGACCTTCTACTGCAAGAAGTGCGACGGCATGGCCTCCCTGCGCACCTGCCCGCACGGCAAGGACGACCGGGTCATCCTTTCCGGCACCAAGCTGCGCAAGATGCTCTCCGACGGCAGCGAGATTCCGGATCACTTCGGCCGTGAAGAAGTTCTCGACATGTTGCGCGAGTACTATGCCGGCTTGACCGAAAAGGTCGAAGTGAAAATGCAGGGCGCCGCTTCCGGTTCCAAGATGTAAGTTCCGAGCCCAGCTCGGAAGGTAGAAGAAAGCCCCCGGCCACAACGGCCGGGGGCTTTCACGTCTTTCCCTCGGGGGATTTCGGCCGGTATCGCGCTACTTCCGCAACTCCTGGGCGCAACTCATCAGATAGTTCTTGCCGGTGATGGGCAGCACCCGCGAGCTGAGGGCCTCCAGAGCATCGGCCTTGACGGCGCGGGCCGCGGCCGTGAGAACATCCGAAAGGCCGGGGGCGTCCAGGCAGATGTCGGCCAAGCGGGCGGCCCAGCGATGATCCCCGTCGGCCAGCGCCTTGCCGGCCGCCGCGATCAGGGCGCCCGGCCCTCCCGCCAGGGCAAGCAGGCGCTCGGCTTCTTCCCACGGCGCCAGAGGGGCCAAGTTCGTGGGGTTGCCGTCGAACCAGCCCAACCGGCCGGAAAAAATCGCCCGCACGGCCCAGGGCACACAGCCGTAATATTCCCCCAGGTACTCCAGGTTCCGCAGCCGTTCGGGCAGGCGTACGGTCGCGGCCAGCTCGTCCGGCGTACGGCCTTCGTTCATGCCCTGCAAGGTGGCGTCGTATACGTATTGGATGGCTTCCGCGTAGTTCTCCAACATGCTCAGGCCTTCTTTGCCAAAGGCAGGCTCGGTGTGGCCCATGATCACGGCCGTGGGGTTGAAGGCCCGCATCCTGCGCAGGCTCTCCGCCCAGGCGGCCACATCGCGGTAGCCGGAGCCCCGGATGGGGTAGAGGTTGGGAAAGGAGCGGTACATGTTGTCGGCACAGAATAGGACACCACTTTCCGGCAGCCGGATGCACAGATGATCCGAGGTCTCGCCGGGCATGGCATACAACTCCAGATCCAATCCACCCAGGCGCAGATCCTGCCGTTCTCCGGCAAAGACCCGGTTCGGGCGCAGCGGCTTGATCCCGGGGCCGCCAAAAACGGCCGGTTTGGGCACCAGGGCGTTTACGGTGTAGCGCTCTGGCGGGATGTTCGTGCCGAACTGGCGCATAGCCCGCGCCCCGGTGATCCGCTCAATGCCGACAAACCCGGCGGCTTCACCCCCGAAATTTTCCCGACTCCAAACCGGCAGATCCGGCTCTTGCCCCTCCAGAAAACCCGCCCCGCCCATACAGTGATCGGGGTGGCTGTGGGTCAGGATGACCCCAACCAGGGGCTTGTCGGTCAGTTGCCGAATCTCCCCCAACGCATCGCGGGCTACTGCCGGGTCATCGCCCGTATCAACAAGAATATAGCCTTCCGGCCCAATGATCACAGAAAAATTTGATGTCACATATCCCACAAAGGTATGCACCCCGGGAGCCACGGCAAAGACTTTTTTCGGCAGGGGCCGATGGCGATGGAGGGATTCGGCATTGCTCATACAAAACTCCGTTGCAAAGGGGAAACGCCCAAACGGGCCGGGAAGAGGCAATACTATCGAGCAAGGCCCATAAAGTAAAACGCCGGCCGATCGGCGGTGCTTTTATGCAATCCTTTTCCGAGGCGGGTCGTATCCTCCGGGGATTGCGGAGCATCAAGACTTTCCCCTCCATTCCGCCGACTTTCCCCCGCCGTTGACCCCTTCCCCACATCCAGGTAAGAACACCCGTATGCCGCGCCAACCAACGCCCACCACCACGCCGCCCCCGGCGCCGGCGCTCCCGCCCCTGATGGACGGCTACCTTGAGCACCTCCTGATCCAAAAAGGCCTCGCCGAGAACACCCTACGTGCCTACGCGACCGATCTCGCCGACTTCGCCCGCTTTCTGGAAGACCGCCGTTCGACCCTCGTCGACGTCAACGACCAGATCCTGTTCCTCTACATCGTGGACGTCCGGCGCAAGGGCCTTTCCGGCCGCAGCCTGGCCCGCCGGCTTTCGGCCCTGCGCGGCCTGTTCGCCTTTGCCCTGGAGGAGGGCGAGATTACCGAAGACCCGGCCCGCTTCCTGCACAACCCCAAGCTTCTGCGCAATCTGCCGGAAGTCCTGAGCCGGGACGAGATGAACTCCCTCCTCGCGGCCCCGAGCCTCTCGGACAAACTCGGCTTTCGCGACCGGACCATGTTCGAGCTCCTCTACGCGGCCGGTCTACGGGTCAGCGAACTCTGCGGCCTGCGGGCCTCGGACATCGACCCCCAGACCAACCTGATCCGGGTCTTCGGCAAGGGCTCGCGGGAGCGCCTCGTGCCCATCCACGCCGAGGCGGCGACCTTCCTGCACGACTATCTGGCCCATTGGCGCCCTTTGTTCGCGCCCAAAGATCCCGCCCTGTTCCTGAATCGCTCGGGCCGGGGGCTTTCCCGCGTGGCGGTCTGGAAGAACATCAAACGCTACGCTCTGGAGGCCGGAGTGCGCACGACCATTTCGCCGCACACCTTCCGGCATTCCTTCGCCACACATCTGCTGGAAGGCGGGGCCGACCTGCGCGCAGTGCAGATGCTGCTCGGCCACCTGGATATAACGGCCACGGAAATTTACACCCATGTGCAGGAAGAGCGTCTCGCCGCCGTGCACAAGAAACGGCACCCGCGAGCCGGGAGCCAAGGGGCGGCCTGAAACATGCCGGAACTCCCACGCCCGAAAACCGTGATCACCGGCCATACCCAGGCGGACTATGATGCCCTGGCGGCTATGGTCGCGGCCAGGAAGCTCTACCCGGAGGCCCTGCTGGTGGCGCCGCTCATGCTTGAGCGGCGCGGCTCACACGTTTTTTCCGACAGCATCGCCTACCTCTTCGACCTGAAAAGCCCCAAAGAGTGCGACTTCTCCGAGGTCGACCTGCTGGTGGTGGTGGACACGCACCAAACCTCGCGCATTCCCCATGTGGCCGAGATCCTGAAAAATCCCGGCCTGGCCATTCATGTCTACGACCACCACCCGGACTCCGACGACGACCTGCCCGCCGCGCTGTCCATGATCAAGCCGTATGGCTCGACGGCCGCTCTGATCACCGAAATTATTCGTGAAAAAGGCCTGAGCGTGGAACCCGATGAAGCCACCATGCTCGGCCTCGGCATTTACGAGGATACCGGGGCCTTCACCTTCCCCTCGACCACCGAGCAGGATCTGCTGGCCGCGGCCTTTCTGCTCGGCAAGGGCATGGACCTCTCGACCATCGCGGAACTGACCGGCGACGACCTGACCCGCGAGGAAGTCCACCACCTGGACATCCTGCTCAAACACGCGGTCACCCACACCTTCCACGGCATCCCGGTGACGGTCACGGAGATCACCCTGGAGCACTTTCAGGGCGACTTCGCCTCTCTGGCCCACAAGCTGATGGACATGGAAAACCTCAAGGTGCTCTTCGTCCTGGCGGCCATGGGCGACCGGGTGCATTTGATCGCCCGCAGCAGAGTGCAGGAAGTGGACGTGGGCCGGATTTGCTCCTCGTTCGGCGGCGGCGGGCACAGTTTCGCGGCTTCGGCCGGGATCAAGGACAGGCCCCTGGCGGAAATCCGGTCCGGGCTCCTGGCCCTGCTGGCCGCCGACATCAGCCCCCAGATGACCGTGGGCCGGCACATGACCTCGCCGGCCGTGTGCATTGAAAGCCGGCACACCCTGGCGGAAGCCGAGGAAATAATGAGCCGCTACGGGCTCAAAGCCGCGCCCATTGTGGAAACGGGCGGCCGGCGCTGTGTGGGTATGCTCGAACTGCAGACCGCCACCCGGGCCGTGGCCCACAAGCTGGGCGACCAGCCCCTTGTGGACTACATGCACCGACAGGTACGCACCCTGGAACCGGAGGCCGGGCTTTACAGCGCCGTGGAGATCATCCTCAAAGACCGCCAGCGCCTGATTCCCATCGAGGAACGCGGTGAGGTCGTGGGCGTGCTGACCCGCAGCGACATCATGCGCCTGCTCATCGACGACTCCCTGCACATTCCCGAAGGCACCCCCCTGGACCGCGAGCACCGCGAGCGCAACGTCGCCTCTCTGCTTCAGTCCCAACTGCCCGAGACGATTGTGGAGGTTTTGCGCGAAGCGGGTCGGCTTGGCGACGAACAGCAGTGCTCGGTCTACGCCGTGGGCGGTTTTGTGCGCGACCTGCTCATGAAGCGGCCCAACCTGGACATCGACCTCAGCGTGGAAGGCGACGGCATCGCCTTTGCCGAAGCTTTGGCCGAGCGCCTCAACGGCCGGGTGCGCAGCCACACGAAGTTCAAGACCGCCGTGGTGTTCTACACGGATTCCGAGGGGGCGCCCCAACACCTGGACGTCGCCACAGCCCGCCTGGAGTACTACGAGTATCCGGCGGCCCTGCCCACGGTGGAGCTTTCGTCCATCAAAATGGATCTCTACCGCCGCGACTTCACGATCAACGCCCTGGCCGTGCAGCTCAACGCATTACGCTTCGGCACGCTGATCGACCCCTTCGAGGCGCAGCGCGACCTGAAGGAGCGGACCATCGCGGTGCTGCATTCCTTAAGCTTTATCGAAGATCCGACCAGGATACTGCGGGCCGTGCGCTTTGAGCGCCGGTTCGAGTTCCAGATCAGCAGGCAGACCGAGCGGCTGATCAAAAACGCCCTGTCACTGAAAATGATCGACCGTCTTTCCGGGGCGCGTTTGTTCAACGAGCTTGTGCATGTGTTCGAGGAAAAAGAAGCCCCGGCCTGCATCCGCCGGCTGGAGGGCTGGCACGTCTGGAAAGCGGTGCATCCGGCCCTGCAACTCAACCCGGGCAAGGACATCCTCGTGGCCGGCCTGGACGAGGTGCTGGCCTGGTACCGGCTGCTCTACAAGAACCCGGCCCCGCGCGGTTGGGTGCTGTACCTGCTCGGGCTGGCGGCCGGGGCCAAATACCCGGACGCGGCGGCGGCCCTGGATCGCCTGGGTGTTATCGAGAGAACCAAGGCCGAGTTCCTGGCCCTGCGGGAAAATACCCGCCGGGCGGGTAACAGCCTGATTGGCGCCCACAACAAGGGTGACACCCGCATGAGCACCCTGTACGAGGTTTTGTCGCCCCTCGGTATCGAGGGCCTGCTCTACCTCATGGCCCGCTACGGCCAGGAGCATAATATCGGCAAAGACGTCTCCCTGTACCTGACCCGCCTGCGCGAAGAGAAAATCGACATCACCGGCCAGGATCTGGCCGGCCTGGGTGAAGCCCCCGGCCCGCTCTACGGTCTGGCCCTCAAAGAGACGCTCAAGGCGAAGCTCGACGGCAAGGTCAAGACCAGGGAAGAAGAATTGGCTTACGCCTCCAAGGTGATCGTCCAGGCCAAGGAGGGCGACAAGGCCCATCTGGCCATTCCTGAGGTTTTGGCCGGCAGGCTGTGAGGGGGAGCGTAGCGCTTCAGGTTGGGAGTGCGCGAACAGTGAGAGGGGCGATCGCCCGGCGTCGGTTTCAACCTTCGCATACACAGAGAGCCGCTTCATACGGGCGGCTCTCTGTGTATGCAAAAGACGGGTCTGGCCTACATTCCGTGAAAAATCACATCCAGCAGCCAGAAGCTGATCGCCCCCACCACGGCGGAGGCCGGGATGGTCAGAACCCAGGCGATAATCAGGTTGCCGGCGATACCCCAGCGCACGGCCGAAAGACGCTTGGTCGACCCCACGCCGAAGATGCAGGCCGTGATCGTGTGTGTGGTGCTGATGGGCGCGCCGATCAGCGAGGCGCAGCCGATGACCATCGCGGCCGAGGTCTCGGCGGCGAATCCGGGCACCGGTTCCAGCTTGAAAATCTTGTGGCCCATCGTTTTGACGATTTTCCAGCCGCCGACGGCCGTGCCGGCCGCCATGGCCAGGGCGCAGGCCAGCTTCACCCACAGGGGCACATGGATGGTGTCGATTTCGCCGAAAATGAGCAGGGCCAGGGTGATCACCCCCATGGTCTTCTGGGCGTCGTTCAGGCCGTGGCTCAAAGCCATAAAACCGGCCGAGGCGATCTGCGATTTTCGAAAGATCCGGTTGACCAGCGGCCTGTTGACCCGGAAAAAGATGATGCTGATCGCCCCCATCAACACCAACCCCATGGCGAATCCGCCCAAAGGAGAAATCAGCAGCGGCAGCACGACCTTGGTGATGATCGAGGTGCCGTTCAGGGCGCCCGTGCCGGCATGGGCCATGGCGGCGCCCATGAGCCCGCCGATCAACGCGTGGGAAGAGGAGGAGGGGATGCCGAAGTACCAGGTGATGCTGTTCCAGGCGATGGCCCCGATCAGCGCGGCCAGAACCAGGGTGTGGCTGCCCATGACGACGTCCGGGCGCACGATGCCGGATCCCAGGGTGTGGGCAACCTCCGTGCCCAGGAACGCGCCGAGCAGGTTCAGCACGGCGGCCATGCCCACGGCCGCGCGGGGGGTGAGCACCTTGGTGGAGACCACGGTGGCGATGGCGTTGGCACAGTCGTGCGCGCCGTTGGTGAAGTCGAACACCAGCGCCGCGACGATGATCAAAACCAGCAGCAGCGATACCTCAAACATTTTTCAGGACCGCTTCTTCAATGGTCTCGGCCAGCTCGGCCACCTCGTTGACGGCCAGTTCCATGCGGTCATAGGCCTGGCTCCACTTGAGGATGCCGATGAAGTTATCGGGGGTGCGCTCCAGGTCGAACAACTCGCCCAGGCCCATGCTGAGCAGCATTTCACACTCGTTGCGCAAGGCCCGGAACATTTTGGTGTTATGGCTGTCGCGCTTCTGCGAGAGGCCCTCAAGCATGGCGTTGGTCAGCAGGGTCATGTTCTTCACGGTGCGGGCCAACTGGAGCATGGGAAAGCGGATGCGCTGGAACTCGAAGATATACAGCCGGTTGGCCATATTATGGATCAGGTCGATGGCTTCCTCCTGCACCTTGTTGATGTGCAGGATGTCTTCGCGGTCGATGGGGGTGATGAAGGTCTGGGAAAGATGCCTGGTGATGGAGAGATGGATATCGTCCGCCTCTTCCTCCAGCGAGGATATTTCCCGGTGGGGCTTGGCCATCAGGGTGTGGTTCTCAAGAATCTCCACGAGCGCGGCGGCCATGGTGCAGAGAATTTTATTCTGCTGCAGAAGGAGTTCGAAAAACGGCGCCCCTTTGGGCAGAAGAGCTTCAAACATTCGCAGACTCCGGTTGCGGGGATGAACATATGGGAACTCCCCGGCGTGGGGAGATGCCGTTTCGGGCCATTCGATGCGCCCGGCCTTCCGGAGCGCGTGTTGCGCCTCAAAATCCCACAGACCGGCAGAATTGTCAGCCGAAAATGTGACGTTTGGAGAATTTTTCTCACGCCTATCGGCTTGTATTATCAGGGAAAGCTACGCCCACCGGAGACTGCGGGCAAAAGGGGGGGAGGTACGCCTCCCCGGGGCGCCGCCGTGAGCGGAAGGAAAACTTCTGGAGAAGGATCTTGGGCAGCGCAATGGAAGGGCCGGGCGAAGTTTGCGCGGAAAAAGAAAACCGGGCTTGCTTTTTCAGCGCATTATGGCATTATTTACAGTTGATGGGGTATCTTCAGCAGGACTTTGGAGGTCCGGATGTCAAAAGAAAACAAGCCGCGTTTCACTCCTGAAGGAGCGAACAACGTGACCGTGAAACTTCTTGAACACGCCCTGGCGAACAGCAGCGAAGCTCAAAAAATGATCAACAGCGAAAAGGGGGCAAAATCTTTGGGCGCCAACCTTGCGATCGCGTATCTCGCGCTTTTCGACAAACTGACCAGAGAAGAAGGCGAATAGCCCACGCCGGAACTGCGCCCTATGGCGCAAAGCCGCCTGTCCCGCGAGGGGCGGGCGGCTTTGTTCCAGTCCCTGCGCGAGACCATCTCTGTAAGCCTAGCTCGTCCGTGAGCAGGCGTAGCCTATGCGAAGGCATGAAAAAATTTGAAATAGCCATTGAATTTTTACGAACTGCTTTCCTCAGAAGGGAAGGACTCTGGCTCATTATCGTTTTTTAATCTTCAATGGCGAAGGGGGGGCTCTCTTCTTTCACCCATTGCCGCCTCAGAGTCTGCGGGGGAGGTCGTTGGAGGTAAAATGGATTTGGTTAGACTATCTAACTCCGCTTCGTATTGTATATATTCATCTACAGCTGCCTTGGCACGTACTTTTGCCATCTCTTGATCGAAAAGACAGTCAGATGCATAAGAATCATGTGGCTTTTTTTTGAGTAATTTTCTTGTGTCCGCCGCTTCAAACAGGGCCATAAGATAGTTGTTGATTTCTTTCTGGTAATCTGGACCGTTTTTCTCGAGCCAATACATAAGATATTGAGCTCGTACACTTTTCCGAGCCAATTCAGCAGAGTCTTCATTAGCCTTCGCGGTGCGCCGGAGTTCTGCGCGTGTAGCTTCCAACTCCGCACGTTGCAACGCGAGTTCTTCGCTTTGCATTCGCAAGGCGAAGAACATGGCCACAAAAGCCCACCCACTGAATAAGGCGCCGAGTGCTTCCGGCCCCGTCCAAAGTGGACGGACCTCGAAACGACATAACCCACCACACACCGGTAATGCCGACCTCGCAAAGAATGAACGGCAGAAGGGCAAACCGCCTGGGCTTCCCATGTACCCGACTTCCTTCACCGTCCTGTATCTCATCCGTTTCCATATTATTTCCTTACGCAAAAATACCAAAAGGGGCCACGCTCGAAGCATGGCCCCATGTTACTTTCTGGTCGGAGCGACAGGATTTGAACCTGCGACATCCTGCTCCCAAAGCAGGCGCGCTACCAAGCTGCGCTACGCTCCGAAATAACTAATCTGCACGGCTTGTAAAGGAATCCGGCTGCTTCCGCAAGGGGAAAAGCGCCGGCTTCGGTCCGAGCCCGGCTGAAAGAGCGCGGCGGGAGCCGTTCGGGGTCTCTTCAAGGCCGCTTTATCTTGCCCTTGTTTCCGGCGCGGGGTATACCTCACGAAACGGGCAGGCTTTGCCGCATCGGCAAAAAATTCCCGGCCGCAACGGTCCTTCTTGCAAGGAAATCGTTGTGGAGCGCCGGCTTGAGAAAATCCGAAGCGCCGGCAACAAACTTGCATACAGGGTGCATACACCAACCCTGGGGGCAATATGAGCATACGTGTCGATCAAGCGTCCGCCCTCCAACAACAGGAGGAAGCCCGCCGCAAGCGGAAGCCGGCCGAAGGGTTTGACTCCCTTCTCTCCGGCCTGACCGCCGAAGGCGAGGCCCAGGGTGTCGCAACCGGAGCGGGGCTTTCCCGCGCCGTCCTGCAGGGTATCGAAACCCTGCGGGAGTTTGGACGGAGCGAAGGGGTACCGGCTCTTTCCGGTCTCACGGCCGAAACCGCCGAACGCCTGGACGGAATGATGGACGAGTTTGAGGAGTACGCGCGGGAACTGACCCGCGACTCCGGGCCCAACCTGAAATCCGCCTTTGCCCTGTTACAGCGCATGAGCGGGCAAATCGCCGACATGCGCGCCGCCTTCCCGGATATGGAAAACCAGAGCCCGGAACTGGCGGCCATGGTCAATGAGCTGGACGTCCTGGCGAGAGCCGAGACCTTCAAGCTCAACCGGGGCGACTACCTCTGAGATCGGGGATGCATCCCCGTACGGCAAACCTCTCCGACCCTGTGGCCGGAGGGGTTTGCTTTTGCGCCGTCTTCGCGTTCGGGCGTCAGCGCAGAAACTCCAACACGTACTTCACAGCCGTGGCGAGGATCACCGCGCCGAGCATCCACTTGATGAGCCCGGCCGGAACCCGCTTCTGCAACCGCGCCCCACAATACATGCCGGCCGCGCCGCCGATGCCGAACAAAAGCCCCAGAAGCCAGTCCGGGGTGACGGATTGGTCGGGGAAGAACGGGGCGATGATCATATAGAAAAACACCCCCGCCACGGAGGTCAGGAAGGTACCCATCAGCGTCGCGCCGCTGATCGTATGGATGGGCAGACGGAACCAGGACACGAACAGGGGCGCGATGATCGCCCCACCACCGATACCGTAGGTGCCGCCCACGATACCTACAAAGAAGGCGGCCGCGAAAATGGCCGGGGTCGGGCAGGCGTAGGTTTCGCCTTGGAAGGTATAAGCGATGCGGCGCAGGGTGAATTCCTCGACCTCCACCACAAACCCGGTGGGCGGGCCAGCGTTCTTCCGCCTCTCCGGCTTGTTCCGGAGCAGGTCGCGCACGAGTTTGCCGCCGATATACAGCAGCACAAGCGCGGCGAAGAGTTTGAAGTTCTTCGCGTCCGGCAGCCACAACACGCGCGCGAACGCCCCGATGAACACCCCGGGCAGGGTGCCGGCGGCCACGGCCAGAGTCAGGGGCCAGACCATCCGCCCTTCCCGCACATACCGGTACACTCCGCCGGGAATGGCCACGACGTTATAGAACTGGTTGGTGGCGCTCACCGAGGGGTTGGTATAGCCGAGCCCGGACATCTGGAAGGGCAGGAGCAGAAACGCCCCGGAGATGCCGCCCATGGAGGCGAAGAAAGACACGGCGAACGCCGTGAGCGGAGGGACGAAAGGGGAAACCTCAATGCCGGCGACGGGAAAATACATGCGGACCTCCCATTGGTCGACAGTACCGTCCGACAAATGACACGAAAATAGCTACTTTCGTGTCATTTAGCAAAGCTCGATATTTTTTGTCAAGGCGCTGCTGGAGAAAGAGAACACCTGAATCGACGCCGGCACGCCTCGCTTTACATGCCGGCACGTTGAAGGGTATCAGGGGGCCATGAAGCACAAGCGCGGCGAATCCCCCCAACAGGAAGAACACCTTCTTGAGTCCCTCCAACTGGACGAGCTGGAGGGTTCCTTTCGCGGCTGGGCCGCGGCCGGGCGTTCCGGCACGGATCTGGGCAGGCGGCGCATTCTGCTCATCTTTCTCTTGATTCGCTACTCCGGGGCCAAGCTCGGCGAGGTGCTCGGCCTGCGGCCTGAAATGGACTTTCGCGCGGCCGACCAAGCGATTGTTTTTCGCGGGGAAGGTCGTGCCGGCGGTTCTCCCCGCGAAGTAGGCATTTCAGCAAAGCTGGCCGGGGAACTGACCGCCTTCCTGCGGGAGCTTCGCCGACAGGAACCGGAGGCGGACCTCCGGCCGTTCGCCGTGGACCCGGCCTTTGTGCGGCGGAAATTCTACGAGCGGGCGCGGTCCTGTGGGTTCATCGGGCGGGCGGGCGGCCCGGAGATGATCCGCAAGGCCAGGGCTGTGGAGCTGGTGCGCAACGATTTGCCGTTGCCGGCGGTACAGCGCCTGCTGGGGCATTCCAACCCCACGCTGACCACTTCGTTCATGTCTTTCCCCGAGGAGTCCGTGGAGCGAGCCATCCGCCGCCACCTGGAGCGGGAATCGGGCCGGACCAGCGCCCGGAACACATTTTCCGGCAAAGTCCGTTCCTTGACCTCGGACTCGATTCAAACCCTGGTGGAACTGCGCTGCACGGACAACGCCCCGCTCTGGGCGATGATCACCAACGCCAGCGCCGAGCGGCTGGGTCTGACTCCCGGCCGGTTGGTCACGGCTGAAATCAAGGCGCCCTGGCTCATCCTCGAACCCGATACCCGCCCCGGCGATTCAAGCGCGGAAAATATGCGCGAAGGAATCCTCACCGAGATCCGCCCGGGCGAACTGAACACCGAGTGCACGGTCCGCCTGCCCGACGGCGCGGAACTTTGCGCGATCACAGCTTCTCACAGCTTCGCCCGCCTGCAACTCAAAGCAGGGGACAAGGCCCGGGTACTGTTCGGCTGCTGTGCGGTGGTCCTGCGGGTGGAGTAGAAGGGGTGAGGAAAATCTTCAAAGAGCGGCCGCGCCCCGTTGGGTGCGGCCGCTCTTCAGAAGAGGACGGTGGGCGGTTCTCCGCCGGCCGAGCTCATTTGACCTTGGCGTATCCGGCCTTTTCCAGCAGGTCATAGAGATCTTTGCGGGTTGCGTTCTTGATGCTCTTGTCCGCGCACTTGTCCTTGATGTACTTGCGAACATCGGCCCTTTGAGATTCCTTGTACAACCCGACGACATAATCGATTTCATAGGCTTCCGAGCAGTTGAACAACTCCCAGTCTGACGGTGCCATAATACTGCCTCCTTTATTTATTTTAATATATTTACTAGCGAGTTGCAATTTGATCTGTCAATCCCTAAAAAAAGATCGCGCTTCCCCCAAAATTCCCTTGACCCCAAGAAAACTCTGGCGTAAGTACACGCTTCCCGCCTCACTCCAACCCGGCGTGAGACGGCGAATTTCCCTGTGACGGCAGGGGAGGGCGGATTGAGTCCGCCCGGTACGCACCTGGTTGTACTACGCCAATCAGGTTTGACATTTGCAGGCCACCAGCCTTTCAATGTCATGCCGTTTCGGTCCGCTGCTCACGGGCCGCAAGCGCACACGCCGGCCGGCTGCCGGCGCAGGCCTGCAATGTATAGACCCCATCGTTTACGGTGGAAGAGGGTCGGCAAAGCGGACTGATTGTGCAGAGAAATTGAGAAGTGGTCGTGGAGCCGGCCTGTTTCTTTTTCACGGAGAGACCAGCAATGACGACAGTCAGCAGTGATCGTATCAGAATTAAGCTTAAAGCTTACGATTACCGCATCCTGGACAAAGCCGTTTCCGAAATAGTGGATACGGCGCGCAACACCGGGGCGGGTATCGCGGGCCCCATTCCGCTGCCCACCAACATCCACAAGTACACGGTCAACCGAAGCGTGCATGTGGACAAGAAGTCGCGGGAACAGTTCGAGATGCGCATCCACAAGCGTCTTGTGGACATCATAGAGCCCACCCTGCAAACCGTGGACGCCCTCGGCAAGCTTTCGCTGCCCGCCGGCGTCGACGTTGAAATCAAGCTGTAGGAGAGGGCGTCATGGCTGAAAAACTGGCAATTATGGGCCGAAAAATCGGCATGACCCGCATCTTCACCTCCGACGGTTCGGCCGTTGCGGTGACGGTGATCAAGGCCGGGCCCTGCCCGGTCATCCAGGTCAAGAATACGGAGACCGACGGCTACCACGCCGTGCAAATCGCTTACGAAGCCGCCAAAGAAAAGCATACCTCCAAGCCGCTGGCCGGGCATTTCGCCAAGGCCGGGCAGGGGCTTTTCCGCGAGCTTTGTGAAATCCGCCTGGAAGACCCGGCGACATACAACGTCGGCGACGCCTTGGATGCCACGATCTTCAGCGCCGGGGAAAAGGTCAAGATTTCCGGCAAGAGCATCGGCAAAGGCACGGCGGGTGTCATGAAGCGTTGGAACTTCCGCGGCGCCTGCGCCTCTCACGGGGCGGAAAAGGTTCACCGGAACGCCGGCTCCATCGGCAACAACACCGAGCCCAGCAAGGTGTGGAAAGGCAAGAAAATGGCCGGCCACATGGGTGCGCGCAACGTGACCACTCTGAATATTGAAGTGGTGGCCGTGCGTCCCGAAGACAACGTGATCCTGGTCAAGGGTGCCGTTCCCGGCCCCAAGAACGGCCTGGTCGTGGTCCGCAAGCAGTAGAGAGGGACAAGCTCATGGCTCAGGTAACCATATTCGATCAGCAGAAAAAAGAAGCCGGGAGCATGACCCTGGCCCCCGAGGTTTTTGAGGTGCCCGTGCGCCCCGAACTCCTCAACCTGGTTGTGCGCGCGCAGCGCGCCTCCTGGCGGGCCGGCACCCACAGCACCCTGACCCGTTCGATGATGAAGGGCGGCGGCGCCAAGCCCTGGAAACAGAAAGGCACCGGTCGCGCCCGCTCCGGCTCGAACATTTCGCCCGTGTGGCGCGGCGGGGCCATTGTGTTCGGCCCGCAGCCCCGGGATTACTCTTTCAAAATCAACCGCAAAGTGTGGCGTCTGGCCCTGCGCATGGCCGTCTCGGCCCGCTTGGCCGGTGACGGCCTGCTGGTGGTCAAGGACATCGCCCTGCCCGAAGCCAAGACCAAACACTTTGTGGCCGTGCAAAAGGCTCTGGGCCTGGACAGAAAGACCCTCCTGGTCGTCCCGGCCATTGAAGAGCTGAACGCCGAAGGCCGCCCGGTGCTGACGCAGCTCGCCCGCGCCGCCCGGAACGTGGAAGGCGTCACGGTGCTGACTCCCGAGCAGCTCAACGTGTACGACATTCTCAACCACCCGCGCCTGGTGATGCTGGAAAGCACCGTCGAGCGGGTGACCGCGCGTCTCGGCGCTTAAGGGGTCCGGCCATGCATTATACGCAAGTACTCATCAAGCCCCTGATCAACGAAAAGGTCACCTTCCTGAAGGAAGAGGCCGGACAGGTGGCGTTCTTCGTCCACCCGGACGCGAACAAGATTGAAATCAAGAAAGCGGTGGAAACGGCCTTCCAGGTGAAGGTCGCGGCCGTGAACGTGGTGGTGAAAAAACCGCGCAAGCGTTCTTTCACCCGTATCCGCAAACGCTATGACGGCTGGGTCGAAGGCCATAAAAAAGCCTACATCACCCTGGCCCCGGGCAGTAAAATTGCCCTTTTCGAGGGAGTGTAAGCCATGGCTCTGCGTAAACTGAAACCCACTTCCGCCGGTCGCCGTTTCCAAACGGTTTCCGATTTCGCGGAAATCACCGCCAAGCGCCCGGAAAAGTCCCTGACCACGGGTCTGACCAAGAAGGCCGGCCGCAACAACAACGGCCGGATCACCAGCCGGCGTCGCGGCGGCGGGCACAAGCGCCTGTACCGGATCATCGACTTCAAGCGCGACAAGATGGGCATCAGCGCCACGGTCGCCAGCGTGGAGTACGATCCGAACCGCTCCGCCCGTATCGCCCTGCTTCAGTATGCGGACGGTGAGAAGCGCTACATCATTGCGCCCGTCGGTATCAGCGTGGGCGATTCGATCCTGACCGGCGAAGGCGCGGACATCAAGCCCGGCAACGCCTTGCCCATGAGCCGCATTCCGGTGGGCACGCTCGTGCACAACATCGAGCTGTACCCCGGCAGGGGCGGCCAGTTCTGCCGCAGTGCGGGCACCTTCGCCCAGGTGGTGGCCAAGGAAGGCAAATATGTGACCCTGCGTATGCCCTCGGGCGAAGTGCGCAAGGTGTTGGCCTCCGGTATGGCCTCCATCGGCCAGGTGGGCAACATTCAGCATGAGAACGTGTCCCTCGGCAAAGCGGGCCGCAACCGCTGGCTGGGGCGCCGTCCCAAGGTTCGCGGCGTGGCCATGAACCCTGTGGATCACCCCCTTGGCGGCGGCGAAGGCAGAAGTTCGGGCGGCCGGCATCCGGTTTCCCCGTGGGGTATGCCCAGCAAGGGCTACAAGACCCGTGACCGCAAGAAAGCTTCTTCCAAGCTTATTGTCACCCGGCGCAAGTAGGTAGGAGTTGACCAATGCCGAGATCCTTGAAAAAAGGCCCTGTTATTGATGGCCATCTGATGCAGAAAGTGCAGGTTGCCACGGCCAACGGCGATCGCCGGGTTATTAAAACCTGGTCGCGTCGTTCCACGATCCTGCCGGAAATGGTGGGTCTGACCGTTGCCGTGCACAACGGGAAAAAGTTCATTCCGGTGTTCGTGACCGAAAACATGG
>JAVBQP010000022.1:0-26722 GCA_031548905.1 Desulfovibrio sp. | reverse complement strand
ACGACAAAACCATTGTGGTTCGCGTCGAGACCCTGGTGCAGCACCCGTTGCTGAAGAAGTTCGTACGCCGGCACAAGAAATTTACCGCGCACGATCCCAATAACGAATGCGGCATGGGCGACAAGGTGAAAATCATCGAGTTTCGCCCGCTTTCCCGCAACAAGCGCTGGCACCTTGTTTCCATTGTGGAAAAGGCCGTCTAAGGAGCTGCCGTCATGATCCAGGTAGAATCGACGCTCGAAGTGGCGGACAACTCCGGAGCCAAGTCCGTGGCCTGTATCAAGGTCTTGGGTGGGTCGCACCGGCGCTACGCCTCCGTGGGCGACATCATCATGGTTTCGGTCAAGGACGCCATTCCGCACAGCAAGGTGAAGAAGGGCGAAGTGATGCAGGCCGTTATCGTGCGTACCGCCAAGGAATTGCGCCGCACCGACGGCAGCTACATCAAGTTCGACACCAACGCGGCCGTGCTGCTGACCAAGCAGGGCGAGCCCGTGGGCACGCGCATCTTCGGCCCGGTGGCCCGGGAACTGCGCGCCAAGAACTTTATGAAAATCGTTTCTCTCGCCCCGGAAGTCCTGTAGGGAATCGCCATGAAACAGTATCACATCCATAAAGGCGACCTGGTCAAGGTCATTGCCGGTGAAGAAAAGGGCAAGAAAGGCCGGGTGCTCAAGATCCTGCGCAAGAAGGATCGCGTCCTGGTCGAGAAGGTGAACATGGGGGTGCGCCATACGCGTCCGAACCCGCACCTGCAACAGCCCGGCGGCCGCATCGAGAAGGAAATGCCCATCAACATCACCAACGTGATGGTTGAGTGCCCTTCCTGCATGAAGGCCACGCGCATCGGCTACCGCTTTATCGAAGACGGCAAGGCCGGCCAGACCAAGAAGGTCCGCTTCTGCAAAAAGTGCAATGAAATCATTGCCGATCAGGGTGGTAAGAAGAAATGACACGCCTTGAACAACAATACCGCGCCACTGTGGCCCCCGCCCTGCAAAAGGAATTTGCCTACAAGTCTTCCATGCAGGTGCCGAGCGTTGAGAAAATCTCGCTGAACATCGGCTTGGGCGCCGCGTCGCAGAACAACAAGCTTATGGAAGAGGCCGTGGCGGAACTCACCGCCATCGCCGGGCAAAAGGCCGTGGTGACGCGCGCCAAGAAGTCCATCGCCGCCTTCAAGCTGCGCGAAGGCATGCCTATCGGCTGCCGCGTGACCCTGCGCGGGGTGCGCATGTGGGACTTCCTGGACAAGCTGGTGAACTTCGCCCTGCCGCGGGTGCGCGACTTCCGCGGCATTCCGGATCGCGGCTTTGACGGCCGGGGCAACTTTACCTTGGGCATCAAGGAGCACACCATTTTTCCGGAAATGGAAGCCGACCGGGTGGACAACCCCAAGGGCATGAACATCACCATTGTGACCAGCGCCACCAACGACAAGGAAGGCAAGCTGCTTCTTGAGCAGCTTGGCATGCCTTTCAAGAAGTAAGGAGAGAAAGTCATGTCGCGTACTTCCCTTGCCGTGAAGGCGGCCCGCAAGCCCAAGTTCAGCTCGCGCGGCTACAACCGCTGCCCGCTGTGCGGCCGGCCCCGCGCCTTTATGCGCAAATTCGGCATCTGCCGCATCTGCTTCCGGAACATGTCCCTGCGCGGGGAACTTCCGGGAGTCCGCAAGTCCAGCTGGTAGGCTTTTGCCTTCCGGCCCAAACAGGAGAGCCCCATGTTGACCGATCCCATTGCCGATATGCTCACGCGTATCCGCAACGCGCACTTGGCCCTGCATAAGGAAGTGAGTGTGCCGCGCTCGAAGATGAAGGAATCCATTGCCGCCATCCTCAAGCAGGAAGGATATGTGGATAACGTATCCGTTGATGACAAGAACATTACCATCGCCCTCAAGTACCACACGGGCAAGGCCGCCATTTTGGGCTTGAAGCGTGTCTCCAAGCCCGGTCGGCGCGTGTACGTGGGTGCCCACGGCATCCCCCGCGTGCAGAACGGCCTGGGCATCTGCATCCTTTCCACCTCCCGCGGCGTGCTGGACGGACTTTCCGCCCACGACAAGAAGGTGGGCGGCGAACTCCTTTGTGAAATCTGGTAGGGTAGGCATATGTCGAGAATCGGAAAACAACCCGTGACGCTGCCCGGCGGCGTTGAAGTGAAGCTGGACGGCGGCCTCATCTCCGTCAAGGGCCCCAAGGGCACCGCGTCCACCCCGCTCTGCGATTGCCTGGAGTACGCTGTTGATGCCGGCGTCGTGACCATCACGCGTAAGAATGAAGAGCGCGTTACCCGCGCCCAGCACGGCCTTCGCCGCACCCTGCTCGCCAACTGCGTCCAGGGCGTGACCGCCGGGTTCTCCAAGACCCTGGAAGTCATCGGCGTGGGCTATAAAGTGGCCGTGAAAGGCAACATGGTGGAACTGGCCCTCGGCTTTTCCCACCCGGTGATCGTCGAACTGCCCACGGGCGTTGAAGCCAAGGCCGAAGGCCAGAAGCTGACCCTGAGCGGCATCGACAAGGAACTGGTTGGTGAAACCGCGGCCCGCATCCGCCGGCTGCGCAAGCCCGAGCCCTACAAAGGCAAAGGCATTCGCTACGAAAACGAGCAGATTCGCCGCAAAGTCGGCAAATCCGGCGGCAAGAAGTAGGGCAGGTGAAGTATGGCCATTGTCAATAAAGAGCAAGCGAGACAGCGCCGTAAGGTGCGTATCCGCAAAAAGATTTCCGGCACCGCCGAGCGCCCCCGTCTGGTGGTGTTCCGCTCCAACATGCACGTGTACGCGCAGATTGTGGACGATGCCGACGGCAAGACCCTGGTTTCCGCTTCCACGCTCGTCCTGAACAAGGCGGGCGGCGAAAAGGCGCGCAGCAACAGAACCGGCGCCGAACTGGTCGGGAAGGAAATCGCCCGCCTGGCCAAGGAACGGAATATTGTGCGCGTGGTGTTCGACCGCAACGGCTATCTTTACCACGGGCGCATCAAGGCTGTTGCCGACGGTGCCCGCGAAGCCGGCCTTGAATTCTAACCCGGTAGGGATTTTTCATGGAACAGAATGAATCCGGAATGGTTGAGAAGGTCGTCAGCCTCAACCGCGTCGCCAAGGTCGTCAAGGGCGGTCGTCGTTTCTCTTTCTCCGCTCTCGTAGTGGTGGGGGACGGCAAGGGCTCCGTGGGCTACGGTCTGGGCAAGGCTCAGGAAGTGCCCGAAGCGTTGCGCAAAGCAACGGAGCGCGCCCGCAAGAATATGATCAGCGTGCCCCTGATTGAAGGCACGTTGCCGTACGAAGTGCTCGGCCGCTACGGCGCCGGGCGCGTTATGCTCAAGCCCGCCTCGCGCGGTACGGGCATCATCGCCGGCGGCGCGGTGCGCGCGGTCATGGAAGCCGTGGGTGTGTCCGACGTGCTGGCCAAGGCTATCGGCACCAACAACAAGCATAACGTCCTGCGGGCCACGGTGGAAGGCCTGTCTTCCCTGCGCAGCGCCGACGTCGTGGGCGACGTGCGCGGCAAGAAGCTGACCACCCCCCGCAAGTAAGGCCGGCGGCCTCGCCTTCGGCAAATAAAAGGGATGCCTTTATGATCAAGATCAAGCTCGTTCGCAGCCGGATCCGGAAAACCCCGCACCAGCGTCGGGTTCTGGACGCCCTCGGCCTGCGTCGGCCGAACACGGTCAAGGAGTTTCAGGATACCGCCGCCTTTCGCGGCATGGTGGCCAAAGTTTCACATATGGTTGAGGTGGTGGAATAATGCAGCTCAATTCCCTGTATCCCTTCCCGGAAGAGCGTAAAACGCGTAAGCGCGTCGGGCGCGGCTCCGGTTCCGGTCTCGGCTGCACGGCGGGCAAAGGCAATAAAGGCCAGAACGCCCGTGCGGGCGGGGGTGTTCCCGCAGGCTTCGAAGGCGGCCAAATGCCCCTGCAGCGCCGCCTGCCCAAGCGCGGCTTTAAAAACGCTCCCTTTAAAGTGACCTACAGCGTGATTAGTCTGGCCCGTCTGGTGGAAGCTTTCGCCGGGCAGACCGAGATCCGCCTTGAGGATCTCTACGCCCGTGGTTTGGCCAAGAACGGCGGCCCGGTGAAGATTCTCGGCGACGGCGAGATCTCCGCCGCCCTGACGGTGGAAGCCCACAAGTTCAGCGCCTCCGCCAAGGAAAAGCTTGAGAAGGCCGGCGGCCAGGCCAAGGCTCTGGAAGGATAATCCATCCATGCAAGCCGCAAAAAACATGACCGGCGTCTCGGAATTGTGGCGCAAACTCGGCTGGACGTTCGCGATCCTGCTGGCCTACCGGGTGGGTATCCACGTGCCGGTGCCCGGCGTGGACGCCGCGGCCATGAGCCATTTTTTCGCCCAGGCCAAAAACACCCTGCTCGGGGTGTTCGACATGTTCTCCGGCGGCGGTTTGAGTAAGGTTTCCATCTTCGCTCTCGGGGTTATGCCCTACATTTCCTCGTCGATCATCATGCAGCTCTTGCAGGTGCTCAGCCCGGATCTGAAGCGCATGGCCAAAGAAGAGGGCGCCGCCGGGCGGAAAAAGGTCACCCAGTACACCCGTTACCTGACCGTGCTCATCGCCGCCATGCAGGCCCTCGGTCTGGCGGTGATGCTCGAAGGCGGCCTGCGCGCTCCGGACGGTTCCACCGTCCAGGTTGTGGGCGTGCCCGGCCTGACCTTCAAGATGGTCACCATTCTGACCATGACGGCCGGAACCGTGCTGATCATGTGGCTCGGCGAGCAGATCACCTCGAAGGGCCTGGGCAACGGCATCTCCCTGATTATTTTTTCGGGGATCGTAGCCGGCATTCCCAGGGCCATCTCGGATTTCTGGAGCTTCATGGGCAAGGAGATTCCTTATATTCTCGTGCCCGTGATTCTGCTGGTCATCATCGGGGTGATGATCGCCATCGTGGTGGTGGAGCGCGCCCAGCGGCGCATTCCGGTCCATTACGCGAAACGCCAACAGGGCCGCAAGGTTTACGGCGGGCAGACCACCCATCTGCCCCTGCGCCTGAACACAGCCGGGGTTATTCCGCCCATTTTCGCGGGCAGCCTGCTGGTATTCCCGGCCACCTTGGCCCAGTTCTCCGAGAATCCGTGGATTCAGAAAATCTCGCAGTACTTCCACATGAACGGAGTGGTCTACAGCGTGATGTACACGGCCCTGATCGTGTTCTTCTGCTACTTTTACACGGCGGTCATCTTCGACCCGAAAGACATCTCCGAGAACCTGAAGAAGCAGGGCGGCTTCATTCCGGGCATTCGTCCGGGGGAGAAGACGCAGGAATACATCGACGGCGTCCTGACCCGGATCACCCTGTGGGGCGCCGGTTACATCACCCTGGTCTGCCTCCTGCCGCAGCTTCTGGGCAGCGCGTTCGCCCTGCCGTTCACTTTCGGCGGCACCAGCGTGCTGATCGTGGTGGGCGTTGCCATGGACTTCATGGGGCAGGTCAACTCGTACCTTATTTCCCGTCAGTACGAAGGTCTGATGGGTAAGGTCAAAGGTCGGTATCAGTAGTGAAACGGTTCAGGGGCATCCTGCTCAAGAACGATTCGGAAATCGCATTGATGCGCGAGGCTGGGCGCATCGTGGCGGTCATCCTCGACGCCATGACGGCCGAGGTGGCCCCCGGTGTGCCCACCATGCGCTTTGAAGAAGTCGCCCAGGATCTTTGCCGGGATCATAAAGTGAAACCGGCCTTCCAGGGGTATATGGGGTTTCCCTTTGCCCTGTGCTGCTCGGTCAATGAGGAAATCGTCCACGGGTTCCCCTCGAGCAAGCGGATTCTGGCTGAAGGCGACATCGTCAGCTTTGACATGGGCGTGGTGTATCAGGGTTTTTTCGGCGACTCGGCCCGCACCGCGGCTGTGGGCGCCGTTCCGGAATCCACGGCCAAGTTGCTGCGGGTGACGGAAGAGTGCCTGTACCGGGCTATCGACCAAGTCAAGCCGGGCAACACGTTGAACGACATCGCCCGGGCGGTGCAGACCCACGCCGAGGGCGCCGGGTACTCGATTATCCGGCGTTTTGTCGGGCACGGCATCGGGTCCAGCCTGCACGAGAAGCCTGAGATTCCGAACTTCGTGACCGGCTTCGGAGGCTCCACGCCGCTCAAGACCGGCATGGTTCTGGCTATCGAGCCCATGGTTGCCATGGGAGGCCATGAAGTGGACATCCTGGCCGACCAGTGGACGGCTGTGACCAGAGACCGCAAGTTGTCGGCGCATTTCGAGCACTCGGTGGCCGTGCTGCCGGGGGGACCGAAGATCCTGACCTTGTCGGATCCGGCGGCGTGACCGCCGCACAGGCATTGTCGGGCATACGATTTTGCGAACGTTTTCAGAATGAAAATGCTCTATTGACTCCGGGCGTATAGGGTGCTATACACCCCCGTTCCGGCCCGGCCTTTTTCCGGCCGGCCATATTAGGAGACTAAGATGAAAGTACGGCCTTCGGTCAAACGGATCTGCCCCAAGTGCAAGGTCATCCGCCGCCACGGCGTCTTGCGCGTTATTTGCGACAACCCCAGGCACAAGCAGCGCCAGGGCTGAGCGGGCCGCGTCTTTTCGCGCGTCCGGTCTGATACGGCGACACATACTACGACGAGGAGCATCACGTGGCCAGAATAGCGGGAGTAGATTTGCCCAAGGGCAAGCGCGCCGATATCGCCCTGACCTACATTTACGGCATTGGGCGCACCACGGCGCTGAAGATTCTCGACAAGACGGGCGTCAACTGGACGCGCGGCATCGACGATCTCTCCAACGAAGAAGTCAACGAAATCCGTAAGGAAATCGAACAGAACATCAAGGTGGAGGGCGACCTGCGCCGCGAAGTGGGCGCTTCCATCAAGCGTCTGATGGAAATCGGCTGCTACCGGGGCCTGCGCCATAGAAAGGGTCTGCCCTGCCGGGGCCAGCGCACTCACACCAACGCCCGCACCCGCAAGGGTCCGCGCCGCGGCGCCGCGCCCAAGAAGAAGTAAGCGTCCGCGCTTTGTGCGCGTATAACTCAACGAAATCCGACGAAGGTGCGACATGGCCAAAGCCAAGCGTGTGGTCAAGAAGAAAGAGAAAAAGAACGTGCCGGTGGGCCTTGCCCACGTTCAGGCTTCGTTCAACAATACCATCATCACTTTTACCGATACCCGCGGCAACGCTGTGAGCTGGGCTTCTGCCGGCCAGGCGGGCTTTAAGGGCTCGCGTAAGTCCACGCCCTTTGCCGCCCAGGTTGCCGCCGAGACGGCCGCCCGCAAGGCTCAGGACAACGGAATGCGCACGGTGGGCATTTATGTCACCGGCCCCGGCTCCGGCCGGGAATCGGCCATGCGCGCCATCAACAACGCCGGATTTAAGGTTGCGTTCATTCGCGATATTACGCCCATCCCCCATAACGGCTGCCGCCCTCCGAAGCGGCGCCGCGTCTAAAGAGTTCAGGAGGGATTCCCCTTGGCCAAGTATAATGATTCCAAGTGCCGCCTCTGCAGACGCGAAGGCAGCAAGTTGATGCTGAAAGGCGACCGTTGCTACACGGACAAATGCTCTTTCGATCGCCGTCCCTATGCCCCCGGGCAGCATGGTCGGGCTCGCAAGAAGGTGTCCGACTACGCCGGCCAGTTGCGTGAGAAGCAGAAGGTCCGTCGTATCTACGGCGTGCTGGAAGCCCAATTCCGTAACTACTTCCACAAGGCCGATATGGCCAAGGGCGTGACCGGCCACAACCTGCTGAACACGCTGGAGCGCCGGCTGGACAGCGTGGTCTACCGCCTCGGTTTCGCCAACTCCCGGCAGCAGGCCCGCCAACTGGTGCGCCACGGGCTGTTCACCTTGAACGGCCGTAAGGTGGATATTCCCTCCCTGCTGGTGCGCGTGGGCGACGTGATCGAAGTTCCCGAGAAGAAGCGCAAGGTGCCCGTGCTGGCCGAAGCTCAGCAGGTCATCGCCCGCCGTGGCTGTCCGGCCTGGCTTGAAGCCGACGGAGCCGCCTTCAAGGGAGTGGTCAAGGCCCTGCCGCAGCGCGAGGACATTCAGACCCCGATCAACGAGGACCTGATTGTCGAGCTTTACTCCAAATAACGGGTAGAAGCAGATGATTTTTAAACAAGGCGACAGGCTTATCAATTCGCGCAACTGGTCCGAGCTGGTCAAGCCGGAACAGGTGACGCGCACCGGTGAAACGTCCGACGCGCAGTACGGCCGCTTCGTGTGCGAGCCGCTTGAGCGCGGCTACGGCACGACCATCGGCAACGCCCTGCGGCGCATTCTGCTTTCGTCCCTCCAGGGCGCGGCATTCGTGTCCCTGAAGATTTCGGGCGTGCAGCATGAGTTCACCACCATTACCAGCGTGCTTGAAGACGTCACGGATATCGTTCTGAACGTCAAGCAGGTGCGTCTGGCCATGGATACCGACGAACCCCAGCGCCTGACCTTGTCCGTCAAGAGCAAGGGCCCGGTCAAAGCCGGGGATATCGTCTGCACCCAGCATGTGGCGGTCCTCAATCCGGACCTTCACCTGTTCACGGTCACCGATGACGTGGATCTGCAGATCGAGCTGGAAGCCCGCATGGGCAAGGGCTACGTGCCCGCCGACATGCATGAGGGCATCGGCGACGAGATCGGCATGATCGCTCTGGACGCGGCCTACGCCCCGGTGCGCAAAGTGGCCTATTCCGTGGAGCAGGCCCGCGTGGGGCAGATGACCAACTATGACAAGCTCATTCTGGAAGTCTGGACCGACGGCTCTCTTTCCCCGGACGACGCCCTGGCCTACAGCGCAAAGATTCTGAAAGATCAGCTCACGGTCTTCATCAATTTTGACGAGCGGATCTCCGGCGAGTCGCAGAGTGCCGGCTCCGGCGCGGGCGAACTGAACGAGAGCCTGTTCAAGTCCATTGACGAACTCGAGTTGTCGGTGCGCGCCACCAACTGCCTGAAGAGCGCCAATATCGGGCTGGTGGGTGAAATCGTCCAGCGTCAGGAATCGGAAATGCTCAAGACCAAGAACTTCGGCAAGAAGTCTCTTGACGAGATCAAGCGAGTTCTGGGCGAGATGAACCTGGACTTCGGGATGAAGCTCGACAACTTCGACAAGAAATATCAGGAATGGAAGAGGAAGCAGCACCATGAGGCATAAGAACGCAGGCCGCAAACTCGGCCGGACCCCTTCGCACCGCAAGGCTCTTTTCCGCAACATGGCCAAAGCGCTGCTTATTCACGGTCGTATCACCACCACGGAAGCCAAGGCCAAGTCCTTGCGCTCGGTGGTCGAGCCCCTGATCACCCTGGCTCTGCGCAATGATCTGCACGCCCGCCGCCTGGCCTACCGGGTTCTTGGCGAGCATAAGCTGGTCAACCGCCTGTTCGACGACATCGGCCCCCTGTTTGTGGGCGGTGGCGGCGGGTACACCCGGGTCATAAAGCTGGCTCTGCCCCGTAAGGGCGACGCCGCCGATATGGCGATCATCGAGCTGACCAAGCGCCCCGCTGCTATGAAGGATGCCGAGGAAGCTCCGGCCAAGGATGAAAAGGCCAAGACCGCCGCTCCCAAGGCCAAGAAAGAAACCAAGTCGGCAGACGCCGAAGGTGCTCCGAAGAAGCGTGCCCCGCGCAAAAAGGCCGAAGTCGGCGCGGAAGCCTAGTCTTTCCCGGCGAGATACGCTAAACAAAAGACCTCCCTTGCGGAGGTCTTTTGTTTAGCCCGGCGATTCGGGAGCAGGAGTGGACATGATTGTCGTGCTGACCGGCGCGGGTATCAGTAAGGAAAGCGGCTTCGCCACCTTCCGAGATGCCGACGGCCTCTGGGAGCGGGAGCGGGTGGAAGATGTGGCCACGCCCGAGGGCTTCGCCCGTGACCCGGACAAGGTGATCGCCTTCTACAATCGTCTGCGCCGGGGACTCGCCGCAGCCGCCCCCAACGCGGCCCATACGGCGTTGGCCCGCCTGGAGACCGCGCTGCCCGGCAAGGTGCTGGTGGTCACCCAGAATGTGGACGACCTGCACGAGCGCGGCGGCACGAAGGATTTGATCCACATGCACGGCGAGTTGCTGAAGATGCAGTGCCGGACATGCCGTGAGGTCATGGATATCCACGCCGATATGGGGCGGGAGGACGTTTGCCCGGCTTGCGGCGCGGCGGGAAAGCTGCGTCCCCACATCGTCTGGTTCGGGGAAATGCCCCTGGAGATGGAAACCATAGAGGAAGCCCTGCTGGGCTGCTCCCTGTTCGTATCGATCGGCACGTCGGGCACGGTGTATCCGGCTGCCGGTTTTGCCCGTCTGGCCAAGGCCGCCAAGGCGGTGACCGTGGAATTGAACCTGGAGCCCACCGCCCCGGGTGTGTTTGCGTTCGGCACCTATGGCCCGGCCGGAACGGTGGTTCCCACCTGGGTGGATGACTTGTTGGCCGGGCGACTGCCCTACCGGTTGTGAGGATTACTATGCGCGCATTGCCTTTTTGTGCGGCTCTGGTGTTGCTGGCGAGCGTTTCCCCGGTGTGGGCGGGGGAGGATTCCGCCGTTCCCTCCGGGCGGCCGGAAGAGGGTCCGGCGCGGGCGCAAGCCGAGCCCATCCCCTCCATGCTGGTGGCTCCCTCCCCGGCGGCCGTTATCGAGCTTCCGGGCTCGCCGGTCGATGCGGCGCCTTCGGTGAACGGCACGGCACCTGTGGCCGCGCCGGAGCCGTTCGAGCTGCCCCGGCGCGACCAGGAGATTCCCCATCGGTTTTGCCTGGGAGTATACCGCGACGTTCCCGTGCCGGACGATCTGGAGCGGGTCCGGGCCACGGTGCTTGAGGCCGCGCGCGAGTGGAAGCTGCCGGCGGTGTCGTTGGCCTGGTACGCGCCGGGCAAGAAGGCCGGCCAGGGCGTGGCCTTGTCCGCCTGCACGCTCGACGGCGTTACCGTGGAGATCCGCAAGGCCGGCGGCGATGCCGAGGCTCTGGACCTGGAGCGGCGCCTGGCCCTTCCGATTTCGCCACGTGAGCTTTCCCGTATTTATCAGGAAAACGAAGTGGTCGCGGATGACGATTTCAAGGGCCGCCCGGTACTCTTTGAGTCCGAGGTGGCCGACATCGCCCGCGGGGCCTACGGCCGGCCGTATGTGTTTTTTCCGGCCGAACCGGGCGGGGTGAGCGGCCTGACCTGCTATTTCGACGCCAAGGATCCGGCCTTGCGGAAGCTGCGCAAGGGGGCGCGGGTCGTGGTCCGGGCCGAGGTCAAAGGGTTTCTCATGCAGGATGTCATTTTGGATAAATGTGTGGTTGTAGAGATAAAATCTTGAAAAGGGGAAAACGAGTGAAGAAGTTTTTGCATGTCGGTTGCGGCAGCGCCCGCAAGGATCGCACCACAGCCTGGTTCTCGGGGGATGACTGGGAAGAGGTGCGCTTCGACATCGACCCCGACGCGAAGCCGGATGTCGTCGGCTCCATGACGGATATGAGCAATTTCGCGGATGGCGAGTTCGATGGGTTGTATTCTTCGCACAACATCGAGCACCTGAACCCGCATGAAGTGCTGGGCACGTTGCGTAATTTCCATCGGGTGCTCTCCGATACCGGGCATCTGGTGATCACCTGCCCGGATTTGCAGAGCGTCTGCGCGCATGTGGCGGAAGGGCGGCTGCTGGAGCCGCTGTACCAATCGTCGATGGGGCCCATTTCGGCTCTGGATATTTTGTTCGGTCACAGGGCGTCCCTGGCTGCCGGCAAGGTGCACATGGCCCACCGCTGCGGCTTCACCCTGCAATCGCTGGCTCAGGAGTTGCGCATTGCGGGGTTCGGCGCGACCTGTGGGAACAGGAACCCGCAGGCCTTCGCCCTGATGTGCGTGGCCACCAAGGGGCAAGTCACTGAAGAGGAAATGCGGGAGATCATTGCGAAACACTTCGGCGGGAAAAAGGGCCCCGCTTCCTGATTTGTTGAGTCGCGTTCCGGTCGCTTGCAAGCCCATCCGGGTTTCGTCTTTTCGCCGGCTCCCTTTCTTCCATTGCCGGCCGGCAATTTTCGCTGAAAGGCAATTCCGCCGGCGAGGCCGTGCCCAGAGCTTTCACCTCGCAACGTTCGGGAAAATCCCAGGCCTCCAGAAATGTGCCGTCGTATGGCGCGGCGGGGGCCGGCCAGTCCACTCCGGGGAGCAGTTTGGCCTCGGCCTGAGCGGTCGGCCTCCAGCAACAGCGCTTGCAGGGTCTTTGAGAGCAGATGCTCCCGCGCTTCCCGATCCGTCGTAATGTTCGTACCCGAGGTCGGCAGATAGGCGAAAAGGGCCTACGCCGTTTCTTCCGCCGCTTTGAAGGAGGCGTTGCGGGTCGCATTCCGCGTAGCCGCCGTGCTGCTCATCGGAACATGTGTCGGCTCCTTGCGGGTATTGGACACGGCACGCCCGATACGGACGCGGGGAGCGGGTTCAGCCGCTCCATGAAAAAAGGAACCGGAACGATGTGCTGTCGTTCCGGTTTCTTTTTCGATGCGGAGTCGGCCGGGCGTTTCTTGAAAAGACGGCCGATCGCCGCAAACGCCGAATTCGGTGCCTAGTGCGCGGCCGTGGTCGGCGGTTCCACTTCCACCCCTCCGGCGACGTTCCGCAGGGTCAGGAACACCGGGGCGGCCGCGCCGCGCCCGGGGAAGATATCCTCCCGCTGGGCGGCCAGAGCCGGCGGCAACACCTCATCCACATGCTCGACGAACACCAGGTCCAGCCCTTTGAGGATTTCGTCCGGAACTTCCTTGAGATCCTTCTCGTTGTCTTTGGGGATGAGCACCGTGGTGATCTGGCCCCTGTGCGCGGCCAGCAGCTTCTCGCGCAGGCCGCCGATGGGCAACACCCGGCCGCGCAGGGTGATTTCCCCGGTCATGGCCACGTCGTTGCGCACGGGAATCCCCAGCAGGGCCGAGACCAGCGAGGTGGCCAGGGTAATGCCCGCCGAGGGGCCGTCCTTGGGGGTGGCCCCTTCGGGCACGTGGATATGGATGTCGATTTCCTTATGGAAGTCGCGGCGCAGGCCGAACAGGTCGGAGTGCGCCCGGATATAGGAAAGGGCCGCCTGGGCCGACTCGGTCATGACCTCGCCAAGCTTGCCCGTGGTGCTGACCTTGCCCGAACCGGGCATGAGCGCGGTTTCGACCAGGAGCAACTCGCCGCCCAACTCGGTATACGCCAGGCCGGTGCAGACCCCGACCTGGGGCCGGCTCTCGCGCTCGCCGTGGCGGTACTTTTTCACGCCCAGGAATTTGGGCAGGTTCTGGCGGGTGACGTTGACCTGCTTTTCCCGGTCGTCGACCGCGACAATCTGCATGGCCGCCTTACGGCAGATGGTCGCGATTTCCCGCTCCAGGTTCCGTACGCCCGCCTCGCGGGTATAGGTCCGGATGGTCTCCAGCAGGCCCGCGTCAGAGAGGCTCAAGTTGGCCGGTTGCAAGCCGTGGGCCTCGATTTGCTTGGGCAGCAGATAGTTACGGGCGATGCTGCGTTTTTCCGTCTCCAGGTAGCCGGGCAGACGGATGATCTCCATGCGGTCCTGCAGGGGCAGGGGGATGGAGTGCAGGGCGTTGGCCGTGGTGATGAAAAAGACCTGGGACAGATCGTAGTCCATGTCCAGGTAATGGTCGTTGAAGGCGCTGTTCTGCTCCGGGTCGAGCACTTCCAGCAGGGCCGAGGAGGGGTCGCCCCGGAAATCCGTGCTCATCTTGTCGATTTCGTCCAGGCAAAAGAGCGGGTTGTTATACTGCCCCCGGCGCAGCGACTGGATAATCTTGCCGGGCAGGGCACCCACATAGGTGCGGCGGTGCCCCCGGATTTCGGCCTCGTCGCGCACGCCGCCCAAAGACAGGCGCACGAAATCACGTCCCGTGGCCGTGGCCACGGACCGCGCCAGAGAAGTTTTGCCCACGCCGGGAGGCCCGACCAGGCAGAGGATCGGTCCCTTGAGCTTGTTGGCCAGCTTTTGCACGGCCAGGTACTCGAGGATGCGCTCCTTGGGCTTTTCCAGACCGTAGTGGTCGGCGTTCAGGACCGCCTCGGCCTTGTCGATATCAATGGAAGTGTCCTTCAGGGTGTTCCAGGGCAAATCCAGCACCCAGTCCACATAGTTGCGCACCACGGTGTATTCGGCCGAGGAGGGCGGAATGTGCCGGAGTTTTTTGACCTCGCGCAGGGTTTTCCCCCTGGCTTCCTCGGGCATGTTTTTCTCGCCCAGGCGTTTTTCCAGCTCGGCCACTTCTAGTTGGGGGTCGTCCTCCCGGCCCATCTCCTTGTGGATGGCTTTGATCTGCTCGGAGAGGTAGTACTCGCGCTGGTTGCGCTCCATCTGGTTCTTGACCCGGCTCTTGATGCGCTTTTCCATGCCGGAAATGGCGACCTCGCCCTGCATCAGCCCACAAACCAGCTCCAAGCGGTAGGAGGTGTTCTGGGCCTCAAGCACATCCTGTTTTTTCAGGTAATCGGCCTTGAGGTGCGGCACGATCGCATCGGCCAGGCGGCCGGGATGAGTGTTGGCCACGATGACCGCGTGCACATCCTGGGTAATCTTCTTGTTGACTTTGGTATACTCGTCGAGGGCCTCCAAGGCCGTGCCGACCATAGCCGCGCCTTCTTCAGAGGAGGCGTCCCGCTCCTCGTAATGGAAGACCTTGACCGAGGCCGGCAGTTCCTCTTCCACCTCCGTGTCGACGGGAGGGGCGGTGGGCACATGGTCCGCCGGGGTCCAGGAAGCCCGCGCCAAGCCTTCGAAAAGCACCTTGATGGTGCCGTCGGGCAGACGCAGAAGCTGAAGGATGCGGCTGACCGTGCCTACGCTGAAGAGTTCCTCGACGCCGGGTTTGGTCAGGGCTGAATCACGTTGGGCCACAAGAAATATGCGGCGGTCATATTGCTCGAGCGCCGTCTCGATGGCTTTGATGGAGGTGTCACGCCCCACGAACAGCGGGACAATGGAGCGCGGAAACATAACGACTTCGCGCAAGGGCATGATGGGCAGCTCGAAGGGGAACTGCGCCGGGGAAAGTTCAGACATACTAAACTCCTGCAACAACTTCACGTTGAAATTGTCTCAAGCATACTCGATTATGGACTATTCGGCTACTGAAAACCGACAGGATGACGAATCTTCGTAAAATAAATGTGTTTGTTCCCCGCCGGGGAAGGCACTCGGGGCGAAGCGCGATGAGCCCGAGTGAACTTCGCGCGGGGACGGGCCGGCGGGGGCAAACGATCTCCGAATGGGGTGTCAGGCCCCGGCCGCATCCTGAATGTCGGTGTCGAAGATCAGCAGCGGCGGTTTGCTTTTTTCCACAACCGACGCGTTGATCACGCATTCTTTCAGGTTTCTCTGCGAAGGCAGCGTATACATGATTTCCAGCATTGCGGATTCCAGCACGTTGCGCAGTCCTCTGGCACCGGTTTTCTGCTCGATGGCTTTTTTCGCCACTGTGGTCAAAGCATCCTGGGTGAAGCGCAGGGTGACCTTATCCAACTCGAACAGCTTTTGGTACTGCCTGACCAGGGCGTTTTTCGGCTCGGTCAGCACCCGGACCAAATCCTCTTCGGAAAGCTCGTCCAGGTGCGTGAGCACCGGAATGCGGCCCACGAATTCCGGAATCAGGCCGAACTTGACCAGATCGTTGGGATGGATCTTGGTCAACAGGTCACCGGCCTGCTCTTTGGACTTCTCTTTGCCTTCCTTCGGCTCGATGCGCGCGCCGAAACCCATGGCCCGCCCGCGCGTGCGCTGTTCCACGAGCTTGTCCAGGCCCACGAAGGCCCCGCCCAGGATGAACAGGATGTTCGTGGTATCCAGGCGGATGTATTCCTGTTGGGGGTGCTTGCGTCCGCCCTTGGGCGGCACGTTGGCCTGGGTGCCTTCGATGATTTTCAGCAACGCCTGCTGCACGCCTTCGCCGGACACGTCCCGGGTGATCGAGGGGCTGTCGCCCTTGCGGGAGATTTTATCGATTTCGTCGATGTAAATAATCCCGCGCGAGGCCGCGTCGAGATCGTACTCCGCGTTTTGGAGCAGTTGGACCAGGATGTTCTCCACGTCCTCCCCCACATAGCCGGCCTCGGTGAGGGTGGTGGCGTCGGCAATGGCGAAGGGCACGTTGAGAATCCGGGCCAAGGTCTTCGCCAGCAGGGTTTTGCCGCTGCCGGAAGGGCCCATGAGCAGGATATTGCTTTTTTCGAGCTCAACATCCGAACCCAGGGCTTCTTTATAAAAGACCCGCTTGTAGTGGTTGTGCACGGCCACGGCCAGAATCTTCTTGGCCTGGTGCTGGCCGATGACATATTCGTCCAGACGGGCCTTGATTTCTTCCGGGGTGGGCAGGCCACCCTGCTCCTTTACTTCCTCGACCGCTTGATCGGCGATAATATCGTTGCACAAGGCCACGCATTCGTCGCAGATGCAGACGCCGTCGTTACTCTGGATCAGCCGTTTGACCTGATCGTCGGTCTTGTCGCAGAAGGAGCAGCGCAGGGCTGGGTCTTGCTTGTCGTTCTTTTTCGTCATGATGATCTCCGGTCGGCGCGGGCGGAATTTTCCTCTTGGGAAGCCCGCGCGGAGAAGGGAGGCAACGGTATCATGGGTGAAGCGCCATGAGTGAACCCCGCCGCCTCTCAGCGTTTATTTTTCTTGTCTTCGTCCCGGCCCAGATCCTCGCGAGAGGTCAGCACCCTGTCGATAAGGCCGAGCTCGACGGCCTCTTCCGCGCCGAGGAAATTGTCGCGCTCGGTCAATTCGGCGATGCGTTCCGGGGTCTGACCGGAGTGCGAGGCCATGATCCGGTTGAGCGAATCTTTCAGGCGCAGGGTTTCTCTGGCGTGGATCTCGATATCCGTGGCCTGGCCCCGAAAGCCCCCTGAAGGCTGGTGAATCATGATCCGGCTGTGGGGCAGGGAGTAACGCATTCCGGCCGTGCCGGCGGAAAGAAGCAGGGCGCCCATACTCGCGGCCTGGCCCATGCACAGGGTGGCCACGGGGCAGGCGATGTACTGCATGGTGTCGTAAATGGCCAGGCCGGCCGTGACCAGCCCGCCGGGCGAGTTGATGTAGAGGTATATTTCCTTTTCCGGATCTTCGGATTCCAGAAACAGGAGCTGGGCGCAGATCAGCGAAGCGGTGTGGTCGTCCACAGCCTCTCCCAGAAGGACAATGCGGTCTTTCAGCAGACGGGAGTAAATATCGTAGGCGCGCTCGCTGCGGCCGGTGGTCTCAATGACCATAGGGATGGGCATGGGTGGTCTCCTTGTCGTGATGTCGACGCTTGAAGCCGATATGCAAGCTCCGCGCCAATGCCGGGCATAGTGTAAGGCCAAATTCCTTTATGGGCAAGGCCGAAAGCAAAAATCGGACTCGATACAATATAAATGCATGAAAGGTCGCGGAGCAAGAAAACCCGTTTTTCGGCGGGGCCGGTGAAGAAAACGCCCGCTCGGGGGAGCGGGCGTACAATATGGGCAGGAGCGGCAAGGAAGATCGACCGGCTACTCCGCGCTTTCGGCTTTCTTCTTGCCCTTGGCTTTGGGCTTCTCCGCCGCTTCTCCCTCTTCCTTCGTTTGGACCATAGAGATGGAGGCCTTCCGGTAAATCAGGTCCATGGCCTTGTCGGCCAGCAGGCGATCCCGCAGGGCGAAGATCAGGTTGTTGCGGGTGTAATATTCCTTCACCGCGTTGAAGTCCTGGCCGGCCTGGGCCGAGAGGCGGTGCAGGGCCAGATCGACTTCGGATTCGGTAACCTCCAGGCTCTCGGCCCGGGCCACCTTGATGAGCAGGATCTGCGAGCGGGCGCGCATCTCGGCTTCGGGCCGGAACTCGGCGCGCAGATCGTCTTCGGACTTGCCGATGGCCGACAGGCCTTTGCCCTGGCGCTCGAGCTTCTCCACCACGTCACCGACCAGGCCGTTCAGGTGCACGGCAACCATGCTTTCCGGCAGGGGGAAGTCGGTCAGCTTGAGCAGGCCGTCGAGGATTTTTTTCTGGGCCTCGGACTTGTGCAGGTCGGAGCGGCTGTGCAGGTAAGACTCGCGCACGCTGTCACGCAGCTTGTCCATTGATTCGAAGTTACCCGCCTTTTTGGCGAACGCTTCATCCAGGTCGGGCAGCTTTTTTTGCTTCAGCGACTTGAGCGTGGCCTTCATGGTCACGGTCTTGCCGGCGAACTCCGGGTTGAAGAAGTCACCGGGGAAGGCGCAGGGCGCTTCCTTGGTCTCGCCGGGGTTGAGATCCCGAATGAGCTTTTCGAAGTCCTCGATGGTTTGGCCTTCACCAAGGGAAATCTGAAAATTGTCGGCCTTGATGCCGGGAATGGGCGTACCCTGATCGTCAAACGCCTCGAAGTCGACCACGGCAATGTCGCCGTCGCCCGGCTTGCGGGCTTCGGTGATATCCACGACCTCGGCCATGTTGCCGCGCACGCGCTCGACCACGGCGTCGATTTCGGTCTCATCCACCAAGGCCTCTTCCTGCTCGACGGCGAAGCCTTCGTACGTGGGCAGCTCGAATTCCGGCATGACCTCAAAGGAGATGGAGTAGACGAACTCCTTGCCGTGCTCGATCTCACCGCCGTCGAAATCGATGCGGGAGACCGGGGCCAGCTTGGTTTCGCCGATAATCTCGTTGATATGCACGTTGACCAGGTCTGTGGTGGCCTCCTGAGTGATTTCTTTCTGGAACCGCCGTTCCACCACAGAAGAAGGCACCTTGCCCTTGCGGAAACCGTCCATTGTGAGGTTGCTGCGGTACATGGCGACGGCCGTGCCGAGAGCGGCTTCGCACTCCTCTTCCGGAACGGTGACGGTGATCTTTTTCTTGACCGGGGAGATGTCTTCCTGGGTGTACTGCATCGGAACAAGGCTCCTTGACGAAAAGATTACGACGCCTGTGCGCCTGGGATATTCGATCGGCGCGGGGAAGAACCTGGACTTGCATGGGCGTTTCGCCGGGCTCCAGGCCCCATGAATCATCTTTTGCTCGGCATTGCGGTGGACGCGCGCGGTCATGTCCCGGCACGGCGCCTTCGGCTCCGGCAATGCGAATTGCGTAAATTATAGGACATTCCCGTCGCGGTCAATCCCTCCGCGGGGAGTGGGGTATGCCGAAGGAGTGGGGGGAGTATAGGTACAGTGCATGTGTAGCAAAAATCTACGAATAAGGCGGCCACGCATTGCGTAACCGCCTAGAATCATTGCATGGTGCGAGAGGGGGGACTTGAACCCCCACGGTGAAACCGCCGGATTCTAAGTCCGGTGCGTCTACCAATTCCGCCACTCTCGCGTGGAAAGGTCAAGTTCGGGCGTGGCGCCCGGCCTGACGGGCGGCGAAGAATAGCTTCCGCCGGCGCGACTGTCAAATGCGGGAAGGACGATGCGGCATCCCGCGTATATGCATTCGTCGCCGCCTTGTCGAAACGATCTGTTCAGATTATAACGTCTTTATCGATAGAGGAGAGGAGACGCAGCATGGAAGGAACCGTGATATCGCCGCAAGAGGCCGAAAAAAGGGCCAAAATTGCCGCAAAAGATCGAGAGATCGTCAAAGGCGTGGGCGGCTGGTTGCTCTTTTTTATTATCACCTCGGTCATCGGGCTCCTTATGGATTTGCGCGATGTGTTCAATTTCGCCCGTACGGGGTGGGATGACTTCTTCACTCCGGGCGCGGTGGTGTTTTTGATTCTTACCATCGGGGCCGACTGCTTTTACGGATACTGTCTTGTGTGCCTTGCCACCGTCAAACGTTACGCCGTCCGCCTGATCAAGCTCACCCTCATCGCCTATCCGCTTTTCGCCGTGGGGCTCCCTTTGCTGATGTTGGGCGCGGTGTTGCTCTTCTCCGGCATCAATCTGTTCACCAAGGAAGTGCTGAGCGAAGCGTACAACGCAGAGGTCGTCATTATACTTGTTCGAACCACCATTCGCTCTCTGATCTGGTACGCCTATTTTTCCGTGTCGGTGCGGGTCAAAAACACCTGGCCCGAGGCGCGGCCCATGCGGGCCGAAGAAGTTTTCGGCTGACCGTGTTCAGCCCCCGGGAACGAAGCCGGCCGTCATTATTCGTGACGGCCGGCTTCGGCATTTCCCTCGGCCCGCCGGGCCGCTCCCTTTCCGCTACGGCTTTTTGCCGTCCCACTCATTGAAGGGAAATATCTGCGTACCCGGGTAAAACGTCGCCCATGCGTACCACATGGCATCCACAGCCAGAACCGGCGTCAGGGTCTGATCCCGCAGCCTGCCGTAGGTGGCCGCGCCGTCCGGGGTCCATTGACTCTTGGTCTGCTCGTCCACAATGCCGTTTTCGAAAATGGCGAAGCTTAAAGTCTGCCCCCGCAGCCGGCGGTCGAAAACCCGCACGGCGTCGAGTTGCTCGTCATACAGGGCCACCAGGGGCAGGACGCCGAGGCTGAAGTTGAGCACCCGCCGGGAGCGCACCTCGTCGATGACCACCGCCCCGAACAGGGCCTCATGCTCTAGGCCGAGAATACGCTTTTTGGGCGGCAGCCGGTTGTCCAGACGGGATATCTCGAAGAGCAGGCGCACGTCGTCGTAGTAGTTTCCCTTGAGCTGATACGACCCGTACGGGTCTTTGCCATACGGACGCTTGTGCCCGGTGGAACGCGAAAGCACTTCGGCCCGCCCGGCGTAGCGCTCCTTGGCCCCGCCCCAGCGAGCCCAGAGCACCGGAATGCGCTCCAGCCGGCGGCCCTTGAAGGGGCCCTCCACGCACACGGCCGGCAACTGGGCCCACAGGCTGCCGCTGATGCGGTCGTACAGCACGGAGTTGCCGTTCAGCAGGTTGCCGGTCACCCCGAAGGACGTGGGGTATTTGCCCACCAGGGAACGAAAGGCCGTCACAGATCCGCTCAGGGGGCTGTACGCAAGGGTGAAACTCTGCCCCTCCGCCTCGGCCAGGCCGATACGCCCCGGCGGGGGCAGATTGCCGGCGGCGTCGGGCAACACGTCATTGACCAGCTCGTGCCAGACCATGATCCGCTGCGGGTAGATGCGGACCCGGCCCTGCGGGTAGGTGACGATGAAGACCACCTCGTCGTCGTCCATGGACAGGCTCGCGTCGGAAACATTCACGAACTGCGGGCGATACAGGGCGGCGATTTGGTCCGCGCCCACACCGGTGCGCTGAATGGAGTCGGCCAGGCGTTTCAGGCCGTCCATGGAATAGCCGGGAAGATCCGATGGGGTATCGCCGGAGACTTCGGCGTCGTCCGCAAGGGGGTTGCCGGGATCGGCGGCCGCAACGGGAAAGGCCGCCGCGAGCGGCAGAAGGGCGACGAGGACGCACAGGCGCAGGGGAAGGAACTTCATGCGCTCTGTATAACGGGGAAGAGGGGAGGGGGCAAGGGGTGGCGCCGGCTTGGCGAAGCAGGGGGGAGGTCGTGATGCGGGTTCCCGGGTGACGGAAGGAACGCCGGCTACCCCGCCTCCGGACTCCAACTTCCGTCTCGGCGTGAGCGGCCACGGGCGATGAGGTTTTCTTCTTCGGCTCAGCACCCCTCCGAGGCGGTACCGTCGCCGCGCCAGGGGTCGACATGCACCAGCACGTCGCAGACCCCCACGCCCAAACGCTGTTCGGTGGAGTCGGCATAGAGGCCGGCTTCGACGGCATTGGCGATTTCCTCGGCCTGGGCCACGGTGATCGCCGGGTCCACGCCCACATGCATGTGCACCTGGATCTCCTTGCCCAGAAAACGGGTACGCAGTTCGTGCACGCCGCAGACCCCGGGGACTTCCCGAACAATCGCGACAAGGGCGGCGCAGGTCTGCTCGTCCGCACCCTTGTCGAGCAGAGTGTCGGCGGCGGTCGCACAGATCTTCCAGGCCGCGTGCAGGATAAACAGGGCCACCAGGATCGCGCCGACGAGATCGAGAAATCCCCAGCTCGGGAGCCACCAGCTCAGGGCCACGGCCGGGACGATGGGCAGGGAGGAAATGGCGTCGGAACGATGCCCCCAGGCGTTGGCTTCCACAGCCTCAGAGCCGAGATCCCGGCCGCGCTTGAGAGTCCAGCGGAACAGCCATTCCTTGGAAGTTACGGAAAGCACGGCCGCAATCAGGGCCAGGAGGCTCCCGGCCGGCTCGCGCGGGGAGAAGAGCCCTTCGACCGCGTCCCAGGCGATGCCGAGGCCGGCCAGCCCCAGAAGCAGACCGACAATGAGAGAGATCAGCGATTCCAGCCGGCGGTGCCCGTGGGGATGGTCCTCATCGGGAGGGGCGGGCCAGAAACGCACACCCACCAGAATGATGATGTCGGTGAGCAGATCCGAAAGGCTGTGGATCCCGTCGGCCGTAACCGCCCGGCTGTTGCCCAAAATTCCGGCCGCAACCTTGAAGGCGCACAGAACCAGGTTCACCCAGAATCCCACCCAGGTCACAAAGCGGATACCCGCCAGGCGGGCCGGATCATAGGGAGCGGAGAGGCGGCGGGGCATCTCAGGCTCCGCCGGCGCCGGGCAGAATGCCGGCCATCATCAGGCCCACGGCTTCCATCTTGCGCAGATCGGTCTTGGGGAAGCAGTCGAGAATTTTACCCCGGAACATGACCGCGATCCGGTCGCCCAGGCGCAGGGCCTCGCCCATGTCGCCGCTGACCAGGAGAATTCCGGCCTGCTTGCGGGCCTCGGCCAGGCGGCGGTGCACGTCGTCGGTGGCGGCCACGTCCAGGCCCTGAGTTGGGTTCTCCGCGATGATCACGGCGGGTTGGCGGAGCAGCTCCCGACCGATGACCAGCTTTTGCAGGTTGCCTCCCGACAGGGACCGCGCCGGGGCCAGGGGGTCGCCGGGCCGGATGTCATAGCCGGAGATGATTTGCAGGGTCGCGGCCAGGGCCGCCCCGCGCGACAGGAACATGCCGTCGGTGAAGGTCTCGCGCGCGGTCAGGAGCAGGTTGTCCACCAGGGGCATGTCCAGGCAGCAGGCCAGCCCCCGGCGGTCTTCGGGAATGTAGGCCATGCCGCCCATTTTCGGCGGGGTGGGGTAAAAGTCGCGCCAGTCTTGGCCGAGGATTTCCACCGCGCCTCTGGGCGGTTTGGCCAGACCGGCCAGAACTTCCACCAGTTCTTTCTGGCCGTTGCCGGCCACACCCGCAATGGCCAGAACCTCGCCCTTGCGCAGGGTCAGGGAAATGTCGCGCAACGGGCCGAGGGAAAGGCCGGCAACGCGCAGAACCTCCTCCCCCACCGGGAGCGGCTCGGGCATGAAGGCCGACTCCACGCTCCGGCCAAGCATCCGGGCGGCCAGGGTGCCGGTATCCGGCAGGTCGGCGCGCTCAAACTCATCCACGATCTCGCCCCGGCGCAGGACCGCGATCTCGTCGGCCGTGTCCATGACTTCCTGGAGCTTGTGGCTGATGAAGACCACGGACTTGCCCAACTGGGTCATGCGCGCGAAGGCCGCGAACAAACGGTCCGTCTCCCGGGGGGTGAGCACGGCCGTGGGCTCGTCGAAAATCAGCAGGGAGCTGTCGCGGTGCAGAAGCTTGAGAATCTCCACCCGTTGGCGCTCGCCCATGGACAACGCGCCCACCCGCGCTTTCGGGTCGATCTCGAGGGCGAAGCGCTCGGCCAGTTCCGCCACCCGGCGCTCCATGTCGCGCGGCCTGAGGAAAAAGCCGCCTTCCTGGCCGAGGAGCACGTTCTCGGCCACGCTCATGGAACCCACGAGCATGAAATGCTGATAGACCATGCCGATGCCGGCCGCGAAGGCCTCTTTGGGCGAGGCGAAGCGCACCGGTTTCTCGCCTACGAAAATCCGCCCGGAATCCGGTCGGGTGCGCCCGGCCAGCATGGACATGAGCGTGCTCTTGCCGGCGCCGTTCTCGCCGAGCAGGGCCTTGATTCGCCCCGGCCGGAAGGTCAGGGAGATGTTCCGGTTGGCCTTGACCGGGCCGAAGGACTTGCACAAGCCTTCCAGGCGAATGACCGGAGCGTTTTGCATCTCAGTCCCCCGGTTCCAGGTTGACGCCCAGGGCTTTCGGGGCGGGGCGGCCGCGCCCGCCCAGAGAGGAAAGCAGCAGCACCAGCAGGGTCAGGACAAAGGGCAACATGCTCAGGTAGTCTGAGGGAATGCCCAGATCCAGAGCCTGGAGGCGTGACTGCATGGCCCAGGCCCCGCCGAACAGGAAAGCCCCGGTCATGGCCCGGCCGGGCCGCCAGAAGGCGAAGATCACCAGGGCCACGGCAATCCAGCCCCGGCCGGCTGTGATGTCCGGCACCCATTGGCCCATGACCACCAACGACAGATACGAGCCGCCCACCCCGGCCAGGAAGCCGCCGAGCAGCACCCCGGCCCAGCGCAGCCGCAGGGGTGAAAGCCCGGCCGCGCGCACTGCCTTGGGGTTTTCCCCCACGGCGCGCAGGGCCAGCCCGAAACGGGTGCGCGTGAGTGCGAACCAAAGACAGGGCACGGCCAGATAGGCAAGGTAGACCAGGGCGTCCTGCTCGAAGAAAATCGGCCCGAGAATGGGGATCTCCCGCAGGAGCGGCACCGGCAGGGGCGCGAAGGCCGCGATGGTTTCCGGCTCCCAGATGATCCGGTTCTGGTTGTAAGGATTGCCCAGGAAGTTGGCCAAGCCGGTGCCCAGGATGGTCAGGGCCAGGCCCGAGACCACCTGACTGCCCCGGAAGACGAGACAGACCGCGCCATGCAGGCCGGCCATGAAGGCGGCCGCGCCCCCGGCCGCGAGCACGCCGAGCCAGGGGTTGCCGCTGTAATACCCGGCCAGGAACCCGGCGAAGGCCCCGACAATCATCATCCCCTCGACCCCGAGGTTGAGCACTCCGGAACGCTCGTTGAGAATGGCCCCCAAGGTGGCAAACAGGATGGGAATGCCCGACTGCACGGTGGCCTGCAGGGTGAGAATCAGGAATTCGAAACTCATACGGCGCCTCCCTCTGCCGGGGCGGTCGCTTTTGCGGTCGTCCGTTCGGGAGGCACACGCCCGATGCGGTAGATCTCGAAGAACTGCCCGGCCAGCATGGTCAGGAGGATACAGCCCTCAATCATCAGGCCGAAGGGCGCGGGTACGCCGAGCTCCAACTGGAGGTTTTCCACCCCGACCCGGATCCCGGCCAGGAAAAAGGCGAAAAAGGCGATCCGGCCGACACGCAACCGGGCCAGCCAAGCCACCACGATGGCCGTATAGCCGTAGCCCGAGGCCGCGGAAGTCTGGAGCCTGCCGACCAGGGCCGAGGTTTCCACGCCCCCGGCCAGGGCGGCCAGGGCGCCGCAGAGGCAGAGCACGAATACGGTCAGAAATCCGTAGGGCATTCCGGCGCAACGGGCGGCCCGGGCGTTCTCGCCGGCCACCTGGATCTCGAAACCCAAGCGGGTGCGCCTGAAAAACACGGCCAGTCCGATGCCCACCAGCACGCAGACCCCGAGCCCCCAGTGGATGCGCCCGAACATTTCAGGCACGCGGGCGGCGTCGGGAAACAGGGAAGTCATGGGCATACCGCCGCCGTCCGGGGCTTTCCACGGGCCGTGGAGCAAGCGGCGCAAAATGGCGATACCGATGTAGTTGAGCATGAGCGAGGAGATGATCTCGTTCACGGCGAAACGCAGGCGCAGGACAGCCGGAATAAAGGCCCAGGCCGCGCCGGCCAGGGCCGCGCAGAGGGCCATGCCCGGCAGCATGACCCAGGCCGGAGCCTGGGGGAAGGCCAGAACCATGCCCGTGGCCCCGATGGCGCCCATGATGAACTGGCCTTCGGCCCTGATGTTCCAGATCTGCATTCGGAAGCACACGGCCACCCCGGCCGCGCAGAGAAAGATGGGGATGGTCTTCAGCAGGGTGTCTTCCAGGCTGTAGTCATGCCCGAAGCCGCCTTCCAGAAGCAGCAGAACGCCCTCCCAGCCCGGTTTGCCCTGGGCGGCCAGCATCAGCCCGCTCAAGCCCAGGGAAAGGACCAGCGCCGCCCCGAAGATCAAAAAGGAGCCCCACTCAAGAGGCTCCGGCCTGCGGGTGACGCGCCATGTACTCACATGCAAATCCTGTTTTATTGGGAAGAAGACGTTTGTTTGCCTCCGGCGGGCAGGGGAAATGATTTCCCCTGCCCGCCTCAATTGAGGAACCCCAACGTGTGCCGAAAGCCGCAGTCGATACTTGTGTGTGGGGGGGGGCGGCCTTGCAATTCCCCGTTCCGCGTTGAAACCTGCGGAGCAAAGCTCAGCGCGGGCAATCGGGGCGCGGGGCGGAGCCCCGTTTACTTCGTCGAGCCGACCACGCCTTCCACGAACCAGTCCATGCTCAGGAGGTCTTTGTCGGCCGGGACCACGCCGTCGGCGAAGCGGATCGTGCCGTCTTGAGCCTTGACCGGGCCTTTGAAGACCACATAGTCGCCTTTGATGATTTCCTGCTTGCGGGCCAGGACTTCGTCGCGCACTTCCTGCGGCACCATGGAGCCGAAGGGGGAGATGTCGACAATGCCGGTTTCCATGCCCGGCCACACGGAGGTGTCGCCCTTCCATTCGCCCTTGCGGACCTTCTCGACCACATCCTTATAGAACGGGGTCCAGTTCCAGATCGCGGCGCACAGGTGGGACTTGGGCGCGAGTTTGGCCATATCGGTGTTGTAGCCGATGGCGTACACGCCTTTTCCTGGGCGGCCTCCAGCGGGCCGGGAGAATCCTGATGCTGGGCGAGCACGTCCGCGCCGAGGTCGAGCAGGCTTTTGCCGGCTTCTTTTTCCGTGACCGGATCATACCAGGTCTTGGTCCAGACCACCCGGACCTCG
>JAVBQP010000076.1:0-18368 GCA_031548905.1 Desulfovibrio sp. | reverse complement strand
AGCTGTCCGCCGCTGGTTCGGCACACCTCCCTGTATTAGGAAAGAGGAATAGTTGATGAAAAAATGAAGCACGGAGCGGCCGGCCGGCGGATACTCCCGTGTGTTCCGCGTGGTGGGGCAAAAGGCCGGAATCCCCCTATTCCGTTCCGGCCGGCGCCAACTCCCGGGCCACCCCGGCCCAGACCCGCTCCGGCTCGATCAGACGCATACAGTCGTGCGTGCCTTTGGGGCATTGTTGGGGGCCGTGCAGGCCGCAGGGCCGGCAGGAAAGGGGGGTCTCGAACACCTTGCTCCGCTCGCCCCTGGGGAAAAAACCAAGCTCGCGCACCGTGGGGCCGAACAGGGCCACGGTGGGCACCCGCTGCGCCCAGGCCAGGTGCATAGGGCCGGAATCGTTGGTCAGGTAGCAGGAAAGCCGGGCGATCCAGGCCGCCAGACGGGGAAGATCCAGCTTGCCGGACATATCCGTCAGGCCCGCTCCGCCGGTCGCGGCCGTCATCCGCTCCCGAACCTCGCCGGCCACGGCTTCCTCGCCGGGACCGGCAAACAGCACAACCCGCGCGCCGTGCCGCAGCGCCCTGGCCCCCACGTCCGCGAAGTACTCGGCGGGCCAGCGCTTGGTCGCCCATACAGAGCCGGGGTGCATCCCCAGAACCGGTCCGGGGAGGTCCGCGAAAAACGCCTCGGCCTCCCGCCGGACTTCCTCGGCCACGGCGATGCGCGGCCACGTGTCCACAAGGGGAACGCCCAGGGGTTCCAACAGACCCAAAAGACGCTCAAGCTCGTCCCGCCGGCCGAAGCGGCGCGGCACGCGGTGCGTACAGGCCAGGGAACTCAGGGAACCTTCCAGGTAGCCGACCCGGATCGGCGCGCCGGACATCCGGCAAATCAGGGCGCTGCGCAGGCTGAGGTGGGCGTTGATCCAGGCGTCGTAGCGGCGGCCCCTGACCGTGCCGCCCATGCGGCGGAGCCCGGCGAGACCGGCCTGCCCGCCCCGCTTGGCGTAGTCGAACACCTCTGAAATGTCGGGATGGGCGGCGAAGAGCGGCCCCAGGCCGCCGCGCACGTAAAAGTCGATCGCCGCCTCCGGAAAATGACGTTTCAGGCTCTGGATCACCGGCAGGGTGAGGACGGCGTCGCCCAGAAACGCCGTGTTCCAGACGGCTATGCGCTCCATAGCTCGATACCCTGCGCCAGTTGCCGGAAGTCTTCGACAACCAGATGCGGGAAGTGCCCCGGAGCGTCCGGACGCAGCAGGGGAAGCGGCCCGGCGGGCAGGCCGAGACTTTCCGCCGTGTTCCGGCCTTTGCCGGTCAGGGTCAACACCCGCAGGGCGAAACCGGCTCCGGCCCCGAAAGCCAGATCTTCCGCCTTGTCGCCGATCATCGCGCACGAGGCGGGGTCCAACCCGAACCCGGCCGCGAGATCCCGCCACATGCCCAGGCCGGGCTTGCGGCAGGCGCAGGCGGCCTCCGGAGCGTGGGGGCAAAACCGCACCGCCTCGAGCCAAACGCCGTAAGCGGCCAGAAGCTCGGCCATGCGGGCGTTGCAGTCGTGGGCGGCGTCCATGCTGAAATAGCCCCGGCCGATGCCGGACTGGTTGGAAACCACAAAAAAACGTATCCCCCGTTCGGCGCATACGCGCAGGGCCTCACCCACGCCGGGCAGAAGCTCCACCCCGGCCGGATCGGCGAGGTAGTGCTTGTCATGGATCAAAGTGCCGTCCCTGTCCAGAAACAGGGTTCGAAGGTCCGCCATCGGGCTTCTCCGTGTGCCGAGTGTGCCGCGTTTTGTGGCACAGGCGAAGGCTTTTGGCAAGCGGCGGCCCCGGCGCCCTTGCCCGATCCCCGCGCGATACCGCCAAACCCCTTGCCATGCGCCCCAAAAACCGCTAAAGACGGCTGAACGGCTTACTCTTCACTCATGCCCGCCGGGCCACGCCGGGGCATGTCATTATAGGTAACGGCAACGCAATCAAGGGATTTTGAACCTATGCCCGCGAAAAGCAGCAAACGCCTCTACGTGGCGGCAATGGTCCTGTTTCTGGCCTGTGTCGGGAGCTTGGCGTTTTTGGGATTCTCCGAAAACTCCGTGTACTTCCTGAACGTGTCGGAAGCTCTGGCCATGCCCGTCGACAAGCTGCAATCCGCCCGCCTTTTCGGCACCGTGAAGGCGGAAGGCATCGCCCTGGCAGACCAGGGCGGCGGGGTCACATTCCTCCTGGAAGATAAGGACGACGCGGGGAAAACCCTGCTGGTCGTCTACAAAGGCCAGGTGCCGGATACCTTCAAGGCCGGGGCGGAGGTCATTGTGGAAGGCGGTTTCGCGGCGGATGAACACCGCTTTGAAGCCGGCACCCTGATGACCAAATGTCCCTCCAAGTACCAAAAGGAAAACCGCACGTAAGCGCGTGGCCTTCCTCAGGAAGGCCGCGAGTCTGCGCCGGTTTCGCGAAACACTCCTTGCCCGCCGTCTTTCCCGACGGTAGGAGACGTCATGTATCTTCTCGCCTTTCTTCTTCTGGCGGTGTCCTTTTTGTACGCCGTTTTCTTCGCGGGCATGGCCGGCCTGGAATTCGCGACCTCCGGTTTTTCCGGTTCCCGGCAGCGCCTGCTCTCCCGCTGGGGCGAGATCGGGCAGTTCCTGATCGCCGGCCTGATGACCGTCTGTTCGCTCATTCTTCTCTATGCCTTCACGACCTATGACTTTTCCGTCAAATACGTGGCCCAGTATTCCGACACCACCCTGCCCCTGTTCTACCGTCTGACGGCCTTCTGGGCCGGGCAGGCCGGCTCGATGCTCTTCTGGGCCTGGTCCGTGGCGATCAGTGGGGCCATTTTCTGTCTGACCGGGGCCTACCGCACTCTCTCGGAAGGCACGAAAACCTGGTACCACCTGTTCTTTCTCTGCATCATGGCCTTTTTCCTGCTCCTGCTCACCACCTGGAGCAACCCCTTCGAGCTGCTCTCCCCCGCCCCCGGCGACGGCAACGGCCTGAACCCGTTGCTCCAGAACCCCGGCATGATCTTTCACCCACCCCTGCTCTTTCTCGGGTACGGCGGCTTCTGTGTGCCCGGCTGCCTGGCCCTGGCCCAGGCCCTGACCGGCAACCTGACCCGGCGGGGCCAGGAAGCTCCCTGGAGCTCGGCCACCCGCCCGTTCATCCTGGTCGCCTGGATGCTGCTGACCGCCGGGATCATCCTCGGCGCGTGGTGGGCCTATATGGAATTGGGCTGGGGCGGTTACTGGGCCTGGGATCCGGTGGAAAACGCCTCGCTGATTCCCTGGCTGATCGCCTCGGCCTATCTACACACGGCCGTGATCGAGACCAGACGCGGCAAGCTGTTCCGCACCAACGTCCTGCTCATGGCTCTGACCACGGCCTCGGCCTTTTTCGCCACCTATCTGGTGCGCAGCGGCGTGGTGGAATCCCTGCACGCTTTCGGTGACGGCGGCGTGGGCACCCCTCTGCTGCTCTTCACCCTGGCCTTCACCCTGGCCGCGTTCGTCGTTGCCGGCGCGAACCGGGAAGAAGCCCCGGCCCTGGGCGAGATTTTCAGCAAGGAAGGGCTGCTGCTGCTTGTTTCCTGGCTGTTGTTGGCGTTGTCGATCCTCATCCTGATTGCGACCATGTGGCCGGTAATCATCAATGGGGTGATCGCAAGCCGGGGCATCCTCCCGGCCTCCTGGGCCGCCGGGCTGCCCGCCAAGCCCATGGGCCTGGAGCCGGCCTTCTACAACCGCACCTGCCTGCCCCTGTTCGCCGGGCTGGCCTTCCTGCTCCTGTTCTGCCCCTTCCTGAAATGGCGCGAAGGCATCGCCGAGCGCGGCGGCCTGCTCCTGACCCTGCTCGCGGCGGTGTGCGCCGGGGTGGGCCTGGTGTTTTTCGGCTTCAAGCAGCCGCTCTCGGTGGCTGCGGCGGGCATGGGCATCGGGGCGATTCTCGGCCTGTTCGTGCTCTTCACGCTCAAGCCTTCCTTCCTGCGCCTGCGCACCACCCTGGCCGCCCACGGCGTACACCTGGGAGTGCTCTGCATGGTGGTGGGCGTAGCCTTTTCCGGCCCGTACCAGCGGGAATACCAGTTAAATCTGGCCAAGGGCCAAAGCTTCCAGGCGGGCGAGTACAGCCTGACCCTGGCCGAGATCTATGAAGGGAAATCCCGAACCGGATTCAACGGTGTGCCGACGTACGAATTCCTGGAAGCCGACCTGCGGGCTTTCAAAAACGGTTCGCCCGTAGGCGTTCTGGCCCCGCAGATGCGCATGTACGCCACCCACCCCAACCAGCCGTTCACGGAAGTCGCCACCGTGTTCAGCCTGGGCAACGAGCTTTACGCCACCCTGAACGGGCTGGACAACGCGGGCCGCGTTCAGATCAACCTGCGGGTCAACCCCCTGGTCAACTGGCTCTGGCTCGGCGGCATCGTCATGTGCCTGTTCCCCTTCCTGGGCCTGACCCGGCCCCGGCGGGCCAGGGACGCCGACGAACCTGAAAAGGATGCCGCCTGAGATGCTCCTGCGCCTTGAAAATGTGGCCCGCTCCTATGGGGACAGGCTGATCTTCAAGGAGGTCGATTTCCGCCTCGCCCCCGGCGAGGTGGTGCTGCTGCTCGGCAGAAACGGCGCGGGCAAGTCCACGCTCATGCAGGTCATGGCCGGGCTGCTCACGCCGAACGCCGGAATCGTCACCCACAAAGAGGGCGCGCGTCTCGGCCGCATCGGGCACCAGGGCTGCATCTACCCCCGGCTCTCCGCCGTGGAGAATCTGGCATTCTGGAGCGCCCTGAACGGCCGCCCGGCCTCCGACAAAGACATCCTCAAAGCCCTTGAGTCCGTGGAACTGGCCGCCTTCGCCGAGGAGCCGGCCGCGTCCTTCTCCCGGGGTATGGCCCAGCGCCTGGATCTGGCCAGGGTCTTTTTGCTCGAGCCGGATATTCTGCTCCTGGACGAGCCCGCCACCGGCCTGGACACCCGCTCCACGGCCATGCTGCACGAGGCGGTCGCGGCCGCCAGAGGGCGCGGGGTCGGGGTTGTCTGGATCACCCACTCCCCGGAACACGACATCCGCCATGCCGACCGGGCCGTGCGCCTGGAGAAGAAACGCCTCCTGGACGGCCAGCCCGGATCATTCGCGGGAACCGCCGGCGAAACCGGAGGATCGGCCTGATGCTCCGCGCCGCCCTGCTCATCGCCGGCAAAGACCTGCGCCTGATCCTCGGGCGCGGTTTCGGCCCGGCTCAGGCCCTGCTTTTGGGGTTGCTGCTTATTTTTCTGTTCAGCCTGGCCGGGAAAACCGGCGAGAAGGTTTCGCCCCAGGCGGCCGCGGCCGTGTTCTGGATGGCCTCGGCCTTCTGCCAGGTTCTGATTTTCAGCACCCTGTACAGCTACGAGGAAGGCGGCCCGCGCTTCGGGCTGCTCTGCGCCCCCTGCCCGGTTCAGGCGGTCTGGCTCGGCAAGGCCGGGGCCGGGCTGCTGGTGCTCCTGGCCTCGCAAGCCGTGTTCCTGCCCGCCTCGGCCGTGTTCCTGGGGCAGAGCCTTTCGGATCTCTGGTTGCAGGGTCTGGCCATGCTCCTGCTTGTGGATCTGGGCATCGCGGCCCTGGGGTCGCTGCTCGGGGCTCTCTCCCAAGGTCATGCCGGGCGGGAATCCTTGCTCGGGATCATCCTCTTCCCCCTGCTCACGCCCCTGTTCCTGGCCGGTATCCGCCTGGGCTCGGCGGCTTTTTCCGGAGTCATGGAAGACGCGGAACAGAGCTGGTTCATCCTGGCCCCGGCCTTTGACGGCATTTTCATCGCCGCCGCCCTGGTGCTCTTCCCCCATATCTACAACGCCGAAGAGTAAGCTATGCCGAAACGCCCCCCGTGCATGTCCTTTCCGGCTCTGGCCTTGGTCGCCGGCCTGGCCCTGGCGGCCTGTCAGTGGCTGATTTTCCGCTTCGCCCCGGTGGCGGCGGAGGCCGGAGTCATCCAGAAGATTTTTTACATCCACCTGCCCCTGACCTGGTGGGCTTTGATCAGCTTTTTCACAGTCTTTGTCGCGAGTATCCTTTACCTGTCCAGGAAGAAACCGCACTGGGATCTGCTGGCCGGGGCCGCGGCCGAGACCGGCGTCGTTCTGGCCGGGCTGGCCCTGATCACGGGCTCCATCTGGGCCCGGCGCTCCTGGGGCGTCTGGTGGACCTGGGATCCGCGCCTGACCACCACCCTGATCATGTGGTTCGTCTACGCGGGCTATCTCGTGATCCGCAAGCTGGATCTGCCGGAAAACCGCCGGCGCAACATCTGCGCCGTGGTGGGCGTGGCCGCCTTCCTGGACGTTCCCCTGGTATTCTTTTCCGCCAGACTGTGGCGTTCCATCCACCCGGCCGTGTTCGCCTCCAAGGACGGCGGCCTGGATCCGGACATGCGCGTGGCGATCATCGCCTCGGTTCTGGTCTTCGGTCTGTTCTGGGCGGCCCTGACCGCTTTCCGTTACCATCTGGCCCGGCAGGAACGGGCCGTCGCCGGCCTCGCGGCCGCCCGCCTGGCGCGGGAAGAATAAGGAGCATCGTCATGAACGATCTTGATTGGGTTATGTACGCCGGAGCGGCCGCCTGGATCGGCCTGGGCCTCTATCTGTTCCGCCTGGCCCTGCGCCAGCGGGAACTCGGCCGCAGGCTGGCCCGCCTGGAAGCCGCCGCGGAGAACGAGCAATGAGCGCCCCCGCCCGCCCCCTGCGCATCGGCATTCTGGCCATACTCCTGGCCGGAATGTGCGCCATGTTCGGCACGGTGCTGATCTACCGCATCGATCACGGCTCCCTGACGGAAGAAATCGGCCGCCCCCAGGCCAAACGCGACGCGCCGGCCGACAGCCCGGAGCCGAACATGGGCTTCGCCCTTTCGGAACAGCAAACCGACGACCTGGGCAAACTCATGGCCAAGCTCCAGGCCGAACCCAAGAACCCCGCCCTGCTCATGGAAATCGGCGGCTTGTTCATGGAAGCCAAAGAATGGGATCGCGCCCGCTTCTTTCTTTCTCGGGCGGTGGTCGCCGCCCCGGCCGACACCCGGCCGCGCTACATGCTGGGCATCAGCCTGTTCCGACTCGGCAACGCCCCGGAAGCCGCCAAAGTGTTTGAAGACATGCTTGAGCTCAAAGACGAGCCGGCCGCCCGCTTCAACCTGGCCGTGCTCTACAAGTATCATCTGAACCGCCCGGAAGACGCGAAAAAACAACTGGAAATCGTCGCTTCCTCACCCGATGCGGACGCGGATCTCGCGGCCCAGGCCAGGGCCGAACTGGCGAAATAAGCGGCCGGGCGACTGAGAAACAGACTTGACATATCCTTCTCCCACGCAGTAAAGAAGTCGATTCCACGGCGGTATTTTTATATGCCGCCGGGCGCCGATCTTCCGGACGGAACGCCGGCGCCCCTCCGGCGCCCCCTCTCGCGCGCAGGGCGCCGACGGCCTTGGACCCGCGCCGAAAATCGAGGCTTTCCATGAGTACCATTGTGGGCAAAGGGCTGACTTTTGACGACGTTCTGCTGCTGCCCGGCCATTCCGAAGTCACTCCGGATCTGGTGGACGTCTCTTCCTGGCTTACCCCCCAAATCAAGCTGAATATTCCCCTGATATCCGCCGCCATGGATACGGTGACCGAGTCGGAAATGGCCGTTTCCATGGCCAGGAACGGCGGTATCGGCATCATCCACAAAAATATTCCCATTGAAGTCCAGCAACTCGAAGTCGAGCGGGTCAAGAAGTCCGAGAGCGGCATGATCACCGCTCCGGTCACGGTCAACCCCAACGACACCGTGCAGAAGGCCCTGGATCTCATGCGCGATTTCCGCGTTTCCGGCCTGCCGGTGGTCCGGGGCGAGAAGCTGGCCGGCATCCTGACCAACCGGGACGTGCGCTTCGTCACCGATCCGGCGGTCACCAAGGTCAAAGAAGTGATGACCAGCCGCCGGCTCGTGACCGTGCCCGTCGGCACCACCTTGGAACAGGCCAAGGAACACCTGCACAGAAACCGGATCGAAAAACTCCTGGTGGTGGACGGCGACAAGCGCTTGTGCGGCCTGATTACCATGAAGGACATCGATAAAATCAAGAAATACCCGGACTCCTGCAAAGACGAGCAAGGCCGCCTGCGCGTGGGCGCGGCCATCGGCGTGGGCGCGGACTGCCTGCCCCGGGCCGAGGCCCTGGTCAAGGCGGGCGTGGATGTGCTCGTACTCGACTCCGCCCACGGGCACTCGGCCAACGTGCTCAAAGCCGTGGCCGAGGTCAAGGCGGCGTTCCCCGGCGTTTCGCTCGCGGCCGGCAACGTGGGCACGTATGAAGGCGCCAAGGCCCTGTTCAAAGCCGGCGCGGACACCGTGAAGGTGGGCATCGGCCCCGGCTCGATCTGCACCACCCGGATCGTGGCCGGCGTGGGCGTGCCGCAGGTCACCGCGATCATGGAGGCCGTCCGGGCCGCCAAGGAACTGGACCGCTGCATTATCGCCGACGGCGGCATCAAGTACTCCGGCGACATGGTCAAAGCCCTGGCCGTGGGCGCGCAAAGCGTGATGATCGGCGGCCTGTTCGCCGGCAGCGAGGAAAGCCCCGGCGAAACCATCCTGTACCAGGGCCGCACCTACAAAATTTACCGCGGCATGGGCTCCATCGATGCCATGAAGGAAGGCAGCTCGGACCGCTACTTCCAGGAGAAGAGCAAGAAGCTGGTGCCCGAAGGTATCGTCGGCCGTGTGCCCTACAAAGGCCCGGTGGCCGACAACCTCTATCAACTCGTGGGCGGCCTGCGCTCGGGCATGGGCTATGTGGGCGCCGCCAATCTGGCCGAGCTGTACGACAAGGCCCGAATGACGGAAATCTCCACGGCCGGCCTGCGTGAAAGCCATGTGCACGACGTGATCATCACCAAAGAAGCGCCCAACTATCAGGTCGACAAGGGCTGATCGCCCGGATCGTATTGCCCCGACACCTTTTTGCCGACGGAACCCATATGTCCCAATATTCCAAAGTCCTGATCGTCGATTTCGGCTCCCAGTACACCCAACTGATCGCCCGTCGGGTGCGCGAGGCCGGGATCTACTCCGAGATCCTCCCCTGTACGGCCACGGCGGAGCAAATCGCCGCCTCGGCCCCCGGCGCGGTCATCCTTTCCGGCGGGCCGGACAGCGTGGGCGAACCCGGCGCCCCGACCCTCAACCCGCAAATTCTCAAGCTGGGCGTGCCCGTGCTCGGGATTTGCTATGGAATGCAGCTTCTGGCCCATACCCTGGGCGGCGGGTTGGCCGCCTCGCAGGATCGGGAGTACGGCCCGGCCAAATTGAGCGTGACCTGCGATGCCGCGTTGTTTCAAGATATCACGGGCGAGCCGTTCACGGTCTGGATGTCCCACGGCGACCGGGTCACGGCCCTACCCGAAGGGTTCACGGTCACCGCCACCACGCCCACCCTGGACATGGCTGCCATGGCCGACGAAAGCCGCAACATCCACGCCGTGCAGTTCCACCCGGAAGTGCACCACAGCGAGAACGGCGTGGCCGTGCTGCGCAACTTCCTTTTCAACATCGCCGGGCTCTCGGCCGACTGGAGCATGAGCTCCTTCGTGGAGCGCACCATTGCCGAAAGCCGGGCCAAAGTCGGCGATAAGAACGTGGTCCTGGCCCTTTCGGGCGGCATCGATTCCACGGTCGTCGCGGCCATCCTGCACAAGGCTCTGGGCAAGCAACTGCACTGCGTTTTTGTGGATCACGGCCTGATGCGCCACAACGAGGCCGAAGACGTGATCGCCATGCTGAACAAGCACCTGCCCGGCCTGAACCTGCACCATGTGAACGCGCGGGAACAGTTCCTCGGCCGGCTGGCCGGGGTGGAAGACCCGGAAGAAAAACGCAAAATCATCGGCTACGCCTTCATCGAGTTGTTTGAGCGGGAAGCCAAGAAGATCCCCGATGTGGCCTTCCTCGGCCAGGGGACCATCTACCCTGATGTGATCGAATCCTATTCGCCCAAGGGCGTGGTCATCAAGAGCCACCATAACGTGGGCGGCCTGCCGGAAAAGATGGCTCTGCAACTCATTGAGCCCCTGCGCGAGCTGTTCAAGGACGAAGTCCGCGCCGTGGGCAAGGAACTGGGCCTGCCGGACGAAGTCATCCGCCGGCACCCCTTCCCCGGTCCCGGTCTGGCCGTGCGGATTCTCGGCGACGTGACCGAGGAACGCCTGGCCGTGCTGCGCGCGGCGGATCACATCGTGCAGCAGGAACTGCGCTCTTCCGGCTGGTACCACAAGGTCTGGCAGGGCTTCGCCGTGCTGTTGCCCCTGAAGACCGTCGGTGTTATGGGTGACGCACGCACCTACGAGAATGTGGTCGCCCTGCGGGTGGTGGACAGCGTGGACGCCATGACGGCGGACTGGTCCCGCCTGCCCGCGGATCTGCTGGCTTCCATGGCCGGCCGGATCATCGGCGAGGTCAAGGGCGTGAATCGGGTGGTCTACGACATTTCCTCCAAGCCGCCCGCGACCATTGAATGGGAATAGCGGCCCGACCGCTTTTCACACCAGGTAACCCGGCGCACACCGCAGCAAAGCAGGATTCCCATGTTCGGCATCGGTTCCATGGAATTCGTCGTCATTATTTTGGTGGCTGTTCTGGTGCTCGGGCCGGATCAACTTCCCAAGCTTATCCGTACCTTTACCAAGGTTATGGCCGATGTGCGCCGGGTGAGCACCGACTTCCAACGGACCATCAACCTGGAAGCCAACCAGGAAGAGTACCGGCAGCGCCAAAAAGACGAAAAGGCCCGCAAGCGCCGCGAGCAGGCGACCCGCAAAGCCGAAGCCGCCGCCCAGGCTGAGGCCGAGACCGCGAAGCCTGAAGCCGCCGCTTCGGCCGCCGGCGAAAATTCCGCCCCCGAAGGGGACAAGGCATGAGTGAGTTGCCTTCCAAGGATCCCGAGACTGCCCGCGCCGACGAAAACGCCGGCGCGGATGCCGTAGTCGGGAACGACCCGACTTCAGGCTCCGCGACGGGGATTGAAGGCACCCCGGCGGATGCGGTCCCCGGCACACCCGAGGCTGCCGCCGAAAAGCCCGCCCCTTCTGTGCCCGAAAAGCCTTCCTCACCCGCTCCCGTGAACGACGAGGCGGAAGATGAAGAGGACGAGGAAGACGAAGAAGAGGAGGACGAAGACCCGGATCGCCCCATGACCCTGCGGGATCATCTGCGGGAGTTGCGCAAGCGCCTGGGCCTCATCTTTCTCTTTGTTGTCGTCGGCTTCTGCGTTTGCTGGGCCTGGGCCGAGCCCATGTTCAACTTCATGATGGAGCCGCTGTACCAAGCCTTGCGCGCCACGCCTGCCGCCCGGCAGGAACTGAACTTCACCCACCCTACAGAAGCCTTCTTCTGCTACATGAAGGTGGCCTTCGTGGCCGGGCTGTTCGTTACCTCCCCTTTGAGTTTCTGGCAGATATGGAGCTTCGTGGCCCCCGGCCTGCACAAGGAGGAAAAAATCTACCTGGTGCCGATTTCACTTTTTTCCGCGCTGTTCTTCATTGCCGGAGCGGCCTTCTGCTATTACATCTCTCTCCCCTTTGTCTTTGACTTCCTGATGAGCTATAATTCCGAACACATCCGGTCCATGCTCAAGATGGAAGACAGCTTGTCTTTCGTCCTGCAGCTCACCGTCGCCTTCGGCGTGGTGTTTGAAATGCCGCTGTTCGTCTTTTTCCTGGCGCGCCTGGGTATCGTCACCGCCGCCTGGATGCGCAAGGTGCGGCGCTATGCTATTCTGGTCAGCGTTGTTGTGGCGGCGATTCTCACCCCGCCGGACGTCATGTCGCAACTTCTCATGGCCGGCCCCCTGCTTGTGCTGTATGAGTTGAGTATCCTGGTGGCCGCCGTCTTCGGCAAAAAGGCCCCGCAGGAGGAACCTGAAACCAGCCCGTCCCTGCCGCTACAGGGCGCGTAAAGGAAAACCATGAGCCGCAAGGCGACATACGCCCGCACCACGGCGGAAACGGACATCTCCCTTTCCCTCTCCGTGGACGGCCAAGGCTCGGTGTCTGTGGATACCGGCTTCGGCCTCGCCGATCATTTCCTGACTCTGTTCGCCCACTGGGCCCGCTTTGATCTGTCCCTGACCTGCAAAGGTGATCTTCAGGTGGACGCCCATCACACCGTGGAAGATCTGGGCCTGTGCTTGGGCGTGGCCCTGGCCGAAGCCCTGGGCGACAGACAAGGCATTGCCCGTACCGGGTTCGCCCGTGTGCCCATGGACGAGGCTCTGGCCGAGGTCTGTATCGATTTCTCCGGCCGCCCCTTCCTGGTCTGGCGCGGCGCGGAGCTTTTGCCCCCGGTCATGGCCGGGGAAGAAAGCGACGTTTGGCGTGAGTTTTTCAAATCCCTGGCCGCCAAGGCCGGGATGAACCTGCACATCGCCTTTTTATACGGCCAAAACGGCCACCATCTTCTGGAATCGGCCTGCAAAGGCCTTGGGCTGGCCGTGCGCGCGGCCGTGGTCCAAACCGAGACCGGCATCCTCAGCACCAAAGGGAGGTTGGACTAATGTCCAAGAATGTATTCCGTCTGTTCCTCGCAGCCCTCGCGATTCCGGCCCTGTTCGCCTGTGCCACGCCCAAGCAGCCCCCCATCCCCGTGGGCAACCTGGCCATCGGCACGGTCTTCTACACGCAGCCGCACAGCACCGCCGACCTGCTGGCCGGCTATATGACCGAAGATACCCCGCGTGTGAACCCCCAAGTATTGACCGAGCTCGACACGCTGTGGCAGCAAACCCTGCGCAGTAAGACCAAGCGTTCCTATGTTCAGGGCGGCAATGCCGCCGAATGCGCCAAAACCGTGCAGGCGGCCGAAGGCAACCGCGCGGCCCTACGCCGCTGGTCCGCCGTGGGGCGCTGCATGGGCGTGGATCTGCTGATCGTGCCGCAAATCATCGAATGGCGCGATCGTGACGGCGGCGAGTACGGCGTGGTGACCCCGGCCAAGGTGGTCATGGACACCTACGTGATCGACGTGCGCAACGAAGCGCTTATTTCCCGCTCGCGCTACGACGAAACCCAATCGTCCCTGACCTCCAACCTGCTGGACGCCGGCAAGTTCGTCAACCGGGGCGGTAAGTGGGTCACGGCCGGGGAACTGGCCAAGGAAGGCATGGAAAAGGCCGTCAAGGATCTCGGGCTGTGATCGTTTACCCCGCTGTAGATATCAAGGACGGCCAATGCGTCCGCCTGAAAAAAGGACGCGCCGACGCGGTCACGGTTTTCGCCGCCGACCCGGTTGAAGCGGCCCTCCAATGGGAAAAACTGGGCGCCAAATGGTTGCATCTGGTGGACCTGGACGGCGCGTTCGCCGGGACGCCGGTCAACCTGCCGCTGATCAAGCGGATGTGCTCCGCCCTGTCCATCCCCATTCAGATGGGCGGTGGCATCCGCAGCCTTGATACGGCCAAAGCCTATGCCGACGCCGGCGTGGCCCGGCTGATCATCGGCACCCTGGCCCTGGAGCACCCCGCCCTGTTCTCTGAAATAGCCAAAGCCTTGCCCGGCAAGGTCGGCGTGTCTTTAGACACGGTCGGTGAACGGCTGAAAACCAAGGGGTGGGTGGCGGACTCCGGGCTGACGATATTCGAGGTGCTGCCGACTTTGGCCGACAACGGCGCGGCCTTCGTCATCCACACGGACATCGAACGCGACGGTATGCAGAGCGGCATCAATCTCCCCCTGCTGACCAGCCTCTGCCGCAAGAGCCCCCTGCCGATCATCGCGGCCGGCGGGGTCGCGACCATTGAAGACATCAAAGCCCTCTACCCACTCTCCCGCGAGGGCAAGCTGGAAGGGGCCATCTCCGGCCGGGCCCTCTACGAAGGCACCCTGGATCTGGGGGAAGCCATGCACTGGATTGCATCGCAAAAGGTCGCATGATGCAGCACACTACCCGGCCAGGTCTCCTGTTCCGCGCCGGTATGGCGCTCGGCTGTGCCGTCGCCGTGTTGCTCCTGCTCTGCGCCGGAGGGCGCGCCCAGGAGACGGCGGAGGCCTGGACCAAGTATTTTGAATGGCCGTTTTCCGCCACATTCAAGGGAGAATCGTTCTCGATCGCCTACCCGAAGGAGTTCACGCCGGCGGAAACGACAGTCGGTGTTTTTCTGGAATCCGACGCGGCCGGTTTGTCCGGCCAGATCAGCACGGGCCTGCACAGATGGCGGGGGCCGGATGCCGCCGCCGAACTGCTCAAAAAACAGGGCGGCAATGATGTCGCCGTCCGCACCATGGCCGGACGGCAGGTCGTCCGCGGCACCTCCACAGCGGGCAACGACTTCTGCTACACGTACATAATGCCATTGGGGGACGCCGGCGAATCCCTGTACATCCAGTTCCGCAGACGCGCTTCCACTTCCGTTGATTACGCGCCGCTGCTGGATCGGATGGTCGAATCGATACAGGCGCCCGCGCCCGCCCGATGAATACCCCCCCATCAGTAAAGCGGAAGCGGCGGCAATCTTGTTATTGTTGCTGCTTCCGCTCTACGGTATCTCCTACCGGCTTCTCGTCGTCGAATCCGGCGGCGGCGGTATCGGCGGTGGAGGGTACAACCTCAACACGCTGGTCTACCCCATAGCGCTTTTTGGTTACTCCCTCGTATACGTAGCCGGCTTGGCGGTTTGCCTGTTTCTGAAAAAACGGCGCAAAGCGGACGCGCGGGCGACGGTTTTGGGCCTCTGGGCCGGCGTTGCCGTGCTGCTCGCTTCCTTCGTGTATGCTTTCGCGGCACTCTCCGGACAGTGAGATCTTGTCCATAGCGACCTCACATCATCCCCCTGCCCCGGCTTGACTTTTTCCCTCTTCCACCCTATTGATGTCGAACGGTGCATTACGCGCCCCCGCAAAACCGGCCGTCCAGAGGCGATTGTCTCTGGACTTTTATCATATTGAAGAGGTGAGTGAGTATGGAAAGCATTCCTATTTCCGTTGAAGGGTTCGAGCGCCTGAAGGTGGAGCTGGAACGCCTGAAAAGCGAACGCCCCGGTGTAATCCAGGCCATCAAGGAAGCTCGCGAAGAAGGCGACCTGAGCGAAAACGCCGGCTACGACGCCGCCCGCGAACGCCAAGGCATGTTGGAAGCGAAAATCACCTTTATCGAGTCGCGCATGGCCCGCTTCAACGTGGTCGACACGAGTGTTCTGCGGAGCGACAAAGTGATTTTCGGCGCCACAGTGGATCTGCTGGATCTGGAAACTGATGAAGAACGCCGCTACACCCTGGTCGGGCCGGATGAAACCGACTTTGCCGGCAAGGGGTCCATTTCCGTGTTTTCTCCCGTGGGTCGCGCCCTGCTCGGCAAAAGCGTGGGTGACGAGGCCACGGTGGACGCTCCGCGCGGCAAAATCCTTTACGAAATCACGGCCCTTGTTTTCAACGGCCCCTTTATGGCTCTGCCGTAACACTTTCATGGGCGACGGGCTCTTTCCGCCGCCATCATAAATATCCCCGCCGCCACCGCCGCAAGCAGCCTATCGGTTCGCTTGCGGCGGTGGCGCATCCCGGCGCGCGCAAGCGTTTCCGCCATATTTCACTTGACCTCCCCGCTTATTAGGAGGTATTCTTAAAAATATCATTGACGACGCTATGTGGGAACGGTATGCCCGTAATAGGCGTAAAACCATCAACCCGCTGAGGAGGCATTCCTATGGCCAAGATGCTCGAAATCTACAAGTGTGAAGCTTGCGGCAATATCGTTGAAATCATGCACGCCGGAGACGGCGATCTCGTCTGTTGCGGCTCCCCCATGAAGCTGATGAAAGAAGGCACCTCCGACGGCGCCAAAGAAAAGCATGTGCCCGTTCTGGAAAAGACCCCCACCGGCTACAAGGTCAAAGTGGGCGCCGTGCCGCACCCCATGGAGGAAAAACACTGGATCGAGTGGATCGAGTTGGTGGCCGACGGCATTTCCTATACCCGCTTCCTGAAACCCGGCGAAGCCCCGGAGGCCGAGTTCTGCGTTTCCGGCTCCAACGTCTACGCCCGCGAATACTGTAACCTGCACGGCCACTGGAAGGCCTAACCAAAGGAATCGGCTCCATGCAAAAATACGTCTGCACCGTTTGCGGCTATGTGTACGATCCGGCTGAAGGCGACCCCGACAGCGGCATCGCTCCCGGCACCTCTTTCGACGATATCCCGGCCGACTGGGTATGTCCCGTCTGTGGGGCGACCAAAGCCGACTTTGAGCCGGAATAAGCCGAACGACACCAACGGCCCCTCCCCGGAGGGGCCGTTTCCGCTTCAAGCCCGAAGCTCCTCTTAATCAAAACCCTTCCGCGTCCCTCGGGGCGTTACTCATAGAGGATACGTGATGAAACCGCTTGAGATCAAAAAAGATATTTTCTGGGTGGGCAGTGTGGATTTTGAAAGCCGCGACTTTCACGGCTACTCCCTCTCCCCGCGTGGCACGACGTACAACGCCTATGTCGTCAAAGACGAAAAAACCGTGCTCTTCGACACGGTCAAAGCTTCACACGTATCCACCATGCTGTGCAGGCTGGCCCATGTGACCCCTCTGGAAAAGGTGGACTACATCGTGGTCAACCACGTGGAGATGGATCACTCCGGGGCCCTGCCGCAAATCGTGGCCGCCTGCAAGCCCGAGAAGATCTTCACCTCGCCCATGGGTCTGAAGGCCATGGAGGCCCACTTCGACATCGAGGGCTGGCCCGTCCAGGTGGTCAAAAGCGGCGACTCCATCAGCATCGGCAAACGCAGTATCCATTTTTTGGAAACCCGTATGCTCCACTGGCCGGACAGCATGTTCTCCTACATCCCCGAAGACAAGCTGCTGATCAGCAACGACGCTTTCGGCCAGAACATCGCCTCGTCCGAGCGGTTCACCGACGAGATCGACCGCGCCGCCCTGGATCACGCCATGACGGAGTACTACCACAACATCGTGCTGCCCTTCTCCCCCCAAGTGCTGAAGGTACTTGGGCAGGTCGCGGAAATGAAGCTGGAGATTGAGATGATCGCCCCGGATCACGGCCTGATCTTCCGCACCCGCGAGGATATCGCTCATGTGCTGGCTACGTACGAGCGTTTCGCCCATCAAAAGCCGAACAAGCGTGCCCTGATCGTGTATGACACCATGTGGCACAGCACGGAAAAGATGGCGTACTCCGTGGCTGAGGGCTTGGCCTCCGTGGGAGTGCCGTACCGGATCATGGATCTCAAGAGCAACCACCACAGCGCGGTGATGACCGAACTGGCCCGCTGCGGTCTGGTTGCTGTCGGTTCGCCCACCCACAACAACGGCATCCTGCCTGAAGTGGCCAAAATGCTTACCTACATGAAGGGCCTGCGCCCGCAGAACCGTATCGGCGGGGCATTCGGCTCCTTCGGCTGGTCCGGGGAATGCGTGAACATCATCAGCGAATGGCTCGGCTCGATGGGCATGGAGCTGCCCGTGGCTCCGGTCAAGCACAAGTTCGTACCCAGGCATGAGGCGGGCAAGCTCTGCTTCGACATGGGCAAGCAACTGGGGCAGGCCCTCATCGCCAAGTGCCTGGAGGAATAGGCTCTTTTCAACATGCCGCACAAGACCCCCCTCACCGGCGAGGGGGTCTTTTTTTCCACAGGTTCCGAACCTTGACGCCGGCCGCCGACATTCCTACCTTTCTTGTGCAGTCTTTTTCCGGAGGTTACCGCCATGCCCCTGCCCTTCATCTCCCCGGCCGAAGCGGCCAAACGCATCTCCGAAGGTACGCTTTCAGCCGTAGATATCCGCGAAACCGATGAGTACAAAGGCCTGCGCCTGCCCGGCGCCCGTCTGCAGCCCCTTTCCATCCTCCAACATCTGCCGGCGGATGCCGATCCCGAGCGGGCCGTGGTCTACTTCTGCCACTCCGGCAGACGCACCAAGGCCGCCGAGGAACTTCTCGCGGCGCGGGGCCATGCCGAGGCGCATATTCTGGAAGGCGGCCTTTCCGCCTGGGAGCAGGCCGGGCTGCCTGTCGAGCGCAACGCCGTGCCCCTGCCCATGATGCGCCAGGTGCAGATCGGCGCGGGCTTGCTGGTTTTGCTGTTTATCCTGCTCGGCCGATTTGTCTCGCCGATGTTCACTCTCGCGGCGGGATTGATCGGCGCGGGCTTGATTTTTGCGGGAGTCACCGGCTTCTGCGGTTTGGCCCGCCTGCTTGCGCTCATGCCTTGGAACAAACGCTAGGCACTGTCGACATTCAATTTGAACTACGTTAAAGTCATGGCAGGAGGGCTGCCATGAAACGCCGACATGCTTTACGCGACGACCAGTGGGAGCGGATAAAGGACGCCTTGCCGGGCAAGGTTGAAGACCCTGGCAGAACGAGT
>JAVBQP010000023.1:0-32940 GCA_031548905.1 Desulfovibrio sp. | reverse complement strand
ACGCCGAGGGGAACCTGGCCGAAAGCGCCGTGGCCGCCCTCTGCCTGGTGGATGTAACCGGCGCCCTGGTCCTGCCCCAATCCGGCGGCGCCCTGCCCGCCACCACCGTGCGCCGGGCCGTCGAGCTGCTTGAGGGCCGGCGGGAACACGTTTCGCGCCCGGTCAACGAAGACCACGTGCGCAACGCGGCGGAAATCCTCATGCTCGGTACCGGCCCGGACTGCGTGGCCGTCACCTCCTATGAGGGCATACCCATCGGCGACGGCACGGAGGGCCCGGTCTGCCGGGAACTGCGCCGGCTGATCGTGGCGGATTCCGTGGCTTCCGGCACGCCCATCCCCGGCCTGGACGGCTGAACCGGCGCCCGCGCCGATTGTTTGGAGGCCCCGCCCGCATGGCCCGCCTGTGTTTTTGCAACAGCAACGTCCCTTGGGGCGGCGGCGAGCGCTGGCATCTGGAAGCCGCCCTGGAGATGGCCCGGCGCGGCCACGAGGTCGGCCTGCTTTGCCGGCCCGACGGCGCCCTGCGCGAACGCGCCCTGCCCCTGGCCGGTCCCGTGGGGAACGGAAGGCTCGAGGTCGTTCCCTTCGCCATCGGCAGGCTGTCGTTCCTGAATCCCCTGCTGCGCCTGCGCCTGAAACATTTTTTCCGGGAACGGGGCTTTAAAGCCCTGGTCATGAACCTGCCGGCCGACCTTAAAACCGTCGGCCCGGCGGCCAAAGACGCCGGCGCGATCCGGCTCATCTACCGCCGGGGCAGCGCCCTGCCGGTCAGGGATTCCGCCCTCAATCGCCGGCTTTACGGCATGTTGGACCGCCTGATCGTCAACTCGCGGGCCACGGGAGATCTCATTCCCCTCGGGCTGATCACCCCGGAGCGGATCGTCCTGCTTTCCAACGGTATTGATGTCGCCGCCTTTGACGCGGCCCTGAGCCGCGAAAATACCGACCCGGCCGGTCGGGCTCTGGAGACATGGGCGCGGGACGCCCGCCGGCACGGCGCCTTGGTCCTGGGCAACGCGGGCCGGCTGAACCGCCAGAAGGCTCAGCACCTGTTTCTGCTGCTCGGCAAGGCGTTGGAGGAGCGCGGCCTGGACGTCCGCCTGATTGTCGCCGGAGAAGGCGAGCGACGCGCCGAGCTGGAAGATCTGGCCCGGCGGCATAATTTGGCCGATCGGGTCTTCTTCGCCGGGTTCATGAAGGATCTCGCCCCGTTCTGGCGCTCTTTGGATCTCTTCGTCCTGACCTCGCTCTGGGAAGGCTTCGGCTATGTGCTGCTGGAGGCCATGCTCGCCGGGGTGCCTCCGGCGGCCTTTGCCGTGAGCAATATTCCCGAGCTGATCCACCACGGCGACAACGGCCTGCTTCTGCCCCTGCCGGAAAGTCCGGAGGAAGTCTCTCCGGCCACCTTGCGCGGCCTGCGCGATGTGGCGGAAATCCTCCGCGCCGAAGCGGGCGATTCCGAGCGGCGTCGAATGCTGAGCGAACGGGCCAGGCGTGTGGCCGAGAGCTTTGACCAGGGCAGGCGCATGGACGAGTTGGAGGCGCTCCTGCTGAATGAAAACGGCGGGTGAACCACAGTGATACCCGACCGGGGCGAGGGGAAAGCCGGCTCGTGAACCGGCTTGTGCCGGGCGAATGATTCGGAAATGATTATACCCGGGGCAGGCCCAGGCCGCAAACGCGGTACAGGCGCTCGTAAACCGAACTGAGACGGCGGGCGGCGCGGCTCGAAAACCCACGCTCGCAGAGCCTACAGTAGATGTGCAGGGGATTGAGGCGATGTTGCAGATAAGAACGGAATCGTGCCATCAAAAACTCTTTCAGGCCCCGTGCCGCAAAGGGCGCGGGCCATTCGGGAACGTCTCCGGCCGGCAAAGCGACCGTTTGCTCCGAGTTATAATGCATGTTCGGGGTCATGTCCAGATTTCCCGTTCCATCTTTTCGGATTTTTTTCGTCCTGGTTCCTTAGCGTTCTTATCGGCCGCGGGGAAAAAATCATGAGGTCCGCCGCGTGACCGGCGCGTCTTGCGAAACATTCCGCTTCCGGCTTCCCGGCGGGCGGGTTCTGGCCGCGCCTTCCTGGCTCATTCCCGGCGCCCTGGCGGACAACTGCCGCTTTCTGGCCGGCCGAGTCGACGAGGTCGGCCTGCTCTTTTTCGAGACCGCCGCCTGTGCCGCTTACACAGCAAATGACGTGCCGGCGGATTTGGCCGATCTCCCGCTCTCGTACCACGTGCATCTGCCTGTGGATCTCCCCTGGGGCGATCCCCGGCTCTGCGCCCGCATCTGCGCCGGGCTCCTGGACAAGGTTTCGTTCCTGCGCCCCGGCCGGGCCGTGCTGCACCCGCCCGAGGGCGACACGGCGGCGGAACGGCTGGGCGTCTTCCTCGAGACGTTCGCCGGTCTGGGGCACGCTCCGGACATGCTCCTGCCCGAAAATATCCGGGGGTGCGATCTGCTCGGACTTGAGGGAGTTATTCGGGAATTCCGCTTGCAAGTCTGTCTCGATCTGGGGCATGTAAGAGCGTACGGTCAGGAAGCCCTGCTCGATTGCCCCGCCCTGACCGGGCGGGCCGGGATGCTGCACCTTTCCGCCGGCCGGCCGGGTCGGGACCGGCACCGCCCCCTGACCGAGCTGGATCGGGAGGGCTCGGAACTATTGCGCCGCCTGCTCGCGGAAACGCCGCCCGACGCGGTGCTGATGCCGGAAATTTTTTCCCTGCCGGGGTTCGAGGCATCCATCGACGTCTTGTCCCGAGCCCTGGAGGGTCGATCGCAGCCGTTCCACACCGCCGCACCTTGAGGAGATCATGGCTTATTTCCGCTCCCTGCCCAACCTGCAAGCGCTTCTCGATCTCTTCCACCGCGAAGACGACTGGCTGATCCCGATCAACGCGGACCCGGACGCCATGGCCTCGGCAATGGCGCTCAAGCGGATCATGAGCCGGCGGGTGCGCGATGTGCGGATAGCCAAGGTCAACGAGATCACCCGGCCGGACAATCTGGCCATGATCCGGTACACCCACCTGCACATGCTTGAGCTGACCCCGGCTCTGATGCGCGGCCGCAAGCTGGCCATGGTCGATTCCCAGCCCGATCACCACCCCCTGTTCCGTGACGCGGCCTACGAGATCATTATCGATCACCACCCGGTGTCAAAGGCCTCCCAGGCGCCTTACATGGTCATCCGGCCGGAGTACGGGGCCACTTCCACCCTGTTGGCCGAGCACCTCTACAACCTGGACATCCGCCCCGGCAAATTGCTGGCCACGGCCCTCCAGTTCGGGATCAAAACCGACACCGCGAGTTTCGAGCGGCATTGCTCCGATGTGGACATGCGCGCCTACCAGTATCTGGCCCGCTTCGCGGATAACTCCCTGCTTTCGCGCATCTCCCGCAGCGAATTCCATCGTCGTTGGCTGGATGTTCTGGCCCAGGCCTGCACCAACATGTACGCTCTTGGGTCCGGCCAGTACGTGTTCCTGAACGAGATCGACAACCCCGACATCCTGGTGATCATCGCGGACTTTTTCATGCGGGTCTATGAAATTCGTTGGGTGGCCGTGGCCGGGCTTTACGCCGGCATCGTGGTGGTGGTCTTCCGGGGCGACGGCATGTCCCGCGATGTGGGTCGTTACGCCTCTCAGCTTTTCGGCGATCTTGGATCGGCCGGCGGTCACAAGGCCATGGCCCGCGCCGAGTTCCCCGTGGAAGTCATGGACGGCAAAGACCCGGAGCTCTTCATCTGGCAGCGTCTGGCCACTCCCTCGCGCAATCGCAAAAAAACCGCGCCGCCGGCCGTCGCCCCGCCTGTGCCGGTCATCCCCGCTCCCCATGCGCACGACGCCGAGGACGAGGAGATGCCGGATTAGGTGGATGCCTCCGGCGGGCAGGGGAAATGATGAGAGACGAGCCCCCTCCTGGGGCTCGCCCTTCGGGTGCCGCCTGCGACGGCATCCTTTCCCGCTTCCGGCGGGAAAGAGCCCCTGCCCCCTCGTTTGGGGCACAATGCACACGCGCATATGAAGGGTTTCGCTGGGCGGGGCTTCCGTGAAGAAATTTTTGCCGGCCTTACCAGCGCGGCGCACTGTGAGGCCGGTCACGCGTCACTGCCGCATTCCGGCCCGCGCGGGCGCAATCCTTCGCCCCGGCGTCGGCCGGAATGCTGTGAAATGTCTCAAGACCGACGGGATGAGTGGTGGCGCGGGCGGCCTTGCTCAATCAGAAGGGCGGGAAAGTATGACTCAGGCGGGTGGAAAACGGCGACGGGTGACCGTGCTGGGCAACTGCGTGGCCGAGCGCCTGTGGCACATGTTGGCTCGATGGCCGGGTTTTGACGCGGCTTTTGAAATGATTCCCGCGCCCATGATTCATCTGGTGACCGCCCCCGGGCAGTGGTCGCCCCTGGCCAAGCAGGCTTTGGGCTGCGATATCATTTTCACCCAGCCGTTGTTCCATTTCGGCCCCTGCAACACGGCGGAACTGCGCGGGGCGCTGCGGGGCGGACAACGTCTGATTCTGTTCGCATCCCCCGATTTCGAGGCCTATTTCCCGGATGTCATCCAACTCACGGGCAAGGAGAACCGCCGCTTCGATCCCGTTCTGGACTGGGACAGCGCCGTCATTTTCTCCTGCTTCTGCCGGGGGATCTCCATCTTCGAGGTGGAAGACATTTACCGCAACCACCCCCTGTTCCACCTCGAAGCCGCGGACCGACACATCGCCTCCTCCCTGGAAACATACCTTCGCCGGGAGCAGGGGTTGGACTTGTCCACCAAGGCCTTTGTAATCCGCAATTACAGCAGAACCAAGCTTTTCCACAGCCCCAAGCATCCGGTGGATTCCTTCCTGCTCATGATGCTTCGAGACATGGCAGACGCCCTGGGCCTGGATCGGGAAGCTCCGGCCCCGATCATGGAGGGTTTCGGCTTCAACCAATGGCCGGTGATCACCCGGCATCACAGGCGCTTCGCTTTCCCCGAGCAGGACTGGTTCGCGCTCGCCGGCCGGCGGTGCCGGCTGGAAGACGTGGCAATGGCCTACTATAACTTCTACGAGTTTCACCCGCATGTGGTCGAGGCCAACAGGGACAAGATCATCCCGATATAAGGGAAAAAATCAGGAAGAAGGCTTGCCGGCCGGAGAACCCTCGTACCATTCGGCCGCTCGCGCCGCGACCCGCTCCAGGCCGCCGGCTTCCGCCTCCCGCAGCATCTCGCGGAAGCTCTCCAACACCTCGCCCACCGAGGGGTTCGACTCGGTGAAAGCCCGGAACATGGAGGCGTCTTCAGTCAGCAGCTTGCGTTGCTCGGCCAGCCTGCGCCGGAAGGAAGGCGTCAGAAACGGCCGGATCGCCTCGGAGTGCGGCACGGCCGCGAAGTAGGCCGCGCTGCTCAAAAAATTCAGGCACTGCACAAAGCCCACGGCCCGATCGTGCTCTGCGGCGGTCGTCGTGAAGGTCGCGAACCCGGCGCTTGCGAACAGGTTCCGGGCCGCCTCCAGGTCCGCTTCCCCGGCCCGTTCGCCCGGCACGAGGGCCGCCGTCGGGTTGTCGCCGGCGTCCGGGTCCGGGCCGAACAGGGGGTGCGTCCCGACTACCGGCCCGTGGTGCGCGCGCTCCATCCATTGCATGGGCAGAACCTTCACCGAGCCGATGTCCATCAGCAACTGCTCGGGCTTGAGCAGCGGAACCAGAACATCCAGAACACTCTCATACGCATGGACCGGCACACAGAGCAGAATGATTGCCGCGCCCTCCAGGGCAGCCCCGCAAGCGTTCCGATCCAGCGCGGCCTCCGGCCGGAAATCGTGCCCGGCGGGTCGGGAAAGATCCACTCCCCGCACATCGCGCCCGCCCCGACGCAGGCGTTCCGAAAGCATGGTTCCCATGCGTCCGGTGTGCCCGACAAGAGCGATTGACCGCCGCGGCCCGCTCACGCCCGCACCCGTTCCCAGAGATCCCAGAAATGCGGGAAGGACTTGGCCGTGCAGCCGGGATTGTCCACATGCACGGCGAACCCTTTCCCGCGCACGCCGGGCAGACCGAGCAGATTCACGCTCATGGCCATGCGGTGATCGTTGTGGGCGCTGAAAATGACGCCTTCGGCCGGAGGGCGCGGCCCGTCCGCCGGCGGGGTTATGATCAGCCCGTCATCCAGAATGCGTACCACGCAGCCGGCCTTGGCGAGTTCTTCGGCCGGCGCGGCCAGACGATCGCTTTCCTTGATCCGCAGATGGGCCACGTTGCGGATGACGGTCTCTCCTGCCGCGTGGACGGCCAAGGCGGCCACCGTGGGCACGAGATCCGGGCAGTGCCCCATGTCCACGTCGATGCCTCGCAAGGGCGCGGGGAAAACGGTGACTCCGTTGCCGCCCATGTCCACCGAGGCGCCCATGCTTCGGATGATCTCCACCAGGGCCGCATCGCCCTGGAGCGAGCGGATGTTCAGGCCGGAAACCCGTACCGGACGGGCTCCGATGGCCCCGGCGGCGAGAAAATAGGAGGCCCCGCTCCAGTCGCCCTCCACGGCGTACTCTCCGGCCCGGTAAGCCCCCGCCTCCACCCGGAAGCGGACCCGCCCCGGAACGCCCTCGCGCAACGCTCTCCAATCGCAGGCCCGCCACTCCTCCCCGGAGCGCGTCTCCACCCGAAAGGGAATACCGAAGCGCTCCAGGGTATCCAGGGTCAGGCTGACATACGGCCAGGACACGGCCTTTTCGCCGCCCAGAAGGATACGCAATCCTTTTCCCAGGGGCGCGGCGAGCAACAGCCCGGAAAGATACTGGCTGGACTCGCCGCAGCCGATGGTCGCCTCGCCGCCGGCCGGAGCTTCCAGGCCACGTGCCTCAAGCACCAGGGGCGGGTTGCCGGGAGTTCCTTCAAAATGGATCGTCGCGCCGAGGCGTTGCAATTCGTCGGTCAGCTCCTTGACCGGGCGCTGATGCATCCGTCCGGCGCCGTGAAAGCGAAAAAGCCCTTTGCCGGCGGCGGCCACGGCCGGCAGCAGCCGGCAGGTGGTGCCGGATTCGCCGACAAAACAGGAAAGCGGCTCCGTACCGGTATGTTCCAGTCGGCCGGCCACTCCCGTGACGTCATATTCGCCGGGCCCCAGTCGCTGAAACCCGGCTCCGAACGAAGTCAGGATTTCACGGGTTCGGGCGGTGTCATCGCTTTCCAGCAGGCCGGAAAGGCGGGATACCCCACCGGCCAGGGCGGTGGCGATGAGAGTGCGGTGGGAAAGGGACTTGGACGCGGGCGCGGGAACAACGGCCGGATTCATGGAAAGCCTCTTTGGACGGAATGAAAAAACCCGCAAGACCGGGGCCTTGCGGGTTGAGGGTGCGTGTGGGGCGAATGATGGGGATTGAACCCACGACCCCCTGGGCCACAACCAGGTGCTCTGCCAACTGAGCTACATCCGCCACGCGACCACTGCATCTACACGGCTTGAGCCGCGCGGTCAAGTGTTTGTTTCACAGCCCGACGAGACATTTCGACACCATGCCGCCGCAAAACGCACATTCAGCCGCCCTTCCGCTCCGGCGGCAGCCGGCCACAGGCCGGGGAGAGCTCCGAAGGGATTTGCCCTGCCGCCAGGAAGCGCTCATGAGGTCGCAACGTTCCGGCCTTGCCGAAAGCATGTGTTCATGCCCGCGAGAGTGTGGCGGGTGTGCGCGGACGAGGGCGGGCACGGCCGAGGGCAGAAGGCAAGATGCCTCGCCGCCCTCGGCCGCCCACGCCAAGACGGAAGCGGGATCCAGGGGTGAAACCCAGGCGCGCGAGATTCCAAAGAAGGTGCGACCCGGCCGGCTGAAAGATGCGCCTCCACCCGAGAGCCCAGCGCCGCGACCACTTCAATAGAAAGAAGCCAAGATTTGAGATGCGCCCGTGTAATGCTGTAATGCCCCCCCGCGGAGCACTCCCCTCCCTCCTCCCTCTGGACACCACCCCCATATCCCGGTAGACCAAACCAAACACCTCCCCAAGGAGATCTGTATGGAAAAACTCGTTATCGAGGGCGGAGTTCCCCTTTCCGGAAACATCCGGGTCGGCGGCTCCAAGCACGCCGCCCTGCCCATATTGTTCGCTTCCATCCTGCTGGATGATCCCGTGACCTACCATAACGTGCCGCGCCTGCGCGACATCTCCACCACCAACGCCATGCTGCGCACTCTGGGCCGCCCGGCCGGGTTCACCTCCGCCGAAGGCGACACCGTGGTCGTGGAGCCCGGCGAACTCGGCACCGACGCCCCATACGAGTTGGTCAAGACCATGCGCGCCTCGGTTCTGGTGCTCGGGCCGCTCCTGGCCCGCAAAGGCCGGGCCCGCGTGGCCCTGCCGGGCGGCTGCGCCATCGGCGCCCGCCCCGTGGAACAGCACACCAAGGCCCTGGAAAAAATGGGCGCGGCCTTCGAGCTGGACTCCGGCTACATTATCGGCAATTGCAAAAAGCTGCGCGGCGCGGATATTTCCTTCGACTTCCCCACCGTGGGCGGCACGGAAAACCTGCTCATGGCCGCCGTGCTGGCCGAGGGTGAAACCATCCTGCGCAACGCCGCCCGCGAGCCGGAAGTGATCGACCTGGCCAACTTCCTGATCCGCTGCGGGGCGGACATCAGGGGCCACGGCGGCGACGTCATCCACATCCGGGGCGTTTCTTCCCTGAAGGGCTGCGAATACGGCATCATGCCCGACCGCATCGAAGCCGGCACCTTTCTGGTGGCCGCCGCGATCACCGGCGGGGACTGCGACATCGTGGGCTGCCCGGTTGAGGAACTCACGGCCGTCATGGCCAAACTCGGCGAAATGGGCGTGTCGCTGGACCCGCACAAGGACGGCGTGCGCGTGCGCCGCTCCGGCCCCCTGCGCGGCGTGGACGTGACCACCAGCCCGTACCCCGGCTTTCCAACCGACATGCAGGCCCAGATCATGGCCCTCATGGCTGTGGCCGAAGGCGCGGGCACCGTGGAGGAAACGATTTTTGAAAACCGCTTCATGCACGTACCCGAGCTTACCCGCATGGGCGCTGATATCCGCCTTTCCGGCTCGCGGGCCGTGGTGCGCGGGGTCAAGCGCCTGGCCGGGGCGCCGGTGATGGCCTCCGATTTACGGGCCAGCGCCTCTCTGGTCGCGGCCGGCCTCGCGGCCAAGGGTGAAACCCATGTGCAGCGCATCTACCACCTGGATCGTGGGTACGAACGCATTGAGTTGAAGCTCGAGCAGGCCGGAGCGCGCATCCGCCGGATGCCTGAATAAGGCCGACAGGCCCCAGCGAGATGCCCTCGGCCGACGCCCCGCCCTCCCTGCTGTTCAGGCAATATTGCCTGCTTGCGGGCGCCGCCGGGGTCGCGGCCCTGCGCGAGCCCTTGGCCGCCTGTCTGGCTCTGGCGGTTTTGACTGTCTACAACCTCGCCACCCCCCGGGGCCTGGGGCGAACGGCCGTCCTTGTCGTCTGTTTCTCCCTGGCCCTGGGGTACGCCTCTTTCCGCGAGCCGCAGCCCCCTCCGGTCCCCGACTGGCTGGAACGCGCCGCGGCTCCAACCGTCTCTCCCGCCGGCGACAACCTGCCTCCCGCGCCCGTTGCCCTCACCGGTCTGGTGGAAAGCCGCGAACCGCTGCCGGAAAATCGCCTGCGCCTCATTCTCACCGATATCCGGCCGGCGGCCGAACCCACGGCCCCATCTTACACCGGAAAACTCATAGTCACGTTCAACACGCCGCCGGCGCAAGCGCTGCGGGGCATGGAGGCGCGCCTCACGCTGCGCGTCACACCCGTGCGCAGCTATACCAACCCGCAGGTGCAGGACCGGGATCGACTCCTGGCCGATGCCGGGATATTTTTTACCGGCAGCCACGGCAAGAATATGCCGTGGCCGGAGTTTTCCGGCCGGCCCGATTGGAGCGCGGGCCTTCGGGCCGCTCTGCAGGCCCGCTTCCTCTCCGCCTTGAGCATGGTCGCGGGCGGCGAAGACATGACGGGCTCCCCTCTGGGGTATGCTCCGGCCCTGATGTTCAATGACCGCTCGCTCCTAACCTCCGAACAGATTCAGCGTCTGGCCGACGCCGGGATTATCCACAGCCTGGCCTTGTCCGGTATGCACCTGGGGTACGCGACCGCCGCCGGCTGCATCGTCTTGTGGGGCCTCGCCCGACTCCGGCCGGGTATTTTCCTGCGCCTGAGCCGCCCTCGGGCCGTAGTGCTGTTCGGCCTGCCGGCTGTGTTGCTCTGCCTCTGGATGGGACAGGCGCCCGTCACCCTTATACGGGCCTTTTTCATGTTCCTGTTCTGGGGTCTGCTTATTTTCCTGGGCCGCCCCAAGGTGTTGCTGGACGGTCTTCTGGCCGCTCTGGGCCTGATGCTCCTGCTCACCCCCACGGCCCTGTTCGACATCCGCCTGCAACTCTCGTTCGCGGCCGTGGGCGCCATCGCCCTCAGTCTGCCGCTCGTCACCTCGGTTGTGGGGAAGGCCCTCCCCAAGCCCACGAGCGGAGGCTTCTTCAAGCGCCTCGCCCACTCGTGCCTCTCCGGCGGGTGCAGCCTGATGCTGGTTTCCACAATCATCCAGCTTGCGCTTCTGCCCCTGGCGGCCTTCGGCTTTACCGCCACGCCCGTCCTGGCGCCTCTGAATGTTCCCTGGCTGCCGGTACTCGGGGTCTGGGTCATGCCTCTGCTGTATCTGTCCGTCGCGCTGTGCGCCATCTCGCCCGCCCTGGCCGCGCCTGTGCTGTATATCGCCGCCCTGCCCCTGGAAGCCCTGGATGCCTTGCTGGTCTTTTTGCGGCACCACGACCTGTTGCGGGTCGCGGCCCTGCCCCGCCCGTATCCGGTAAGCGCCTTGGGCTGGTGGGTATTGCTCCTGGTCGGTGGGGAAATGCTGTACGCCCGTTCGCGGGCGGCCGGGAGGGGATATTCCCCGGCGGTTCGCGCCGGCCTGTGCGCCGCCGCCGTGGCAATGCTCCTTGCTCCGGCCCACCTGGCGGCTCCCGGCAGCCGTGAGGCCCGCCTGACGGTCCTGGACGTCGGTTCCGGTCAGGCGCTCCTCTTGGAGTGGTCCGGAGGACGGGCGTTGCTGGACGGCGGCCCGGCCTTCCCCAAAGGCACGGACTCCGGGCGGTTCATCACCGGGCCGGTGGCTGCTTACGGCGCCATGCCCCGCCTCGATCTCGTCCTGGCCTCGCACCCTGACGCGGATCATCTGGGGGGATTGCTCTTCGTTCTGGAGCACTTTCAAGTGGATACGTTCGGCGGCAATGGCTACAGAGCGCACCCGGAAGTGGCCGAACGCCTGGACCGGGCGCTGGCCGGGGCCGGCCTGCGTGAACAAGTTTACGCGCGCGGCGATGTGCTGGAGTATCCCGGCGGTATGCGCCTGGAAGTGCTTTGGCCGCCGAAGGAGGGCGGCCTGAAGGGGAATGACGCCTCCTTGGTCATCCGCATCATCCATCAGGGGCGGCCTCTGGCCGTGGCCTGCGGCGACGCGGGACGCCCGGCCCTGGAAAAACTCGCCCACCTGGATGGACGCGCTTTGGCGGCGCCGGTACTGATTTTGTCGCACCACGGCTCGGCCGGAGCTCTTTGCCCGGCCTTCTATGACGCCGTGGCTCCCGGCCTTGTTGTGGCGAGCTGCAGGCAAAACAATCAATGGGGCTTTCCGGCCGGACGGATCCGGGACGAATGGATGGCCCGCGGCATCCCCTTGCTTGATACCGGGAAGTACGGGCAGATTCGGATCACTCGGGAGGGCCCCGCCGGCGAACTTGTCATTCGCACGGCCCGCAACGAACCGTAGAGCCATTTCATATGGAGCGTGGACGTGAAAAGAAAAAGCCCTTTTTTGCTACACCCGGCCGGAGCAAAAAAAGGCTTTTCGAAGTCTTCGACCCCGAAACGCTTTGGTCTGGCTGCCCCTAACCACCCGCCTGCTTTTTGGCCGCATAAATCGCCAATTTCCGGGCTTCATCAAAGGAAGAGTCCAAGGCAAAGGCGGCTTCACCGGCCTTTTGCGCTTCCTCCCAGTAGCCGCGATCCAGGTAGACGCGGCCGAGATTGAAGTGCAGATTGGGATCCGATGGTTCCAGCAAAAGGGCTTTCTTAAAGTTGACTTCCGCCGTATCGTACCGTTTGAGCTTCCGCAGGGCGATACCCAGACGGTTGTAAACATGCGCGGAGGCGCCGGGAATGGCGTGAGCTTTTTCCAGATGGTTCGCGGCGTCCTCATACAACCGGTGCTGAATGTAGCTTTCAGCGATGTCTACGTTCATCCCGGCATCGCCGGGGAATTCCGCTTCCATGCCGGCAAACACCACCCGCGCTCCCGGCACGTTGCCGGCTTCCAACTCCTGGCGGCCTTTGTCCAGCATTCCCTGCTTGCGGGCTTCCAACTCGCGGAGCATGTCCGCCGCCCCGGCCGTGGCGTTCTCTTCCAGAATTTCCTGAAGCTCAACCAGTGAGTCCAGCAGGTTACGTTCTTCTCCGGCATGGTATTCCAGGGAAAGCGGGAAAAGCCTGCGCACTTCGGCATTGTTGCCGATATGGCCGCAGGCGTCGGTAAGAAGGCGGGTGAACTCCTCCTGCTCAGCGCGAAGAAGCTGCCCGCTCAGAACAGCGGAGAGCGCCACCCGCGTGGCTTGCACCGCCGGAATAAGGCGATCTTGTTTGACCTGGCCGCCGACTCGGGAAAGATCCCGAAGAATACTGGATATATCCGCCATGTTTGCCCTCACATACGCAAAATATAATACACTCCGAAGGCAAAAAAGCAACCGCGCGCGGCACAAAAAAAACGGGGCGCCCAATGCGCCCCGTTTAGCAAGCAAGTGGAACTGTAATCGTCAGGTATTAGAACTTGTAGACGAAGCCGATCTGGGCGCGCCAGGCGTTGTCGTCTTTGTAATCGTCGCCCCAGTCTTCATCCATGTTCAGGTGGATGTAGCCGAGTTCGAGGTAGGTGCTCAGGTTTTCGTAGATCTGGTACTGGTGGTCGAAGTTGACTTCCCAGGCGTCGTCCTTGGAGGTCATGTACACGGCTTCGCCGCTCAGGTACAGGGGGCCGTCGCCATTGGCGCCGGTGCCGATCAGATCTTCGTCGTTCGTGCCGCGGTAGTAAGAGACACGCAGGGTGTGGGTCAGGTTTTCAACAAAGCTCATGTCGGCGATTTGGATGCCGATACCCCAGGTACCGACCATCGTCTCGCTGACGGCCGTGTCGTAGCCGTAGATGGAGCCGGGACCGCCGAAGGAGGTCGGGGCGAAACCATCGTCGATGCCGACCACGGGGATGCGGCCGTACTTGTTGTCGGCCACGTCGTCGGCGTCGTCGCCGGAAGACCACCAGCCGAAGAGACCGGGCACACCCCAATCGAGCTTGTAGTCGATGTTGGCGGCCAGGAACCAGCCACGGGTGCGCAGGTCGTCGAAGTTGGCGCTGCCGACGGAAATGTCATTGCCGTCGATGCTGCCGTACATGACGTCCAGACCGAAGGTCAGCGGATCGAACATGGAGACGTTGAAAGCGCCGCCGAGCCACCAGGCGTTGGTGCGATCGTTCTGATCGGCGCCGAACGTCGTCGAGCTGCTGTAACGATCCTGATAGTTGGCGATGTATTCATAGTAGCCGGAGGCGGAGCCCACGTTGGCATACACGAACCAGGGGGTCACACTCCAGCCGTCGCCCGTGATCGGGGCAACCAGGCCGAACATGTCCATTTCGTCGTCGTAGCTGTGGTCGCCGGAACCGTAGTCGGAGTCGTTCTTGAACTGGTCGAACGGACGAGCCCAGAAGGCGGTCAGCGCGAACATGTCGTTGAACTTGTAGCTGGTCACGATGCCGGCCACGTCGGCGCCGAACACGGGGTTGCAATAGCCGGTGCCCATGGGCAGGGAGAGGTACTGCAGACCCATGCGGACGGAGACGTCCGTGTCGGGAATCAGGAAGTCCAGGTAGGCGTGCTTGGTCTCAATGTTGATGCCGTCGGTGTCCAGGGCGCCGCCGTTGCCGCGCTTGAACTTGCCGTTGCCATCGGTGTTGCGGCCCCAGTAGCTGTCGCCGATTTCAAACATCACCACGCCCTGAAGGTACTCAGAGGCGATGAAGTTCACCTGGGTGCGGACGCGCTGCTTCACATTGAAGTTGTCGTCTTCGCGGCCGTTATCTCCATTTTCCTGGAAACCGGCGTTGTCCGTAAACATGTACACGAAATTGAACGAGCCCTTCACCTTCACATCGACGGCGTGGGCCGCTCCCGCGCCAAGAACCATGGCAGCGGCGAGCAAAAGGGTAACAATGCGTTTCATGCTTTCCTCCTTTTTGCAAGTATGAAACTCTAGAAATGGTCTTTACGCCTTGTCGGATCCTTTGGCAAGGGTTTTTGTCAAAAAATTTTTACCAAGATTTTTTTTCGACAAAAAAACCTGAAGGGTTGCCCATCCCGCCCGGCCGCTCATTTGCCGGAGCTTCGCAGCAGGCGTTTATCGCCTACGCGCACAGTAATTTTTTCACGATCAAAGTATTCCAGCAAAGCAATCAAATACTTGCGGGAAAGTCCGGTGATATCCTTCAGGCCCGCGAGATCCAGATTGTCGTGATCCGCGAACCAGCCTTGGGCTTTCCCCAAAATGCCCGCCAGGGCCGCGCCCTCGTACCAGATGCCTTCGGCCACGCGCACCAACTCGCCGGCATCCTGCATGATCTTCAATACCGGCGCGGCTTCTTTGGCGTTTACCCCGAGGCTTTCCAACACATCCTTCATATTCGGCGGAGCCGTCCCGGCCTCGGCGTGCGCGGACAAAATTTTTGACCGCAGGGCGCTCTGGTCCGAAGCCAGGGTCACCCTGTGCCCCGGCAGATGCAGCACGTCGCCGGCCGCAACCAGTTTGCCTTGCCGCACAAGGCGCTCCAGAACGAAGTGCACCAACTTGGGGGCAAGGCCCTTGCCCCAGCCCGAGGTCGCGGCCCCCCGGCTCAGGCCCGGCTTCATGGGGTTCTCTTGATGGAAGGCGGAAAAAAACGCCAGACAGGCCTCGGCCAGGGCCTGCTCGGCCACGCCACCGACAAATACCCGCTCTTCTTTGTCGAAGCATGAAGCCCGGCCCTTGGCCGACAAGTTCTGCAACATCTTGTCCAGGCGCCGGGATTCCAGGTTGACGGCCAGGCACAGGGCCGCGAACGACACGCCGTCCGTTCCGGCAAGCTCGAGCATCGCCAAGGCGCGGGCCTCCTCCGCTTCCGCGCGGCCTTCTTCTTCCCGAACATCCGCGCTTGCAGCCGCCGAGGCCAGCAGGTCCAGCCGCCTGGAATAGTCCGGGGAGCGCTTGCGTAACGTCACACCGAGCGGATGCACCAGCACCCCGCCGGCCCCGGTGCGCAGGGGCGAAAACGACCGGACCACGCAGGCGTCGCCGAACACACCGCACATTGGCTCGGCGAAACGCACCTCGCAGAGGGCCGTTTCGCCGGGCTGGAGCTTGTCTCGATCAAAAAAATACAGCCGGGCCTGGACTTCTCTGGTGCCGTGGTGAAAATGCGCCTCCCCCCTGTGGCGGAGCGCCCGGGGTGACGACGGCAGGCAAGAGAGCCGCACAATCCAGCGTAGAGAGGGGAACAACACGCCGGGGCGGCTCAGCACCTCGCCCCGCTGCACGTCGGCCACTTCCAGACCCTGGAGGTTCACGGCCGTGCGCCGCCCGGCCGGGGCAAGCTGCACCGTCTCACCGTGACTTTGCAGGCCACGCACTTTGGAGGTTTTTCCCGAAGGCTGAAGCACGACCTCATCGCCCACGGCGATGGAGCCGGAAATCATCGTGCCGGTGACCACCGTGCCGTGCCCACGCATGGTGAAAACGCGGTCCACGGGCAGGCGGAAGAGATCCGAGCGCCGCTCCGGGGCCAGGGCCTTTTCCATGCGGGCCAGTTCCGCGATCAGCGTCTCAATGCCTTCCCCGGTATGGGCGGAGACCGGGAAGACCGGGGCGTCTTCCAGAAATGTTCCCTGCAAAAAGGCCCGGATGTCTTCCCTGGCCAGTTCCAGCAGGTCGGCGTCCACCCTGTCGATCTTGGTCAGGGCCACCAACCCGCTCTTGATCCCGAGCAGGGAGCAGATTTCCAGGTGCTCGCGGGTCTGGGGCATGACCCCCTCGTCCGCCGCGATGACCAGCATGACAAAGTCGATACCCGCCGCCCCGGCGACCATGTTGCGCACAAACCGCTCGTGCCCCGGCACGTCGATGATCGACAGCCGGCGGTTTTCCGGCAACCCGAGCTGGGCGAACCCCAACTCGATGGTGATGCCGCGCCGCTTTTCCTCTTCCAGGCGGTCGCAGTCCACGCCGGTCAGGCGCTTGACCAGCGAGGTCTTGCCGTGGTCGATGTGCCCCGCTGTGCCGAGAACTACAGGCATATTCGGTATCCTTGCGTCTGAGGATATATATTTAGGGTAATGGCCGGCCGGCGCCGATCTCTTCTTCTTCCCGCAGGGCGCGGGTCATGAGCTCAAGAACCATTCTGCCCGGGTCGGTTTCACCCGCGAGCACCCGGTTCAGGGCCAAAGCGATGGGCATATCCAGAGAAAGTTTGACGGCCAGCCCGCAGACGGCCCGCGTCGTGTACACCCCTTCGGCGACCATATGCATGGATCCGAGGATGGCTTCCAACTTCTCGCCCCGCCCCAGGCGCAGCCCCACCTGCCGGTTGCGGGAAAGATCCCCCGTGCAGGTCAGAACCAGGTCGCCCATTCCCGACAAGCCCATGAACGTGGCCGGCCGGGCGCCCAGGGCCTGGCCCAGACGGCTGATTTCCGCGAGCCCCCTGGTAATCAGGGCGGCGCGGGCGTTGTCGCCGAGCTCCATGCCGTCACAGACCCCGGCGGCCAGGGCGACGACGTTTTTCAGCGCCCCGCCCAACTCCACTCCGACGACATCCGCGCTGGAATAAACCCGGAACGTCTCCGTGGCCAGACCATGACGCAGCCATTCGGCCAAGTCCTTATCGGCGGAAGCCAAAACCACCGCCGTGGGTTTGCCGAGAACCACCTCTCGCGCGAATGAGGGCCCGGAAATCACGCCAACCCGCGCCGAAGGAATCGTCTCGACCATCACTTCGGACATCCGGGCCAGACTTTCACCCTCAATACCCTTACCGGCGCAGATCAACACGGGCCGATCCGGCAACGCGGGCGCCAACTCGACCAAGACCCCCCGCATATGCCGGCAGGGAACGGCCAGAACCACGACTTCCGCCCCGTCAAGAACCGTTGCCGCGTCATATCCCGCCCGCAGCCGGGAACTCAAACTCAGACCGGGCAGATAGCGCTCGTTGCGGCGTTCCTCCGAAATTTCCTGTGCCCGCGCGGCATTCCGCACCAGGACAACCGCCTCGTGCCCGCCCTCGGCCCATACGTGCCCGAGGGCTGTTCCCCAACTGCCGCCGCCGATAATCGCGATCCTCATAGCGCCTCCATAGCCAGGGCAACCTACCCTGTTTCGCCCCGGATTGCCACACCCCACCCCGCCGTTGCGCACTCCCACCTTCCCTCCGCTCCGGCGGCAGCCGGCCACAACCTCCCGAATTTTCACCACCCCAAAAGCTCCGCTGTGACGCGGGAGCGCCAGTGGCATTCAGGCAGGGCGCGGAGGGAGACCCCGGAACCCGCTTGCGGGCGAGGAGGATCTCCTTCGGGATTTGCCCTGCCGCCAAGAGGCGCTCATGAGGCCGAATCGTATCGGTCTTGCCGTTCGCGTGTGTTCACGCCCGCGAGAGTGCTACGGGTGTGCGCGGACGAGGGCGGGTACAGAATGGAGATAGAGAAGGCGGCTTCACCGCCCTCGGCCGCTCACGCCAAGACGGGAGCGGGGTCCAGGGGCGTAGCCCCGGCGCGCGGAGATTCCAAAGAGGCCGCCGCGCAGCGGCCTCTTTGGCCCCCGGAGGGTGCAACAGAACTACTCGGCGAACCAAAGCTCGCCGGCGAAACCGGCACTCGCATCACCACCCGAGAGCCCCGCGCCGCGACCACCCCCGCCCCAATCACTCTTTCAGACAACACCGGCAGCCCCCTTCACCCTTTACACAACTCCAAATCTATGCTGCAACAGCCTCATCCACCCAACCCAACACCACCCACACACGACCCCCCTGCACGGGAGCCCCCATGCGCATCCTCATCGCCCCGGATTCCTTCAAAGGCAGCCTGACGGCCCTCGCGGCCGCCCAACGCATGGCCGAGGGCGTCGGCCGCGTCTACCCCGAGGCCCGCCTGGATCTCATTCCCCTGGCCGACGGCGGCGAAGGCACCGTGGACGCCCTGGTCGAAGCCACGGCCGGCCTGCCGCGCGTCCAGAACGTGCCCGATCCGCTCGGGCGGCCGGTTCGGGCCGTCTGGGGCCTGCTCGGCGACGGAGCCGGCGCGGTGGTTGAGATGGCCGCCGCCTCCGGCCTTCCCCTCCTCTCCCCGCGGGAACGCGACCCGGCCCGCGCCTCCACCAGGGGCACCGGCGAACTGATCCGCGCCGCCCTGGAAGCCCTGCACGCAAGCAACCCGACGGGAAAACCCCGCCTGATCATCGGCATCGGCGGCAGCGCCACCAACGATGCCGGCGCGGGGGCCCTCTCCGCTCTGGGGGTGCGCTTCCTCGACAAGCGCGGCCGGGAACTGCCTCCCGGCGGCGCGGCCCTGGCCGACCTGGACCGCATCGACGCCTCGGGCCTGCACCCCCTGGTGCGCCGAACCGAAATTCTTGTGGCCTGCGACGTGGACAACCCCCTGTGCGGGCCGCGAGGGGCCTCCGCCGTGTACGGGCCGCAAAAAGGCGCCGGCCCGGCCGACGTGCCCCGCCTGGACGCGGCCCTGGCGGTCTTCGCCACCAAAGCGCGGGAAGCCGTGGGCCTGGACTGCGACCTCACCCCCGGCGCGGGCGCGGCCGGCGGCCTGGGCGCGGGCCTGCTCTTCTTCACCGGAGCCCGCCTGACGCCCGGCATCGAACTTATCCTCAACGCCGTTGATTTTTCAGCCAGGGCGGCCAAGGCCGATCTGATCCTCACCGGCGAAGGGCTGACGGACTTCCAGTCGGCCCAAGGCAAAGCTCCCCACGGCGTGCTGAAATCCGCAAAGGCGCACGGTAAACCGGTGATCTGCCTTTCCGGCGGCCTGGGGCCGGGCGCGGAAGATCTCTTCGCCCTGGGGCTGGACGCGCTGATCCCGGCCGTGCCCCGGCCCATGCCCCTGGACGAGTGCATGGCCTCGGCCGGAGAACTCCTGGCCGACGCCGCCGAGCGCGCCTGCCGGCTCCTGCTTCTGGGCGGAAAACTCGGATGAGCGGCGCCGCCCTCCCCGCGCGGGCGTTTTGCCTGGGCCTCGCCGCTCTCCTGCTGTGCGCCTGCGCGGCAAAGGTGTCTTCCGATCCGTCCGCGACCTTACAGGATGAAACCTTCCTGCGGGAGGTCCGGGCCGTGCTCCGCACCGGCGACTGGCTGGTGTCCAGGGGCGTCCACGGCACGGACGACTTCGTGGCCGGAGTCACCAACAGCGCCCTGTCGCACGCCGCCGTTTACGACGCGGCGCGGGACCGCGTTATCGAAGCCGAGGCGGAAGGCGTCCACGCGACGCCCCTGCCCGACTTCCTGGCCAAATCCGTGCGGGTTATGGTCCTGCGCCCGGCCTGGTCCACGGAATACACCGCGCCCCTGGCCGCGGCCCGCGCCGTTTCCGCCCTGGGCAAGGGATACGATTTCACCGGGCTGATCGGCCTGGGGCTGCCCAATCGCTGGTACTGCACCGAACTGGCGATCTGGGCTTATGAGCCGTTCAGGAGCAAGGGCGGCAACCCCATTCCCCCGGTCGTCGAGCCGGGCCGCATGTATCATTGGGGCCGCGTGTTATATGACTCCGGCCCGTAGACAGCCGGTAACTCCATGTTTGCATCCAAAGCCCGACACGGCTATAAGAAACGCTCCGCCTCAGGCGGAATAACAGGCAAGGAGACCCCCTGTAATGCCGAGCAACGAATACGTCCTGGAATCCCTCACCATTCACGACTCCTGGCGGCTGTTCAAAATCATTTCCGAAGTGGTCGAAGGCTTTGAAACCCTGAGCCACACCCGCCGCTGCGTGTCCATCTTCGGCTCCGCCCGGGCCGGCGCGGACACCAAAATATACCAGGACACCGAAACCATCGCCCGCCTGCTCGTGGAGCAGGGCTACGGGATCATCACCGGCGGCGGCCCCGGCCTGATGGAAGCCGGCAACAAGGGCGCCTGCGAGGCGGGCGGCACTTCCGTCGGTCTGCATATCCATCTGCCCCATGAGCAGGGTTGCAACCGGTATGTGAAAACGCGCTGTAATTTCCGCTATTTCTTCCTGCGCAAGCTGATGTTCGTGAAGTACGCCATGGCTTACGTGGTCATGCCCGGCGGCATGGGCACCATCGACGAATTGTCGGAAGCCTTCGTCCTGGCCCAGACCGGGCGGATCAAGCCCTTCCCCATCGTTCTTTACGACAGTTCGTTCTGGAACGGCCTGCTGGACTGGCTCAAGAGCACGATGGTCGAGCGCGGCTATATCAAGGCCAATGAGCTGGATCTGATTACCGTGCTGGATACCCCGGAAGAAGTGGTGGAGTACGTCCGCAAAAACGTCATCTTCTAGGCTCAGGACTCGCTAAGACGCCGCCCGCGAAAAACCGAATTTTTTCAGCCGGCAAGGAGCCAGGAGAACATTGGATGAAGCTGTATCGACATACCGCGAGGTCAATTTTTTCCTTGCGACGCGGCAGACCGGAAAAAGACGGTTTTGCAGCGGGCGGATTAACGAGCCCTGAGCCTGGGGCCCGGTGATGCGCATCATTCCGCCGCCGCCGCCCTCCTGGGCACGATGGGAAGACCTCATGGCCGAAGCCCTGCGCGAGGCCGAAGCCGCTCGTGACGCGGCCGAGGTGCCCGTGGGCGCGATTCTGGTCTCCGGCCACGGCGACATCCTCGGCCGGGGCCGGAACGAGTCCGAGGGTTCGCACGACCCCACGGCTCACGCGGAAATCGTGGCCCTGCGCCAAGCCGCCGGGCGGGCCGGCAACCACCGCCTGGAGGGCTGCGTCCTGGTCGTGACCCTGGAGCCCTGCCTCATGTGCCTGGGCGCCGGCGTCCACGCCCGCCTGGCCGGCATTGTTTACGGAGCCGCCGATCCCGCCGCCGGAGTCGTGACCTCCCAGATGGACGGCCCGGAGCTGCCCTTCCTCAACCATCGCCCCTGGCACCTCGGCGGCATTCTTGAAGCCTCCTGTTCCGCCTTGTTGCGTGACTTTTTTGAGGGCAGACGGGAAAAGAAGGAGAGGCGGAACACCTCCGGCGGGCAGGGGAATGATGAGAGACGAGCCCCTCCCTGGGGTCCGCCCTTCGGGTGCCGCCTGCGGTGACATCCTTTCCCGCTTCCTGCGGGAAAGGATGTCACCGCACCCCTCGTGTGTCGTACGGCGCAAGCGCTCAGAGAGGAGGCTTCGCCGGGGCGGAGCTTTCAAGAAGACTTTTTCTTGGCCCTATCAACGCAAAGTACAATGAGACCGGTTGCGCGGTATTACCGCATTCCGGCCTGAGATGGGCGCGAGCCCCGTTCCGGCGGGGCCGGAATGCTGTTAAATGCCCCCGGATCGGCAACGCGCCAAGGCGGGCCGACTGTTTTTATTTCCCAAGGACCGCACATGCGCGACCCCATTCTTCTTCCCCGACACAAGACCCGGACGATTCGCATCGGCTCCGTGCCCGTGGGTGGCGACGCCCCCATCGTGGTCCAGAGCATGACCAACACCGACACCCGCGACGTCGAGGCGACCCTGGCCCAGATCCGGCGCCTGGCCGGGGCGGGGTGCGAGGTGATCCGCGCGGCCGTGCCGGATGAAAAAGCCGCCCTGGCCCTGAAAAGCATTTGCGCGGCCTCGCCCCTGCCGGTCATCGCGGACATCCACTTTGACGCCGGCTTGGCCGTCAAGGCCCTGGAAAACGGGGTCGCCGCCCTGCGCATCAACCCCGGCAACATCGGCGGAGCGGACAAAGTCGCCAGGGTCGTGGACGCGGCCAAGGCGCACAAAGCGCCGATTCGGGTCGGCGTGAACGCCGGTTCCTTGGAAAAAACGCTGCTGGAAAAATTCGGCGGCCCCACGCCTGAAGCTATGGTTGAAAGCGCGCTTTCGCATGTGCGGCTGCTGGAAGATCGCGGCTTCGGGGAGATCAAAATTTCCCTCAAGGCCTCGGCCGTGCCGCCCACCCTGGCCGCGTACCGGCTGCTGGCCACACACTGCGACTATCCGCTGCACATCGGCATTACCGAGGCCGGCACCTTGCTGCGCGGGGCCGTGACCTCGGCCGTGGGCCTGGGGCTGCTCCTGGCCGAAGGCCTGGGCGACACCCTGCGGGTCTCCCTGACCCACGACCCGATCCGCGAGGTTGAGACGGCCTGGCGCATTCTGGCCGCCCTCGAACTGCGCCGCCGGGGGCCGGAAATCATCTCGTGCCCAACCTGCGGACGCACGGAAATAGACCTCATAACCCTTGCCGAAGCCGTGGAAGAAAGGCTACAAGGTCTGACCGAATGCTTCACCGTGGCCGTCATGGGCTGCGTGGTCAACGGGCCGGGAGAGGCCCGGGGGGCCGACGTGGGCATTGCCGGGGGCCGGGGCAAGGGCGTGCTCTTCCGCAAGGGCGAGGTGGTCCGCTCGGTCACGGGCGGCCGCGACGTGTTGCTCGCGGCCCTTCTGGAGGAAATCGACATTTTTCTGCGGGAACGGGCGGAGCGTCCGGCCGGTTCCGCCGCCACCCCATTATCGTCGTCATGAGGCATCATAACGTTATGCGTCTTTCCCGCTACTACCTCCCCACTCTGAAAGAAGCCCCGGCGGACGCGGAAGTCGTCAGCCACCGCCTGATGACCCGGGCCGGCCTGATCCGCAAACTCACGGCCGGGGTCTATAATTACCTTCCGTACGGCTGGAAGGCCATCCGCAAGGTGGAGGAGATCGTCCGCCACGAGATGGACCGGGCCGGCTCCCTGGAGTTGCGCCTGCCTTCCGTGCAGCCGGCCGATCTCTGGATCGAGTCCGGCCGCTGGGAGCACTACGGCAAGGAACTGCTGCGCTTCAAGGACCGCCATGAGCGTGACTGCTGCCTGGGCCCCACCCACGAGGAAGTCATCACCGACATGGTGCGCGGCGAGGTGCGCTCTTACCGCCAGTTGCCCTTGTCCATGTACCAGATGCAGACCAAGTTCCGCGACGAGATCCGCCCGCGCTTCGGCCTGATGCGCGGCCGCGAGTTCATCATGAAGGACGCCTACTCCTTCGATCGGGACGACGCCGGCGCGGACGAAAGCTACCGGGCCATGTTCGAGGCCTACAAGCGGGTCTTTTCCCGCCTGGCCCTGGAGTTTCGCGCCGTGGAAGCCGACTCCGGCAGCATCGGCGGGAGTTTTTCCCATGAATTCATGGTCCTGGCGAATACCGGGGAAGACACCATCGTTTCCTGCTCCGGCTGCGATTACGCGGCCAACGTGGAACGGGCCCAACTGCCGCCCATTCTCGAGCGCGACGACACCGAGCCCCCGGCCGTTGAAGAGGTCTTCACCCCGGCCCAGCACAGCGTGGAAGACGTGGCCGTGTTCCTGAACGTGGAACCGAAGGAGGTCGCCAAGACGCTGCTGTTCAACGTGGACGGGCGGGCCGTGGCCGTGCTGGTGCGCGGCGACCGCGAAGTGAACGAGATCAAAGTCAAGAATCTGCTGCATGCCGAGAACGTGCGTCTGGCCCTGCCCGAGGAAGTCAAGCTGTGGTCCGGCGCGGACGTCGGCTTTGCCGGCCCCGTGGGCCTCAAGGCGGACATGCTGCTGGCCGACTTCGAGCTGGACGCCCGCCGGGGCTGGATCACCGGGGCCAACAAGGGCGACACCCACCTGAAAAACGTTTGTTTGCACCGCGACGTGAAAAACGTGCGCTTCGCGGATCTGCGCACCGCTGTGGACGGCGACCCCTGCCCGCTGTGCAAGAGCGACCTGAAGGCCATGCGCGGCATCGAGGTCGGGCACGTCTTCAAGCTCGGCACCAAGTACTCCGAGGCCTTGAACGCCGTATTTCTGGACGAGGCCGGCAAGGAACAACTCATGATTATGGGCTGTTACGGCATCGGCATCACCCGGGTGGTCGCGGCCTGCATCGAGCAGAACCATGACGCCGACGGGGTCAAGTTCCCGCCGCCTATGGCTCCTTTTGAAGTTTTCCTGCTCAACCTCGACCCCCGCGACGCCGGCGTCAACGCCAAGGCCGAAGAAATTCACGATCTGCTGGAGCGTTCCGGCCTGGACGTGCTCATGGATGATCGCGAAGAACGCCCCGGCGTCAAGTTCAAGGACGCGGACCTGTGCGGCGCGCCCATGCAGTTGGTGCTCGGCGGCAAAGGCTTGGCCAGGGGTATTGTGGAAGCCAAAGATCGCCGCACGGGCGAAAAGCGCGAACTGCCCCTGGAAGGGTTTGCCGAGGCATTCGCGGCCTGGAAGAAGGAAGTGTATGCCGGCTGGAAGATGGACGCGTAAGCTTCACCCGGCCGCGGCTTTCCTGTGTTTGCTGCTTTCTTCGGGCTGTGACGGTTCCGGCGGCGAGACGATCGCCGATGTTGAGGAACACCTGCGCCGCGCCCTTGCCTCCCCTACTCCGGGGTGCGAATCCGTGCCCCTCGGCCGATCGCTGCCCCGGCTCTTTGAAAAGGACGTGGAGTGGGCCCACAACGGCCAGGGCACGTTGTACGCGATGGGCGAGTTGAACCGGCAAAGTTTGGAGGGCATTCATTTCCCCGACTTTGCCGGCGGCCCCCCCGCTCCCGGCGCGCACCCGCGCGCGGAAGTGCCCCTCAAGCCGACGGCGGACGGCCGGTACGTCCCTGCCGGAAGCATCATTATTTTTGTCTCAGACAGACAAACGTACGTGCCCATGCTGCCGCCGGAGCTGCTCTGCCCGGAAAAGAAACCCCCGGATCTGGTACTGCCGAAGCGTGCCGACCCATGAGCGACGACCACATTCTGAGCGTTTCCGCCCTGACCAGGGCGGTCAGGGGGGCCCTTGAGGGGGCGTTCCCCTTTGTCTGGGTGCGCGGGCAGGTCACCAATCTCTCCCGGCCGGCCTCCGGGCATGTCTACTTTTCCCTGCGCGACGAAGGGGCAAGCCTGGCCGCCGTGTGGTTCAAAGGCAACCAGAAGGTCGGCGAACGCTTTGATCCCATGACCGGCGAGGTGTATGAGGACGGCCCCCGGCCGAGTCTTGCCCACAGCCTGGAAAACGGCATGGAGATCATCTGCGCCGGCAGGCTCTCCGTCTACGCCCAGCGTGGTGTCTACCAACTGACCGTCGAACTGGCCCAGCCGTCCGGCCTGGGGCGGCTCCATGAGGAATTCGAGCGCCTCAAGGCCAAACTGGCCGAGGCCGGGTATTTCTCCCTCGAGCGCAAGCGCTCCCTGCCGCCCCATCCCTCCCGAGTGGCTGTGATCACCGCCCCCACGGGCGCGGCCGTGCATGACTTTCTCCGCCTGGCCGGGAACCGGGGCTGCGGGGCCGAAATCCGCATTTATCCCGCCCTTATGCAGGGCGAAGCCGCGCCGGCCCAAATCGCGGCGGCCGTGCGGGCCGTCAACGCCGCAGGCTGGGCCGAGGTCGTCGTGCTCATCCGGGGCGGCGGCTCCCTCGAAGACCTCTGGGCCTTCAACAGTCCGGAAACGGCCGAGGCCGTATTTTCCTCCCGTTTGCCGGTGCTGGCCGGCATCGGGCATGAGGTGGATTTCACCCTGGCCGACATGACCGCCGACGTCCGGGCGGCCACGCCCTCACACGCGGCTCAACTGCTTTGGCCGGAACGCGCCGAGCTGCGCAACGCTCTGGACGCTCTGGCCCGCGCCCTGGAACGCGGCAAGGCCGGCCGCCTGGAGCGTTCCGAAACGGATCTGACCGCACTTTCCGGCGCCCTGGTCCGGGCGGCCGGGCGGCCCGTGGAACGTTTCGGGGCCTCCCTGGATCTTTTGGCCCGCGCCGTTGCCTGGCATTCGCCGGCCCGCCGGATAGCCGGCCACCGCGAATACCTCGCGACTGTTGACGGGCGGCTGCGCCTGGCCGCGGGACGCAACTCGGCCGGCAAGGGCGCGGCCCTGCGTGCCGCCGGCCTTGCCCTTGAGCAGGGCCGCGACCGTGAGCTGCAAGGGCTCGAACAGGCTCTGGACCTGGCCGAGATCCGCTTGTCCGGCCTGGATCCCCATGCTCCCCTGTCCCGGGGCTACGCTCTGGTACGCAGGCAAGACGGAACCTACGTGCGCTCCCCGGCGGAAACCGCCCCGAACGAACGCCTGATCATCAATGTGCGCGACGGCGAGATTCCCGTACGCGTGGAAGGAGACACCCGATGACGCATCAATGCGCCCGCGCCTGCGCGGTATTTGCCGCAACGGCGGCGCTTCTCGCTCTCTGCGCTTGCGCCGGCGGCCCCAGGCAGCCGGAAGCGACCACGGTTCCCCCCGCCCCGGAGCAGCGCCTGCCCGCCCCGTATGACGATACCTGGGCCAAAGCCCCGGAGCCGGCGCGGCCGGCTTCGCCCGCTCCGGCCAAGGCCGAAGTCCCAACGCGTGAAGCCGCCCCCTCGGCTGTCCGGCAAATGCTGGCGAGTATCGGCCTGGAACCGGACGCCCCGTTGCCGGAGGGATTCGTTCTGGACGTTCCGGATACGGCCGCCACAGGGCGGCCGTTCCTGGTCCGGGTGGGGCGCCCCGGCCTTGTTTCGGCCAAAGTGGAATGGCGCGGCCGGGCCCTGACCCTCACCCCGGATGCGAACGGCGTGTGCGAGGCGCTCCTGGCCGAGCCGCTGAAAAAAGAAGCCGAGCGCCGCCCCCTGGCCGTGACCCTCACGGGCGGCGGGCCGACCGAAACCATGCGGGCCGAGTTGACCATCGTGGAACCGCCCTACCCGGTGCAGCGCCTGAAGGTACCCCCCAAGTACGTCAACCCGCCCAAGTCCGAGTTGGAGCGCATCAAACGCAACCAGCAGGCCGTACGCGAGGCCGTGTCCAAGGTCAGCCCGGAAAAATTCTGGCGCCTGCCCCTGCACCGACCCGTGCCCGGCGAGGTCACCAGCCTCTATGGCGTGCGCCGGGTCTTCAACGGCGAGGAACGCGGCCGGCATAAGGGCGTTGACTACGACGGCAACACCGGCGACCCCATCGGAGCGGCCGACGCCGGTATTGTCGTCCTGGCCGAGGATCAATATTACGGCGGCAACACGGTGATCGTCGATCACGGCCTGGGGGTGTTCTCCATGTACCTGCACCTCTCCGCCATCAACGTTGCCGAGGGGCAGAAAGTCCAACGCGGCGAGACGGTGGGCCTGATCGGGGCCACCGGCCGGGTTACCGGCCCGCACCTGCATCTGTCTTTTTACGTGGCCGGCGAGTCCGTGGACGCTTCGCCTTTGTTGGAGTAATATGGAGCGCCCCGGCGGCAGGACGACGCGTAAAAGGAGTGGACATGGCCAAGAAACCCGATTTTGAGAAACAAATGCAACGCCTCGCGGTTATCGTGCAGGAGCTGGAACAGGGGGATGTCACCCTGGAGCGCAACGTGACCCTCTACAAGGAAGGCCGCGCTCTGGCCGCTTCCTGCCGCAAGCTGCTGGAAGAGGCCAGGCACGAGATTCTCCTTTGCGACGAGGAAGGCCCGCGTGAGTTCCTGTCGGAAGAAACCCCAAGCGAAGGCGACCCCGATGAACGCTGAAACCGCCCCCGCAGACACGGTCAAGAACGCCCTGAAGGCCGAGGCCGCCCGCCTGGAAGCCTACCTGGCCCACTGCCTCGACGCGCCCGGCACTCCGGCCGGCCTGCGCGAGGCCATGGAATACAGCCTGTTGGCCGGGGGCAAGCGGGTCCGGCCCGGCCTGTGCCTGATCGCCTCCCGACTGTATGGCCTGACGGGTGACACGGCCATGTCCTTCGCGGCCGCCCTGGAGTGCATCCACACCTATTCGCTGATCCACGACGACCTGCCGGCCATGGACGACGACGACCTGCGCCGGGGCAGGCCCTCCTGCCACAAACGGTTCGACGAAGCCACGGCCATCCTGGCCGGGGACGGCCTGCTCACCGACGCCTTCACTCTCATGGCCGGGACTCCCGGTATCCCGGCGGAGCGCGTGCTCGTGGCCGTGGCCCTGGTGGCCCGCGCGGCCGGCTCGCCCGGCATGGTCGGCGGCCAGTACCTGGACATGCAATACACCGCCAAGGGTTCCGTCCCGCTTGAGCAACTCGCGGCCATGCACGCCATGAAAACCGGCGCCTTATTGCGCGTCCCCTGCGAGGTGGGCGCGGTCCTTGCCGGGGCGGGCGGGGAGGAAGTCGAGCGTATGAGCCGCTATGGCGCGGCAATGGGCGCGGCCTTCCAGATCGCGGACGACATTCTGGACGAGATCGGCGACGAGAAGACCCTGGGCAAACCCGTGGGCAGCGACGCGGCCAACGGCAAGATCACCTATCCATCCCTCCTCGGTCTGGAGCAAAGCCGGAACGCGGCCAAAGCCAAAGCCGATGAGGCCGTCGCGGCCCTGGACGGCCTGGGCGCCCCCGAGGCCGCCCTGCTGAGAGGGCTTGCCCATTACATCGTCAACAGGGTAAGTTGAAAAAAAGCAGCAGAGGTCTTGTGGTGAGCAGCGCGAAATTGTGCGACGCCGGGGTGATTCCCCAGCCCGACTGTGCCCCCGACACACCCGACGTGGCCGACGTGCTTGAGGCGTCTTCAGACCGGGAGACGTCCGTCGATTCCGGCGAGCCGATCCTGCCCACGATCTCCCACCCGTCCATGGTGGGGTTGTTGAGCGCGGCCCAACTCACCCGGCTGGCCGACGAGATCCGCAAGGAAATGATCGCCTCCACAGCCAACACGGGCGGGCATCTGGCCCCCTCCCTCGGCGTGGTGGAGTTGACCCTGGCCATGCTCTCGGTCTTCAACCCCGCCTCGGACAAGCTGGTCTGGGACGTGGGGCACCAAACCTACGCGTACAAACTTCTGACCGGCCGGCGGGAACGCTTCAACACCCTGCGCACCTTGGGCGGCATCAGCGGCTTTCCCCGCATTGACGAGAGTCCCTTCGACCACTTCGGCGTGGGCCACGCCTCCACCTCCATTTCGTCGGCCCTGGGCATGGCCGTGGCCCGGGACGCGGCCGGCAAAAACCACCATGTGGTTTCGGTCATCGGCGACGGCTCCCTGACCGGCGGGCAGGCCTACGAAGCCCTGAACCAGGCCGGAGCTCTGAACCGGCGATTCATCGTCATCCTGAACGACAACGAGATGTCCATCTCGAAAAACGTCGGGGCCTTGTCGCTGTTCATGAGCCGCAACCTGTCGGCCCGCTGGGTGCGCCGGGTCAAACGCGAGGTCGAGGGCTTTTTGCGCAACGTGCCCGGTATCGGCGACGACCTGCTGGAAATCGCCCGGCGCAGCAAACACAGCTTTAAAAATTTCTTCACTCCCGGCATCCTGTTCGAAGCCTTGCGCTTCAACTACATCGGCGCCGTGGACGGCCACGATATCGAAGAACTGCAAAAAGTTCTGCGTCTGGCCGCCGGGCTGGACAAGCCGGTGCTCGTCCATGTGATCACCCGCAAGGGCAAGGGCTATGCCCCGGCCGAGGCCAACCCCGTGGGTTTCCACGGCGTGGGCCGCTTCGAGCCGGAAACCGGCTGTTTCGCGGGGAAATGCGCCGGCCCCGTCTCATACACCGAAGCCTTCGGCACGACCCTGTGCCGGATGGCCGAGCGGGACAAGCGGATCACCGCCATCACCGCGGCCATGCCCGAGGGCACCGGCCTGACCGCTTTTGCCGAACGCTTTCCGAGCCGTTTCTTTGATGTGGGCATCTGCGAGCCCCACGCCGTGACCTTTGCCGCCGGCTTGGCCACTCAGGGATTGCGGCCGGTGGTGGCGATCTATTCCACATTTCTGCAGCGGGCCTACGATCAGGTCATTCACGACGTCTGTTTGCAAAAACTGCCGGTCGTGTTCTGTGTCGACCGGGCCGGGCTGGTCGGCGAAGACGGGCCGACCCACCAGGGGGCCTTCGATCTGGCCTATCTGCGGCATATTCCCAACCTCACCATGTTCGCGCCCAAGGATGAAGCCGAGTTGGCCCACGGCCTGGCCACGGCCCTGGAGCACAACGGCCCCTTCGCCTTGCGCTGGCCGCGCGGCCTGGGCGTGGGCGTGCCCCTGCCCGAAGCCGGCGTGCCCCTGCCCATCGGCCGGGGCGAGTTCCTCTGCCGGGCCGAGAGCGGCCTCGCGGTTGTGGCCCTGGGCAACCGGGTCCACCCGGCCCTGGCGGCCGCGAACCGACTGCGCGAGGTGGGCATTGCCGTCACCGTACTGAACGCCCGCTGGGTCAAACCCCTGCCCGAGGCCGAACTCAGGGAAATCGCCGCGACGCACAAAAAAATTCTTTTGCTGGAAGAAAGCTCCCTGGCCGGGGGATTTTCTTCGGCCGTGCTGGAGTTTCTCAATGATTCCGGCCTTCTCAGCGGCCTGGACATCCGCCGCATGGGCCTGCCGGACGCGTTTGTGGAGCACGGAAAGCCCAAGGAGCTCCGTAAACTTTTGGGCCTGGATGCCGAAAATATCCATACGGTCATGAAGGAAATGGCCGGCGGCTGACCCCGCCCCCCCCCGGAGCTTTCGGGAGTCCCTTCACAGGAAGGCAAAAATACGCTAATGGATAGGGGAATTGAGCCGGCCTTACAAGGCGGCCCGTAAATACAACGTGTCCCCGACGCGGAAGACGTCTTCCGCGCGCCCGAGGCCCCATACATGTTCATCATTATCGGTTTTGTCGTCGTTCTCGTCTCGGTTATCGTGGGGTACATCCTTTCCCACGGCAACCTGGGAATCCTGTTTCAGCCTTTCGAATTCATGATCATCTTCGGGGCCGCCTTCGGGGCCTTCATCGCCTCCAACTCGAGCTTTACCCTCAAGTTGGCCATGAAGGGCATCGGCCACGCCTTCGGCAACGGGCCCAGCAAAAATCACTACCTTGAAATGCTCGCCCTGCTCTACGGCCTTTTCGCCAAGATGCAGCGCGAAGGCATCATCGCCGTCGAAAAAGATATCGAGCAGCCGGAATCAAGCGCCCTGTTCACCCGCTTCCCCCTGATGGTCAAGGACAAAGCCGCCTGCTACTTTATCGGCGACACCCTGCGGGTCTACCTGACCACCGGTAACGGCAACGAGCTGGACAAACTCATGGGCGTGGATATGAGCGCCATGCACGAGGAAGAAATGCTCCCGGCCCACAGCGTGTCGCATATGGCCGACTCCATGCCCGGCATGGGTATTGTGGCCGCGGTGCTCGGCATCGTCATCACCATGGGTTATATCGATCGGCCGCCTATGGAGCTCGGCGGCCACATCGGCGCGGCTCTTGTGGGTACCTTTCTCGGCATTCTGCTCTGTTACGGTTTTGTCGGCCCCATCGGCGCGAAAATGGAAACCCTGGCCCATGAACGCCATTTGTACTTCCGAGCCATCAAGGAAGCCGTGGGCGCGGCCGTGCGCGGCTCTTCCCCCATCGTGGCCCTTGAGTACGGCCGGCGGGCCATTCCCCTGGCTTTCCGCCCCACCTTCCTGGAAATGGACAAGAAGCTGAAAGGATAATTTCCTTCAGAGGCACGGTGTCTCCGGCTCGGCCGGCAACACGTAAGGACGGTAGTCAAATATGGGCAGTTCATGGAAAGTGGCATACGCCGACTTTGTGACGGCGATGATGGCCTTCTTCCTGCTCATGTGGCTGGTCAACGCCGCCCCCAAGGAAACTCTGCAGGGTCTGGCCGGCATGTTCCAGGCCGACGCCTCCGCAGGCACCAACGTCATCTCCCCGTTGAGTGTCGCCAACAACCCGATGGTCCAATATGTGGACAAGCTCGACACCCGCGAGTTCAAACTGAGCGAGGCGGAGAAATCCCAATACGCCATCGCCCAGTTGCTCAAGAACTTCCTGATGGCCGACGCGATCCCCTCGTCTTCCAGCGGCATTTCCTCGGACAACGTCGGAGTGTTGTTGCACATCACCTCGGACGTCATGTTCCAGCCCAACTCCGAAGTGATTTCCCCCGAGGGCGAGCGGGTGCTGGACACAGTCATTGAAGTCATGCGCAAATACAAGGTTTTTCTGATCGTGCGCGGCCACGCGGACAGTTCCGAAACCGGCGAGCCGCAATTTCCCTCCAACTGGGAACTTTCCTCGGCCCGGGCCACCGCCGCCGTGCGCTACCTGATTTCCAAGGGTATCGCCCCCAACCTGGTCCGCAGCGTGGCCTACGCCGACACCTCCCCCCTGGTCCCGCCCGATGTGCCCGGAGCGGCGGCCAAAAACGCCCGCATCGAATTCCATTTCCACCGGCCGGAAGTGAAGTCGACGGTTGTGAACTATTAGAGCATGTTAACTTTGACTTTTTATATAAAAAGTCTAAACTTCTTTCATGAAGATAGCCAGTGAAGAGATCCGCACTATTGTCGTGAAGGCTTACTTGTCTGGGACGGCCGGCAGGCAGCATTTATCTGAAATTTTTGGCTATACTACGGCAAGTATCAGCAACTGGGTTCGAGAATACAAAAAAGAAAATCGTCTTGTTCCACGCCCTTCTGGACACAGAAGGGCGATATTCACCGACGTGAGCTGAAACAACTTTCAGAACTGTTGGATAAGAATGTTGATCTGACGTTGGCTGAAATAAAAGAACATTTTGACAAGTCGTGTTCTTTGGTCGCTACTCACAAGACACTCATAAAGCTCGGATTTGTCTTCAAAAAAAACTCTGAAGGCAAGCGAGCAAGAACGCGAGGATATAGCGTGTCAACGTGAGCAATGGCGAAAATTTCAGGCCGAAGTTGCGTCTTGCAGATTG
>JAVBQP010000084.1:0-22685 GCA_031548905.1 Desulfovibrio sp. | reverse complement strand
CGCCGCGATACTGCGTCTGGCTCCGTTTTTGCGGCCCCATCGCAAAAACGAACCATTCCTTGTCTCGCGGCGAACCAACCCCACTCCCCGGGGCCTTCCGTTGACAGGGGGGCTTGAAAAGGCGAAAAGAAATGCTCATGTCTGAAAATTATACCCGCCGGTTTAGTCGGGTTTTTGTGGGAGAAATGTGTGAGCGATATCTCGGTTGAAGACGCCCCGGAAGCCGTTGCGCCGGTGTCACTGGGGGTGCGCCTGCGCAGGGCCGGGCAGGTCTTTTTTTACCCCGCCGCGGGCATTACCGCCAGAAAGGGCACCAAGGTTCTGGTCGAAACCGAAAACGGCCTGTCCCTCGGGGTGGTGGTTTCCCTGCACCAGACCGCCATCGTCACGGTGGACGAGGAAGGCGCCGGTCGGATTGTCGGCTTGGCCACGGCCCAGGACATCGCCACCGAGACGGAAAACAGCATCCTGGCCGCGGAGGCCGAAGCCTTCTGCAAAACCTGCATCCGACAGCGCGGCCTGGATATGAAGCTGGTGGACGTGGAAGTGCTGCATGATCGCGGCAAGATCGTCTTCTACTTCACCGCCCCTTCTCGTATCGATTTTCGCGAACTGGTCAAAGATCTGGTGCGCAACTACCGCACCCGGATTGAACTGCGCCAGATCGGGGTGCGCCACGAAACCCAGATGATCGGGGCCATCGGCAACTGCGGCATGGTCTGCTGCTGCCGGCAGTACCTGCGCAAGTTCGCGCCCGTGACCATCAAAATGGCCAAGGAGCAAAACCTGTTCCTGAACCCGGCCAAGCTTTCGGGCATGTGCGGCCGGCTGTTGTGCTGCCTTTCCTTCGAACAGCACAACTACGAGGAATTCAACCGCCGCTGCCCCAAGCTCGGCAAGCGTTACCAGACCGACAAGGGGGTATTCCGAATCCTGCGCAGCAACCTGTTCGCCGGTACGCTCGTGGGCCTTTCCGAAACCGGAGAGGAAGTGGAAATGTCTCTGGAAGACTGGCAGGAGCTGCACCCCAAACGCGCGGAAACGCCGGAAAACCGCCCAGCCCCGCGCCGGGAGGCCGAAGCCGCCCCCGCCGAGCAAGCCCCGGAAAACCGCAGGCCAAAGCCGCGCAAACGCCGCAAGTCCCCGTTGGGACACAACGACCCCACCCCGGAGTAAGCCGTGAGTTCTTCTTACCTGACCACGCCCATATATTACGTCAACGCCGCCCCCCACCTGGGGCACGCCTACACGACCATCGTGGCCGACGCCATGAACCGCTTCGCCACGCTGATGGGGCGTGACGCCATGTTCATCACCGGCACCGACGAGCATGGCGACAAAATCGTTCAGGCCGCCGAAAAAGCCGGGGAGAAACCCCAGGAATTCACGGATCGGATCAGCGCGGAATTCGCCGCGCTCTGGCCCAAACTGGAGACCGAACCGGCCCGTTTCGTGCGCACCAGTTCCGAGGAACACAAGAAGGTGGTCCGGGCGTTCCTGCAAAAAGTGTATGACGCCGGCGACATTTATTTCGGCGAGTATGGTGGGCACTACTGCTTCGGCTGCGAGCGCTTTTACACCGAAAAGGACCTGGAAAACGGCCTGTGCCCGCAGCATCAGGTCAAACCCGAATACATCAGCGAGAAGAATTACTTCTTCCGCATGTCCAAGTATCAAGCCCGGCTCAAACAGTATATTCTGGACAACCCGGACTTCATCCGGCCCGAGCGCTACCGCGGCGAGGCCCTGGCCATGCTCGACAGCGGCGCCCTGGACGATTTGTGCATCTCGCGCCCAAAAACCCGCCTGACCTGGGGCATCGAGCTGCCCTTCGACCCGGACTACGTCTGTTATGTTTGGTTTGACGCCCTGCTGGCCTATTTCTCGGTCATCGGCGGGCCGGATTCGCCGGAGTTCGCCGAGCGCTGGAACGGCGGGAGCCATCTGATCGCCAAAGACATCCTCAAGCCCCACGCCGTGTTCTGGCCGATCATGCTCATGTCGGCCGGCATCCCCCTATACCGGCACCTGAACGTCCACGGCTACTGGCTGGCGCGCGACACCAAGATGTCCAAGTCCCTCGGCAACGTGGTCAAGCCGCTGGACATGGCCGGGCGGTGCGGCGTCGACGCCTTCCGCCATTTTCTCCTGCGCGAAATGCATTTCGGCAACGACGCGTCCTTCTCGGAAGAAGCCTTCATCGCCCGGGTCAACGCGGATCTCGCCAACGACCTGGGCAACCTGTATTCGCGGGTGCTGTCCATGACCGCCAAGTTCTGCAACGGCGCCGTGCCCGCTCCGGGCGAAGACGAGGAAATGGAAACCGAACTGAAGGCCCTGGCCCGGGACGCCATGAGCAACTTCCAGAGCCTGTTCGACAACGTGCGCTTTTCCAACGCCCTGGAGTCCCTTTGGGAACTGGTGCGCGCCCTGAACCGCTATGTCGACTCCGCCGCCCCCTGGGCCCTGGCCAAGAGCGGCAACACCAGGCGCCTGGGCACGGTGCTGTACACCCTGCTGGAGTTCATGCGCAAAATCGCCGTGCACCTCTGGCCGGTCATGCCGCAAAAATCCGTGCTCATGCTCGAGCAACTCGGTATTTCCACCTTCGAGCCCAAAACGGTCCACCTGGCGGATGAAGCCGCTTCGTTCGGAACCCTTGCGCCCGGCACCGCCGTGGCCACGGCTTCCAACCTCTTTCCCCGCATGGAACAGCCCGAGGAGGCTCCGGCCAAACCGGCCGCCGCGAAACCCGCCCCGGTCGCGACGCCCGCGCCGGAACCGGCCGCGCAGATTGAATTCCCCGATTTCCAGAAGGTCGACCTGCGTGTGGGGCGTGTTCTGGCCTGTGAGCAACACCCCAACGCGGACAAGCTCCTGAAAGTCATGGTCGACCTGGGCGAAGGAACGCCCCGGCAGATTCTGGCCGGCATGGCCGCATACTTCGCCCCGGCCGAGATGATCGGCAAACAGGTGATCGTGGTCGCCAACCTTGCCCCGCGCAAGATGCGCGGCCTGGAATCCCAGGGCATGATCCTGGCCGTGCATACCGATTCCGGCCTGGAACTGCTCACGGCCGGCGGCCCGGTCGACCCCGGCGCGAAAGTGAGTTAGAGCAATTTCGTTTTGAAATCGCTCGGCAGACGCGTGGCGGAAAACAGGGCTGCGCAAGTTGTGAGCTGCCACGCTCTCGGTGGGAAAAGCCCTGAGCTTCAGCCACCCGGGCGGCACGCTTGCGTGTCGTTCATGATCTCAGAGATCTCGTATTGGTATGAGATATTCGCTGCCGGGCTTGGCGGTATCTCAAAAGTGTCTTTTCAATTTCACACTGCTCGAGAGGACCAATGAACGCAGGCACCTTGCGCGAACATGTCATCAGCAGTATTCTACGCCGTTTTTCCCCGACGGCGGAAGCGCGGCAGGCGGCCCTCGCCGATGTGCTCCTGCTCGGTATGCCCCACCTGAACAAGGAACGGGCCATGACCCTGGCCGGCGAAGTGCCGGAACTGCCCGTCTCTCTGTACGAAAGGTGGGCCGGAATGTTTGCCGAGCGCCTGTTCGCCACGGTTCCGGAAGATCAGATTCGGGATCTCTGCCTGGGAACGCCCGAAAGCGACGCCTCCCTGGCTCTTGTGTTTGTCATGTTCATGGAATCCGAGCGCATGGAACAAGTGGTTGCAGAGGATCTCAAAGCCCTGCCCGCCCATGCCGAAACTAATGCGGATCGGGCGGCCGGGCTCCCCTTGTGGCTCAAGGGCCGAACCTCCACCGCAACACAATGAGCGGAATATGAAGTTCCTTTTCGTCCATCAAAACTTTCCCGGCCAATTCCTGCATCTGGCTCAACATCTGCGCGCCGTCACCGGCAACGAGGTGGTGGGCGTGGGCGAAACCGACAATATCAAACGCCGGGGCACCATCAGCGGCATGATGACCCTCGGCTACCCGCCGCCCCAGAAATCCGGGCGCGAAACCCACCACTATCTGCAATCCACCGAAGCCGCCGGGCGCCGCGGCCAGGCGGCGGCCAGGGTGCTGCTCTCACTCAAGCAGAAAGGCTTTGAGCCGGACGTCATCTCCGTCCACCCCGGCTGGGGCGAAGGACTCTTCGTGCGCGACGTGTTCCCCAAAACACCCATCGTCATGTTCGCGGAGTTCTATTTCAAGGCGGGCGAGGCCGACCTGGCCTTTGACCCCGAGTTTCCCCGCAATCTCGACTGGGACTTCAGCGTGCGGCTGCGCAACACCCCGCAGTTGCTCTCCCTGCCCACGGCCAACGTCTGCATCAGCCCCACCCGCTGGCAGGCCTCGCGCTACCCGGCCCATATCCGACGGGTCACCCAGATCATCCACGACGGCATCGACACCGACGTCATGTGCCCGGATGTGGAAGCGACCCTGACCATTCAACCCCTGACTGTGCCCGGCGAAAGCCGGATCGTGGAGCCGGCTGGCCCTCCCCTCGGCGAGGGCGAAGTTGCGAACGGCGACCCGATCACCCTCGGCCGGAAGGACGAGGTCATCGTCTTTGTTTCCCGCAACCTGGAGCCGTACCGCGGTTTTCACGTTTTCATGCGGGCCCTGCCGAAAATCCTGGCCCGGCGGCCCAAGGCGCGGGTATTGATCATCGGCGCCGACGGCACCAGCTACAGCCCCACCCTGCCCGAGGGGGAAACGTACAAAGCCCTGTACCTGCGCGAAGCCGGAGATGCCCTGGATCTTTCCCGGGTTCATTTCCTCGGCCGCATTCCCTACGCCGCTCTGCGGGCCGCCTTCCGTATTTCTTCGGTACACGTCTGCCTGACCTATCCCTTCGTGCTTTCCTGGTCGACTCTGGAAGCCATGGCCTGCGAAGGGCTGGTGCTGGCCTCGAATACCGAACCCGTGCGCGAGGTCATTCAGGACGGGGTCAACGGCCTGCTCACGGACTTTTTCGATCAGGCCGCCCTGGTGGACAGGATCGACATGGTCCTTGACGACCCGGAGTCCTTTGCCCCGATGCGCAAAGCCGCCAGGGAAACGGTGCTGGAGACATACGCCCTGCGGCGCTGCCTGCCCCGGCAGGCGCAGTTGCTCCACGACCTCAGCGCGGGCATGTATCCCCTGCCCGACTGAGGCCCGCGCACCGCTCAGCCGTTTTCTGCACGATCGGCCGCCGCCCCGGGGCGGCGTTCCGTTTTTTCATCCACCCCAGCCCGCGAACAGGCCATGAAGCTGCTTTTCATCCATAAAAATTTCCCCGGCCAGTATCTTTATCTGGCCCAATACCTGCGGGCGGTTCCCGGCAACGAGGTGATCGGCGTTGGGGAACAGGCCAACATCACCTCGCGGGGGACCATCGAGGGAATGCGGACCATCGGCTACCCTACGCCGCAAGGCGCCGGCCCCGGCACCCACGGCTACCTGCAATCCGCCGAGGCGGCCGTACGGCGCGGGCAGGCCGTGGGCAGGGTGCTGCTCGATCTGAGGCAGGAGGGTTTCGAGCCGGACGTCATCGCGGTGCATCCGGCCTGGGGCGAAGGCTTGTTCGTTCGCGACATCTTCCCCAAGGCGCCCATCCTCATGTACGCGGAGTTTCTCTTCAAAGCGAACGAGGCGGATCTCTCCTTCGACCCCGAATACCGCCAACCCCTGGAATGGAGCCTGGGCGTGCCCCTGAACAATACCGCCCAGACCCTCTCGTTCATGACCGCCAACGCCTGTATAAGCCCCACGGCCTGGCAGGCCTCGCGTTACCCCGAGTACGCCCGGCGGGTCACACGGGTCATCCACGACGGCATTGAAACCACGATCATGCGGCCCCGCGCGGGCATGAGCCTGACCATCCAGCCCCTGGCCGTGCCCGGCGAGAGCCGGATCATCGCCCACTCGGCGGACGGGGTTCCCCCCGGCCTCGGGAAAAACGACGTTCCCAAGGGGGAACCGCTGACCCTGAGCGGGAACGATGAGATCATCGTTTACATGGCCAGAAACCTGGAACCGCACCGGGGCTTCCACGTGTTCATGCGCACCCTGCCCGAGATTCTGCGCAGGCGCCCCAAGGCCCAGGTACTGATCATCGGCCACGACGGCGTCAGTTACAGCCTGCTGCCGCCCGACGGGCAGACCTACAAAAGTATGCTGCTCAAAGAGGTGGGCGATTCGCTGGATTACTCCCGAGTGCATTTTCTCGGCCGCATTCCCTACTCCACCCTGCGGACCATTTTCCGGATCTCGTCGGTGCACGTCTATCTGACCTACCCGTTCGTGCTCTCCTGGTCCGTGATGGAAGCTATGGCCTGTGAATGCCTGGTGGTGGGGTCGGACACCGAGCCCGTGCGCGAGGTCATCACGCACGGCGTCAACGGGCTGCTCACGGACTTTTTCGATCAGGGCAAACTGGCGGACACCATCGAAGCGACGCTCGCCGACCCGGCCGCCTTTGCTCCGCTCCGCAAGGCCGCCCGCCAGAGCATCCTTGAGACATATGACCTGCGGACCCGCTGCCTGCCCGCGCAGGTTCAATTCCTCAACGACATCCACGCGGGCATGTATCCCGCGCCGCGCTGAGGGCCTCCCAATGAAATACCTGTTCATCCATCAGAATTTTCCCGGTCAGTACCTGCACCTGGCCCACCATCTGCAGGGGATTCCCGGCAACACGGTTGTGGGCGTCGGCGATGTTGAAAGCATCAAGCGCCGCGGCACCCTCCCGGGAGTGGAAACCCACGGCTACCCCGCCCCCGAAGGCTTCGACCGGAACATCCATCCCTACCTGCGCTCGACCGACGCCGCCCTTCGGCGCGGCCAGTCCGTCGTCCGGGTGTTGCTCGAGCTCAACCGCAAGGGGTTCGTGCCCGACGTCATCGCCGTACACCCCGCCTGGGGCGAAGGGCTGTTCGTTCGGGACTTTTTCCCGAACTCGCCAATCCTCATGTTCGCGGAGTATTACTTTCGGGCCGGGGAGGCCGACCTGGCCTTTGATCCGGAATTCCCGATCAGCGACAACGAGGGATTCAGCGCGCGGATCAAGAACACCGCCCAGATCGTGTCCATGCAGAGGGCCGATGCCTGCCTCTGCCCGACGGAATGGCAGGCCTCGCGCTACCCCGACCACATCCGGGCCGTCACGCGGGTCATCCATGATGGAATCGACACCGATTTCATGTGCCCCGACGCCGGCGACAGCCTGACCATCCAACCCCTGGCCGTGCCGGGGGAAGGCCGGGTCACGGCCGTATCCGGCGCGGCGCCGGTCACGCTCCCGCCGGAGGAGGCTCCCTTGGGCCCGTCCCTGACCCTGAGTGCGAAAGACGAGGTCATCGTCTACGCGGCCAGGAACCTGGAGCCGCACCGGGGCTTTCACACCTTCATGCGCGCCCTGCCCGCCATTCTCACCCGCAGGCCCACCGCGCGCGTGCTGATCTTCGGCGGCCCGGAACCGGGCTACAGCCGGCCGGCGCCGGGCGGGGAAACCTGGAAATCCCTGCTGCTCAAAGAAGTCGGAGCCGGCCTGGATCTTTCCCGCGTCCACTTCCTCGGCCAGGTACCGATTGTGGCCCTGCGCGCGGCCTTCCGCATCGCCTCGGTTCATGTGTACCTGACGTACCCCTATGTGCTTTCCTGGTCGATGCTGGAATCCATGGCCTGCGGCGGGCTTGTGCTGGGCTCGGACACCGAACCGGTGCGGGAAATTGTCGAGCACGGGCGCAACGGCCTGCTCACCGATTTTTTCGACGTGGACAAGCTGGCCGGTACTCTTGACGAGCTTCTCGGCGGGGCCGGCAACCAGGCCGGTCTACGCGCCGCCGCCCGGCGGACCATTGAGGAACGTTACTCTCGCAAGCTCTGCCTACCCAGGCACATCCAATTGCTCGCGGATCTCGCCGCCGGCAAATACCCCCGCCCCGAATAACAAGGAGGCCCCATGCGCCGCGCCGGTCTTTCATTTTGCTGCCTGTTCGCCTTGTGGCTCGGGGCGGGTTTTGCCCCGGCCGCCGAGCGCCCGGCCGGCTGGGCGCAGCCCGTGGCCATCGAGCACGCCGAGAATTTCTTCCGGGTCACGCCGGATTTCTACCGCTCCGCCCAGCCGAACAAGGAAGCCATGCAGGCTTACGCGGCCTTCGGGATTGCAACCGTGATCAACCTGCGCAACTTCCACGACGATGTGGAAGAAGCCTCCGGAACCTCCCTGCACCTGCGCCGCGTGGGCGTCAACACCTGGGATATCGAGGAGGATGAAGTGGTCGAGGCCCTGGCCTTGATTCTGACGTCTCCCAAGCCGGTGTTGCTGCACTGCATGCACGGGGCGGATCGCACCGGTCTGGTCACGGCCGTGTACAGGGTTACGCAGCAGGGCTGGACCAAGGCCGAAGCCGAGCGGGAGATGATTGAGGGCGGCTTCGGCTACCACAGCGTCTGGAAAAATATTCCCGAATGGCTGGCCGGCATGGACCCCGAGCGGCTCAAACAACTCGTCGACAAACGGGTGCAAGCTTTGGGCGGCCGGAGAAACTGATGCCCTACCCCATCTTTCTGGAACTCTCGGGCAAAGAGGCTCTGGTGGTCGGGGCAGGCGGCGTCGGCGCCCGCAAGATTGCCGGGCTTGCCGGGCGGGGCCTGCGGCGTATCCTGATTCTGGATCCGGCCCTGCCGGAACGGGACGAGATCGCCCCCTGCGGCACGCGCCTGGAATATCGCAAGCGGCCGTTCGAGCCCGCCGACGCGGCCGGCATGGCCCTGGCTTTCGCCTGCACCGACAAACGGGAGGTCAACGCCGGCGTGGCCGCAGCCTGCCGGGAGCGCGGCGTGCTCTGCAACGTGGCCGACAACCCGATGGCCGGGGATTTTTTCGTTCCCGCCCTTGTGGAGCGCGGCGACATCACCGTTGCCGTGGGCACCGGCGGCGCCGGGCCGGCCCTGAGTCGGCGCTTGCGCGAAGAGCTTGAAGAGAGCCTGGGAAACCGCTACACTCTTCTCGCCGCGCTGCTGCGGCGCTTGCGCCCCGCCCTGCTGGGCATTGGGCTGGAAACGGCGGAAAACACCCGGATATTCCGGGCCCTGGTCTATTCCCCCCTCGCGGAGGCGCTTGCCGGCGGCAGACCAGGGGAAGCGCGGGACATCCTGCGCCGGGAACTGCCCGAGCCCCTGCGCGCGGCCATCGGAGATTTGTTGCATGAGCTTTGAATCATTTCTCATTTTTGGAGTCGTAGCCTTATATTCCACGGCCACCCTGGCGGCCTTCCTCGGCACCCTCTCGGCCCGCAGGCCGGTGCGCATGGCGGCCAACTGGCTGACCCTGGCCGGTTTCGCCCTGCACACCCTGCTCTGTATCGTCTCGCCCATCGGCAAGACCTATGAGGAACTGAGCGCGGGCTACTTTGTCCAGCTCTTCGCCTGGTGCGTCATCCTGGCCTATCTGTTCGCCTGGCGCATGTTGCACCTGCCCTTTTTGTCCATCACGGCCGCGCCCCTGGCCTTGTTGCTGTTTTTTCTCTCCGCCGGGCTCGGCAACGTGCGCGACGTGCTGCCGCCCCACCTGGCCGGGCTGTTCATCTGGCTGCACCTAAGCTCGCTCTTTCTCAGCATGGGCCTGATGGCTATGGCCTTCGGAGCCGGGCTGTTTTTCCTGTACCTGGAAGGCAAGATCAAAGGTAAGGTGCCGTTGGGCGACCGCGACCGCGACATGCCCGCCCTTTCCACCTGCGACCGGGTCAATCGGGTGGCCGTGACCTTCGGCTTCCCCCTGTTCACGTTGGGAATCATGTCCGGGTTCATCTGGACCCCGCTGCTCTTTTCCTCTGTGGAAACGCCCAAGGTTTTATCCTCCCTGCTGATCTGGTTTCTGTACGCCGTCCTGTTTTACCAGCGCATGGCGCTCGGCAGGCAGGGACGCAAGACCGCCTTCATGGCCGTGATGCTCTTTTCCCTGGCCGCGGTCTCGTTCGGCGTCGATTACCTGTTCTTCCCCCACCACAGCCAGGCCCTCAGCCAAGCCATCAACCAGCCCGCGCCATGAACAAAGAAATTCATTTGGTGGGGCTGAACTACAAAACAGCCCCCGTGGAAGTGCGCGAGCGTTTCGCCCTGACCGACCCGGCCATCCTGGCCAAAGGGATTGTGCCTCTTGACGATGTCGTGCGCGAATATCTGATCCTCTCCACCTGCAACCGGGTGGAGATCATGGCCGTGGCCCGGGGGGATGAGGCCCGCGAACACCTTGTGGCCCACTGGGCCGGAGCCTGCGGCAGCCCCCCCGCGGATCTCGAACCTTACGTGTACCATCATCGGGGTCCCGATGCCGTGCGCCACCTGTTCAGCGTGGCCGCCGGCCTGGATTCCATGGTGCTGGGCGAGCCGCAAATCCTCGGCCAGTTGAAGGACGCCTACCGCACCTCCCTGGAAAAAAACTCCGCCAAAGTCATTCTGAACCGGTTGCTGCACAAGGCGTTCTCCACAGCCAAACGGATCCGCACGGAAACGGGCGTGGCGTCGAGCGCCGTTTCCATCAGTTATGCCGCCGTGGAGTTGGCCAAGCGCATTTTCGACGATTTCGGGCAGGTCAAGGCCATGCTCATCGGCGCCGGGGAAATGGCCGAACTGGCGGCCACCCACCTGGTCGGCGCGGGCATCGACTCCATCCGGGTGACCAACCGGACCTTTGAGCGGGCCGTGCAACTGGCCGCCCGCTTCAAGGGCGAGGCCGTCCCCTTTGACCTGTTGCCGGCACACCTGGCCGAAGTGGACATCGTGATCAGCTCCACCGGCGCGCACGAGCCGATCATCCGGGCCTCGGACATGAAAAAGGTGCTCAAAGCGCGCAAGCACCGGCCCATGTTCTTCATCGACATTGCCGTGCCGCGTGACATCGATCCCGACGTCAACAGCCTGGACAACATCTACCTGTACGACATCGACGATCTCAAGGAAGTGGTGGAAGAAAACCTGGGCCGGCGCCGGGACGAGGCCGAGAAAGGCGCGCGGATCGTCGAGGAGGAAAGCGCGGCCTTCGCCCGCTGGCTGAAGTCCCTTGAGCTCCAGCCGACCCTCATCGATCTGGTGCGCCGGGGCGAGGCCGTGGCCAGGGAAGAGTTGGAACGCACCCTCGGCCGCCTGGGCCAACTGACGCCGGAAGCCCGCTCCGCCCTGGAGGCCATGCTGGGCGCGGTGGTCAAAAAGATGAACCACGAGCCCATCAGCTTTCTCAAGGACCATTTCGGCAACGGGGAGACCGACTGCCTCTATATCAGCCTGGCCCGGCGCATGTTCAACCTGGACGGTGAAACCCCGCCCGAAGACGCTCACTTCGGCCGCCTCTGCCCCGGCAGGAAGGAATGCCGGCAAGCCAACTGTAACTGCCGAAATCCTCAAAAGGACTGAACGAAAGAACCGTATGCGCACCTATGTCGTCGATCAGCTTGAAGAAAATGAAGTCCGCGCCTTGGCCGAACGGCTCGCCGCCATGAACCTTCAGGCCGGGCTGGAAGGGGTCTTCTGGCTGCCCGTGCCCAAAACCATGCTCACCCCTGTTCAGCGGGAGCACGAGGAACGGTGCGGCCCCTATTGCATGGCCCTGGAAACCGAGGAACACTCCGTGCACATGGAACTCCTGGTGCGCGCCCAAGGGCGCATCCGCTGCGAGTGCCTCTCGTTCGCTTCCGTCGAACTGCGCAACCACATGATCGCCTACCTGGAAACCCAACTGATGGAGCTCGGGATCTCCTTCTGACCATGACCGCCACGGCCCGCCTGCAGGATCTCCCCCCGGCCCAGGCCCGCCTGTGCCTGAAGGTTCGCGCCGTCCTGGCCGGTACCCTGGAGGGCCCCGGCCCGCACAGTCTGCATATCGGCCTCTCCGGCGGGACGGATTCCACCGCCCTACTCCTGATTCTCCATGCTCTCGCGCCCTCTTGCGGCCTGCATCTCCAGGCCGCGCACCTGGACCACGCCCTGCGCCCGGAGTCGGCGGCCGAAGCGGAGCACTGCGCCACGCTCTGTGCCGGCCTGGGCGTTCCCATGCTTTCCCGCCGGGTCGATGTGGCCGCCCATGCCGCCGCGCACGGCCTGGGCACGGAAGAAGCCGCGCGGGCCTGCCGCTACGCCTGGTTTGAAGAGGCCCGCCGGCACACCGGGGCCGCCTATACGCTCACGGCCCACCAGGGCGACGATCTGGCCGAAGACATCCTCATGCGCCTGATCCGGGGGGCCGGCTGGCCAGCTCTGGGCGGCATGTCCGGCCGGGACGACGAGCGCCGGATTCTCCGCCCCCTTCTGTACATTCCTCGCGCCGATCTGGAATTATTCCTTGAAGCGTGCGGGGTGTCGCCCCTGAGCGATCCTTCCAACGACGATCGCCGCTACCTGCGCAACCGGGTCCGGCATGAGATCCTGCCTTTGCTGCTGCGGGAGAATCCGGCCTTCCTCGAGCAGGCCGTTGCCTTGCACCGCTCGGCCGCATATGATGCGGAGTTTTTCCGCCACGCCCTGCCTGATCCGGCGCGGGACTTGCATCACGCCGTCCTGCGCGGTCTGCCCAAAGCCCTGCGTCTGCGCCTGTACAAGTCCTGCCTGGACGCCCTCGGGCCGGGGCAGGCCCTGGCCGACGGCCTGGAACGCCTGGATGATCTGTATCTGCGCCGGCAAACCGGCTCCGTCATCCAGTTCCCGGGCGGGAAAACCGCCGGGCCGAGCAGGGAAGGCGTTGCCTTCCGGCCGGGCGGCCCTGCCGAAACCGCCTCCTGATAATAATCATCGCCTGACCGTTCCCTACCGGCTATATACTGGAGCATATCCATTTGGAGAGTGTTTTCACGCGGAAAACGCTCCGCGAACGCGCGGCAAACAGCCCGCCCCGCGCTCGCCCTTGGGTATTTCGGTTTTTTGCGCACTTCACATCCAAGTGAGTCAAGGAGGCTATCATGGTCCAGAAAAAAGCGGTGGAGAAGAACCGGTGGATGATTGACCCCGACGACGCCGTCATGCTGCTGATCGACCACCAAAGCGGCTTGTTCCAACTGGTCCGGGACATGGAACAGTCCGAACTGCGCCACAACGTCACGGCCCTGGCCAAAGTGGCCCACCTGGCCCAGATTCCCACCTTCACCACGGCCTCCGTACCGGACGGCCCCAACGGCCCGTTGATTCCCGAAGTGCACCAGCACAACCCGGAGGCCGTCTATATTCCGCGTACCGGGCAAATCAACGCCTGGGACAACCCCGCCTGGGTCAAGGCCATTGAAAAAACCGGCCGGAAGACCCTGATCATCGCCGGCACCCTGACCAGCGTCTGCATGGCGTTCCCCGCCCTGAGCGCGGTGGAAGAAGGCTACAAGGTCTTCTGCGTGGTTGACGCTTCCGGCAACTGGAGCGGCATGGCCACGGAATTGACCATCGCCCGGATCACCCAGGCCGGGGCCATGCCCATCGACACCTTCGCGGTTCTGGCCGAGATCATGAGCACCTGGAACCGGCCGGATGCCATGGACTTCGCCGGGATCATGATCGAGCATATCGTGCCCAAGTTCCGGGCCTTGGTGGAAAGCTACGACAAAGCCCAAAGCGTCCAGCGCGACGGGTACGAGACCAAACTGGACAAGCAAAAAAAATAGTCCGGCGGGGCCACCGCCCACTTCCACCCAATAAAAGAAACCCCGCAGTGCGCGGGGTTTCTTTTATTGGGTGGGCAGGCCCTCACTCGCGGCAGTTTCCGGAAAAGTCCCCCGCTCATCCCCGAGTACCCCCATGATTTCATGAACCAACCGCGTCGCCGTATACGTGGGCGCGTGCATACCGGGAATGGGGGCCAGTTCCACCACATCAAAGCCCAGGGTAACCCGCCCGGCCAGGCTGCGCTCGATCAGGTGCAGGGCGTCCCACCAGAACAGGCCGCCCGGCTCCGGGGTGCCGGTGGCCGGCATCAGCGAGGCGTCGAAAGCGTCCACATCAAAGGTAAGGAAGATCTTGTCCGGGAACCCGGCCGGAAGCAGCGGCGGTACCGGACGGCCGTTCTTGCCGGCGCAGCCCACGGACCAGGGACGCGGAAAGCGCACCCGGCGCGCATCCAGATGGATGACGCGCTTCTCTGTGCGATAGGCGACCTCTTCCGGCGACAGGCTGCGCACTCCGACCTGAAACAAAGCAAGGCCAAGGTCGTCCACGGCCCGGCGCATGACGCAGGCATGGCTGTACGGCGAGCCTTCATAGGTGTCGCGCAGGTCGGCGTGGGCGTCGAACTGCACCACGCCGAAGTGCCCATACCGTTTCTTCAGGGCGCGCAACGCGCCCAAGGTGACCGTATGCTCGCCCCCGAGGATCACCGGCACGGTGGGCGCGCAGCGGCAAGGCAAGGCGCTCACGCTCGGCAGGGGCGAGACGGAAGACGGCGGCAACGGCCCTTGCGGACCTTCCTCCAGGGCGGCCGCGACGGCCGACTCGATGCGTTCCAGAACATCCTCGGCGGAGCCGGCGCACGGCACTGCCGGCCGGGTGTAAATGCCCCGTTCCGAGGGAATGGAACGCCCCGTCCAGACTTCCAATTGCTGTGAGGCCTCCAGAATGGCGGCCGGCCCGGCGGCCGTGCCACCGCCGTAAGACACGGTGGCCTCATAAGGCACGGGAATGATCTGGAAACGGCAGTCGCCGGCGGGGCGCTCGGGCAATTCCGAAGCGAGAAAACGGGGGAGAAGGCCGGGGCCTTGCGCGGGATTTCTTGTCATATCGTATCCATCCATTCCTTCATTTGGAGCGCAATGGGAATGCCCGACAACAGGAGAAAAGCCTCATCGCGCCTTCAGGCACTCGGGCCGGGCTCACGACAGGCGGGTCTTGAAGTCTTCGTACCCGAAGCCGCGCACCATGCGCAGCCGGCCGTCCGCGCGTCCGCGCAGGGCGAGGCCCGGCAGGCCCAGGCCGTTGAACGTGTTGGTCTTGACCATGCTGTAGTGGGCCATGTCGAGAAAGACCAGCCGGTCGCCGACCCGCAGCGGCTCGGCAAAAGAATACTCGCCGATGACGTCGCCGGCCAGGCAGGATTTCCCGGCCAGCCGGCAGGTCCAGGCCTGCTCGCCGGGAAAGCCGGAACCGATCACGCCCGGCCGGTAGGGCATTTCCAAAACATCGGGCATGTGGGCGGCGGCCGAGGTATCCAGAATCGCCACGGGCATGTCGGCTTCGACCACATCCAGAACTGTGGAAACCAGCACCCCGGCGTTCAGGGCCACGGCTTCGCCCGGCTCCAGATAGACCTCGACCCCGTACGTGTCTTTCGCCCGGTTGATGCAGTCGCAGAGCAGATCGACATCATAACCGGGGCGGGTGATATGGTGCCCGCCGCCAAAGTTCAGCCGGCGCATTCCGCGCAGACAGCAGCCGAATTTTTCTTCCACCACGGCCAGGGTCCGGGCCAGGGGGGCGGCATCCTGCTCGCACAGGGTGTGGAAATGCAGGCCGCTGATCCCCTCCAGGCTTTGCCCCGCGAACTCCCGCGCCCGGATGCCCAGACGCGACCCGGACGAACAGGGATCATAGATGGGTACCGCGCCCTCGGAGTGCTCCGGGTTGATCCGCAGTTCAAAGTCGACGTGCCGTCCGGCCTGTGCCGCCACGGATCGCGCCGTCTCCAGGAAACGTTCCCGCTGGGCGAAGGAGTTGAAGACGATATGGTCGGCCAGAAGGGCCAGTTCTCGAATGTCCGCCTCGCTGTAGCCGGCCGCGAACGCGTGGACTTCTTTGCCGAACTCCTCCCGCCCCAGGCGCGCCTCGTGGGGCGAGCTGGCGCAGACCCCGTCCAGCACCCCCCGCAGGAGCGGAAAGGTGCTGAACATGGCAAAGCCCTTCAAGGCCAGGAGGATCTTCGCGCCGGTGCGCTCCTTGATGGAAGCAAGCACGGCAAGGTTGGCCGCCAGGCGGTCCTCATCCACCACAAAACAGGGTGTGGGCAGATCGGGCGGGAGGATATCCTCCCAAGCGGCGAGCGTCGCGGTCATCTCGTTTGCCGGCCTCAACTCAGGTCTTCGACCCAGGGCAGGCCGTAGCGGTTGAGATCGCGCATGAACGGGTCGGGGTCGAACTGCTCCATGTTCCACACGCCGGGCTTTTTCCACTCGCCGGTCAGGAGCATTTTGGCCCCGATCATCGCGGGCACGCCCGTGGTGTAGCTGATGGCCTGGGATTTGACCTCCCGGTAGCACTCCTCATGATCGCAGATGTTGTAGATGTAGCAGGTCCGCTCCTTGCCGTCCTTGATCCCCTTTATCAGGCAGCCGATGCAGGTCTTGCCCTTGGTCGTGGGGCCGAGAGAGGCCGGGTCCGGCAGAAGCGCCTTGAGGAACTGGATAGGCACAACCTGTTGCCCGTTGAAGTTCACGGGATCGATCCGGGTCATGCCGACGTTTTCGAGCACCTTCAGGTGGTTTAGGTAGTTGTCGGAGAAGGTCATCCAGAAGCGGGCCCGCTTCAGGCCCTTCAGGTGCAGGGTCAGGGATTCGAGTTCCTCGTGGTACATGAGGAAGCACTTCTTCTTGCCGATGCCGGCGGGAAAATCATAGGTCATGGACCAGGACAGCGGGTCGGTTTCGACCCATTCGCCGCGCTCCCAGTAGCGCCCCTTGGCCGTGACCTCCCGGATGTTGATTTCCGGGTTGAAATTGGTGGCAAAAGCCTTGCCGTGGTCGCCCGCGTTGCAGTCGATGATGTCGAGTTGGTGAATCTCGTCGAAGTGGTGTTTCTGCGCATAGGCGCTGAACACATTGGTCACGCCGGGGTCGAAGCCGGAACCGAGCAGGGCCGTGAGTCCCTTCTCCTTGAAGCGCTCCTGGTAGGCCCACTGCCACTTGTATTCGAACTTGGCTTCGTCCAGGGGCTCGTAGTTGGCCGTATCCAGGTAATCCACGCCGGTTTCCAGGCAGGCGTCCATGATGTGCAGATCCTGGTAGGGCAGGGCCACGTTGAGCACCAGATCCGGCTTGAAGCTGTTGATCAGGGCGACCAGTTCCGGCACGTTGTCCGCATCCACGGCCGCCGTTTGAACGGGCCGGGGAAGCTGCGCGGCAATGGCGTCGCAGCGCGACCTAGTACGGCTGGCCAGCATGATTTCGCCGAACACTTCCGGCACCTGGGCGCACTTGTGGGCCACAACGGCGCCGACGCCGCCCGCTCCGATAATCAGGACTTTCTTCATGAAAAAACCTCCATCCGACAGAGTCAAAGGGACATACGAACGTTCACCCGGAAAAAGCACCTATCGCTCGAAATAGGTGTACCCGCGCAACCCGTCTTCAAAAGCCCGCATGATCGTGTAGCGATCCGCGGGTTGGATGCGGCCGAGGCGCACCGCCTTTTCCGCGACTTTGCGCAACCCCTCGAGCATCCGGCGGGGATCATACTCCACGTAAGAGAGGATGTCGGCAACCGAGTCGCCGCGCAGCTCGCGCACGAACTCAAAGCCGCCGTCCTCGGCTACGCGCACCGAAACCACGTTGGTGTCGCCGAGCAGGTTGTGCAGATCTCCGAGGGTTTCCTGATAGGCCCCGACAAGAAAGGCGCCGAGGTAATATTCCTCGCCGTCCTTGAGGGGATGCAGGTCCAGGGTGTGCTTCACGCCCTGGCTCGAGTCGATGAAGTGATCGATCCGGCCGTCGCTGTCGCAGGTGATGTCCGACAGGATGGCCTGGCGGGCCGGCACCTCGTTCAGGCGATGCACCGGCATGACCGGAAACAATTGCCCGATGGCCCAGGAGTCCGGCAGGGACTGGAACACGCTGAAGTTGCCGTAATAGATGTCGGCCAGGGCCAGGTCGATTTCGGCCAGATCCTTGGGAGGATGGGGCAATTTGACCTTTTCCTGGGCGATGCGCTTGATGATCATCCAGAACAGACGCTCGGCCACGGTGCGCTCGCGCAGGGAGACCTTGCCGTGGAGAAACTGCTGGCGGATCTCGTCCCGGTAGTAGATGGCGTCGTTATAGCACTCCTGCAAATTGCGCAGGGTCAGGCCATTGAGGGCCTGAAGCAGGTTGAGCGTGGCCTCGGGCGCGTTGTCGGCCAGGGCCAGGGTTTCGGCCTCGGTCAGGGGCGAGCCCTGGTTCTCGATGCGGCTGACGTCCAGAACGTTGAACAGCAGCATCGAGTAATAGGCCACAGTGGCCCGGCCGGACTCCGTGATCAGGTGCGGATGCGGCACCTCGCCCTCGTCGAGGATGGTCATCACGGCTTCAACCACGTCCGTGCAATACTCTTCCAGGGTGTAGTTCCGGCTGGAAATGAAGTTGGTGCGTGAGCCGTCATAGTCCACGGCCAGGCCGCCGCCGAGGTCGAGATAGCCCATCGGGGCGCCCTCTTTCACCAGGCCGGCGTAGACGCGCGAGGCTTCCATGACCGCGTTGCGGATATCGCGAATGTTCGGCACCTGGGAGCCCAGGTGGTAATGCAGCAGGCGGAAGCAATCGAGCATGTCCCTGGAGCGCAGGGTGTCGATCACGTCGACGATCTGGGTGGTGGTCAGGCCGAAGGTGGAGCGCTCGCCGCCGGAATCGGTCCAATGCCCGCCCGCCTTGCTGGCCAGTTTCGCGCGCACCCCGATCAGAGGCTTGACCCCAAGTTGCTCGGCCCGCTGGAGAATCAGTTCCAGCTCGCTCGGCATCTCGACCACAAAAAAGCAGCGGAAGCCCATGCGGACGGCGTAGAGGCCGAGATCGATGAACTCCTCGTCCTTGTAGCCGTTGCAGACCAGGCAGGCTTCTTCGTCACGCAGGTGCGAAAGGGCCGCGAACAGCTCGGCCTTGCTGCCCACCTCCAGACCGTGGTGATAGCGCGAACCGAAGCGGGCGATGGCCTCGATCACCTGCTGCTGCTGGTTGACCTTGACGGGAAAAACGCCGCGGTACTCTCCCCGGTAGCCCAGGGAGCGGATTGCGCTGCGAAACGTTTCATGCAGAAAGGAGATCTGGGAGTCGAGAACATTCTCGATGCGCAGGAGCACGGGCGTGTCGAGGCCGCGTTCGCGCATCCCCTGAATGATGGCGGGAATACTGACGGTAACGGGATTGTGGGGTCCGAACGGGCGGACTACCGCGTCTCCTTCGGGAGAGACGTCGAAATAGCCGGCGCCCCAGTTGCGGATGCCGTACAACTCGGCGGAGTCTTCGGCACTCCACCTTTGCAGGGTACGATTTTTTGCCAAGGCGTAAACCTCATACATACTCCGGATAAAGGTGGCCGGGAAATCCCGGAAGCCGGCGCGTGACACCGGCCCCTCATCGGGGCGCGGCAGCGCTCGGACCGAACCGTCCACCGCCGGAACCCGGAGATGCGACTCCGGTATCCCCTGCGGTGGGGTTCCTTTTAGAGGCTCTGATATACATTGTCAAGAAGAAGCAAAGCGCTGCGGCAGAAGCATCACAAGAGGCAATCCCAAGCCCGGGCCGAAAAATGAAGCCGCCCATGCGGAGCCCTCCCCTCTCCGGGGACGGGGAGGGCTCACGCGCGGGGCCGCCGGGCTCGGCCGGTGGCGGTCTGTTCCGTTATGGACGGCGGTACAGCTTCTCGTCGAGAGGCAGCACGACGATATTACCGTCGGGGGTGATGCGGATCTGGGTGTTCAAGGGCGGGGTGACGGCGATCTCCTGCGGTTTTTCCTTCAGGGGGCACCAGTCATAAGGGTAGCGGTGCACGCGGAAGACATGGTGCCCGGGGTTGAGGAATTCCCAGACGATTTCGCCGTCCGGGGTCACCTCGATGACCCGTCCGCCGATGGTCTCGGTGATCAGGGTGTTGCCGTTGGGGAGCCTGTCGGCGCTGGAGCAAAATTCGCTGTACAACAGGTCGTCAAAGGCCCGCTTCTCGACGTTGCCGCCGAAATTGCGCAGATCGTTGTAACTCCAAACCACTTCCATAGTGATGGGGTTGATTTCCAGAATACGGGAATGGCTGCGGGTAACGTTGTTGCAGCCGTTGGGAGCGCAGGCCGAAGGCGCGCCCATGCCCGCCAGGCCGCCGTTGTCGAAGAGCATGACGTTGCCTTCGCCGGGCAACCCCTTGGGGATGACATGAAAGTGGTGCTGCCCGACAATCTGACCGATTTCCTGGAGCTCCTTGGAATAGGTGAAGTCGGGCCCGAGCCGCCAGACCACCTTGCCGGTCTTTTTGTCGATGATAAAGCTGACGTTCAGGGCCCGGATGTCGGTGATCAGGTTGTCGGGATGAAACCGCTCGTCACCGGCGTCGTACCATTTGTTGGGGCCGACATAAGAAATGCAGTTGCAGTAAACGTCCTTGACCTGGCCGGAGTTGCCATACGGCCGGCAGTTCGCGGAAATGACCTGTTTGGCCGTGGGCTCCAGGCCCAACTCGTCGGCGTGGTCCCACAGGCTCCAGGACCACAGGATGGTGCCGCTCTCGTCGATTTCGATCAGCCTTGTGTCGCAGACGTCATAGTCCTTGGACACGTCGGGGAGCCTGCGCGTGGCGCTGGAGTTGAGCAGGGTCCGGCCGCCGGGCTTGGGCAACTGGCCGGGGCAATAGTACCCCGTGGGGCTGCCCTCGCGCTGAAAGTCGTGGTGCAGGCGAGCGGACCAGACTTTTTTGTTCAGCACAAGGTCCACAATCTCCTCGCTGCGGTCGAACGACCAGACCGGCCGGCCTTCCCAGTCCAGTTGAGTGAGGTTCTGGGCATCCAGCCAATAGCCGCCCACGAATTTCGTGGTCCCCAAAACGTGCCCGCCGGGCAGAAGCTTGCAGTCGAAAGCCCCGGTCAGGCCCGGCCAATGGTTTACGACATTGCCGTTCATATCGTATAAGATGGTGCCCGTGGCCCTTCCGTGGCCTTCCATGTTGGGAACAAGGGTGAGGCCGTTCCAGCATTTCTCCGGGTTGTACCGTACGGTTCCGGTGGGATGAACGCGATTGTACATGGCTCCTCCTCATAACGAAAGGTTATTGTGTGAATTTTCACATATTATATTTTTTCACCAAATTCAAGATTTTTTGATAGATTTTTACAGTAAATGTGAATATTCACTATTCACGCGAGGATACCGATACTCATGCAAAAAGACTTCGATTTCGAGTACTTGCCGCAAATTCTTTACGGGCACAAGCCTGTCCGCAACTCTTTTTTCCCGCACCTCGGCCGCGCGGCCCGTGCTCTGGACATGGCTTTCACGGAAAACAGCCGGAGAAACGGCCTGGCACTCACCTATGATCAATTTATGCTCCTGGTGGCCGTGCGGGAGAATCCCTCCGCCACACAGCAGGAGCTTGCGGACAACCTGTGCCGCGAACGAACGGCCGTGGTCCACGCCCTGCTCGCCCTGGCGCGCGAAGGCTGGCTCGAAAAGCACAGTTCGACCGAAGACAGGCGTAAGAGCGTCTATGTGCCCACGGCCAAAGCTATGGACATGTGGGAAAAATTCGGGGGAACGGTCTGGGAAACCTTGGAACAGGGCGAAGCGGGTATATCGCGGCGTGAATTGGCCGACTGCATCAACACCCTGGTGAAGATTTTCTGTAATTATCGACCGGCACAGCGCATTTACCAACGCCGAGAAACGTCACCAGAATAGCCTCCCCCTTTCACGTCCCCGGCAACGCAATTCGCCCCATAGGAAAGCCAGGAGAAGCGACTTCCCCAGGCTTTCAATCCATGTGCGCGGATTTTTACGGAGTGGTGAAACGCAGGCGCCCGGCATCGGCATACCGCCCGATGTAGCGCGATACATCCTCTTTCAGCCTGGGCAGGCTGTCGGCGGACTCCAACGGGGCATAGAAATAAAAAACCATGTACTCGGCGTCCACAACGGCCGCCACCGACACGGCCGCCAAAGCCTTATCGGGCCGCGGACCCGGCAGCACCGCGGCCGTGGCCAGATAGGTGTCGGTCTCCGCGAACGTCCCCACCAAACTCAAGTCAACGGGCACGCCGCGCTCCAGGTAGGCCTGGAGATTGTCCCGCACCTCTTTGGACATGTCGACATACTTGATTGTCCCCTTGGCCGCATTGAAGCTCAAAGGCGTCACTCCGTTGCCGCCGATAATCTCGATATGCCCGGCAATGGCGTAAGCGGGAACCTCACCAACGGACACCGAAGAGCGCCCTTGCGGCAAAAAAATCCCCAGTACCTGGAGTATCTTCGGCATCTGTAAGATGGTCTCGCGAAAGGGCGTAAACTCCGGCGACTCTTCCGTGAACAACTCATACCCCTGCGGGATCAACAATGCAAAGGGCACCCCGCCGACGGTAACCTGGGCCGAACCAGTCACATCCTTCTCGCCGGCCGCGGCCGTCCCGCCGCCCGCCATAAACACCAAGAGAACAGATACCAAGTATACAATTCTTTGCATGATTTCCTCCCTCTCGGATACGCTTTGGCAAATGCCATGCATACAGCCTTTGCGCAAGCAAAGAATCCCACGGCTCCCTGCCGAAGCCGGAAAACACAAGAAGGGGGCATATGGAAAAAACCACACGTCGGCCGAGGAGGTAGCTCCGGGGCCTTGGGGGATGTTCGGGCCCACGCGGGGATGGATGGAGCAGGAGAGGCGGGATTCGGGGAGTACAGGGAAGGGACGGTTTTCGAGGGGAGGGGGGAGCGCGGAAGGGTGCGGGAGATAAACGTCAAAGCTCCCCGCTCGTGATTGCGAGCGGGGAGCTTTGCAAGAATTGTCGGCCCCGGCCTACGTTCCCACGTATGAGTACGCAGTATCATCGGCGA
>JAVBQP010000067.1:0-14096 GCA_031548905.1 Desulfovibrio sp. | reverse complement strand
GTGGCCGCCGCCGTGGACAAGGGCGACATCAAGAAGGCCCTGCTCGAGGTCTTGGCGGAACTGGCCGGAGAAATGAAGGGCGGGAGGTAATCATGTCCGATTCCCGTAAACTCATCGCCGACGCCCTGCTGGAAATCGTCGAGCAGGCGCAAAGCGGCGGCCCCGTCGTCCGGGTGGGCCTCATGGCCCACGGCTCGGAGCTTGGGGACGACGAACTCCTGCGCGGCGCGATGAGCGCCCAGGAAAAGAACCCCGGCCTGAAAGTGGTCGCCATCGGCCCGAAAAAGGCTTGCTACGCCGGCCTGGAGTGGATCGACACCCCGGCCTGCGAGGCCGACATCGCCGCGGCCCTGGAAAAGGCCCTGGCCGACGGCACCGTCTCCGGGGCCGTGGCCCTGCACTATCCCTTCCCCGTGGGGGTCACGACCATCGGTCGGATCGTCACGCCGGGCAAGGGCAAGCCCATGTTCATCGCCTCCACCACCGGCGCGTCCTCGCCCCACCGCAACGAGGCCATGCTGCGCAACGCGGTATACGGCAATGCGACGGCCAAGGCCCTGGGCATCCTTGAGCCCTCGGTGGCCGTGCTGAACGTGGACGGCGCCGGGCCGGTTCTGCGCGCCCTCGGCAAGATGAAAGAGGCCGGGTATGGCATCTCTTTCGGCGCCTCGGAGCGCAAGGACGGCGGGTCGCTCCTGCGCGGCAACGATATTGTTGCCGGCGGCGTGGACGTGCTGGTCTGCGCCACCCTGACCGGCAACGTGCTGATCAAGGTGTTTTCCACCTTCACCACCGGCGGCTACTACGAGAGCACCGGTTTTGGCTACGGCCCGTCCGTGGGCGAGGGGTGGGGCAGGGTGGTGTCGATTATTTCGCGCAGTTCCGGCGCGCCGGTCATCGCCGACGCCCTGGCCTACACGGCCCGGGCCGTTCGAGGCGGGCTGCCCAAGGTTGTGGCCGCCGAACTGGCCGCGGCCAAGGCCGCCGGGTTCGACAAACTCTGCGAGGATATGCGCCCCAAGGCCGTGTGCGACGACACCCCGGCCAGGCCGCCGGTTGTGCCGGTGGACGCGGAAATCGCCGGGGTGGACGTGCTCGACATGGAGCGCGCCGCCCAGACCCTGTGGAAAGAGGGCATCTACGCCGAAACCGCCATGGGCTGCACCGGTCCTGTGGTACGCGTCCAGGCGGCGGCCAAAGAGAAGGCGGCGGGTATTCTGCATACCGCCGGATTTATATAGTTTGGACAAATTCCGGTTGCCTCCGGCGGGCAGGGGAAGTGACTTCCCCCGCACCCCTCGATTGAGGATGCGAAACGCCTTCCCCGGCGGAGCGCCCGATGCGATACACGCTCAACCTGTAAGGAGACACGATATGCTGGTTATCGACAAAGACAATTACGAAGCGGAAGTGCAACAGAACGCGGCCTCCATCGTGCTGGATTTCTGGGGCCCGCAGTGCGGCCCGTGCCTGGCGCTTATGCCGGACGTGGAAAAACTCGCGGCCGAATACGAGGGCAAGGTGCGCATCGGCAAGGTCAACGTGGCCGAAAACCGCCGTTTGTGCATCTCGCTGAAGGTCATGAGCGTGCCCACCTTCCTGTTCTTCAAGGGCGGGGAATGCGTGGACCGTCTTTCGGGCGACGATGTTTCCCTGGCGAATATCAAAGCCAAGGTTCAGGCCCTGGCGTAAGGCCGAAACCGGCGCTCCCTTTCGCGGCGGCATGACCCTGGCCGGAAAACCGGCCCAAGCCGCCAAAAGGGATTGCAAAGGGGCCAACCCCTTTGCCCGCCGGAGGCATATTTTCACTTTTATGACTTTGCCGCCGCACTTTCCGTCCTGCGGCGGCGCTTGGCGGCGCGGCTTCATCGAGAAATCGCGTCCGGACCGGGCGGGAAGCTCATCCCCCCGCGTCCGGTTTCATCAACCACCTTTCTGATAAGGAGGAGTTATGGGCAAATTGAGCGGCAAGAAGCTGGTCTTGCTGGGCGAACGCGACGGCGTACCCAGCCCGGCCATGGAAAGCGTCTTTGCCGGCTGCGGGGCGGAGGTGGCTTTCGCGGCCACCGAATGCTTTGTCTGAACCGCAGCCGGGGCTATGGATCTGCAAAACCAACAGCGCGTGAAAGACGCGGCTGAGAAGTTCGGCAAGGAAAACGTGATCGTCGTGCTCGGCGCTTCCGACAAGGAAGGCGCCGGAATCTACGCCGAAACCGTGACCGCCGGCGACCCGACCTTTGCAGGCCCCCTGGCCGGAGTCTCGTTGGGACTCCCCGTATACCACATTCTGGACCCGAAGCTGAAAGCCGAAGCCGACCCCGCCAAGTGGGAAGAGCAAATCGGCATGATGGAAATGGTGCTCGACGGCGACGGCCTTGCGGCCGCTGTCGGCGAAATGCGCGCCCAACACGGTCTGGACGTCTTGTAAGCCCTCTTGCGAGGATTGCGGGACAAGCCCCGGAAGGAGAACGTCCTTCCGGGGCTTTCGCGTACCGCGTCTCACGGCGCCAGGCGGGGCAATCGAAAAGGGCGCGCGGCCCCATGTGCCGCGCGCCCTGAAGTGTCGGGCGGAGTGCCGCCCTTTACGCCACCGCCTTGAGAACGTCCTTGGCCCAGCTTTCGATGTCGCCCTGCTCGGAGCGCGGGTCGCCGTCGATTTTCAGGCCCTCGACAACCGGGGCGGCGCCGATCTCCGTCAGCTTCTCGGCAATGGCGTCCACCGCGCCGCAGAAGTGGGTGTAGGAGGAGTCTCCGGCCCCGAACACGGCCGTCTTCTTGCCCTTCACGCCGGTCTTGTCCATATCGGGCAGGAAGTCCGCGAAGTCGTCCTGAAGCTCGATATCCTCGTCGCCCCAGGTCGAACTGCCGAACAGGCAGACGTCGTAGTCCGCGCACAGACCCTCGGCATCCACGCCGCCCACATCCTTGACGGTGACGGTATGCCCGGCCGAGGAAAGCGTCCGGCCGATATGTTCCGCCATGTAAGCGGTATTGCCGGTGGTGGAACCGTATGCGATCAGTATGGCTGCCATGATGACGTCCTCCGTATTTTGTTGGGTGAAATGCCGATTGGTTTTATCCGCGCCCACCATCCCGCGAAAGGAGGCAAACGTCAAGTTATTTGATTATGAAATTCATTTTTACTTAAAAAGAGAATAAAATCTTTTACATGGAAGGCAAGGCCGTGACAGAAAAAAGAATGAAATCCTTTGGCCCGTTTTTTGCTTTTATGGGGCAAACCCTGCTGCGCCCGCCGTATTTTTGACGGCCGGCGGCCCGAAAAAACGGGCGAGGAGAACCCCTTATGGCATCCGCCGTCGTACGACACCGCATAGCCGCGCCGCTCGCGGCCTTTATCCTGGGCTTGGTCCTTCTGTTCTGCTGCGCGGGTGAAGCCGCCGCCGTGCGGATCAAAGATATCGCCTCCTTCTCTGGGGTGCGCGACAACCAACTGGTCGGCTACGGCCTGGTGGTCGGCCTGGCCGGCACGGGCGATAAGAAGGATTCCGCCTTTACCATGCGCTCGATGGTCAACCTCCTGGAGAGCCAGGGCGTGCAGGTGGACCAGCGCCAGATGAAGCCCAAGAACGTGGCCGCCGTGATGATCACCGCCAAGATGCCCGTTTCGGCCAAGCCCGGCTCCCGCCTGGACGTGACCGTTTCTTCCCTTGGCGATTGCACCAGCCTGCTCGGCGGCGTGTTGATCCAGGCCCGCCTGAAAGGCGTGGACGGCAACGTGTACGCCCTGGCCCAGGGGCCGCTCACCGTGGGCGGTTTTTCCGTCGAGGGCGGCCAGGCCTCGGCCCAGAAGAACATCACCACCGTGGCCCAGGTGCCCGGCGGCGGGATTGTGGAACGTTCCGTGCCGTTTGAATTCAACAGCCAGGAGTCCATGCTCCTGACCATGCATTCACCGGACTTCACCACCACCAACCAGGTGGCCGAGCGGATCAACAACGCCCTCGGCGGCACCTTCGCCCGCCCGATCGATGCCGGCACGGTGAGCATGGATATTCCGCCGGACTTTCGCAACAATCTCGTGCCCCTCATGGCCTCGCTCGAGAGCATTGAAATTACCCCGGACAACGTGGCCAAGGTCGTGGTGGATGAAAAGACCGGCACGATCATCATGGGCCGGGAGGTGCGCATTTCCCGCGTGGCCGTGGCCCACGGCAACCTTCAGGTCATGGTTCAGGAAAATATGGACGTCTCCCAGCCCGGCATGTTCAGCGGCGGCACCACGGCCGTCACCCCCAGCACGGACATCGCCACCCGCGAGGAGCAGCGCCGTCTGAATATCGTCGAGGGCGCCACGCTCCAGGAACTGGTGGACGGTCTGAATTCCGTGGGCGCCACCCCGCGCGACCTGATCTCGATCCTTCGGGCCATGAAGTCGGCCGGCGCCCTGCACGCCCACCTGGAGGTCATCTGACATGCCCGAACTCGACTCCCGCATGGCCCTGGACCAGGCCGCCCAGAACGAACTGGTGCAGCGCAAGATCCAGATGGACGCGCTGCGCGCCCGCCTGGGCGACGGCCGCGACGAAAAAACCAAGCTGCGCGAGTCCTGCGAGGGGTTCGAGTCCATCTTCCTGCAGAAGATGTGGGAGCAGATGCGCAAGAACGTCTCCAAGGAAGGATACCTGCACAGCAAGGACGAAGAAGCCTACCAGTCCATGTTCGATGTGGAACTGTGCAAAAAAATGGCCTCCGCCGGGGGCATAGGCCTTGCGGACATGCTCTATGAGCAACTTTCGCAAAAGCTCGACCATGCCGGCCGGGCCACCACGCCGGCCGCTTACCGGGCCCCGATGCCGACCCCGACCGCCGCGACCGCCAAGGCGGAAGCCGCGCAGGCGGAAAAAGCCTCCGCCCCCGTCGAGAAGTTGACGGCGGAAAGCCTGTATGCCGAAGCGGACCCGGAATCCCTCGCGGCTGAAGCAACGCCGGAGGCGCAAGCTGTGGAGCCGCCGGGCCTGATCGAAATCGCCCTGAACGAATTACGCTCGATTGTCGAGGTTGAGGACAACAAGGCCTCGGAGGAATCGGCCGCGACGCAGCCGGCGGCGGGCCAGGCCGCGGCTGCGCCCGTCGCCCGGGCCACCGCGCCGGAAATACCCGCTCCGGCCGTTCCCGTCACGCCCGCTCCGGTCCAAGCCCCGGCCGCGCCGGAACCCCCGGCCGCTTCCAAGGCGGTTCTTTCCACCCGCAGCAGCCGCAAGAGCGAGAACCCGCGCTCCGCCAGTTGGATAGGCCACGGCCCGGTCTCGGCCGAGCCCAAGCCCCTGCCGCGCTTCCGGCGCGCGGATAAGACCGAGCCCGCCGCCCCGGTCGCCCAGGCCGGCCGGGCCGCCGCGCCCGCGAGCGCGGCCCTGCCCGCCGATGGGCCGGTTGTCGGCGCTTTCGGCTGGGGTCAGGAGCCCGGTGGGCAACGGCGCTGGAACAACGGCCTGGATATCGCGGCCGCGCCCGGCGCGCCGGTGCGGGCCTGCTTGGACGGCTCGGTGGTCTTTGTGGGCGAGCAGCGGGGCATGGGCTCCCTGGTCGTTCTGGAGCACGAGGGCGGCCTGCGCAGTTACTACGCGGGCGTGGAGGCAGGCGACCTGGCCGAGGGGCGGAAAATTCAGCGCGGATCGAATTTTGCAAAAGTGGCTGCACAGCCCGACCCTGAAGCGGGAGCGGCAAATTCTGCCCTGCTTCACTTTGAAATCAAGCGGGGCGAGATGGCCCTGAACCCCGAGAGTGTTCTCGGCAAAACCTCGGGATAACACGGCGGGCCGACACGGGAGACGACCATGTATCAGGACATTCACGCCAATCTGCACAGGCAGTTCAAGGCCATTGAATTGTTGGAGTCGCTTCTGGAAGAGGAATACCTGCTTCTGGAACAGCGCGACACCGACGCCGTGGCCGCCCTGGAGTTTTCCATCCACGAGCTCCTGCGCCAGATCGCCTGCGAGCGCTCGTCCGTGAAGGCGGTGATGCAGGGCACCAAGCTCGTGGAATACGCCGCCATGCTGCCCGATGAGGAAGGCCGGGAGGTCGCCAAGCTGTGCAGGTTGATCGACTCGCTGGAGCAGCGTTGCGCGCGCTCCGCATCGCGCAACGCCGAGCTTTCCCTGGCCCTGATGGATCAGAGCCATCGGCTGCTGGCCTACCTGCACGAGCAGATCACCCCCAAGCAGGTCGGCGTCTACGGCGCGGCCGGCAGGGTGATCAGCGAACGCCCCGGCGCGGCCATCATTTCCGGGAGATTGTAACATGGCATTCGGCGTCAACTCCGTGCTGAATATGGGCGTGGGAGCGTTGTTCGCTTCCCAGGCGTCCATCCAGACCACCGGCAACAACATCTCCAACGTCAACACCGACGGCTACACCCGTCGCGGCGTGCGTTTGGAGGAAAAGTCCTCTCTGGATTACTACCCCGGCCAGGTCGGCCAGGGGGTGGATGCCAAGGAGGTCTTCCGCTATTTCGACCGGTTCGTGGAGAGCGCCTACCTCGACAAATATACCCTGCAGCGCCGCTATGAGGAAGAGTACAGCCTGCTGCGGACCACGGAAAACGTCTTCAACGAGTCGCTTTCCCCCGGCATTTCCTCGGCCTTGACGGATTTTTTCAAGGCCTGGACCACCTTGAGCCAGGAACCGGAAAGCGCTTACGCCCGCGCGGCCCTGCTTGAGAAGTCGCACACCTTCGCCTCGTCGGTGAAGAGCGCCGAGGACGCCCTGCGCAAGCTTGAAGAGCAGATGAACGCGATGATCCAGTCCGATGTGAATCGGGCCAATACCCTGATCAAGCAGATCGCGGATCTGAACCGGGAAATCAACGCCCACACCGTGGCCGGCAAGAACAACGCCAACGCCATGATGGACGATCGCGACGCCAAGGTGCGCGAGCTTTCGGGCATTCTGGACATCCACGTGGACGACAAGGGCGGGGGCCACTACAGCGTGACCACCGGGGCCGGCCAGCTTCTGGTGCAGGAAGACGTCCCGTACTCCCTGGAATTTCGCGGCCCCCGGGTGGAAAACAACCTGAAGGCCGAATCCACCTACAAGGGTACGGCCGCTTTTGAAGGCGCCGACGGTTACGAATACACCGTCCAGATCACCAAGTCCGGCTCCATCGACACGAGCGGCGTTGTGCCGCCCGCGTCGGGCACGGCCGAATACCGGGTCTCCCTCGACGGCGGCAAAACCTGGATTCTCGATGACGCCACCGGGCAGCCCAAGACCTTCTACGCCACAGACGAGGCCCACAGCACCCAGGTCAAGGATCTGCGCGTCTCTTTCACGGACGTGGGCTCCAACCTGACGGTGGGTGACAAGTTCCTGCTCACGCCCAAGTCGGACGTGTACTGGATCAGCCCCACGGCCGGGCCCATCGACATTTCCACTCAGATTTTCAAAGACGGCACCGACAACGATCAGCGGATCACCGGCGGCTCCCTGGGCGGCTACCTGGAGTTCCGCGACGACAAGATCGGCGCGTACCGCGACCGCTTGAACGCCTTCGCCCGCTCGGCGATCTGGGAGGTCAACCGCATCCACAGCCAGGGCGCCGGCCTGGAACCCATGACCTACGCGCTCGGCACCTACCGGGTGGAACGCCACGACGTGCCCCTGGGCTCGCCGAGCTCCGGCTTTACCTGGGCCGACAAGCTCCAGGCGGGCAACGTCACTTTCGCCATTTACGATTCCGTCACCGGCAAGCCCCTGGATCTCGGCGGCGCCGGCACCGGCCTGGACGTCTTTTATCCGTCCAACTTCGACCCGGCCGCGCATACCCTTGAAGATGTGCGCGACGCCATCAACAACGGCCCGGCCGGGGCCTACCTGAAGGCCGATATCGTGGACGACCGACTGCAAATTGCCGGCAAGATCGACCCGGTCACGAACAAGCCCTACGGGTTCGGCATTACCGCCGACACCACCGGTCTGGCCGCCGGGCTCGGCATCAACACGTATTTCAGCGGCGAATCCTCCGCCTCCATCGGCGTGCGTGAGGATCTGACGGCCAACAACAACCTGATCAATGCCGGGCGCGTCAACGGCGGGGCCGAGGGCAACAAGGGCGATAACATCACGGCCCGCGCGATCGCCGACCTGATGAGCAAGCAGATCACCGTCAAGGTCGAGGGTGAAGCCGCCTACACGGTCAGCCTCACCGACTACTACGCCACCCTGGTGACCAAGGTCGGCGCGGACACGGCCTCGACCAAGTTCACGGCCTCTTCCGAGCGCACCATGGCCACGGAACTGAACGACCGGCGGGAAGAAATCTCCGGCGTCAACCTGGACGAAGAGATGAGCAACCTGATCCGCTTCCAGGCTTCCTACAAGGCCGCGGCCAAGCTGATCACCACGGCCGACGAAATGATCCAGACCCTGCTGTCGCTGAAGCAGTAACGCGGTTTTTTGCGAGGATACGAATATGGCTCTGCGCGTCACCCAACGACAGATGTACACGAACTTCACGTCGAACATGAACAAGAACCTGTCGGAGTTGATGGAGTCGAACCTCCAGTCCTCTTCGCAGTTGAAGATCAACCGGCCTTCGGACGACCCCGTGGGCGCGGGGCGGGTGATCTCCTACCGGGCTTCGATCAGCAGGCTCTCGATCAACCAGCAGAGTTGCCAGAGCGCGTATGGCTGGCTTTCCACGGCCGACGGCGTTTTGGCCGAATCCGGCTCGGTGCAGACCTTGCTCAACCGGATCAAAACCCTGGCCCAGCAGGGGTCTTCCGGCACCTACGACGCGGCCAACCGCGAACAGATCAGCTATGAACTGCGCGAGACCTTCAACCAACTCATCAACTTGGCCAACACCTCCTACGAGGGCAAGCACATCTTCGCCGGGCACAAGACCGATATAGCGCCTTTTGTGGCCGGGCTCGGCGTGACCAGCAACAACGACACGTTCAATACCGCCGTCGACGGCGCCGGCTCGTACATGGTCGCCCAGGGCGGCAGCAAGAGCACGGTGCTGATCCAGTTCACCGGCACACCGGGCACGCCCGTTTCCCTGGACACAGCCGCCTATCGCTACAGCGCCGACGGCGGCAAGACCTGGCAGACCGGCACGGCCGCCGTTTCCGGCAGCGACGTGACCCTGCAGTGCGGCGGGGCCTCGCTGGTCGTGCGCGACGGCGCGGGCAAGGGTCTGACCGTGGACCCGGTGGATACCGCCAATGTCAACGAGACGAACAACGGTACCTGGCTCTATATTCGCCCGGCGGCCGTCTATCGGGGCGACGACAACGACAACAAGGTGACCACCCCCTACGGGGCCTCGGTGAACCCGAACAAGGTCGAAGGCTACTTCACGCGCGATGTGGCTGTGCGGATCGATTCCGTGGACTCCTCGGGCAAGATCTCCTACTCGTGCAGCCTGGACGACGGGAATACCTGGACCCAGGGCAGCAGCATGGACCCGGCCTATCTTCCGGTTCCCGGCGGGTACCTCGGCTTTCCATCCGCGCCCGCGGCCGGAGATCAGTACGTGATCCACCCGCGCCGGGCCGACATCAATTTCACCATTTCCGACTACGACTCCATCACCGTGAATCTGGTGGGCAAAGAGGTGTTCGGCGGCCTGTACCAGGGCCCGTTCGAAAAAGACGCCCTGCCGGTGACCGGGCAGGCCAACCTGTTTGAGGTTGTCGGGCGTCTGGTCGCCGCGGCCGAGACCAACAGCCAGAGCGGGATGCAGAAGGCTGTGGAAGAGTTGAAAGAAGTCATGAATCATGTCATGACCAAAGCGGCCGTCGTGGGTGGGCGCGAGAACCGCCTTTCCGCGACCATGGACGCCCTCGAACTGCGCGTGCTCAGCGAGACCGAAGGGCTCTCCAAGGTGGAAGACGTGGACGTCTCCGAGCTGATGACCAAAATGGCCCAGCAGGAGTTGGCCTACCAGAGCGTGTTGAAGTCTTCCTCCATGATCATGCAGATGAGCCTGGTCAACTTCCTGTGACGGGCGTCGGCCATATAACCGCAACTTCTCGGCAAGGGACACGCAGGACGGCGTATGCTCATACTCACCCGCAGGGCCGGAGAAAGCCTGTATGTCGGTGACGACGTCAAGATCACCGTATTCAGCATCCAGGGCAAACAGGTGAAACTCGGCATCGAGGTTCCCGAGGCGACCCCCGTGTACCGGGAAGAGGTCTATCTTCGGGTGAAGGAAGAAAACCGGCAGGCCCTGCTTGCCGACAACAACGATCTTCTCGCGGCGGCGGCATTATGGCAAGGCACGATACGAAAGTGATCCAGACCCGCCTGGGCGAGCGAGAGGTCGACCTCGGCCGGGTCATCCATTTCCCGCGCGGGCTCATCGGCTTCGAGCAGCAGCGGGAGTTCATCCTCCTGCAACTGCGCGAGGACGCGCCGCTGCTCGTGCTCCAGAGCATGGCCGAGCCCGGCCTGGGCCTTCTGGTGGCCGACCCGTACAGTTTCAAGCCGGACTACACTGTGCACGTGGCCGATGCCGAGCAGCGCCTGCTTAAGGCGGAAAAGCGCGAGGATCTGGCCGTGCTGGTCACGGCTTCGATCCCGCCCGGCAAGCCGGAGGAAACCGCCCTGAATTTGTTCGGGCCGATTTTGATCAATCACCATGCCCGGTTGGGGCTTCAGGTGCCCCAGGTGGACGGCAAGGGGCCGGCCAAGCTGTATGTGCATATGAAAGAATTGGTGTAACAGGATTTTTGCCGGCTTCGCGGGAATGCGAAGATGGGAGGGCTTCCCCGCAGTCATATATTGACACTACCCCCGCCATGCGGTAGCTAGTTCCCATGCACACCCACACCGCCATATCCATTCAGTGGTGGCGGCCTTGGAAACAAGGCCGCGCGGCATCGTGCATGTAGCAATCAGCAACAAACACACGAGCACATGTTATCGCGGCGGGGAACCCGGCCGCGATTTCTTTTTTGTCCGTTCCCCCGTCGCCCACCCGAGAACGGAGAAAAAAGGAGTTCAACATGGCCACCGCACCGCAGACCCTTCAGACCCCTCATCTGCCCGAACCCGGCGCCGACCCGGACGATCGGGGATTTTTCGGCCCCCACGGCGGCGTGTTCGTGCCCCCGACCCTGGAGCCGATCCTGCACCACTTGGCGGGAGAATACTTCCGCTTCCGCGAGGATCCGGACTTTCTCGCCGAATACCACGGCTTGCTGCGCGATTATTCGGGTCGGGCCACGCCCCTGTTCAAAGCGAAAAACCTCAGCCGCGCCGTGGGCGGCGCGACCATCTACCTCAAAAGGGAAGATCTGAATCACCTGGGCGCCCACAAGCTGAACAACGTCCTGGGGCAGATCCTCCTGGCCAAACGTATGGGCAAGACCCGGATCATCGCGGAAACCGGGGCCGGGCAGCACGGCGTGGCCGCTGCCGCCGCCTCGGCGCTCATGGGTATGCGCTGCACCGTGTACATGGGTGAAGAAGATACCCTGCGCCAGCAGCCCAACGTCCTGCGTATGCGTATGATGGGCACGGAAGTGGTGGCCGTGAAAGACGGCCTGCGCACCCTGAAAGAGGCCGTGGATGCCGCCCTGGCCGCCTGGGTGGACGACCCGGAAAGCTTTTACCTGCTCGGCTCGGCCGTGGGTCCGCATCCCTACCCCCTGATGGTACGCGACTTCCAGTCGATCATCGGCCGGGAGGCGCGGGAACAGTGCCTCGCCCAGATCGGCGGGCTGCCCGAGGCCGTTCTGGCCTGTGTGGGCGGCGGGTCCAACGCAATCGGTATGTTCCATTCGTTCATCCAAGACAAAGATGTCCGGCTTATCGGCGTGGAGCCGGGCGGGCGCGGCCCGGCCCGAGGCGACAATGCCGCCACCATGTGCCACGGTACGCCCGGCGTGTTACACGGGTTTTCCTCGTATCTGCTTCAGGATGCGAACGGCGGCGCGGCGCCGGTTTACTCTATTTCGGCCGGTCTGGACTACCCCGGAGTAGGGCCGGAACACGCCCTGCTCAAGGATTCCGGTCGGGCCGAATATCTTGCCGCGACAGACACCGAAGCCGTGGAGGCCTTCCTTACCCTCAGCAGACTGGAAGGGATTATCCCGGCCCTCGAGTCTTCCCATGCCCTGGCCCAGGCCATGAAGACCGCCCGAGAACTGCCGAAGGAAGCCTGCGTGGTGGTCTGCCTCTCCGGCCGGGGCGACAAGGATATGCCCCAGATGCGGGATATCCTGGGGCAGGCGGGCTGAGTTCCCGGTACGGCGCGTTTTTTCGCCCTGCGGTGGAGGGCGGGCGCGTACGAAAAACAAGGGCGTTATACTCAATATGCTATAATCATAAGCATAATTTTGAGGCTATTTTGGCCTCCGTACCCCTAAACCCCTGTAATGGCCGGCCGATAAGAGGGGTACGGGTGGATCATGGAAACGCAATCTTTTTATACGCGGCAGATGCTGCTCCAATACGGACGGCAACTGGTTGCGGCGCGTCGGTTGGCGCGCTACGAGCAGTTGACCGGGCGCCGGGCCGTCGGGCAGGATGACGCGGCGGCGCAGCGACGCGCCATGGTGGAGCGTATCGCCCGTGAGATTATGGAAAACTTGATCTTCTCCGGCAGCGACAACCCGGTGGTTCAGGAAGTGCACGAAACCCTGGACCGGGAAACCGGCGAGTCCCATGTTTTCCGGTACCCGCCGGGCAGCCTGGAGATACGGATATTTCGCCTCGACCCCGACGGCTCGGAAGAGGAGCTCGGGGCCGAGGCCCGGCAGGTCGTGATGGCCAGGTTGTGGGACGTGACTTTGCGTACGGTTGACGCTACAATGCTCTGAGTCGTTGATGAACTGAGGAGACTGTTATGGAAATCAAAAATACCCTTGCCCGCGTGGTGGATCCTTACGCCCAGGCGCGCATTGACGGGGCGGAGAAAGACGGCCGCAAAGAAGCCGCCGCCACCCAGGCCCCGGCCAAGGGAGATCGCATCAGTCTGTCGCCCGAGGCGCTGTTGCGCACGGCCGCCCATTCGGCCGCGACCCAGGCCCCGGACGTGCGCCGCGAGAAAGTGGACGCCATCAAAGAGCGCGTTGCCGCCGGCGAGTATACGGTGGACTCCAGGAAGATCGCGACCAAGCTCCTGGCGGATGAAAACGCCCTGGCCGGCTCCCTGCAATAGGGGAACGGGCCATTTACACCCTTCTTCGTCCCCTGGTGCCGGCCACGGCCTCGCCCCGGCGCCTGGAGATGCTTCACGGGCTGGGCCTTGCCGTGCAGGCTCGGCCCGCTCCCATTATCGAGCCCTCCCCTTTTCCCGGTGAAGAGCCGGAAGTGTATGCCCTGCGGGCAAGCGCGGCCAAGGCCGACGCCTGCGCCGGCGGGTTGCCGGCCGAACTGCGCGACGCCGTCATCCTGGCTGCGGACACCATCGTTTGCATCGACGGCGATATTCTGGGCAAGCCCCGCGATGCCGCCCACGCCGTGGAGATGCTCCTGCGCCTGGCCGGTCGCGAACACCGGGTGATCACCGGCTGTTCCCTGCGGGGGCCGGATGTTCGGGAAGACTTTGCGACCGCCTCCCAAGTGGTGTTCATCCCCTTTGATTACCGAACCGCCCAGGCCTATGTGGCGGGTGGCGAACCCATGGACAAGGCCGGGGCTTATGCCGTCCAGGGGACAGGGGCCTGTCTCGTGGCGGAGGTTCACGGCTCGTGGACCAACGTGGTCGGCCTGCCCCTGGCGGAGGTCACGGCCGCGTTGCTCCGGCTTGAGGTTATCGGCCTGCGCTCCTGAAGGTAACGAATTCCCTTCCCTCCCAAAGGAAAGCGGAAAAGATCAAAAAAGTTGCAAAAAAGGTGTTGACGAGTGGGAGATGATGGGGCATAAGTCCGTTTCGCCGCACGGAACTGCCGGGCGACGAGGCAATAACGGGCCGGAATATCGGCCTTTTTATTGCGGGGAGAAATCCTCCGATCTTTGACAAATGAATAGTGAGCGGGAAGAGAAGAGATTCAGTCGGATTCGATCGGTAAGGTCGGACTCGCGGTTAATAATTAACTGGAGAGTTTGATTCTGGCTCAGATTGAACGCCGGCGGCGTGCCTAACACATGCAAGTCGAGCGGAGTTGAGGGGCTTG
>JAVBQP010000045.1:0-12598 GCA_031548905.1 Desulfovibrio sp. | reverse complement strand
CCGCCGGCTTCAAGCAGGCGGGCGTCGTGGGTATCAGTCGTCATGGGTGGATGCCTCAGTGGTCTCCGGCTTGGCGGCGGCGTGTTCGGCGGTCATCTGGGCCGCGGCCGCGGCGCGCCGGCAGTCGGGGCAGAGCGTCAGGATGGCGGTCATGTCCACGGGGCTGTGGGCGTATACCCGGGCGGCCAGTTCCGGCGGCAGCATACGCATGGGCGCGCCGCATCCCGCGCAGTGCAGATAGGAGACGAGCCGGTGCTCGGCCCAGTCGTACTTCTGCTCCTGGGTATGGGCGTTGTGCCAGTCCGTGGTCATGGTGATGGCCCGGGTGGGGCAGAAATGCCGGCACATGCCGCACAGGGCGCAGGTGTTGTGCCAGATGGTGAAGTTGTAGCCCGTGCCGTCCTCGGTGGGTTCGATGCGGATGGCCCGGCCGGCGCAGACGTGCCGACAGATGCCGCAGCCCACACACTTTTCCGGGTCCATGGTCACCCGGCCCCGGAAGCGTTCCGGGGTCCAGGCCTCTTGAGCCGGGAAGGGATCGACGGCCGGCCCCTTGGCCAGGTTGCGGGCCAGAACCTTAAGAAAGCGCAGCATGGCGGGCCTCCTCGAGTTCCTTGCGCAGGGCGGCGTCGGGCGTCTGCCCTTCCATGCGGGCCATCCAGATCTTGGCGGCCAGGAGCACCCCCTCCATGATGGCCTGGGGCCGGGGCGGGCAGCCGGGGACGTTGACGTCTACGGGGATGTATTTGTCGACGGGGCCCTCGATGGAGTGCCCGCCCCGGAACACGCCGCCGCTGACCGGGCAGATGCCCACGGCCACGGTGACTTTGGGCTCGGGGATCTCGTCCCAGACCCGCAGAACTTTGTCGCGCACGCGCAGGGTGAGTGGGCCGGTAATGAATACGATATCGGCATGTCGGGGGCTGCCGCAGTATTTACAGCCCAGGCGTTCCACGTCATAGCGGGCGATGCAGGCCGTGGTGGCCAGCTCCACGTCGCAGCCGTTACAGGAGCCCGCGTTGATCCGGTACAGCCAGGGCGAGCGGACGGACAGTTTTTGCAGAAAGTTCACAACAGGCTCCTTATTGCGGGGGGTGTTCCCCAATGAGGATTTTCGTTTTCCGCCAAGGAAGGCGAGTTCCGGGCGGAGCGAAGTGTACCGCTGCGTGCATGAGCTTCGCACGGGGCGAGCCTGACGCGGGCAGAGGGCGAAAAGACCATTCGGGAACACCCCCTAGGGCCACAGCCAGGCAAGCAGCAGGCTGCACAGGGCCAGACCCGCCGGGTACTTCAGGTAAAACTTCATGGCCTGATCCACCCGGAAGCGCCCGGTGGCGGACTTGACCAGGGTCAGGGCCAGGGCCATCAGGCCCAGGCATTTGAGCGCGAACCAGGCAAGCCCCGCCAGACTGCCGGCCGAGGGGCCGCCGGGCAGGAAGAGCAGCACGCCGAGGCCGAGCACGACCACGGTCTTCAGGGCGCTCGTCAGGTGGAAGAAGGCCAGGGCGGGACCGGAATATTCCAGGAGCGGCCCTTCGATAATTTCGGTTTCGGCCTCGGGCACATCAAAAGGAACCATGCCCATAGTGCCGGGCAGAACCATCAGGTAGGCGAGGAAGGCGGGAATCATGGCCGGGTTGAAGGCGAACTGCCCGTTCACGCCCTGGTGGGCGGCCACGGCCCCGAGGGAGAACTCCGCGCCGCCCTGACCGACCTTGAGGGCCACGGCCAGGATGATCATCAGGAGCGGAATCTCGTAGGCGAACATCACGGTCATTTCCCGCGAGAAACCCAGGCCGCCGAAGGGCGAGCCCGAGGCCGAGCCGCCGACCATCAGGGCGATGGCGGGCAGGGGCAGCAGGTAGAAGTAAACCAGCAGGTCGCCCATGTCGGTCAGGCCCAAGGTCACGCCGGGCACGGGCATGAGGGCCGCGCACACGGCCATGCCCGTGAACCCGACCACCGGGGCGGCCAGGAACACGGCCCGGCGGGCGGTGTCCGGAATCAGGGTTTCTTTGGTACAGAGTTTGGCCAGGTCGATGAAAGGTTGGATCAGGGGCGGGCCGATGCGCCGTTGCAGGCGGGCTTCCAGTTTTCTGTCCACGCCTTTGAGGAACAGGCCGAAGGCCAGGGCGAAGATCCCGCCGGGGAAGACGAACAGGTGGAACAAGGCCCGGAGTATTTGCTCGAACAGGGATGCGTCGTTCATGGTCGTGTTCCTATTTATCGCCGCGCCGGGTGAAAAGGCGGCCGATACGGGAAAGTTCCCGGGCCGGGGCCGTGTACACGTCGCGCGAACTGGTGCGCAGTTGCAGGTCGGCCGGGTCCACGCCGCAGGTGTGTACCGGCGTGGTCCGCGTGGAGCGGATCAGGGCGTTTAAGCCGAACCAGCCCACGCCGCCGGCTGCGCCGAACAGGCAGGCCGCGATGACCGCGTTCCAGGCGCCCCGGCCCGAGGCCAGGCCATAGAGGGCCACGTCCAGCACAGGCAAGCCGTATTCGGCCAGCACCGAATTCAATGGATACAAGATAAGTCCGGGAAAGAGGCTTGTCACCAGGCAGAGCCCGGCGAGCACGCCCATGGGCAGGAGCATCACCTTCGGGGCCTCGGTGACATGCGCAAGCTCGGGGGCAGGTCTGCCCAGGAAGGCCGAGTGCAGGGCCTTGGCGAAGTATGCCAGGGTAATCACGCTGCCCGCCAGGGAAAGCACGGCCGGGAGCACGTGGCCTTTCTCCATCAGGGCGTGGTAGAGAATCCATTTCGAGGTGAAGCCGTTGCTCGGCGGGATACCGATGACGCAGGCCGCGCCGATGCAGAAAAAGGCCAGGGTCACGGGCATGTTCCGGGCCAGGCCGCCCATTTCGTCCATATTCTGGCGGTGGGTCTGGACGATGATCGCCCCGGCCGTCAAGAAGAGCAGATCCTTGAAGAACATATGGTTGACCAGGTGCAGCAGACCCCCGGCCACGCCCAGGGATGACCCCAGGCCCACACCGGCGATCATGTAACCGAGCTGGCTCACCGTGGAGTAGATGAGCACCAGCTTGAGGTCTTTCTGGAATACCGCGAACCCGGCGGCCATGACGATGGTCAGGGCGCCGACCCAAACCACCGTATCCATAAGCGGGCTGAGCGCGGACGCCGTGCCCGCCGCCGAGGTCACCCCGGAAACCAGGGCCGCGCCGCCGCCGAGCACCAGGAACAGCTTGACCAGGCCGAACAGGGCGCTCTTCAGGAGCACCGAGGAGATGTAGCCGGAAACCGGGGTGGGCGCCGTGGCCGGGTGCATCTGGATGTCGATGCGGAAGGGCAGTTGCGCCGCCTTCATGACGAATCCGATCGCGGCCAGGGTGGCCAGAAGGCCGGCCTGGAACCCGGTCAGGTCCGGAATGGCCGCGCGCACGACCGAGAACTCCCCGCCGCCGCACCAGCGCACGGCCAGGGCCACGGCCAGGAACAGGAAGGCCGCACCGAGCACGTTGAAGAAGAAATACTTGAAGCCTTCGCGCAGGGCCGCCTCGTTTTCTTCATGCACGATGACGAAATACAGGCTCCACGAACTCATAATTTCCCAGAAGAAGAAGAAACTGAACAGATCCGGGGCGGCGGCCGTGCCGGTCAGGCCCGCGCACATGAGCAGGAAGAAGGTGTAGAAGCGCCACTGGGTATGGCTGTGGTTCATGTAGCCCACGCTGTACCAGGCGTTCAGGGCGCCCATGATCGGCACCAGCAGGGCGAAACCGAAGCTCAGGGTGTCCAGATCCCGGCCGAAGACGGCCACCAGCAGAGCGGCGGCCGCGAAGGCCAGGGCCGTAACCCGGCCCGCCGTTTCCGGCTCTTTGCGGAACCAGAACGGCAGCACGGCCGCGATCAGCAGGAGCAGGGTGTAGGGCGGCAAGGTGTAAGCCAGGGAGGGGAGAACAGCCGGGGCGAGCTTGCCCGCCGCGCTCCAGCTTTCCAGCACCGGCCGGACCAGGGACAACCCCAGTTCCGGGAACAGGCCGAGGACCACGCACAGGCCGGCCAGAATTCCCAGGGGAATACGCATGGACAAGGGCGCTTCGGCCACAGCCGGGCCTTCATACGGTTCGAAGATCAGGGTGCGGATGACCCGCACGTAGTAAATGCAACCCGCCAGGGACCCGAGCAGGAATACTCCGGCCAGGAGCGGGCTCTCGGCCGCCAGGGCGTAAACCATCAGGTATTTGCTCATGAACCCGGCAAAGGGCGGCAGGCCGAGAATGGAGAGCAGGCCGACGACCATGCAACAGGCCGTAAAAGGCATGGCCCGGCCGAGGCCGCGCAGGTCTTCCAGGTTTCTGCCCCCGGCGCGCAGGATCAGCGCCCCGGAACAGAAGAAGAGCAGGTCTTTCATCACGGCGTGGTTGACCAGGTGCAGCAGCGAACCCGCCAGGGCGGGCAGGGTGCACAGCCCGAGGGTCAGGGTGATTTCACCGATCTGCCCCAGAGTGGAGTAGGCGAACAGCCGTTTGATATCTTTTTGGTACAGGGCGGAGATTTCCCCGTACAGCATGGTCGCCAGACCAAGGATGGAAACCAGCGTGCCCAGGGAGGAGCCGGCCCTGCCGGGCAGGCCCAGGCCGAGAACGCCGATCAGCACGAAGGCCAGGCCGAAGATTCCGGCCTTGGTCAGCACGCCCGAAAGAGGGGCGGAGATGGAGGAGGGCGCGGCCGGGTGGGCGTCGGGCAGCCAGCCGTGGCCGGGCACCAGACCCGCCTTGACCCCGAAGCCGAGCAAGCAGAGCAGGCCCGCGATCACGGCGATGCCGGAAGTATAGGAGGCCGCGCTTACGGCCGCGAGTTCGGCCGACCCGGCGCTCTGGGCCAACAGGAACAGGCCGGCGGGCAGGAACACCGCGCCGAGACCGCACATGACCAGGTACTTGCGGGCGGCGTCCAGGGCCTTCTGGGTCCGCTCGTGGGCGACCAGGACATAAGAGGCCAGGGTCATCAGTTCCCAGTGGGTGAACAGGCTGCCGAGGTTCTCGGAAAGGGCGGCCCCCGCCAGGGAAGCGAAGGTCAGGGGCAGGAAGAGCCAATACAGAGCCTCGCTTTCCGCCGGGCCGTCCTTGGGCCGGTGGATGTATGCGTAGGAGTACAGGGCCGAGAGCAGGCCGATGCCGGCCGCGGTCACGGCGAAAAGCCGGCCGAGGGGCGTGGGCGCGGGCAGCCACAGGGCCGCGCAGAACGAGGCGGCCATGAGCGTACAGATACAGACGGCGCGGAGGTGTGCTTTGCCCCGGAGGAACACGAACACGAGCGGCGCCCCCACGTAGGGAATCAGCACGGCCGGCGGCAGGGCGGGCGCGAAGTCCGGCAGCCCGGCGGCGCCGGTCAGGCCGGCGGCCCAGACGATCAGGCGATGCCCGAAGACTCCGGCCAGGGCGACGACGGCCGTCAGCCCCCACATAAGAGGGGAAGGCCCGCGCCCGGAGGAGGATTCCGCATACGCCCCGCCTTCCAGCCAGAGGGCGTGGACACAGTGGGCGGTGCGGTAGAAAATCATGGCCGTGGCCGCGAGCAGTAGGGCCGGGGCGAGGATGCCGCCGTCCGCCAGGGAGGAATACAGCAGAATCAGGCGCGCGTCCGGGGTGAAGAAAAAGCTGATGCCCAGGGCCGCGAACATGGCAAAGGCGAAGAGCGCGGTCGTGAGCGGCTCGGCCCTGCCGACGCCGCGCAGGCCGGAGATCTCGCCGGTCCCGGCCCGGTCGCGGAGGCGGGAGAGGGCAACCCAGGCCAGCAGGCGCGCCGCGCCCGTGTAGACCAGCGAGAGCAGGGCACCTGTTTCGGCCAGAGCTCCGCCCGCGTACCCCAGCAGAATACAGCCGAAGTCGCCGAGGCACATGAGGCGCAGCCAAGATCGCGCGTTGTTTTTTTCACGAAACAGCCCGTATGCCGCGGCGGCTATCAGCGCCCCGCCCGCGGCGAAAAGGCAAAAGGACCAGATGGTGGACAGGGTCGACATTGTCGGCTCCTATAAAGCGAATTGTTCCGGCAGAATGTAATCGATGACATATGCCGGGTGCGGAAGCTCTCGGCCCGGTGGGGGACTCCGGTGAAAGTGGGAGGCCTTCGCGAAGCGAAGAATAGAAAGAATTTTACCCTGAGGCAAGCGATTTTCGGCGATATTTTCGATAGAATGTGCTTTATTTCACAAAATTCTTTTGCCTGCGTAGGCGGGGGAAATTGTAACCGCTTTCATCCGAGCGAATCAAAGGCCTGAACAGGCCGTCCCGTCATCGCTTTTTCGTCAGGGCCGGATGCTCCCCCACCCAAAAGGTGGCGCCGGCTGTGGCCAACAGGCGTCCGTTTTGATCCATCACTTCGGCTTCGGCGAACATCAGGCTTCGTCCGGGCTTGACGACCGTGGCGACGGCCTGAATCTCGCCGCCGGCTTTCGGGTCGCTTGCCCGCAGAAAGCGGATGTTCATCTCCGCCGTGGCCGTGTGTTGCCCCGCTTGCAACAGACTCAGCACCGCATGGGCCATGGATTCGTCCGCCAGGGTGGCCAGAATGCCGCCCGCGACCATGCCTCCGCCCTGAGCCAGTTTGGGGGAGACGGGCAACACCACCCGGGCCGCGCCGTTTTCGGCCGCGTCCACATGGGCGCCCAGAAAGGCGAACAGCGGGTTGACCTCCTGGTCGCGTTGCCGCACGGCGCGCAAATAGTTTTGAGGCATAGGAGTTCCTCTTTATTTTTGTTGCAGATGGGAGCGCGCCAGGGCGCGGACCTGGGCGATGTCGTCGGGAGCAAGGCGGACAAGATCCTTCGCGGCCCGGAACCAGGTCAACTGGCGCTTGGCGTAGGCGCGGGTGTTGCGCAGCCAGAGCGTCTTGCACTCTTCCAGGGAAAGGCCTTCCTCAAGATGGGCGTACACTTCTCGGCAGCCGATGCCGGACCAGCCCGGAGCCTTGGGGTTCGCGCAGAGGGCCAGGGCGGCGCGGGCTTCGTCCAGGGCGCCGGCATCGAGCATCAGCTCGATGCGCCGGGCCAGGCGCGGCTCAAGCTCGGTCAGGGGAAGTTCCAGGCAGAGGCGCAGAGCCCGAAAGGGAGATTCCTCCACCGGCCGCTCATGCCACCAGGAAAGGGGTTTGCCTGTGGCCTCATGAACCTCGAGCGCCCGGCAGACGCGCTGACGGTCGTTGGGGTGGAGCCGGGCGGCCGTCGTGGGATCCACCTCGGCCAGGGCGGCGTGCAGGGCGGCCGGGCCCTCGGCGTCGCAGCGGACCCGCCAGGAAATCGCCACTTCTTCCGGCACGGGAGGGATGGCCGCCATGCCGTCGAGGAGCGCCCGGAAGTACAGGCCGGTGCCGCCCACCAGCACGGGCAGGCGTCCTTCGGCGTGCTCTTCGGCCACGACGGCGCGGGCCAGGCGGGCGTACTCGCCGGCTCCGAGTGTTTCTTCGGTGGGCAGGAAGCCGAACAGACGGTGCGGGCAGACGGCTTCTTCCGCCGGGCTCGGCCGGGCGGTGATGATCGGGAAATCCCGGTAGACCTGCCGGGAGTCGGCGTTGATGACCGTGACGGGGAACTCCCCGGCCAGGGCCAGGGAGGCGGCGGTCTTGCCCGCGCCCGTCGGCCCCATCAGGCAGATGACGGGAATGGACGCGCTCATGCCAGGGGGTAGGGCCAGCCGAATTTTTCCCGCAGGCGGACGTAGACCGCGTCCGGCACCAGGCCCTTGATGTCGCCGCCAAGCTGGGCCGCGGCTTTGATGATCGTCGAGCTGATGTACAGCCACTGGTAGTCGGTCATCAGAAACACGGTTTGAATGTGGCGCTTTAACTTGCGATTCATCAGGGCCAACTGGAACTCGTATTCGAAGTCCGAAACGGCCCGCAGGCCGCGCAGGATCACCCCGGCCCCGGAGCGGTCCACGTAGTCCACAAGCAGGCCGGAAAAGGGCTCGACCCGGACCTTGGGGTTACCCGTGAAAGCTTCCGCCGCCATGGCCACCCGTTCTTCAATAGAGAAGAGCGGCGACTTGGGCGTGTCCAGGGCAACGGCCACGATGACCGTGTCGAAGATCTCGCAGCCGCGCTTGATCAGACTGGCGTGGCCGTTGGTCAGGGGGTCGAAGGTGCCGGGGTAGACGGCTATGTTCGGTCGGCAATCCACAGCAATACTCGTGTCTGCCCGTAAGCGCGGTCGGCTTGCGGGGAAAGGTCGGACGGAACGCGGGCCGGGTCGAAGGGGAGCCGAGACTCCACCTCCGCGTTCACCAGGGCGCCCGGCGCGAGATACCTGTTTTCGCACAGGGATTTGAGAACCGTATCCAGAGCCGCCAGTTGGTAGGGCGGGTCGATGAACACCAGATCGTAGGGTATACGAGCGAGTTTACGCAGGAATTTCAGAACATCTTCCCGCCGGACGCTGAAGCGATCCGGCTCTAACTCCAAATGTTCGGCGTTGGCCTGGATGACTTTGGCCGCGTAGGGGGCGTTTTCCACAAAGTCCACATGCCCCGCGCCTCGGCTCATGGCCTCGAACCCCAGGCTCCCGCTGCCGGCGAAAAGATCGAGAACGCGCGTCTCGGGGCCGAGGTCGACGCGGGTTTCGATCATGGAGAACAGGGCTTCGCGCACCTTGCCCATGGCCGGGCGCAGGCCCGGCCCGGTGGTGGTTTTCAGGTTGCGGCCGCGCCAGGCCCCGGCAATAATCCGCATGCTGCGCCTTCCTTTATGAGCGGTAGAACGTGGCGTAGGCCTTGAGCGTGGCGTACAGATCCGCCTTGCTCGAGAGCTCGAAGGGGCTGTGCATGGAAAGCACCGGCGGGCCGAAATCGATGATGTTCATGCCGTAAGCGGCCAAGTGCATGGCCACGGTGCCGCCGCCGCCGCCGTCCACCTTGCCGAGTTCCGCCATCTGCCAGGGCACCTTGTGGGCGTTGAGCAGGTTACGCAGAACACCCACGTATTCGGCGTGGGCGTCGTTGGCTTCATACTTGCCCCGGTGCCCGGTGAACTTGCAGAAGCAGGGGCCGAAACCGAGCCAGGCCGCGTTGTTTTTCTCGTGCAGTTCCTGCCAGTCGGGGTCCACGGCGGCATGCACGTCGGCCGAGAGGGCCTGGGCGGCGCGCAGCACGTCGGAAAAACGGGCCTTGGGTTCCCAGGCCGCGATCAAATCCTGCATGCAATACTCGAAGAAGCGGGATTTCGCCCCGGTGGAACCCTCCGAGCCTATTTCCTCTTTATCCCAGAGCATCAGAATGGCGGTATGTTCCGGTTTGGTTTTCACGCTTTCCAGAAAGGCGTTCATGCCTGTGAACACGCAAATGCGATCGTCCTGGCCGTAGCCGCCGATCATGGCGCGGTCCAGGCCCACATAGCGGGCCGGGCCGGCCGGCACGGCCTGGAGTTCGGCGGTGTAGAGGTCTTCTTCCACCAGCCCGTAGCGCTCGTTGAGCAGGGCCAGGATATGGGCTTTTACCGGTTCCTTGGGCGTTTCGGCCTTCTTGCCCTTGGGAGTGGGCTTCGGCTCATGCCCGAAGGCCAGGTTCAGGCGCTCGCCTTCAAACACCTTGGAGATGGGCTGGTCGGCCTGGCTCTGGGCCAGATGCGGCAGCAGATCCGCGATGGTGAAGACCGGGTCGGCCGGATCCTCGCCGATGGTCAGGGCCACGGTGGAGCCGTCGCGGCGCACCACCACCCCGTGCAGGGCCAGGGGGCGGGCCAGCCACTGATACTTGCGGATACCGCCGTAGTAATGGGTTTTGGCCTGGCCCACGTGGGCCTGCTCCAGCAGTGGGCGCTGTTTCAGGTCCAGGCGGGGGGTGTCGGCGTGGGCGCAGACAAGGCGCTGGCCCTTGCTGAGGGGCTGCTTGCCCCGGCGGGCCGCGAACAGGGTCTTTTTATGCAGGGTGAACAGGGCGCGATCCCCGGTCACTCCATCGGAAAATCCGGCTTTCTTCAATTGCTCGCGGGCGAAGTCGATGGTTTCCCGCTCGGTCTTGCAGGTGGAGAGAAAGTGTATGTAGCGATCGGCCAGGGCGTTCATTCCGGCGCGGTCTTTGGAGTCGGTATAGAGCTCCCAGCAGGATTTTTTCTCAATTTCCAGGTTGGTCATGGGGGTGCCTCAAAAAAGAGTGGTGGGTGAAAAAATTGAATATATCCGGGAGCGGCGGTTTCTTCAAGTCCGAATGACGGAGCGGAAGGAGCCGGTCGCTGTCGGATTCTTCAGCTTGAAGCCCGCTGCGGAATCGGGTATAGGTAGGAACCGGAGCCGCGCCTTTTGCGGCCCCGGCAATGGATTTTTGCCAAGAGGGAAGCCATGCGACGGATGCTGGAAAAGATGGCCGCGAAGTTGAACGAATACGACGAGGCCTCCCTGATGAGCCTGTGGGAAAGTTACGCCCGGCAGGTGGAAGAATTCGAACCCGGCAAACGATGGGAAGAGGCGACCCTGGCCCTCTGTATGATTCAGGCCGTGCGCTGGAAGAATCAATTGTTCAACTACCGCAGGCTGGCAAGCCTGGACCCGTCGGCGGCGCCGGAGCCGCCCCTGTTCACCCCCGTCACTTCGGACAAGGGGGAGGCTGACGCGGCGGAGGCCCGGAAGGCCGTGGTTTTGTCTTTTCCCCCCAAGGGATAATCGTTCGCGCACGCGGCACGTTTCGGTCCGGCAAGGCCGGCGGCGGCTTGTGAATGCGCGCAGCAAGGAGTTCGCATGTCCAATATGGTGATTGTCGGCGCTCAATGGGGCGACGAAGGCAAAGGCAAGATCGTTGATTTGCTTTCCGGCGACATTGCCGCCGTCGTGCGTTTTCAGGGCGGCAACAATGCGGGCCATACGGTGATTGTGGGCGGGAAGAAATACATCCTGCATCTGATTCCCTCAGGCATCCTGCATCCGGGCAAGATCTGTCTGATCGGCAACGGCGTGGTCGTGGACCCCACGGTGCTGCTCAAAGAGATGGAGGCCATCGCCGACCAGGGGGTGGATATTTCCCCGACCCGCCTGAAGCTCTCTCGTAAGGCCCACATCATCATGCCCTATCACAAGGCATTGGATCAGGCCCGTGAGGCCCACAAGGCCGAAGGCAAGATCGGCACCACCGGACGGGGCATCGGCCCCTGTTACGAGGATAAAACCGCCCGTATCGGTATCCGGGCCTGCGATCTGGCCGACGAGGCCCTGCTGGAGCGGAAGATTCGTGTCGCCCTGGAGGAAAAAAACGCCCTGTTGCAGGCCCTGTACAAGCGCCCGACGCTGAATGCCGAAGACGTCCTGGCCGAGGTGCTGCCCGCCGCCCGCCGCCTCGCCCCGTACCTGGTCGATGTGGGCGCGGAACTGGCCGCCGTCGAGAAAGCCGGCGGAAAGATTATGTTTGAGGGTGCCCAGGGCGTGCACCTGGACATCGATCACGGCACCTATCCCTTTGTGACCTCCTCAAACACGGTCGCGGGCAACGCCGCCGCCGGGGCCGGTTTTTCCCCCGGCCGGCTGGGGCGGATTATCGGCATCGTCAAAGCCTACACCACGCGGGTCGGGGCCGGGCCGTTTCCTACGGAGCTTTTTGACTCGACCGGCGACTACATGCAGGAGAAGGGCGCGGAGTTCGGAGCCACCACCGGCCGCAAGCGCCGCTGCGGCTGGTTCGACGCCGTGCTCCTGCGCGAGTCGGTGCGCCTGTGCGGCTTGACGGACATGGCCCTGACCAAGCTGGACGTGCTTTCGGGCCTGCCCGAACTGCGTATCTGCACCGCCTATATGGTCAACGGCGTGAAGATGGATTACCCGCCCCAGGCGGAAAACGGCTTGGCCGCCGCCGAGCCGGTCTACGAAACCATGCCGGGTTGGAGCGAGTCGATTGAGGACTGCGCCTCGTGGGACAAACTGCCCGAGGCCGCCAGAAACTATATCGCCCGTCTGGAAGAACTGACCGGCGTGCCGGCGACCATTGTTTCCGTCGGCCCGGATCGGGACCAGACCATCCTGCGCCGGTAAGCATCATGAGCGGTAAAGCCCCCGGCGCCACAGCGGTCACCGTATCCCCGGACGATCTCGCGCCGGGGGCCGAGGAAGTCGCCCGCCTGGGAGCCGGGGTGCGTGATTTCGCCGCTTCCGCCCGGTTTGAGCGGGTGCGCGGCTTTTTGCGCCGGCTGCGGGAGAATCCTCCCCAGGTTCTGCTGTTGGAAGGCGGCACGGCCGACGAGCGTTTCGCCGCCGCCCGCTGGTGGGCGGTGCTGCTCAACTGCCGGCCGATCCCGGCCGCCGAGGCCGCGCCAAGCCAGGTCTCGCTGTTCGCCGCCCCCCCGACTCCCGCCGTCCCATCTCCCCAGGTGGAAGCCGACCGCCCCTGTTTATCCTGCCCCGTCTGCATGAAGTTGATTGCCGGCCTGCACCGCGACTTTTTTTTACTGGACGGGCGGGCGGGCAGCATCAAGATTCAAGAGGTGCGCGATCTTCTGCCCGTTCTGGGCGAACCGCCGCGCGAGGCCGCGTTCCGAGTGGTCGTCCTGGCCGAAGCCCAGTCCCTGGGGGAAGCCGCCGCCAACTCTCTTCTCAAATCTCTGGAAGAACCCCGGCCGGGCACGGTCTTTGTCCTGCTCGCCCCGCAACGGGAACGTCTGTTG